>JACUUX010000028.1 GCA_014859105.1 Nitrospirota bacterium
TCCCGACAAGCCCTGTTAGAAAGTTTATTTCTAACAGGGCAAGCGGGAATGACGGGTTAGCGTATCAACTATTGGAACAGAGTTCGCTATGTATTTGAAGGTATTAAATGCCCAACCTTTAATCCCGAAAATTGAGGTGGTCAGGAAAGGTCAGCCTCAATATCAAGATTAATCTGAACATCCTTCCCTACCATGATACCTCCACTTCCCAGAGCTACATTCCATGTCATTCCGAAGTCTTCACGGTTGAGCCTGGTTATCGCAGAAAAGCCCATAGTGGTCTCGTCATAAGGACTTTTCTCCGGGCCGGTACATTCAACATCGAGGGCAACTGTTTTTGTTATCCCATGAATAGTTAACTCACCGATTACCCTGAACCTGGTTCCTACACCGGCCTCTACTTTTTTGCTCTTAAAGGTTATTTGCGGACATTTTTGAACATCGAAAAAGTCAGGGCTGCGGAGGTGGTCATCCCGTTTCTGAATTCCTGTATAAATGCCGTTTGCATCTATCGATACCTCAACTGAAGCGTTATTAATATCATTAGGATCAAAGTGGATAATACCGTTTATTTTATTGAACTGGCCCCGCACATTTGCTACCATCATGTGACGGATGACAAAAGCCGCTACCGAATGATCGGGATCTATAACCCATTTAGGCATAGTCTACCTCCCTGTCGAGAATTAAAAAATTTTTAATAATTGCACCATTTTAAATATTTACGGAACATAAATACGGACATAAGATACTTATATCAAAAACTAATATAATCCGATTGCCTTGCGGACGAGTTGCATGGTATCGCCTGCAACCTTTTTGGCTTTATTTGTTCCTTTATCCACAATATCATTAAGAAGAAAGGTATTATTCATGAGTTCATTACGCTTTTTCCATATAGGCTCAAGAGCTTTAAAGACATTCTTAATAAGGATTTTTTTACAATCAATACAGCCCATGCCTGCTGTCCTGCAACCTTTTGCCACCTCTTGTTGTTCTTCCTCAGAAGAGAAAATTTTGTGAAGATGAAACACAGGCGACAACTCAGGGGTCCCCGGGTCTGTCTTCTTAACCCTCGCAGGATCGGTTACCATTGTCTTTATTTTCTGCTCCACTACCTTTGGGTCATCAGAAAGATAAATAGCATTGTCATAGCTTTTTGACATCTTCCTTCCGTCTGTCCCGACTACTTTGGGAAATTCTGTTAGCAAAGCCTCCGGTTCAGGGAAGACCTCCTTATAAAGGTAGTTGAATCTTCTGGCAATCTCCCTGCTTATCTCAAGGTGGGGAACCTGATCAATGCCCACAGGCACATACTTTGCTCTGTATATTATAATATCAGCAGTCTGTAGCAGCGGATACCCAAGGAACCCGTATGTAGATAAATCTCTGTCCTGTAATTCTATCTGTTTTTCTTTATAAGTGGGAACCCTTTCAAGCCAGCCGACAGGAGTTACCATTGAAAGTAGCAGATGAAGTTCTGCATGTTCGATAACCCTTGATTGTATAAATATAGTGCATTTTTCAGGGTCCAGGCCTGCTGCCAGAAAATTGATCAGGATATCTTTTGTATATTCTTTTATGGATGATGTATCTGCATATCCTGTCGTAAGACCATGCCAGTCTGCAACAAAATAATAACAATCATACTTGTCCTGAAGTTTCACCCAGTTCTGAAGGGCTCCCACAAGATTGCCAAGATGTAATTTGCCGCTCGACTGCATACCGCTCAGTACACGTTCTTTATTCATATGTAAACTCACAACTCCTGACTTTTTTTATATATCTAACCATTATTCTAAAATAATTGCAGAATACGCAAAAAGAGATTTACCAGGGGAACAACAAAATAATGGGCTATTCCCGTAAAAATCAATAAAATAACAATTAAAAACCCAAACGGTTCTATCCTGCTGAATGAGATAGCATGCTTGTATGGAAGGATACCTACTAAAACCCTGCCCCCGTCAAGCGGAGGGATCGGAATCATATTGAATGCTGCAAGCACTACGTTAATTACAACACTGGCTTTGAAGATCATTATTAACGGTATCATCACGGTTGAACTAATTGTCTCAGGCAAAATAAGTGCTAAAGGCAGAAGGAAAAATTTTAGAATTATAATGCTTGCAAATGAAAGCATTATATTCGTTACAGGACCTGCAGCTGCCGAGATAGCCATGTCTCTTCTGGGGTGTTTGAAATTCATCGGATTTATGGGGACCGGTTTTGCATATCCAAAGACAAACTGGCCATTTGTAAATATGATAAGCATTAGGGGCATCAGTACTGTTCCGATAGGATCAATATGGGCAAGTGGATTCAATGTAAGCCTGCCCATCATCTTGGCTGTCGGGTCACCCAATTTGTTTGCTACAAAGCCATGCGAAAGCTCATGAAATGTAATAGCTATTAGAATTGGAAATGCTGATATAATTATATGTCTTGCAATACTTGAAAATTCCAAAAATGTTTATTCCTTCAAATAAATAAGTGATCATAATACTTAACCCAATAATGCATTTCCGGGTTAAATCAACTCCGTAAAATATACTTTGTATAAAAAACTATTGTCAAGATATTGTAAGGCATTATATAATAAAAATAAACTGAATGACTTCTGTAGTCATAATTCCCGCCCGTTATGATTCGACCCGTTTTCCGGGAAAACCCCTTTATCTCCTTAAGGGAATGCCTTTAATACAGCATGTTTATGAAAACTCCAAACTGTCACGTCTTGCGGACGATGTGATTGTGGCAACTGATAGTGAAGATATATTTGAGAAAGTGCATTTATTCGGTGGCAAGGCGGTAATGACCGATAAAAAACATCCTTCCGGAACAGATAGAGTAGCTGAAGTCGCTGGATCTGTCAATTATGATATAATTGTAAACGTGCAGGCTGATGAACCCCTCATACGTCCTCAAATGATTGATGATGTTATTACCATCCTTGATGATGAAAGAGCCTCTATAGGAACTCTTGTAAAGAAAATCGGAGACCCTCTTGAAATAACCGACCCAAACATAGTTAAAGTCGTTTTTGATAAAGAGGGATTTGCAATTTATTTTTCAAGAGCCCCGATACCATATCATCGGGATGAATGGGAAATTCGAAATTCAAAATTCAAAATTCGAAATTTCAATTGTTATAAGCATATAGGTATTTATAGCTACAGGAGAGAAATCCTCCTTTCATTCGCAGGAATGCAGCCCGCAGAACTGGAGCAGATAGAAAAGCTTGAGCAGCTGCGTGCCCTTGAAAACGGGCTGAAGATCAAAACAAAAGAGACGTATTTCGAAATATACGGGGTTGATACCCCTGAAGATCTGGAGAAGGTGAAAAAATGTCTAAGTACATCTTTGTAACAGGTGGTGTTGTTTCAGCACTGGGCAAAGGGATTGCAGCAGCTGCTACCGGTGCTCTCCTGGAGGCAAAAGGTTTGAAAGTCACACTCCAGAAATTAGACCCCTATATAAATGTTGATCCCGGGACATTGAGTCCGTTTCAACATGGTGAGGTATTTGTCACGGATGACGGTGCAGAAACAGATCTCGACCTCGGGCACTACGAAAGGTTTACTTCAATAAGGACATCGCAGGTTAACAACTATACAACAGGGAAGATTTATTACAATGTAATAACAAAAGAGAGACAGGGTGAATATTTGGGAGAGACGGTTCAGGTTATCCCTCATATAACAGACGAGATTAAGAGTGCAATAAAAACTGTAAGCGACGACTATGATGTAGCAATTGTAGAGATCGGGGGAACCATCGGAGATATCGAAAGCCTTCCATTCCTTGAGGCCATAAGACAGTTGCGGTATGACGTGGGGAGAGAAAATGTACTTTATATGCATCTTACACTCATTCCTTATGTGAAAACAGCAGGTGAACTCAAGACAAAGCCAACTCAGCACAGCGTCAAGGAGTTCAGGGAAATAGGTATTCAGCCTGACATACTTTTATGCAGGACTGAAATCTCCCTTCCTCCTGATTCAAAAAAGAAAATAGCCATTCACTGCAACCTTGACATAGATGCGGTTATTTCAGCAAGGGATGTTGAAACCATTTATGAAGTTCCTCTCATATTGCATAATGAAGGGCTTGATAATCTTATTGACAGGAAGCTCAACCTGAACAGGAGCGAACCGGACCTCTCACTCTGGAAAGATATAGTAAGGAAGATAAAGGAACCCAGAAATGAGGTCAATATAGCAATAGTTGGAAAATACACAGGGCTGAAGGACTCTTATAAGAGCCTCATGGAGGCCCTTATCCATGGGGGGATCGCCAATGATGCCCGTGTTAACCTGCAGTGGATTGATTCTGAAGAAATAGAAGTTCAGGGACCTGAAAGGTATTTATCGGATGCTGATGGAATTCTTGTACCTGGAGGATTCGGCTACAGGGGAATTGAAGGGAAGGTAAGGGCTGTAAGATACGCACGTGAGAAAAAGATACCGTACTTCGGGATATGTCTTGGAATGCAGTGTGCAGTGATAGAGTTTGCAAGGAATCTCTGCGGTCTATCTGCTAACAGCACAGAATTTGATTTAAATACAAAAGACCCTGTCATCTATCTTATGGAAAGATGGTATGACTTCAGAAGAGGAAAGATAGAGGAACGCACAGAGAACTCGCATAAAGGCGGTACTATGAGGCTCGGTGCATATCCATGCATACTTCAAGAAGATACCCATGCCTCAGGGGCATACGGTGTTAAAGAGATTTCAGAGAGACACAGACACAGGTATGAATTTAATAATGCTTACAGGGACATCCTCAAAAGGCACGGGTTAAGGATCAGCGGCTTAAGTCCTGACGGTGAGCTTGTAGAGATAATTGAGATTGAAGATCATCCATGGTTCCTCGGATGTCAGTTCCACCCCGAGTTTAAATCAAGGCCTACTGACCCGCATCCTTTATTCAGGGCATTCATTGCAGCGTCTATTAGAGAAAAAAGATCCTTGTTCCCTTATGTGGCTATTAATACAGAAGAAAGAAAGTAGGGGTGCTTAAAGATTGACAGGGGAAATAAATATATCAGACATAAAGTTTGGTGGAAACAATTCACTTTTAATTATCGCAGGCCCATGCGTTATCGAAAACGAGGATATTGTATTTTATACTGCAGAGACTCTGAAAAAAATATGTAATAAAACCGGCCTTCCACTTTTATTCAAGAGTTCATATGACAAGGCAAACAGGACGTCTCTGTCTTCATTCAGAGGACCGGGTTTGAATAAAGGTTTAAGGATACTTTCTGATGTGAGGAGCAAATTCAATATCCCGGTTATCTCTGATGTGCACACAGTCGAAGAAGTCAAACCTGCCTCAGATGTCCTTGACGCCCTCCAGATCCCTGCTTTTTTATGCAGGCAGACTGATTTAATTATTACAGCATCGAATACAGGCAAACCTGTAAATATCAAGAAAGGGCAGTTTTTTGCCCCATGGGATGTAAAGAATATTATTGATAAATTTATTTCAACAGGGAATGAAAACCTGTTTATTACAGAGAGAGGTACATCTTTCGGATATAATAATCTTGTTGTGGATTTCAGGGGATTTCCAGTTATGCGGTCTTTTGGATACCCCGTTGTTTTCGATGTTACTCACAGCCTTCAGCTTCCAGGTGGAATGGGAAAAAGCTCGGGCGGGCAGAGGGAGTTTGCAGCACCACTGGCAAGAGCAGCAGTTGCAGCAGGCATTGACGGCCTCTTTATGGAAGTTCATCCAGAGCCGGATAAGGCATTATGTGATGGTCCTAACATGATAAAGCTGGATGAATTGGAGAAAATACTTTTCAATGTTAAGGCTATCAGTGAATTACTAAAAAATAATTAAAATTATTTAAATAGTAATATATATGGAAAACATTCTTGACATAGCAAGGAAGGTTTTAAAGACAGAAGCAGAAGCCGTTTATTCATTGATTGAGAAACTCAACAGCAATTTCGAAAAGGCAGTTGAGATTATTTATGGAAGCAAGGGCAGGGTTGTTGTCATCGGTATGGGCAAGTCAGGGCTTATAGGAAGGAAGACCGCAGCAACACTTGCGTCAACCGGCACACCTGCATTTTTTCTCCATCCTGCAGAGGCAAGTCATGGAGACCTTGGAATGGTCACGTCACATGATGTTATCATTGCGATTTCTAATAGTGGTGAGACAGAGGAAATTCTTGGTCTTATACCCTTTTTGAAAAGATATAATGTCAGAATAATCTCTATAACAGGAAACCAGAATTCCACACTTTCAAAATCAGCCGATGTCATCCTTGATGTATCAGTTAAAGAAGAAGCATGTCCTATAGCTTTTGTTCCGACAGCGTCCACAACAGCAGCCATGGCAATGGGTGACGCCCTTGCAGTTGCCCTGCTTTTAAAAAGAGGATTAAAAGAAGAGGACTTTGCCTTCTTCCACCCCAGGGGAAGCATTGGTAAAAAACTTTTAATAAAAGTAAAAGACCTCATGCATACAGGTGAGAATCTACCAGTGGTTAAACCTGATATCCCCATGTCAAAAGCTTTGATAGAGATGTCCTCAAAGAGGCTCGGTCACACTATTATCGCAGACTCAGAAGGTAAAGTTGCAGGGATAATAACAGACGGAGATGTCAGGAGGGGACTGGAAAAATGGGGTGGAAAACTTTTTGAGATGACCGCCGGTGAAGTGATGACAAAAAACCCTAAGACAATATCCGGAGATGAGCTTGCTGCGAAGTCATTATCCATTATGGAAAGCTATTCCATAACAGCTCTCGTCGTATCAGATGAAGAAGGAAAACCCATCGGTATCATTCACTTGCATGATATCCTGAAGCAGGGAATAGTTTAACCCGGTTAATGCAGGCGATATAGCCCATTCTATTCATAAATCTTACCGAGTATTGACAGGATATAGTATTTGAGCGGCTTTATTTTGCCGATATTCAAGTAACCCCCCTTCATCCCCCCTTAATAAGGGGGGAATATAAGGGGGGTGAGGCAAAATACCTCGGAGGTCGAAGACCGAGAATGAGTGAAAATACTATGTTCCGTCTTGATAGTGTAAGATTAATCTGGGATGGGGAATTATTCGATTGTAATGCCATATCGTGATGTGAGTTGTACCAATTCCTTATAACTGGTTTCAATGTTAGCAGAATAATACTTCTCATTGCAGACTTCACAAAGAAACCCGCTTACGGAAAATGACTCTGAGAAGTGATAGGCTGCCCAGCCTATTGCGAAAGGTTCCGAGCTAAGCTGAACAATCTGTTTGCACATGCAGCAGATGCCCATATTAATAGAAACCGGATAAGCATATTGGGCCCTGTATCCGAGTTCATGCTTCTGGATTACTCCCCAGAGGTTTACTTTTCCTAAAAAAGAGCCCCGATAACAACAACGGTCGAGATTTTCGAGTGCATTGCGAGAAGTTTTATAGGCATATATACCACACTTAGAATGAGTTTCTGGAGGAACTCCGGTTTGACTTACTCCTTTAGATACACGCTGCGCTTCAAATTTTTCCTTTGGCGGCCATAAGTCATTCCGAATAACTGATTTAAGCCACAGGTTGCCGTCTTTTGGGCTTTTCCTGATTTTCCAGAACCGCCATCCAGTAACCGGAGTCACATAATCAGGAGCTACAGACTCCTTCACTTCTTTTATGGTGACACCTCCAGAGGTTCTGTTGCAGGTTTTTCCGGAACCTTTTGTGGTGTCTTTTCCACAGGCAGTGGTTCCTCAATAGGTTCCGCCACTATTGTTTTTTCAAATTCTCCAATCCTGCTCATAATTGCTCTCCTTTAAAATGTCCTCTTTTTAAGTATTTGGCTAAACTCAAGGTTTAGCAGAAAGAAGGCCTTCAACCACCTCCACCGAATCCTGAGGACGAACCACCAGATGAATTTCCCGGATTAACCGAACAGGAACAGCTAAATGATGAAAGCTTCTTTTGAACATCTTTTGAGCCACATTTGGGACAGGTAATATCCCTTTTTGGCGCGCTGCTCCACAGAAGGAGAGAAAAAATTTCGTTACAGTTAGTGCAGATATATTCATATATTGGCATTTTATACCCCTGAAAATTTGTATTTTTTATATATTTAATTTTATTATTTTGTATTAATATGAAATTACATGTCAAGTTTTTTGAACTTTCGGTGTTGGGTGTTTTTATTGTTATTAGTTTTTTTTAAAAGCTAACGCCGGAAATCAGCGGATTTGCTGAAAGCAAATTCCGCGTTATGATTTGTCAGGCATTAATAATGCTTCATTCCCAACTTATCTGCCCAATTCTCAGGATATCCATTATAGTAGTTCGCCCATTTTATTTTGTTTAGCCGGTAATAAATAGAACTATAAACGACTCTTGAAATTGATGGGATTCCAACAAGGATCAAATATAACGGACCAAAAATCAATGATTGAATCGTGTGTCCATATTCGTGCTCTTTATTTTTGGGAGCTATTGACACTATTGCATCGTTTGAATTCGACCAAAAAACAAAACTACCAAGACTGATGCCAAAATTATGTGTCTGGAAAAATAATCTTTTATGTATAATTTCTACTCTTGTAATTTTATGTCGTATGATCAACCATACGATGATACCAACAATGTTTTGCGGTAACTCCCAAATACATCTCATAATAGGAAGTATTGAATTCATAATTATACCTTTAAAAAAGCCTAACATTATTTTTATACTAATTAGAGTTATTCTGAGAAATATAAACACCATAGGGACTGAATGTCAATTTTTCTGGGCTCGGATGCCAAATCATGAGGTCATTATTCAATAAAGTGGGCATATCAGGGATATTATATCCCTCCTTATTGATCCTCTCCCGCTGTGCTATTATTAAAATTAGGATGAAGTTTGTCCGGCCGGACTGAGGGGTATTGACATCTTATAATTTTTTACAACCTGTTCATGAAGGAGGCTGTTATGAAGATTACGGTGAGCGTTATAAAGGCTGATATTGGTTCTGTGGGAGGCCACATTGCGCCTTCGGCAAAGCTGATCGAGACTGTAAAAAAGCATGTGCAGGAAAAAGGGAAAGGATTTCTCATCGACAATTATGTGAGTTTCACAGGCGATGATATAGCGATCCTCATGACCCATAGGTTGGGAGAGAGGAACGAACAGGTCCATAAGCTTGCATGGGACGCCTTCGTTGCGGGGACCGCAGTGGCGAAAGCACAAGGCCTTTATGGCGCTGGGCAGGACCTATTGAAGGACGCCTTCTCGGGCAACGTGCACGGTATGGGGCCCGCAGTCACGGAGATGGCGTTCGATGAACGTCCCGGGGAACCCTTTATGTTTTTCGCAGCGGATAAAACCGATCCGGGTGCTTTCAACTTTCCGTTGTACCTCGCCTTTGCAGATGCCATGAACACGCCGGGTTTGATGCTCTCGCCCAAGCTGGCAAAAGGATTCAAGTTCGTGATCATGGACGTGAATTATACCGATGGCGACCGGGTCATCGAGTTGAACGCGCCTGAGGACCTATACGATATCGCCACACTGCTCCGCGACCCTGAGCGGTACGTGGTAGAGTCGGTCTGGTCGCGCGCGGCAGGAACGCAGGCTGTATCCGTGGCAACGTCGAGGCTCCACAACATCGCGGGAAAGTATACAGGCAAGGACGATCCGGTCATGCTTGTCCGGACGCAGATGGATTTTCCCGCAACCGGAGAAGTCCTGCAGCCGTTCGCAGTCGGCCATTTCGTTGCAGGCTGCATGCGCGGGTCGCACAACATGCCGATCATGCCGGTGAAGCTGAATACTACGGTCAGCTACTTTGACGGGCCTTCAGTGGTGAGCTGCGCTACGTTCTGCATTCGGGATGGGAAATTAACGGAGCCCGTCGATGCTTTTGCCCATCCCTTCTGGGACCGGGTGCGGGACCATGTGGCGGACAAGGCTATGGATATGAGGAGACAGGGGTTCTTCGGCGCCGCCATGCTGCCCATGAATGAGCTGGAGTATACGGGCATTATGGAAAAGCTTGCAGCCCTCGAAAAAAAGTTTGCGATACGGGAGAAGTCTCCGGCTTCGTAGTATCGTCGGGCCTGTTTTGGAACAAGGCATCAATGTCTCTAAAAGGTAAATGATAGAACGTGGAAGATCAGCCTTTGTCATATGCCTACTTATCGACTGCCTTACATATAAATTCGCTTCCGTTATCAACCCGTATACTTCCCGGTGTTCCCCCCGGTACTTATTGATGGTCCGGTTTCTGGGGACAGGACCCGCGCTGAGTGAAGACATATGTGACGAAATATATCAGCAGATATTGACAATAACTGTCATCGACTATTACCTATTAAAGACCAAAATTAAATTTTATTTTAAACTGATAAGGTTATCTTATGGGTTGTAATGGCATAAATTTTGCTTCTTTAACACAAGAAATCGTAGGACATTTAGTGAATGGTCTAATAACTCAACTCTGGTGGACAATATTAGAAAAGCCAAAGAGTATCATATTAAAGTTAAAAATCTGTGCAATGCATAGGTTTCTTGTTATGAGACCGTTCATATCAAAAGCAATTTCATATACGCTCATAGTTTGGAATTATTTACATACTATTTTTGAAAATATAACCTTTAGATTTCCTATAAAAACCTTACGATCCAAGGTTTCCCTTTTTGTGCTTATTCTTCTTATCGTTACCACATTTATTTTTTACCTGGCTACAGTTCGAATAATGAAACAGCATATCCTTGGCGAGGTTATCAAGAGGGCAGAATCATTGAGCAAAAGTATCGCGGTGTCCGCAGGACATAGCTTTATATCAAAGGACATTCTGGGCCTTGACAACATTGTTTTTAAAATAAAGGATTCAAATGAGGATCTTGAATACATTGCAATTGTCAATAACGATATGAAGATAATAGTCCACAGCGATATTAAAAAAAATGGCGAGATATTTAGAATGTCAGAAGGACGTGTATCGAGTAAGAGCCTTGATGGCACTATTGTAAAAGAAATTCCTTTGCATTCCGGTAATATTTTCGAGGTGTCAAGCCCAATTATTTTTATGGATAAAAAACTCGGGACCATCCTGCTGGGTGTTAACAAATCTGTATTGATGAATGCACAACATAAAGCTATTAACAGAATCCTGAAGTCCTTCGCCTTTATCATCCTGACAGGCTTAATCGGCAGTATTATAATTTCATCTTTTATAACAAAACCGATCGAAGAACTCTCCATTGGTGTAAATGAACTCAAAGAAGGTAAAAGGGGCAGACCTCTCAAGGTTTATTCAAGAGATGAATTGGGAAAACTGATAGAAAATTTTAATGAGATGACAGCATTGATAACAGAACAGCGTGAGAGAATTGATAAATATGCAGGTGATCTTGAAGAATCATATGTCTCCACAATTAAAGTACTTGCAGCAGCTATTGATGCTCGGGATCCTTACACTCATGGTCACTCTGAAAGGGTTTCCCGTTTATCTTTGAAGATTGGCACCGCCATCGGTCTAAGCAAAAAGGAACTCGAAGATCTTGAAGTTGCATGTCTATTCCATGATGTTGGAAAGATAAAAATTTCGGATTCAATACTTCATAAGACATCCATTCTTAATCAATCAGAGATCAAAGAGATGATGCAACACGTCGAATACGGCGCGGAGATTCTCAGTAAAGCTTCGTCTCTTCATAAGTATATTCCTGCTGTCAGGCATCATCATGAGTGGTATAATGGCAAAGGATACCCCGATGGGCTGAGAGAAGATAACATCCCGCTTTTCGCGTCGATAATATCCATAGCCGACGCATTTGATGCAATGACTTCGGAAAGACCTTATAGATACGCCCTCCCCGAAACGGAGGCACTCAGGGAATTAATTGATTTATCCGGCAAACAGTTTAATCCCCATCTCATTAAGGTCTTCATGAGAATAAAGGAGAAAAATATCGTCTCGTCCCAGAGCTATCATGTTATGCAGTAAAATGACAATACAATTTTCAAAAAAGACAATATATTTGCTCGGTGTCTTATCGCTTTTATTACTCTCTTCTTGCACATATTTGAAGAAAACAGATTTATACAAACAAGATGCAGAGGTAGAGGGAACAATTATGCAGTCCAAACAAGACTTTAATATCGGTGATTATAGCAGAGCAATAGATGTGTACAGGTTTTCTTTTGCTAAATATCCAGAAAACCAGAAATTATTGAGTAACTATCTTAAAACACTTGAAAATATAAAACGTGTTGCTGACAGAGCATTTGAAAAAAAAGATTATAACCTTGCAGGGAAAACTTACTATACCTTACAAAGGAACTATTCTTACTTTAAAAATTTCGCTCATTTACTGTCATTTGATTTAGAATTCCTGAATGCAAGGGTCACGGAGTGCCGAACTTGCGTCTCGAAAAAAGGACTCGAGCAATACAGAAAAAGAAATATCAGGGAAGCAATTTCTATCTGGAAAAATCTGCTGACGTTCGATCCTGATAATATATATATCAGTAATGCCATTGACACAGCCACCATCCAATTAAAAACACTTGAAGGCAAGAAATAAATTGTGGAATACCTTACCAGAAATATGTATATGTATGAAGCAAAGAAAAAGGATAGGAATCGGGTTGAAGTGGTTGTCTAAAGCAAAAAATTTTTTTTCAGCCAGTAATCACCAATATTTAATGATGTTACAAATTGCTTGGAAGCAGGTGAGGGTAGCATCCTTTCTGCCCCAAGATACTCCTTACGAGAAGCTTTGGAAGATGCATAGTTCAGCTTTCTAATCGTAATAGATATTAATTTTTATAACAAAGTAAATTTTTGTGATTAAAATCACAGTTATTTCACAAAAAAATATTAATCTTAAAAGCTATAAGCTATTTATCATCTGAAACACTGAGAGGGCTGAAGTGTTCAAATTTCAAAAGTTTATGCAATTATGGAAAAAAGCTTTTACTCCTGTAACAATAATGTTAATTCCTCACACAAAAAATAAGCCTCTGAATTTTAAACTTTCTTTTATCGGAATTTTTTTTGCAGTATTATTCTGCTTTTCAGGAATTGTCTATACTTTTTCAATAGCAGTAAACACTTTTGAATATTACAGGATGAAGGATAAATTAAATTATTATACACAGGAATTTATGGAACTCAATGTCACAATTTCTGCATTAAAAAAGGCTGAAGATGAATTTAAAAGATTGTTTTCACTTGACTCCAGGGAAAAAATTCTTGAAAACATCGATACATCAGACAGCGGTTCGGTTGATTTTGATATGGAAAAAATCAGGCAACAGATTATAAATACAACTGAGACTGTTGGTGAAATAAAAAATTATCTGCGTATCCAGAAGGACATTTATCTTTCCACTCCAAATGGATTACCTGTTCAGGGGAAAATATCTTCTCATTATGGTAAACGGATTCATCCCATTAACGGAAAAAATGATTTTCATTCAGGTATTGACATCTCAACAGAACTTGGCAGCCCGGTGATAGCAACAGCAGATGGAATAGTAAGCTTTTCGGGATGGAGCGGAGGCAGTGGAAACCTCGTTGTATTGGAACATGGACATGGTTTTTCAACGGTCTATGCTCACAATAAGAAGAATACGGTAAAAGTTGGACAGAAGGTCATGAGGGGAGACATAATCGGATACGCTGGTTCAACCGGAAACTCTACTGGTCCGCATGTGCATTATGAGGTATGGAGGTATGGTAAACACATAAATCCTACTAAATATACAATGGAGGCATCATGACGTTTATAAAGAATACCAAGAAGCTGGAGTCTTTTATTGGTACGAATTCAATTTTCAAAGGTGATATAGAGACGAAAGGGACATTAAGGATAGACGGCACTGTGGATGGAAATATAAATGCTGACTGGGTAATACTCGGAGAAAAAGCCAGCCTAAATGGAAACATAACGGCAAAAGGCATCATTATTGGCGGAAATGTAGTCGGGAATTTAACCGCAAATGAAAATATAGAGATAAAACCTAAAGGAAAGGTTCATGGTGAGATCTCTACAGTCAAATTGATAATAGCAGAAGGTGGTCTTTTCGATGGACGGTCTATAATGGGTAAAGAAGAATCAAAAATCGTAGAATTTTATGCAAAAGGTTGACATATAATCATTAATGTAACCCAAGACTATGATTCTTTATGAGTTTAGAAATGAGGCTGTTGCGGCAACCCCAATGAGTACGATCCCTAAAAGCCACCCCTTGTTAAGCCTGATCATAGTGGTTCTACAGTAGATGGATTTTCATACTCTTCTATCTACACTTCTTTACTTTTCACGCAATCCCCTCTGGACTTCACTCACCCGCACCTCCACCCAGCACCTTGTAGAGCGTCACCAGATTGGCAAGACGCGAAAGACGAACGGAAATCAGGCCCTGCTGCGCCCCGTAGAGCGAGCGCTGCGCGTCGAGAACGCTCAGGTAGCTGTCAATCCCGCTTTTATATCTCAGATTGGAGAGGCGATAGCTCTCGGCAGTGGCTTCAACAAGAGACTGTTGTGCCGCTATTTGATCCCCCAGGGTTCCCCGTTGTGCCAGGGCATCGGCAACCTCTCTGAAAGCCACCTGGATCGCCTTCTCATACTGGGTCGATACGATTTCCCTGTCCACTTTACTCGCATCCAGGGCAGACCACGTGCGAGGATCAAAAACCGGCATAAGTATCTGCGGCGCGAAACTCCACTTACCTGATCCAGAGTTGAATAAGCCGGACAGTTCGTTACTCGCAGTTCCAATTGTGCCGGTAAGAGTAATCCGGGGAAAGAATGCCGCACGTGCCGCACCGATATTGGCGTTGGCAGCCTTTAGCTGGTTCTCGGCCTGCAGGATGTCGGGGCGGCGTTGCAGAGCATCTGAAGGCAATCCGGGGGAAATATCCTGCAGCAGCGTAACCGCATTCAGCTCTGTTGGCAGAAGTCCGTCCGGAATAGGTGAGCCGACAAACAGCATCAGTGCGTTCTCATCCACGGCCACTATGCTGGTATATCGGGCTACGTCCACCCGCGCCGCATCCACGCGGGTTTGCGCCTGACGGAGATCAAGCTCGGACGAGGCCCCGACCTCGTGGCGACGCCGGATCAGCTTGTAGGTTTCCTCCTGGGTCTCCAGAGTTTCCTGCGCCAGCTTCAATAACTCGCGGTCAGCGGCCAGTGTCAGGTATGTGTTTGCAACCTCGGCCACCAGGCTAATCTGCGCGCTGCGACGTGCCTGTTCCGTCGCTAAATATTCTTGAAGCGCTGCATCTTTCAGACTGCGAATCCGGCCGAAAAAGTCAATCTCCCATGAGCTGATGCCGAGACTGACATCGTATCGCTCAATCGTCAACGGTTCCGGGAAGCCCATAACATTGGCTGGGATCCGTTGTTTGCTTCCGCTGGCTTCAGCATTGACCGTCGGCAAAAGCTCAGCCCGTTTAATGCCGTATAATGCGCGGGCCATCTCAACATTCAAGGCGGCAAGCCGCAGATCCCTGTTGTTGTTCAAGGCAATCTCAATGATTTGTTGCAGCTTTGTGTCGGTGAAAAAGTCCTGCCAC
This sequence comes from Nitrospirota bacterium, assembly GCA_014859105.1. Taxonomy (GTDB): domain Bacteria; phylum Nitrospirota; class Thermodesulfovibrionia; order Thermodesulfovibrionales; family SM23-35; genus Kmv42. The sequence continues at coordinate 15,548 of JACUUX010000028.1, forward strand.
CTCAGTTCAGGTGCTTTCGGAGCGCCGGCCTCACCTTTGGTTTCATTGTATGCCTCACCGCTCTGCCAGACTTCGGGGACGGGCGCTTCAGGCCTTGTGTATTCAGGGGTCAGCGTGCATCCTCCCAGTACCATTACAAATCCAATAATTGCAAAAAGAAGGTTTTTATTCATTTCATTCATCTCCTGATGGATTTATCTCAGTGCCCTTGGTTGCTTCATGCTTCCTCTGTTTGCCGAAGGTCTTTTCGATCAGTACATAGAATAGCGGTGCAAATATGGTCACCAGGAAGGTGGCGGTCACCACGCCGCCTACTACCGCGGTGCCGATGGCCTTTTGTGCGCCGGCACCCGCGCCGCTGGCCAGCGCCAGCGGCAACACGCCAAAGCCAAAGGCCAGCGAGGTCATAACGATCGGGCGCAACCGGAGTTTGGCCCCCTCGAGCGTCGCCTCAATCAGGCCCATGCCTTGTTCCAACCGGGCTTTGGCGAACTGGACGATCAGGATGGCGTTCTTGGTGGTCAGTCCGAGGGTGGCCAACAGGCCGATCTGGAAATAGACGTCGTTGGGCATTCCGCGCAGCGACGAGGCGATCACGCCGCCAATTGCCCCCAGCGGCAGGCCCAGCAGAATTGAAATGGGAATAGGCCAGCTTTCATACAGTGCCGCAAGGCAAAGGAAGATCACCAGGATGGAAAAGGCATAGAGCGGGACGGTCTGAGCACCCGCCTGCCGCCCTGGATGAAGTCATTGACATATGCGCTGCCGAAGGCAGCCGAGATCATATGGTGGATTGAGGTAATAGGCACTCCCAGCGCTCCGGCCTTCTCCCAATCCACATCAATCCGGTATTCGGGCACGTCTTCCAGACCGTTGGGCCGGACATTTGTCAATACCGGGTTCTTTGCAGCCATGCCAAGAAGTTGGTTGCGAGCTGTCATAAGCTCGGCGTGGCCCAGACCGCCACGGTCAAGCAACTGAAAATCAAACCCCTTTGCCATGCCCAATTCAACAACAGCCGGCGGCGGAAAAGCAAATACCATGGCGTTGCGTATCCTGGAAAACTCCCCCATGGCTCTTCCGGCTACGGCGCCCACCTTCAGGTCCGGCCGGTCGCGGAGTTCCCAGTCCTTAAGCTTGACGAATGCCATTCCCGCATTCTGTCCGCGACCGGAGAAATTTATGCCGGAGACCGCCATAAAGGATTCAACAGCGTCTTTTTCATGCTCCAGAAAATAGTTTTTGATCTCATCCATGACCTTTTTGGTCTGCTCCAGTGTCGAGTTCGCCGGAAGCAGGGCCTGCACCATCAAGATTCCCTGATCTTCATCCGGGAGATAGGCGGTAGGCATTCGTTGAAACAGGAATCCCATTACCGCTATAATCAAAAGAAAAATGACTATGTAGCGGATTTTTTTGGATAGGGTCCGGCCAACAAATTGCAGATATTGGTCTCTGGCCCAAAAAAAGATGCGGTTAAACCATCGGAAGAACGGTCGCAGGAACTTTACCCCAACCTCCGATGCTGCATGTCCCTTGGGCACGGGTTTGAGAAACGATGCGCATAACACCGGCGTCAGGATAAGGGCCACCACTACCGAAAGGAGCATGGCGGCTATGATGGTTACGGAGAACTGGCGGTAGATGACTCCCGTTGACCCGGCGAAAAACGCCATCGGTCCGAAGACCGCTGATAGCACCAGCCCGATTCCGATCAGTGCACTGGTGATCTGGTCCATGGATTTGCGGGTGGCCTCTCTCGGGGAAAGCCCTTCTTCTCTCATGATTCTCTCCACGTTCTCCACCACGACGATGGCGTCGTCTACCAGCAGGCCGATGGCCAGCACCATGGCGAACATGGTAAGCATGTTGATAGAGAAACCGAAAATCCCCAGTACAGCGAATGTCCCGAGGATCACGACCGGCACCGCGATGGTCGGGATCAGTGTGGCACGCATGTTTCCCAAGAACAGAAACATCACCAAAAAAACCAGCAGGATCGCTTCGAAAAGGGTCTTGACCACTTCATTGATGGCTACCCTGACGAAGGGCGTAGTGTCGAAGGGATAAATGACCTTCATGCCGGAGGGGAAGAAATGGCTCATCTCTTCCATCTTGTCCCGGATGGCATTGGCCGTATCCAGGGCATTGGCGCCGGCCGCCTGCCGGATAGCCAGACCAGCTGAGGGCTTGCCGTTGAAATAGGCCTCGACATCGTAGGATTCGGTTCCGAGTTCAGTCCGCCCCACATCCCTGACCCGCACGATGGAACCATCAGGGTTTGTGCGGAGGGGGATCGCGGCAAATTCATCGGGCGTCTTGAGCAGGCTCTGAACGACAATTGAGGCGTTCAGCCGTTGGCCTGCAACAGCCGGAGCCCCACCGAACTGGCCGGCGGATACCTCCACGTTGTAAGCCTGCAGCGCCGTGATCACATCCTGAACCGTCATCTGGTAGTCGTTCAGCTTGTCGGGGTTCAGCCAGATCCGCATGGCATACTGGCCGCCAAAAACTTCCACCTCGCCCACCCCCGGCACACGCGAGAGCACCTTATCCAGGTTGGATTGTGCATAATCCCGTAAATCATTCCCGTCCATGCTCGCATCCTCCGAGATCAGGCCGACGATCAACAGGTAGTTCCGGGTGGACTTGCTCACCTTCACGCCCTGGCGCTGCACCACCTCAGGCAGGCTAGCCATGGCAAGCTGAAGCTTGTTCTGCACCTGGGCCCAGGCGAGGTCCGGATCAGTCCCCGGCGCAAAGGTCAGTTCAACGCGGGAAGCACCGGCCGAATCACTGCTGGCTGAAAGATACAGCATATTGTCGAAGCCGGTCATCTTTTGTTCTATGATCTGCGTCACGCTGTTTTCGACAGTTTCCGCCGAGGCCCCCGGATAAAATGCGGTGATGGCAATGGAAGGAGGAGCAATGGGAGGATACTGCGAAATCGGCAGGTTATAGATCGCCAGCAAGCCCGCAATCATAAGGATGATGGCGATAACCCAGGCGAAGACCGGACGATCAAGGAAGAATCTTGATAACATCATGCGCCTCCGTTAGTTGGATTTTGCGGCCGGCTGTGCCGTATTCTCAGGTTTCGTAACATCATTCTGTCCTTCGTCAAAAGGAACAACTTTAACAGAAGTACCCGGTCTCACTCTTTGCATCCCCTCGAGAATCACGCGATCGCCTTGTGCAATGCCTGATGAAACCAGCCATTTATCGCCAATGGTGCGGTCTACCGTAAGTATTCGCTGTTGTACTTTCCCGTCAGTATCCACAATCAGCGCCACAGGATTCCCCTTTGGATCCCTTGACACAGCCTGCTGGGGGATCAGAAGTGCCTGTTTATCGGCTCCCTCTTTTAGCACAGCCCGGACAAACATACCCGGCAGCAGAATACCTTTCGGATTGGGAAAGATAACTCGCAGGATGACAGAACCGGTGGATGGATCTACAGAGACATCGCGAAACTGCAAAACTCCTTCCCACAGATATTCTGTGCCATCTTCCAGGATGAGCCTGACCTTGTTCTGGCTGGCTGCTTCGTATTTGAGGCGGCCTTCCTCTAAGCGCCGCTGTAATCGCAGCAACTCTGCGGTAGATTGCGGAACATCTACATAAATGGGGTCCAGTTGTTGAATGGTAGCCAGGGCTGCCGGCTGATGCGCCGTCACCAGCGCCCCCACTGTCACAGTGGATATGCCGATGCGACCGGAGATTGGGGCAATAATGCGGGTGTATTCAAGATTGATGCGGGCCGTTTCAACCATTGCCTTCCAATATTGAACATCGGCCTCGGCTTGTTTCAGAGCGGCTGCCGCATCATCATAATCCTGTTGGCTGACTGCCTTATCAGCGAGCAATTCTTGAAAGCGTTCGGCCCTCGACCGTATTGCGGGAAGATTTGCCTCGGCCCTTCCAAGGGAAGCATTGGCATTGTCAAGCACTGCCTGAAAAGGTGCCGGGTCAATCCGGTAGAGCATCTGGCCGGCCTTGACATAGGAACCTTCCGTAAAAAGGCGTTTCTGTATGAGGCCGCTGACCTGGGGCCGGATTTCCGCCACAAGGTAGGCAGATGTACGGCCCGGCAATTCAGTGGTGAGCACGACTTGCTGTGGCTTTACCGTTACTACAGACACTTCTGCAACAGGAGCAGGAGACTGAGATTTTTGCTGGCGGTCACAGCCGCCCGATATGAGGCCGAGGAGAAGAATTCCCGAAATGGCAATTAGTTTAATTCTGTAGTTTTTTTTCATACAATACCCCTATCTGGCTTGAATTTTCCATGTACCTGTCTGTTCACTTCTTATCACTCCTTATCTCATAGATCTTTCAAAAATTTATTTGACGATTAACAGTGTTAGTCTTTATGAATAAAAAATTTACTTCTGAAATCCCTTCAATAAACCATCAACCAATGTGGTAGCAAGTACTTTTCGGTCAGCCCACGGGAAGCTGCTCCGATAGAGGGTCATAGTTATCAAGCCGTGAGGTGCTGTTGAGAGCACCTGCGTTAATACATCGATATCCATACGCCGGAGTTTACCCGCTTTGATACAAGCCTGTACTATTTCCCTGAATTCAAAACATGAATTCCGCGCCATTGACTCTCTTTTCATGAATTCCTCTTGCGTGCCGTACACATTATGCCTCGTCAAAAAAAATACCTTGTATTGATTCGGATTGTCGAACGCGAACTCTACAAGATAAAGCATGGCCTTACGCAGAGCTTGGTAAGGCTCACTCTGAACCGATCTGAGATAGCGCAGCCTGGCAAGAAATTGTTCGGCAACCTCTTCACAAATAGCAAAAAGTAAATCGTCCTTGTTCTTAAAATAGTGATAGATAGTAGTTGGTGAATATTTAATTTTTGCGGCGAGTCTACGCATGGAGAATTTTTCATAACCAGCATCAATGAAAAGATCGCGGGCTGAATTAAGAATCTCCCGGCGAAATTCCTCCTTATACCTAAGTCTTTTTTCTTTAACACTCATTTTTAACACCGTTATAAAAATTTAACGCTGTTATTTTAAATATTCGCATTATTTTATGTCAACTTTTTTCTGCAGTTTGCCTGTTTTTAAAAATAGATACTTAAGCCTGCAGTGTGTATATTGATAATAAAGAGGCAAAATACCTCGGAGGTCGAAGACCGAGAATGAGCAAAAATATTATGCCCTGTCTTGATAAACATAGTTTGTGAATAATCCGGGCTAAAACTAATAAGGAAATTCAAGAGTTGCAAAAAAGTTAGGGGCAAACTACGATTTTTTACTGGCAGAACTAACTTACTAACTAATTAATTAAGTGGCGATTAGCGGGCAGGAAAGGTCATACCTTCAAAATTTATTCTTTTATTGCGTTTAAAACAGCTTCTGCAAAATCCTTTTCGGGAATTGCTCCGGCTATGCTGAATTTTTCGTTAATAATGATCTTTGGAACTCCCTGGACATCATATTTAACCGCTAGATGAGGGAACTCTTTTATTTCTACCATATCTGCTGTTATGTTGTTATTAGCCATTGCAAAACGGTGAGCTGTTACAACAGCCTGCGCACAGTACGGTCAGGTAGGTGAAATCATCACCTGGATATGAACCGGTTTGTATACTTTAGATAAAACTGCAAGCACATCATGGGGAAGCTTGGGGTCCCGCTGGCTTACATTTATTATGTCCTGAATAAAAGTTGTAAATTCATAACCAGCAGGCATGCCATAGAAACGAATCCCGTAATCCCCGTCTCCAATAAGAATTATGGCTGGAATCTTATCTATATTGTAAGTTTTAGCGAGATCTGCTTCTTTAACGAAATCGTGAACCTCAAGTAAGATTTTCTCTGAAAGTTCTGCAACTTCTTGGAGCAGTTCTCTTGTTAATCTGCAGTGTTCGCATTCAATTTCTTGAGTAAACATAACGATTTTTACACTTTGCGGAAGGGATTTAAAAATATCCTTTAATTGCTTGCGGTCTTTTTCTGAGATTTTTCCCATGTCTTACCTTTCTATATTAGAGAAGTCCGGACAAGATAATCGTAAGCAGATAAAGCTGCCTTTGCCCCTTCTCCTGCTGATATGATTATTTGTTTGTATGGGACAGATGTTACATCACCCGCACTGAAGAGTCCTCGTACACTGGTGCGGCACAAACAGTCAACTATTACTTCACCCTCTTCATTAAGTTCAACTAAATTCTTGACAGGGGCGGAGTTAGGCAAAAGGCCGATCTCTATAAATATCGCGTCTATATCTATCCTCTTTTCCTCGCCAGTATCTCTATTTTTGATTATACATGATTCTACTTTATCTTTACCCTCTATCCGGATAATTTCATGATTATCTAAAAAATGTATTTTTTCATATTTTTTTACTCTTTGTTTGAGTATTTCGTCTGCCTGCCACTCTTTCATAAGATTCACAAGGATGATTTCTGCATTGACTCTGATCAAATCGAGGGCTGTTGTAAATGCAGAGTTCCCGCCACCGATTATTATCACTTTTTTATCCCTGAACAGGGGAGCATCACAGGTAGCACAATAGGAAATCCCTTTCCCCACAAAATCTCTCCCTCCAGGGACCCGGAGTTCCCTGTGGCGTTCCCCTGTTGTAAATATGACAGTACGGCCTGAATAAACTGTACCGTCTTCAAGGAAAACAGAAAAAAAATCATCCTTCTTTTTAATTTCCTTTACAGGAACTCCGTAATTTGCGGGTATTTCGAAACTTTTCACATGTTCTTCAAATCTTGAGACAAGGTCTCTTGCATTTATGTTTTGAAATCCCAGATAGTTTTCTATTTCGGTTGTTTCATTCATCAGTCCCCCGAAATCGATTGTGAGGATGGCCAGATTTATCATTTTCCTTGCTGCATATACAGCAGCACTCATAGCTGCAGGACCGGCACCAACTATCAACATGTCGTATAATATATTCCGGGCAGGTTTCTGGATCTGTATGATCGTTGAAGTATCCAGTATAATACCGGGAAATTCCATAAATTTATTTCCTATTCCTTTTTCAGTATATCAACAAGTTTTTCCTTAAATTTCCTCGGGTGAGAACCTTCCCAGTAAATTTTACCACAATCATTACATCTGAAAAAGACTTTATAATGAAGAAAGACGTATTCAGGAACTAAATCCTTAACCTCCGTCTTGTCTGAAATCTGAGAAAGCTGCCCATTACATGCAACACATCTGCTTAATGGTTTAAAACGTCTTATTTTGAGTGTGTCCAGAACCTGAAAGAGCTGCTTAAAAGAATTATTTGCATTGATAAGAAGGTAATTGTTAAGTCCTTTTCTTTTTACAAGCCGCGTGTCTCTTGTTAAGATAAACCTGTCCTGCTCTCTTGCAATACGGATTAACCTGCCGTCGCTTATATCAGGATAATACAGTGTATCAAAGCCCAAAAACCGCAGCCATCTTGCAAGCCTGCCGAGCATGGCATCAGCGATAAATCGCAAAATAACTACCTGCTTCTTGCAATTAGCAAATTAACCTGAAGGTTCCTCAGCTGGTTCAGGAAGCCGGTCTTGAAATTCCCTTTTTACAAAGGTATTCCGGTATCTGGACATTCCTGTTCCGGCAGGAATCATACTTCCCATTATAACATTCTCTTTAAGCCCCTTAAGTTCATCTATTGCACCGCTGATAGCTGCTTCTGTTAGAACCCTTGTTGTTTCCTGGAAAGAGGCAGCAGAGATAAAACTATCTGTGGTCAGAGATGCCTTTGTTATACCCAGTAATAAAGGCTTACCTTGAGATGGTTTCCCGCCTTCAGCTTTTACCCTTGCATTCTCTTCCTGAAAAACCCTCCTGTCCACCTGATCGCCTATAAGGAAATTCGTGTCTCCCGGGTCTTCGATTTTTACCTTTTTCATCATCTGCCTTACGATAACTTCTATATGTTTATCATTGATCGAGACGCCCTGTAATCTGTATACCTTCTGGACTTCGTCAACAAGGTACCTCTGAAGTTCCTGGGGCCCGAGGATGTCAAGTATATTGTGAGGATTTACAGCACCATCCATGAGTGGCTCACCTGCTCTTACCCAGTCACCTTCATGCACACTGACATGTTTACCTTTAGGTATGAGGTATTCCCTTGTTTCATCTCCTCCCCTCACAACAACAACGCGCATACCCTTATGTGCACCTTTAAACTCAACCATCCCATCTATTTCTGTAACTATTGCCTGCTCTTTAGGCCGTCTTGCCTCAAAGAGTTCGGCCACCCTTGGAAGGCCGCCTGTGATATCTTTAGTCTTTGTAGTTTCCCTTGGTATTTTCGCAAGTATATCTCCCGGGTATACCGTATCGTTTCTTTCAACAAGTATATGTGCACCTGCAGGCAGGAGGTACCGTGCAAGGGCATTTATTCCCGGAATCTTCTGAGTCACCTTTCCCTGTTCATCTTTTATAGAAATCCTCGGTCTCATATTGGCAGGATAGTCTATAATAACCTTGTGAGAAAGACCTGTTATCTCATCAACCTCCTCTTTAACGGTCACTCCTTCAATAATGTCTCCGAGGGCTATTTTACCTCCTATTTCTGTAAGTATCGGTGTCGAATAAGGGTCCCATTCAACTATTTTCTGACCTATTTCGACCCTTTGTCCATTCTTGACCATGAGCTTTGCACCATAAACAACAGAGTACTTCTCTTTTTCTCTCCCCCTGGCGTCCACTATGGCAATACTCCCATTCCTGTTCATGACAACAAGGAGACCTTCCTTATTTTTAACGGTGCTAATATTAATAAACTTTATTGTACCCGAGTTTTTTGCTTCCAGCACCGTGCGTTCAACAACTTTCGAGGCTGCACCACCAATATGGAATGTCCTCATTGTAAGCTGTGTCCCGGGCTCTCCTATTGACTGTGCTGCTATTATTCCAACTGCTTCACCTATCCCAACAAGCTCTCCTATTGCAAGGTCCCTTCCGTAGCACTTTGTACATACACCAAACCTTGACTGGCAGGTAAGTACCGATCTTATCTTGACCCTGTCTATTCCTGCATCGATAATCTTCCGGGTGAATTCCTCATCTATTTCATGATTCTTTTTGACCAGAAGTTCTTTAGTCAGGGGGTCTTTTATGTCCTCTACTGCTAATCTTCCAAGAATTCTCTCTTCAAGAGGCTGTATTATCTCTCCACCTTCAACGAGAGAAGTTACAGTGATCCCGTCTGTCGTTCCACAGTCTTGCTCGGAAATATTAACATCCTGGGCAACATCAACAAGTCTTCGTGTAAGATATCCTGAATTTGCGGTCTTCAAGGCTGTATCAGCAAGCCCCTTTCTTGCTCCATGAGTTGATATAAAGTATTGCAAGGGTGTTAATCCCTCTCTGAAGTTTGCAGTTATCGGTGTCTCAATAATCTCACCTGAAGGCTTTGCCATCAGTCCCCTCATACCTGCAAGCTGTCTTATCTGAGCGGTACTTCCTCTTGCACCCGAGTCAGCCATCATGAAGGTGCTGTTAAATGATCTCCTCTCCTTTAGCTCTTCTTCAGAGAAGGTTTTCCCATCCTCTGCTCCGAGTTCTTTCATCATCTCGTCAGCAACTTTTTCGGTTACATTTGCCCATATATCTATTACTTTGTTGTAACGTTCACCATGTGTTATAAGACCTTCTGCATACTGTTTCTGAACCTCAATGACTTCCTGTTCAGCATTACGTATAAGTTCTGCTTTCTTTGTCGGAATGTGCATGTCTGTCATAGATATAGACACACCTGATTTTGTTGCATAATAAAACCCGAGAGACTCCAGGTTATCGAGGAAGACAACAGTGTCACGCTTGCCTGATTTTTTATATATATATTCAATCAACTTGCCAAGTTCTTTTTTTGTCATTTCCTTATTAATCATAGAGAATGGTATTCCTGCCGGGAATATTTCGCTGAAGATTACCCTGCCAGTTGTTGTGTCAACGAATTCTCCGTTTATTCTAACTTTAATCCTTGCGTGTTCATCCAGGATACCATTATCGTATGCGATCCTGACGTCCTCGGGGCTTTCATACCTGCCCTGAAGTTCAGCCTTAACCCTTTCGATCGGGTCCTTTATATATAAGATTTCTGTGTCGGAGTACTTTCTCTCTCCCTTAGCTCCCTTCCGCTCCTTCATAAGGTAGTAAATACCAAGGACCATATCCTGAGTTGGCACAACTATCGGTTTACCGTTTGCAGGGGATAAAATATTGTTAATCGACATCATAAGGACCCTGGCTTCAATCTGGGCTTCGATTGAGAGAGGAACATGAACTGCCATCTGGTCTCCATCAAAGTCTGCATTAAAAGCTGTACAGACAAGAGGATGCAGTTTTATCGCCTTGCCTTCCACAAGCACAGGGTCAAATGCCTGAATACCGAGCCTGTGCAAAGTGGGTGCCCGGTTTAGCATTACCGGGTGTTCTCTTATCACCTCATCAAGAGCATCCCATACTTCATGACTCTCTTTCTCTACAAGTTTTTTAGCTGCTTTGATCGTAGTTGCATGTCCTTTCTCTTCAAGTTTATTAAAAATAAAAGGTTTAAACAGTTCCAGGGCCATCCTTTTCGGGAGGCCGCATTGATGAAGTTTCAGCTCGGGTCCGACAACAATGACAGACCTTCCGGAATAGTCAACACGTTTTCCCAGAAGGTTCTGTCTGAACCGGCCCTGTTTACCTTTTATCATATCGCTGAGGGATTTCAGCGGCCGCTTTGTGGTGGTCTTTAAGACCTTGCTTCTTCTGCCGTTATCAAAAAGTGCATCTACAGCCTCCTGGAGCATCCTTTTTTCGTTCTTTATGATTACGCCAGGCGCTTTTAACTCCATTAATCTCTTAAGCCTGTTGTTTCTGTTTATAACCCTCCTGTAGAGGTCATTAAGATCAGAAGTCGCAAACCGGCCACCTTCCAATGGTACAAGAGGTCTTAGATCAGGTGGTAAAACCGGTATGACATCCATGATCATCCATTCAGGTTTATTGCCGGATTTTCTGAATGAGTCGACAACCTTGAGTCTTTTAGTGAATTTCTTTTTAGCTCCCATTGATACTGCTTCATTGATTTTGCTCCTGAGGTCTGCATAAAGACCTTCAAGATCAACCTTTCTTAAAAGCTCCCTTATTGCCTCAGCTCCCATCCCTGCCTTAAATCTTGAACCGTATTCTGATACCTTCTTCTTGTATTCCTCTTCAGACAGCAAATCTTTTTCCTTAAGAGAAGTATCACAGGGATCGACGACAATGTAGCTTTCAAAATAAAGAACTCTTTCAAGCTGCCTCATTGTCATATCGAGAAGTGTGCCAATTCTGCTAGGGAGACCTTTGAGAAACCATATGTGCGCAACAGGACTTGCAAGTTCGATATGTCCTAATCTTTCACGCCTTACTTTGGACTGTATGACTTCGACCCCGCATTTATCACATACGACCCCTCTGTGCTTCATCCTTTTATATTTGCCGCAAATACATTCCCAGTCCTTAATGGGACCAAAGATCTTTGCACAGAAAAGCCCGTCTCTTTCCGGCTTGAAAGTCCGATAATTTATGGTCTCAGGTTTTTTAACCTCACCATAAGACCATTCCCTTATTTTTTCCGGTGAAGCAAGTCTTATCCTGACGGCCTCAAAATCTGTTGGATCTTTTGGCCTTTGAAAAATTGAATATATGTCCTCTGTCAAAACTACTCCCCCTTAGCTTTTTTCTCCAGAAGTTCGATATCAAGTCCGAGACTCTGGAGTTCTTTTATTAATACATGGAAAGATTCAGGAACCCCTGGTTCGAGGGTTGCATCACCTTTCACGATTGCTTCATACATACGTGCCCTGCCGGCAACATCGTCACTTTTTACAGTTAAAAACTCCTGTAATGTATATGCAGCACCGTAAGCCTCAAGTGCCCAGACTTCCATCTCACCGAGCCTCTGTCCGCCGAATTGAGCCTTTCCGCCAAGAGGCTGCTGGGTAACCAGAGAATAGGGTCCGATCGAACGGGCATGAATCTTGTCCTCCACAAGGTGGTGAAGTTTCATTATATACATGTAGCCGACTGTTACAGGCGTATCGAATGGGTCACCTGTTTTCCCGTCATAAAGTGTTATCTGTCCGGTTATGGGAAGTTTTGCCTTCTTAAGAAGGTCCTTTATCTCTATTTCTTTAGCACCTTCAAATACAGGTGTTGCCACAAATAAACCAAGTGCTTTAGCCGCCCATCCAAGATGGGTCTCGAGAACCTGGCCAACATTCATTCTTGAAGGAACGCCGAGTGGATTTAGGACTATGTCTACAGGTGTACCGTCAGGCAGATAGGGCATATCCTCTTCAGGCAGAACCATCGCAACAACACCTTTATTTCCGTGTCTCCCCGCCATTTTATCACCTATCTGGATTTTCCGTTTCATGGCTATGTAAACCTTAACTACCTTATTAACCCCCGGAGGCAGCTCATCCCCCTTTTTTACCCTGTCAATCATTTCATAATATTTTGATTCAAGATGGCGAATATAATGATTAACCTCGCTGTTCATGGAGTCTATTTTCTCGCGTACGTCAGCATTTTCCAATTTAATGCGCATGAGATGTTCATCTTTTATTCGCTCAAGATGTTTTTCAGTGAGCTTCTTTCCTTTCGGGCATATTACTTCCTTTGTTTTTGGATCCTTGACATCTTCTGAAACTGTCTGTTCAACAAGAAGCCCGATGATCTTTCTGTTTTTTTCGTTTTTTATTATCCTTTCTTCTTCTTCAAGATCTCTGTGGAGACGCTGAATATCTTCTTCTTCTATGCTTTTAGCCCTTTCGTCTTTTTCAATACCTTTTCTTGAGAATATTCTTGCATCAACAACCGTACCCTCAATCCCGGGAGGCACATAAAGGCAGCTTTCTTTTACTTCTTCGGCCTTTTCTCCGAAAATAGCCCTGAGGAGTTTTTCCTCGGGTGTCAATTGTGTCTCACCTTTTGGTGTAACTTTACCGACAAGTATGTCTCCTGGCTTCACTTCTGCACCAATTCTGATTATTCCACTTTCATCAAGGTTTTTTAGAGTCTCTTCTCCAACATTCGGAATATCACGGGTAATATCTTCCGGGCCGAGCTTTGTCTCTCTTGACTCTATGCTGAACTCTTCTATGTGTACTGATGTATAGACGTCTTCTTTTACGAGTTTCTCGCTGATAAGTATTGCATCTTCAAAATTGTATCCGCCCCATGGCATAAAAGCCACGAGTACATTCTTACCGAGTGAGAGTTCACCCTGTTCGGTACAGGTTCCGTCAGCAAGTATATCGCCTGCTTTAACAACGTCACCAACATTTACAGTAGCCTTCTGATTGATACATGTAGCCTGGTTTGACCGCTGGAATTTTATCAGATTATATATATCGACTCCTCCCTTATCTTCCGAAGTCCTCACAACGATCCTTGAAGCATCTACGCTCTCTATAACCCCACCGAGCCTTGCAATTACAAGTGCACCCGAGTCTCTCGCAGCAACATGCTCCATACCCGTACCTACTATCGGAGCCTCTGTCTGGAGTAAAGGAACTGCCTGTCTTTGCATATTCGAGCCCATCAATGCCCTATTTGCATCGTCGTTTTCAAGAAAAGGTATCAGAGATGCAGAGACTCCAACAATCTGTTTTGGGGAGACATCCATATAATGAACATCTTGAGGAGATACCATTTTAAAGTCTCCACCTACTCTGGCAGAGACTGTTTCTCCGGTTAAATTCCCCTTTTCATCAATAGGAGAGGTTGCCTCTGCAATTACATATTTTTCACCTTCTATCGCCGAAAGGTATTCAATGTTTTTTGTAACTTTGCCGTTTATAATTTTTCTGTAGGGAACTTCAATAAATCCGAAATCGTTTACCCTTGCATATGTTGCAAGAGATGTAATAAGTCCGATATTTGGACCTTCCGGCGTTTCTATCGGGCATATCCTTCCATAATGGGTTGGATGGACATCTCTAACTTCAAAACCTGCCCGTTCACGTGTAAGACCACCCGGTCCAAGGGCAGAAAGCCTCCTTTTATGGGTAATCTCGGATAGAGGATTTGTTTGGTCCATAAACTGACTCAACTGGCTGGAACCGAAAAACTCTTTGATAGCAGCCATTACAGGTTTAGCATTTATCAAATCGTGAGGCATGGCTGTTTCAAGGTCTGTAAGGGTCATCTTCTCCTTTATAGTTCTTTCCATTCTGACGAGACCTATCCTGAACTGGTTTTCAAGGAGTTCACCAACCCTTCTTACCCTTCTGTTACCGAGATGGTCAATATCGTCAATCTCTCCTTTGCCTGTTCTAAGGTTGAATAGATATTTAACTATCTCCACAATATCATTGTCTGTTAATACTCTTGTTCCTAAAGGGATATCGAGGTTCAGCCTTTTGTTAAGTTTTAAACGTCCTACAGGTGAAAGGTCATATCTTTTGGGATCAAAAAATAATCCATTGAAAAGGTCTTTTGCGGCAGTTAGGGTTGGCGGTTCGCCGGGTCTTAATTTCTTGTATATTTCGATGAGGCCTTCCTCCTGCGTGTTAACCTTGTCTGTCAATAAGGTATCCCTGAGCGAAGGAAGATAATGCACATTGTCGATAAACAAAAGGCTGAGAGTATCAATCTTTAGTGAAAGTATCCTGTTTAGAGCAGTTTCTGTGATTGGTTCATTCCCTTCAACTACTACTTCTCCGGTTGAAGGATCAATTATGTCTTTTAAAGTAATCCTGCCGATAATTTCTTCTTTGGATATAGGTACTGTTTTAATACCTGATGCCTCCATTTTCCTGATGGCAACTCTTGTTATTTTGCTTCCTTCCTTGACAATTAATTCTTTTGTATCAGGTGCAACAATGTTTATTGATGACTTCTGTCCCAGCAATACTTCACTAACATTACGTGTGAATTTGTTACCTGCTATTTTTATTTCTTCTATTGGATAGAATATCTTTAATAAATCTTCATTAGTATATCCGATAGCCTTGAGGACTATTGTTGCAGGCAGCTTTCTTCTTCTGTCTATTCTCACATAGAGGATGTCTTTTGAATCAAATTCGAAATCAAGCCAGGAACCGCGCGAAGGGATTACCCTTGCAGAATAAAGTAGCCTTCCACTGATATGTGTCTTACCCTTGTCGTGGCTGAAAAATACACCGGGTGACCGGTGAAGCTGACTGACTACAACGCGCTCTGTCCCATTTATTATAAAAGTGCCTGTACCGGTCATTAAAGGTATTTCGCCGATATATACATCTTCCTCCCTTGATTCTTTTAATCTTTTAGTTTCTTTTGGTTCATATTCCCACAGGTTAAGTTTAACCTTTATCTTAAGAGGGGCAGCATAAGTAATCCCTTTCTGCCAGCAGTCACGAACGTTAAATTTTGGTTCTCCAATCATATAACCGAGCAACTCTATAGAGGCTGTCTCGTTGTAATCTACTATTGGAAATACACTTAAAAATGCTGCCTGCAATCCCGATTCCTCTCTTTCTTCGAGAGGAACTTCTTTCTGCAAAAATTTCTCGTAAGACATCTTCTGGATTTCTACGAGGTTTGAAATTTCTAAGATATGTGGGACTTTTCCAAAATTTTGTCTTTTTCTGAGAGCCCTTATCATATGTCTCCTTCTTATTAGTCAACAGTCATCAGTCAATGGTTATTGGTTTAGTGACAGATGACCAGTGACTAATGACCATAGCTATTAACTGTTGACCGATATTACTTAATCTCAACTGTTGCTCCCTGTTCTTCGAGTTTAGCCTTTATGGCTTCGGCCTCTTCTTTTGAGACACCGGTTTTAACAGGCTTTGGAGCTCCATCAACAAGTTCTTTTGCCTCTTTAAGGCCAAGAGCGGTCAGTTCCCTTACCACCTTGATAACCTGGATTTTTTTCTCACCTGCTGAAGAGAGTATTACATCAAAACTTGTTTTCTCTTCAACTTCTGTTGCAGCCCCGCCGGCAGGAAAGGCTGCGCCATGTGCAGCTGCCAGAGCAACAGGTGCCGCTGCAGTCACATCGTATCTCTCCTCGAACTCTTTTATAAACTTTGACATATCGAGGACTGTCATGTTATCGATAAATTCGAAAACTTGTTCTTTTGTAACAGCCATTTTGAAATCCTCCTTTTCTTGTTAGTAAATGTTCACCAGTCAATAGTCATTAGTCACTAATTCAATAATAAATGACCGTGGACCAATGACTGATGACTTTAATTTTATTGACTCTTCTTATTTTTTAAAGCTTCCATTACGTAAATGAACTTGCTTAAGGTAGCATTTAATGCATATGCCAGTTTATTAAAGGGTGCCTGTAACCCACAGGCGAGCATTGAAAGCAAAACCTGTCTGGGCGGTATTTCAGCAACAGACTTTAAATCATCTGAGGTACAGAGGTTGCCTTCTATTACCCCGGCAGCAATTTTGAGTTTGGCATTTCTCTTAGAGTATTCAAGAATCTTTCTTACTATAAGTACCGGATCGTCATAACTGATGGCAATACCTACAGGACCTTTAAAAGAATTTTTCGCAACAGAAACAGGAGTACCTTCAGTGGCAATTTTGGCGAGCGTGTTTTTAACAACTTTGTACTCAAGATTTCCTTCCAGAAGTGACTTTCTTAAATCTGAAAGTTCAGCGACAGTCATGCCCCTGTAATCTGTAAAAATTACGGCCTTTGCTTTATCGAATTCGCCTTTCAGGTTATTTATGACCTGTTCTTTTTGTTCCCTTTTCAGTTTATACCCCCTTCCCCAGAGATGCTAAATCGACAGCGACCCCCGGTCCCATAGTTGACGAGATAGATATCCTCTTAAGGTATTTACCTTTACTTGAAGCAGGTTTGGCCTTTAATATTGAGCCAATTACGGTTTTAGCATTGTCAATAAGCTTATCGGTATCAAATGAAACCTTACCAACAGTGATATGTACAATTCCGGCTTTATCAGCTTTATATTCGACTTTTCCAGCCTTTATCTCTTTGACTGCTCTGGCTATATCAAATGTTACAGTGCCAAGTTTCGGATTTGGCATGAGTCCTCGCGGGCCGAGTATCTTACCGAGCTTTCCTACCATGCCCATAACATCAGGAGTTGCAACAGCCTTGTCAAAGTCAAGCCAGCCTTTGTTTATTTTCTCCACAATGTCTTCTGCCCCTGTATAATCAGCACCTGCATCCAGAGCCTCTTTTTCCTTTTCTCCCTTTGCGAAAACAAGTACCCTTACTTTCTTTCCTGTGCCATGCGGAAGAACAACAGTGCCCCTAACCATCTGTTCTGATTTTCTCGGATCTATACCAAGATTTACTGCTAAATCGATGGTCTCATTAAATTTGGTATAGGAAGAATCCTTTACAAGCTTTATTGCATCTTCAAGTGAGTAATCTTTTCCCTTTTCAATCTTTTCTTTAACAGATATTAGTTTTTTCCCCATCTCTACCTCTTACTCTATTATTTCTATTCCCATGCTTCTCGCTGTTCCCTCTATTATTTTTATTGCTTTATCCAGCGAGTACGCATTCAGATCAGGAAGTTTCTTCTGTGCTGCTTCTTTTATCTGCTCGGATGTAACTTTGCCAACCTTCTCCTTATTAGGAGTGCTTGAACCCTTTATAATTCCAGCAGCTTTTTTCAGGAGCTCCGACGCAGGAGGAGTCTTTGTGATAAATGTAAATGACCTGTCAGCATATACTGTCAGTATTACCGGTATTATAGTATCTCCGAGTGCCTGAGTCTGTGCATTGAATGCCTTACAGAACTCCATGATATTTACACCATGAGGACCGAGCGCAGGCCCTACGGGCGGGGCAGGATTTGC
This sequence comes from Nitrospirota bacterium, assembly GCA_014859105.1. Lineage (GTDB taxonomy): Bacteria > Nitrospirota > Thermodesulfovibrionia > Thermodesulfovibrionales > SM23-35 > Kmv42. Next base: position 33,352 of record JACUUX010000028.1, read on the forward strand.
CTTGCCAGCAGGTATCTGGAGTTTAACCTGAGCAGTTACTTCTTTTTTAGCCATCTATACCTCCATAATTACAAAATACGTCTAACGGTTACGGTAACGAAGCTCGTTTCGTTTACGTTTTAACGGTAACGTAAAAAAGCCGAAAGACGCAGCCGATAGACGATACGGGCTTCGTTACCGTAACCGCTTGACATTCCTTAAAATAGTCCTTGTAACCGTAGCCTAATTGTACTTTTTCTCTGTTTAGAATTTCGAATTTAGGATTTAGAATTTTTTCTATAGTCATGCCTTCTCCACCTGGAAGAAGTTTAGTTCTACCGGGGTCTGCCTGCCGAAGATGCTCACCATTACGCAGAGCCTGCCGTGATCTATATCCACATCCTCAACGTTCCCGATGAAATTGGTGAAGGGTCCGTCAATAATCCTGACATTCTCTCCTTTCTGGAATTGAGTTTTGACCTGTGGTGTTGGTGCTTTTTCTATCTGTTGAAGAATAACGGAAACCTCTTCCTCGGAAAGTGGAACAGGTTTTGCCCCTCCCACAAAGCCCGTTACCCGTGGAGTACTTCTTATAAGATGCCACGTTTCTTCATCAAGCTCCATCTCAACAATAATGTAACTGGGATAAAATTTCTTGTCACTTTCTATCTTTTTCCCTCCTTTTAATTCTATGACCCGTTCGGTAGGGATAAGTATCCTCGAAATCTTATCGTTGAGTTTCTGCTTGACTATTTTTTCTTCTATAGTGAGCTTTACTTTTTCCTCAAACCCTGAATATGTATGTACTACGTACCAATTTTTTCCCATAGCTTATTTAATCGCCATACCCACCAATTTTGAAAGACCGATGTCAATAGTACCCAGGAATAACGAAATAGCTAAAACAGTTATTATTACAACCCATGTAGAACCGATAAGTTCATCCCTTGACGGGAAAACAACCTTCTTTATTTCTATCTTCACTTCGCTGAAAAATCCCTTTATCTTTTTTATCATAATATGATTACCTTATAGATGGCAGGCCAGGAGGGATTTGAACCCCCAACCCTCGGATTTGGAGTCCGATGCTCTATCCGTTAGAGCTACTGGCCTATGCCTTTGTCTCTTTATGTAATGTATGCCTCCTGCAGTGTCTACAGTATTTTTTTATTTGAAGCTTATCAGTTGTATTTTTTTTATTTTTCATACTTGAATAATTTCTGTTTTTGCATTCCGTACATTGAAATAATATTATATCTCTCATATCGGTTTTACCCCGTTACAATATTTACTCCCTTATTTCTGTAACAACACCGGCACCAACTGTCCTTCCACCTTCCCT
>JACUUX010000089.1 GCA_014859105.1 Nitrospirota bacterium
TGTTTATATGTGGCTTTATCCTCTCAAATTTAGCCTTTGCCATATCTCCTCCTTATCTTAGTCATTAGTCAATAGTCATCAGTCACTTATTATTGAATCCTGTATAAATAATGTCCCTTGTAACAGTCTCTATATGTCACTCCCGCTTGTCGGGAGTCCTTCTTTAAGAAAGATTCCGGACAAGCCGGAATGACAACTTTATACAACGAGGTCATTACTTTTGCGTCTATCACCAGTATAACCTTCAATTTAACTAATGACCACTGACCGTCTATTACAGAGCCCATGACCGGGATTGAACCGGTGACCTCATCCTTACCAAGGATGTGCTCTACCGACTGAGCTACATGGGCACTGGAGCGGGAAACGGGATTCGAACCCGCGACCCTCAGCTTGGAAGGCTGACGCTCTACCACTGAGCTACTCCCGCGTCCCAACAAAAAGTTAAAAGTTTCAATATTTTAAACCAATAGAATTCCTTTATGCTCATCCGGTTAAATAGATTATTCCTGCGTCTGTTGTCATTCCCGCCTGTCGGGAATCCTTCTTTAAGAAAGATTCCGGACAAGCCGGAATGACAGACTTAATACTTCATACTTTGCAGGTCTACTGTTATGTAATTTATTTTCCTTTCACTTTTCACTTTTTATTTATCACTTTTCACTGTAAATTTTGCTGGTGGAGAGGGGAGGATTCGAACCTCCGAAGGCTGTGCCGGCAGATTTACAGTCTGCTCCCTTTGGCCGCTCGGGAACCTCTCCGTGGAGCCACCGAAGGGAATCGAACCCCCGACCCGCTGATTACAAATCAGCTGCTCTGCCTGCTGAGCTACGGTGGCTTCGTTATTATCCCTGAAATACATTTCCAAAAAAGAAATTGTAAAAGGCAGAAAAAGACAATAATACTCCCTTTTCATTGCAAATTTAAATATAACATCTTTTTCATAGAAATGGTCAATTACGGAAAATGGCAAATACAGGGAAATATTTCGTTTTTTCTTAATAATATTAATTATTTCGGAATCTTTGACGTAATATCTCGAATGCAAAAATTCCTGTAGCAACTGAAACATTAAGAGAATTTATTTTTCCCTTCATGGGAATCCTTGCTAAAATATCGCACTTTTCCTTTACTGTTCTTCTGATACCCCTTCCTTCAGAGCCAATCACGAGGGCTAATGGTAATTTTAAATCTATCTCCCAGAATTTCTTTTCAGCACTGGCTTCAGCCCCGATTATTGTTATCTCCATCCTTTTCATTTCGGAGATTGCATGTTTTATGTTTGATACTATTGATACAGGTACATATTCAACAGCACCGGCAGAGACTTTTGATACTTCAGAACTCAGAGTGACGGATCTGTATGATTGAACAACAATACCGTGAACCCCTGCAGCATCTGCAACCCTTAATATTGCTCCGAGGTTTCTTGGATCTTCAATACAGTCAATTATAAAGAAAAGGGGCGGTTCGTTTTTTTTATATGGTATTCCAAGCAATTCATCAAGAGGAACATATTTTTTTGAGTAAACCTCTGCTGCAATTCCCTGGTGCCCCTTACAAAAAGTTATATCAAAAAAAGCAGTGTCTGAAATTTTTACGGGAATATTTTTATCTTCTGCAGCCTTTTTTATTTCCTGTACTTTCTCATGTCTTTTTGAGGATATAAAAATACTTTTTATGTTCCTGCCTGATTTTATCGCTTCCCATACCGGGTTCAGGCCATAAATCCATTCCCTACCCTGCCATGACTTTCCAGTCTGTTCGGTCTTTCTTGTCTTCAAGGATAATTCCTTTGTCTTCAAGTTCTTTCCTTATTGCATCTGCAAGATTCCAGTTTTTATGTTTTCTTGCCCCCTGCCTCTCACTTATTTTTTCTGAAATATCTTTTTCAGTAATTCCGATATTTTTTAATTTCATTAAAGACAGGTACCATTCACGGGGTGTTTTATTGAAAATATTAAGAATATTTCCAGCTTCTGAGAGTAATTCCCCTGTCTTCAATAAAAGCTCTCCGTCTTTTAAGCCTGATGGCCTTTTATCAAGGAATCTGTTAGTCTCCCTTATAAGTTCGAAGACATGCCCGAGAGCAAGTGCGGTGTTAAAGTCATCATCCATCGCCTGTTCAAAGTTTTGTCTGAAAGAAATAAGACGATTTTCAAAGATTTTCCCGGCATTTGATAATTCATCTTTCAGATTATTCGCCCTCTCAATAAAATCTTCGACCCTTATAACTGTAGAGTAATATCTATCTATAGAACTCTCCGCCTCACGCAGCTGCTCATCAGAAAATTCTATCGGACTTCTGTAATGAGTAGAAAGCAGGAAAAACCTGACTACTTCAGGGTCAAACTTATCAAGTACTTCCTTTATCGTGAAAAAATTTCCGAGCGATTTAGACATCTTTTCTCTGTCAATAGTTATAAAACCGTTGTGAACCCAGTATCTCGCAAAGGGTTTTCCTGTATAGGCCTCTGACTGGGCAATCTCGTTTTCGTGGTGAGGGAAAAGTAAATCAGCACCCCCGCCGTGAATATCAAAGGTTTCCCCGAGATGTTTAATAGACATGGCGGTGCATTCAATATGCCAGCCAGGTCTTCCGGGACCCCACGGGCTTTCACGGGAGGGTTCGCCTTCTTTTGATCTTTTCCATAAGGCGAAATCCAGCGGATTTATCTTCCTTTCATCAACCTCGACTCTCGCACCTGCAATCATTTCCTCCCTGTTCCTTTTCGAAAGCTTCCCGTATTCAGAAAACCTGTCTACAGAGAAATAAACATTCCCCTCAGCTTCATATGCATAACCTTTATCAATGAGTCCTTTAATGATGTTTATCATTTCTGCGATATGCTCTGTAGCTTTTGGTTCCACATCTGCCCTTCCAACCCCGAGCATGTCCATATCTTTGTAATACTCGCCTGTATATTTTGCGGCGACAGCATCCCATGTAATACCTTCTTCCCTTGCCCTGTTTATAATCTTGTCATCTATATCTGTAAAATTCCTGACATATTTAACATCAAAACCTTTATATCTGAGATATCTTGTTATTACGTCAAAGACAATCGCACTTCTTGCGTGCCCGATATGACAGTGGTCATAAACAGTCACTCCGCACGCATATATACCCACTTTATTCGGTGTTAAGGGAACAAATTCTTCTTTTCTGCCTGTAAGTGTATTAAAAATTTTCATATCTACCTTTGAGGAAATACCGGGTATAAAGATTATACAATATCCGCCCAAGAACTTTGTGTTATTATATTAGCCATGAAACACAGTGACACGGAAGTCCAGGAACTTAAGAAAATGATCGCAGATTATATGGAGAATGGTTTCCTTGAAAACATCATTGATATGTTCAAGCAAGATAGGGGTTTATATGAACATATCGGAGACTTACTCATTGATGAAAGGATGAGGGTGAGGATAGGTACTGCCGCACTTATGGAGACACTGAAAAAGGATGAACCTGAAAATATTTCCGCAGCCATTCCGTACATCCTTCCTGTTTTAAAAAATAAAAATCCTGTATACAGAGGTGATGCAGCATATATCCTTGGAATAATAGGAAATCCCGAAGAAATTCCTTTTCTTGAAGAAATGGCAGATGATGAGGATTCTGAAGTCAGACAGATTGTCAGGGAAGCAATGGAGGAAATCTTGTCTAAATCATGAACAAATTTTTCCAGAAGATGGTTTAATTTAGCACTTGACAAATCACTGCTGCATCTTGCATATTCTATTCTGAATATTTTTTTTACGGGTTTAAGTTGATAGTGTCCTGTCATAAAACTGCGTCATTGCGAGCGAAGCTAAGCAATCTCTTAGCAAGCCTTTCTTTGAGATTGATCAGCTCTTCCCTCAATTCTTCGGGGCGCTTTACAAAGACAGTGTAGAGAAGTGTTCGGGACGCCGTACTGGCAACATTAAAAAGGAGGAAGGATGAGTAACAGGCTTTATGTGGGCAACATCTCCTTTAAAGCGACGGAGGATGATGTGAAGGATCTGTTTTCTCAGGCAGGTGAGGTTGTTTCTGTCAAGCTTATTAAAGATGCTGCTACAGGCAGGCTGAGAGGTTTTGGCTTTGTGGAGCTGGCTTCAAAGGAAGAAGCTCAGAAGGCGATTTCCATGTTGAATGGCAAAACTTTCATGGAGAGAAACATTGTCGTTAACGAGGCAAAACCACAGGAAAGGCGGGAAGACAGAGGCCGTGCGAGGGAAAGAGGCGGTTTTGGCAGAGGGGGAAGAAGATAGGCTTTCCTGTATAGTTTTATCCAGCCAGTCCGCCTGAGGCGGATCAGGATTTCTTTAGAAGCATTGAGTTAGGTGAAAGGCAAAGTTCTTTTTAAAGCCTTAGCCTTTTTCTCTACCTCTTCAGCCATCTTCTTTTTAAATTCCCTGAGGCTCTTTGCAACAGCAGGGTCTTTTCTGCCGATAATCTGAGCTGCGAGTATTGCAGCATTTTTTGCACCTGCCTTGCCTATAGCCATAGTGGCTACAGGAACTCCGGGCGGCATCTGAACAGTAGAAATGAGTGAGTCAAGACCATTTAACGGAGACGAATTTATTGGCACACCTATCACAGGAATGATCGTATGTGCAGCAAGGACAGCCGCTAAATGAGATGCCATACCAGCGCCTGCAATAATCACTTCAATCCCTCTGTCCTCAGCCCCTGAGGCAAGTTTTACTGCACGTTCCGGCGTTCGATGGGCAGAGGCGATTGTTATCTCGCATGAAATTCCAAACTCTTCAAGCATCTGCCAGGCTCCTTCCATAACAGGCATATCAGAATCACTTCCCATTACTATCAAAACCTGTGGTTTCATGTTTTCTCCTTTAAATCCAGAAATTTAACTCCTTTCCTTGTCATTCTGGCTTGTCCAGAATCCTTCTTTAGTCCCCCTTAACAAAGGGGGATCCAGGGGGTTGTATAAGAAAGATTCCGGACAAGCTGGAATGACGTTTAATTATCTTTTATATCGCTGTAAGGTGTCTTTGTTTCATACTCCGATATCTTTTCTGTAATGCATCCCCTCAAAATGTATATTCTCTAAAGCATCATATGCCTTTGTCCGCGCATCTTTTATGTCATTCCCTGTAGCTGTTAAGCTTATCACTCTGCCGCCTGTGTTTACAATATCACTGTTGTTGTAGGCTGTACTGTTATGAAACAGGAAGACATCCTCTGCATTTTTAATTTTTTCGAGACCTTTTATAACCACATTTTCCCTGTATTTCCCGGGATAACCTTCTGAAGAAACCACAATGCACACCGATGCTTCTTTTTTCCATTCCATATTTATATTTGAGAGTTTTTCATCTATTGAAGCCAGTATTATATCTGTAAAATCTGTCTTAAGTCTCGGAAGGACTGTCTGTGCCTCCAGGTCTTCAATGCAATAATTTACATCACATATATAGGGTTTTTCATTATTTATTACAAGATCAACAGAGAATATACCCTTGTATTTAATACCTTCTTCGTTTAATGCCCTTAAGACAGGTTTCAGTATATTTTCTGTTATAATGTTCTCTATCCTTTCAGTGACATCAGGCACAGGACTGAAGGCACCCATACCGGACGTGTGAGAGCCGTTATCCCCGTCAAGTAACCGTGTGTACTTACAAAGGCTTGTCAAAGGTACAATTGTTTTTCCATCGGTTAATATCGTAAAAGTAATACTCTCCCCTTTAAGTTTCTCTTCTATAATTATTCTTTTTCCTGCATCGCCAAAAGGCCGGTCTTCCATAATCAGTCTGATTACATCTAAGGCTTCTTCCACAGTGGAAACAATAAGTGTACTATTTTCGGTTATATAACCGTCAGTTTTTATTACTACCGGAGCTCCCTTCAGCCTCACATAGTCCTGTGCATATAGATATGAAGTGAAGACTTTAAATTCAGGAGCAGGAATGCGGTAGAGTTTCATCAGGTTTTTTGAAAAGGCTCTGCTTTCTATCAGTTCTGCTGCATTTTTATCAGGTCCGAATATCCTGCAACCATCTCTTTTGAAGGCATTGACAATACCTTTTGAAATAAGTTTTTTACTGCATACAATTGTAAAATCAATCCACTCATATTTTACAAAATCAATGAGGGTACTGAAGTCAGAAGGACTGACATCTATACATTCAGCAAGCCCGGATATCCCGGCGTTCCCCGGACAGCAATAGATTTTGTTAATATGTTTACTCTGAGACAGTTTCAAGACGACAGCGTGTTCGCTTCCACCGCCGCCGATGACGAGAACTTTCATGTTGAAAAACCTCTACTGTGATTTATAGTGAAGGACTTAAATACATTTACATAATTCACCCTCCCCTATATCCCCTCCCGTCAAGGGAGGGGAAACACACCCCTACACCCCTCTCAAGAGGGGATATTTCCTCTCCCCTTGAGCAAGAGGGCCTATATATTTTTATTTCCTCTCCCCTT
>JACUUX010000090.1 GCA_014859105.1 Nitrospirota bacterium
TAATTTAAAATGCATAACATAAAGATTCTTACACTTAGAATTTACAGGTATACTTCTTGGTTTTGACAAAGGGAACATATAACAGCCAAAACACAAGAACTATAACGACTATAAAAACAAAATTAGTGGGTAATGTTCTGCGGTATATAAATCCATACAATTATCACATAGAACAACAAATTGCCCGTTTTCTTGTTCCAATAAATTAAAATGCTGGCCTAAGGTAATTGTATGACCACAGTCCGCTCTGGCCTGTCCATATGTAGTCAATGTCTTTACGAACACCTGACTCACCAGATAAGGGCATTTCCTTTCTTCTACTGTCATATACTTTTCTTCTATAGTCATGTAATTCATTTTTAAAAACCGGAAAAACAAAACATCAATTTATTCACTATGTGCCCACCATGCTTCAGGATTAATTTCTTCATCGAGCGTTTTGAACCAATCCGGACTATTTTCCACTACTTCTTTCGAATAACCTGCGAGACCGCATGTCCCCTCATAGACATAACCGTCGACCCTGTGGCTGTATGTGAAAATAGCACCAGCCTTTAAACCGGGTAAGTCCTTGAGAAGTTTATATTTTTTATACTCGTTCATTTTTCTCACCTTTTTCAGAAATAGAAAAGAATCTGAATTTCACTCAATTTGTGATTTGCTCATCAAGGCGGGGAAAAATTCCACGTCTTAAAAATCCAGCAACGTCCTACTTTCCCATGACCCTGCGGTCATAGTATCATCGGCCCTGAAGGGCTTTACTTCCGTATTCGGAATGGGAACGGGTGTTGCTCCTTCGGCATAGCCACTGGATTCTGATTTCTTGACAATGCAATAAATAACATTTATTTATATATTTATAATACATTATAATAAATAAAATGTCAAGAAATCTATATAAATTAAAGAGTTTTGCAGCATTCCTCATTTCATATATTTAACTCCGTATTTTCCCCTCAGTGAAACATAAAGAACCTCACATATGACTTTTTTTATAACATCTTTTTCACTTTTTTCGAGCAAAACAAGATTCTGGATTCCATTCTCTATTAAAGGTGCAATTAGCCTCCCTCCGGTGGCAAGCTGTTTTAACAACGGAGATGGTATCCCTATGCATGCGCCAGTGATACATATCCTATCATAAGGTGACATCTCCAGATACCCCAGACCCCCATCTCCTTTCACCAGAACGATATCGGTGTAGCCTGCGTTTTCGAGATTACTTTTAGCAAATTCGAATGTTAATGGATCGATTTCAACTGATACAACCAGTCCGTCCTGGCCAACGATTTCTCTTGCGAGCGCGGTGCCGTATCCAGATCCAAGACCGATTTCGAGAAATCTATGACCCTTATCCAGACCCAGAGGCTCATAAAACAGGGGATAACTATGGGGGCATGAGATAGTTGCTTCCTCGCCGGGAAGTGGCAGGGGGACTTCAAGATAGGCATAATCCCTGTAAAGGGAAGGGATGAAATCCTCTCTGGGAACTTTCAGCAAGGCATTTTTTAGGCGCTCTGACCGGAGGTATCTATTTTTGATAAGCCACCTTACCTTCTCCTCTCTTTCTTTTCTGAATTCTTCACGGCTTTTTTCCGGTTCTTTTTGCGGCGGTACTGCCCAGCCTTGCATTTTTACCTCACCTTATATTTTGCTCAACACCCTTTCTATCTTTTATATATTGTATTAAGATTAATCTATCGGGCCAAAAATGGCTAATCTAAAGAAAGCTGTTTATAAGTGCAAATAAGAACTGGGGCAGATAGTCCGAACCTCTATGGAAGAAAAAAGTCTTATTAAGTAAATTCTATATAGGACCGGAACTGAGTAAAGGTGTAATACTGTCAGTCAAAAACTTGAAGAGCTTACAAAGAGGAGGTATTCGTTCATGACATTCAGGGCATCGTTTCATTTTGATGTAAAGCCGGAATGGGAAAAAGATATTCGGGAGGGACGTAAGACTATAGACGTCAGGACCAATGTTCAACCTTATGCTGACGTTAATAAAGGAGATGTAATCCGGTACCGTTCTGCTAAAGTGAAAGTGAAAAAGATTCGTGCTTATCCTGGTTTATCAGATCTGCTTGCTCATGAGGATTACAGGAAAGTGGTTCCTGAGGCTAAAAGTCATCAAGAGGCACTTCAGCGATTATTAAAAGAAATTACACACATGGAACCACCTCACGGGATACTGGCTTTTGAGATAGAGAGCGTAGAGTAACTCGTAAGTGCATCACATGAACTTTCGATTGATATATAGCCGGTGAACAGATGAAAGACTGGAATGTTGTTGTCAGCGTTAATGAAAAAAGGTTCAGCCAGGCAGTAAATATTCTCAGAGAATTCGGGCAAATTAGTAAGACAGAATTCTATAACGTCCTTGTGATGAAGGTGGGAGATATAGCCGGAATGTGTGATGCCCTGAAGAAGCGACTGGAGGGCGATCCGGCCTTTTTATCTTTTCTTTCACGGCTCATCCCGGTCACAAAATCCTTTACCTTTCAGTCACCTGATGAGTTCGAACAAAAAGTGAAGGAAACAATATCAGAATGGGCGCATCAACTTGAGGGAAAAGGATTCCATGTGAGGATGCACCGCAGGGGCTTCAAAGGAAGGCTTTCCAGCCTTGAAGAAGAGAAGATGCTGGACGAGCTCCTGCTTGAATTAACAAAAGAGGGCGGCAACCCCGGCCATATTACCTTTGAAGAGCCGGACGTTATAATTGCTGTCGAGACCGTAGCGCACAGGGCAGGACTCTCCCTTTGGACCCGTGAGGATTTGCAGATATATCCTTTTGTGAGGGTATACTGAGAGCAGTGAAAAACCGGAATGTCCTGTTATTTCATTTTCTTTACAAGTTCCTCTATTGGAATTGCAGGTAGTGTAAGGATTTGTACAGAACCTCTTGATCCGATTTCTGCAGATGCCTTCATAACAGTCAGATTATCCGGTGCCTCGACGATATTCACAAAATCATAGGGACCTAATACAGCAAACTGCTCTTTGACCTTTACCCCCATAGCTTCCAGTTCCTTGTTAACCTCAAATATCCTCGAAGGTTTCTGCTTGAGGGTCTTCCTCCCCTCATCGGTTAACTTGCTGAGAATTATATAATATGCCATTTTCCAAACCTCTTTTCTTTAAGAAACTATATATTTTTCTTAATAATACTTGAAAGTGTAAATTAGCTAAAAATAGATTTAATCGAATTTCTAATTGTTGTTTTGATTACAACATGTGAGAGGAGAGATTTATCCCCTCTCAGCCTTAAAGGGTATCAGGACAATTTTTGAATAATCTTCCTTAATGTATCCTCTTCGTCATGAAGAAGCGGTTTCCATTTTGAAGCTTCGGTCTTTACTATCTCCTCCCGCAGGTCACCGAGAGCTAACTGAAGGATATCTTTCAATAACTCTCTTTCCTTATCACTTAATTCCAATGTCATATACCTTCAGCTCCTACCCTTTATGTTATTCAATTGGTATTTTTTTCTCTTTTTGCTTGGCTTCTTCAGTTTTAGGAATTCTTATCTCCAGTATCCCGTCTTTGAATTTCGCAGATGCCTTCTCAGTCTGAACCTCTGCAGGCAGACTGAATGAACGTTTGAAAGAACCGTAGGAGCGCTCAAGACTGTAATAATCCTTCTTTTCAACCTTTTCCTCTTTCTTCTTTTCTCCGGAAATCGTTATGGCATCTTCTGTAAGACTTACATCAATATCTTCTTTTTGCATCCCGGGCAATTCTGCCTTTACCACTACATCATCGCCTTCTGTAAAGACATCGACCGACGGGGAGATTTCTTCCATTTCGGGCAGCCCTAACCGCGGCCACCAGGACGGCATTAATGAAAACGGCCTTCTGAAAAAATCCTCAAACCGTTTTTCAATCTCCTGAAACGGTCTTTCCATTTCGTGAAAGGGAGTTAGAGCTTTTGCAGGTTCAGCTTTTACCAATTCTTTCTTCTCTTTCTTTGCCATAAAAACACTCCTTTCTTTTTTGGGTTAACGCTATCAGGAAGGCATTTTTAAAGACCAGGCTTTCATCTTTTTTACTTTTTATTGCTGCTTTTTGTGACGCTTTTTTTCTTGTTGAGCCCTTTTCTTTTTTGAAGAAGATAGTGCAGTTCGAAGATTTTCTTCTCCTTGCCGTAATAGAATAATCTTCTCTGCTTCAAGCTAGTTGTAAAGGTCCCGGTCTGCTACCTTTCCGCTTTTCTCATACAGTTCATAGGGTATTTTTCTTATTTCATCCTCTAAATCCATTGTGTCACCTTTAATAACGATTAACGTAAAATATCGCTTGTTTCTCATGTCTCAGAAGTGATTATTAAGATATTTATTCAGTCAGTATTCAAAACAGGAATACTTTATATGTTTATGATTTTATGTCTTTATAGTTTTTTATCAGTACTAATTACGAATAGCGGGAATTACTTTTCATAAAGATAAATAGAGCCATATAAGGATTTGATTGATTGGACAACCTCTACTTCGGTAATCTTAACCTCTGCCATGCTCTTTATGTATGGCAGGATACTCTTATATGGCTCTTAAATATTCTTGCGATCTCAGTTCCGGGATACCTTGAGCTCTTTTGTCTAAGTGGGTGCTTCGGTAGATGCTTTTAGGTTTCCTCCTCGCTGCTGGAGGCTTACTCACCTGCATCTAACTCCTGCTCCCTTACTATGTTTGATCCTCAGGATTAATCCCGCCCTGAGTATCGCAATTCCAATTCCTTTTCTCAACTATAATTGTAATCTCTTAATGCTATATTGCAATGAGGAATTTAGGTTGATTACAAGGATGCACGGCTGATTTCTAATTAATATGGTTTTTATCTGTTATTTTCTTTCGAAATCAAGAATTATATTGCAGCAGCCGTTATTATTTGATATTTCCTTAATAACAAAAGAGTCGTAAATCTATTCTATTACGGTCACAGAACTTGCCTGGGGTCCCTTCTCGCCTTCTTCCTTAACAAAATGAACTTCCATGCCGATCTTCAGTTGCTGAAATTTACGGTTCAGTATACTGTGTGCATGAAAATATACTTCCTCGCCCTCTGGCGTTGTGAGAAATCCAAACCCCTTATCAAGGAATAGAGCACTTATATGCGCACGTGGTACCTCCTCATGATGTTTCACATCACCCCGTTGTCTCCGGGCAAAATCTTCAAGTTTACGACGGGCTGCATCAAAGGCATCTCGTATGGCGACATAGATGTCCTTATTAGGTTCTCGTTTTATTACCAGCTCTGCCCCTGGAACCGTTATGTCAATGCGTATATTGTAGAGAAATCCCTCATGGTGATGACGGTGGGGAACTTCCACCGTGACCCGACAATGCATTATTTGGGGGTAATATTTATCTAATTTTTCAGCTTTTTTGCGAATATCTTCTCTGAATGTTTCAGGTAAATCAAAATTGCGTGCTGTAATTTGTAATGGCATTTTCATGCTCTTATCTCCTCACAATCATGGTAAAGATATTTTATAAAGTAAATGAGCTATACACTTGTGTCAAGCAGAAAAATTATAAATAACCCAAGGAATGCTATGTTATTGACAAAAATTTCGTTTTGATATCTAATTGGAGTAGAACAACCAATGAAAATTGGCAAAAAACTTTTTTACTAGAAGGCAGATACAGTCAAAGGTAAAAGAACAACCTGCTCAAAGGATATCAAGTGACTACGAGGGAAAAGAAATCTTTGCAGCTGGCATACTCAAAGGCGCTGTGATATTCTTTGCAGATCTCGTAAGGTCAATCACGGTTCCTCTGACATTTGACTTTATCATTGCATCAAGCTATAAGAAAATAGAAACCACAGGATATGTAAACATATATAGTGACCTAAGAGAGGATATAACTGGCAAACATGTCCTCCTCATAGAAGATATTATCGACACAGGATTAACACTCAAATTTCTCAGAGAAAAGCTTCTCGAAAGGAATCCTGAAAGTTTACGGATATGTGTGTTTTTAGACAAAAAAGAAAGGCGAATTGTTGATGTCCCTATTGATTATATTGGATTTGAGATACCTGACAAATTTGTAGTCGCTTATGGCCTTAACTGCGAAAATAAATTCAGAAATTTACCATACATCGCCTTTTTTGAACCTTAAATGATAAGAGTTTAGCCTTATTAACTATCGTAAAACTGTTAAGTTTCATTTAGAAAGTTTTATGCACACCTCGCTAAGTCATATTCTGGCTGATTCCATGTAAATCATTCCCTTGTATTGCAAACACTTGGGACAGGAGAAGATAATGTAGAATAAGTAATATTTTTTAAAACGAAGCTATTGCACAGAAAAAGGTTTATTATTTATATATGCAACAAGAA
>JACUUX010000091.1 GCA_014859105.1 Nitrospirota bacterium
ACATGGGAAGTTGACTGTCATGGAGAAAGAATGCTAAAGATAAAAGAAGAAAGTAAATTCTGCTGTCCTGTATGCGGACAGATAATTGCTCCGTCTCAGGAGAAAACTTAGACGGTTTTTAAAAGTTAATATTATATAGTAATAAAAAGCCCCATAGGGCGGTGCCAACCGACTATGGGGCTTTTTATTTTTATGAAAAAATGGAGGTTTTTTATGAACATGAAGGAGATATCAATTCAGATTAAATCCCCGATACTGAATACATATGTTTTCGAGAAACTTGAAGACGAAATAGCCGATCTTCTCAGAGACATGAGGCTTGAAGGTGAAGTCCACAGCAATATCACCGGTAACAGACTGACAGTGCTCAAACAAGACTGGAGGTAAAAGATGGAAGTAGTCCAGCAGAACATCGATGTTGTGCTGAATAAGTGTGCTGTCATGGATGTGCCGATTGACAGCATAAAGACAGAAGAAGCCAAAGAATCCACTTATTCAGGAATCTATAAATCTTTAAAGGAAAACGTTGAGATACTTCAGCCGGTCCGCCTGATGGATAACGCAGACGGCTCCTACATGGTGATTGTTGGCAGCAGGCGTGTACTTGCAGCAAAGAAGGCTGGCAAGGAAACCATTCAGGCTGTTGTGCATCTTACGAAGCTAACAGAGCAGGAGATAGCTTTGCAGAGGGTAATCGAGAATATGAACCGGTCTCCGAACCCTGCCATGGAAGCAGAGTCGCTTAACATACTGATAGCAAGTTATGACTGGAATGCCGCAGATGCAGCAAAAAAGCTCGGCATACCTGTTTCACACATAAGAAGAAGGCTGAAGTTGCTGCAGTTGATTCCCGAATTCTTCGAGAAACTAAAAAAAGGCGAAATCAAGCTTACAGTTGCATGGAGACTCTCCTCACTGCCAAAAGAACTCCAGAGGGAACTTTTAGAAGAAGAAAAGTTAACGCTCGATAGAGTTGAATCAGCAGCGCGGGAAAGCAAGCTGAATACCTTGCCTGATGAACTCTTTGAGCTTTCCGATGTTCAGGCAGATTCAATTGAGGACTTAAAATTCCGTATTAAAGACCTCATATCGAAGACCGCAGATGGAAGTAAAGAAAAGCTTGAGAAAGCCCTTTCTATTCTGGAGGACTGAGTTGACAGAGTTAAAAGACAATATATGGAACTACAGGACTGTTGCAATAACCACAAACGGATCAGTCAAGCGAGACGGACGTCTTGTTATGGGTCGTGGCGTAGCACTCCAGGCAAAGCTTAAATTCAGAAAGAGCGGCCTGGACTTAAAAGCAGGCCAAATGGTCAGAGAACACGGCAACAACGTGCATTTCCTCGGCGTTTTTCATGACAAAAAAGGCAGGCAGTACGGTATATACACCTTCCCGGTTAAGCACAGGTGGTATGAAAAAGCAGATATAAATCTCATAAAAAGAAGTGCTAAACAACTGTATGGATTGAGATACCAATTCTCGAGGATATTTATTCCCCGGCCCGGTTGTGGCAATGGAGGCTTAAGATGGGAAGAGCTCAAGCCTGTTTTAGGAGAGATTTTTGGTGATGACACAAAATTTGTTTTTGTAACAAAGGAGGATTAGATGGTAAGAGGTTGCGGCAGTAGACAGCCCGGAGGACTTTATGTCTGCTGTGGATTAAGTCCAAAAGGCAAGCCCATAGAGCATTTCCTGGTAGACCCGCCTGTACCCTATGAATACGGAAGTTTTAGATCTCCGGTACTCATAGAAAAGGAAGAGGTCAATCACATTCTGCTCTGGGTCGGTGCCGAATATTATCCTTATGTAACGGATTTTATAGAAGAGACAAGGCGTTTCGGTGTATCAAAGAGAATTCCGAAGAATTTTCCGATAGAAAAACTGACCAGGGGATCAATGATGTTTCTGGTTCATCCGGAAGCAATAATAGAAAACTACGGAATACTTCCAAACCCCGTGTATTGTCCGAAAAACAAAGCAGAACATTTTGCAAATGAAGAGTACTGTCTCGGGCACGGCTATCAGATAGCCAGACCAGATCAGGGTGATAGTAAGAGAAAAATAGGAGATACGGTCTACAATGTGACGCCCTCTGAGGTCAAAGAAGATCTTGTCTTTAAAGCCGGTATTTTTGGAAGGTTCCCTATAACAAATTTCGACTATATCACAAAGGATGGTCATGTCGACCAGTCCATCTCAGCGAAAATACCTTCAGTAAGCCTGCCCGTTAATTTTGCAGAAGAATAGACCTTCAGATAATTCTCGGTACAACTTAAAGAAAGGAGTATGAAAATTGGCGAGACTTGGATCAGAAGCGAAGATGGGATATTATCCCACTCCTGATATATCGCTTAATTGTATAGAAAAGTTAATCAAAATAGATTTTAAATGCAAGGAAAAGCAGTTTCATTTTCTTGACCCATGTTGTGGCGGAGGTGAAGCATTAAGGCAAATCGCTTACTGGGCTAATTACGACAGTTATGACCACACATCTAACTACGACAACGACGTAATAACATGGGGCATAGAACTCGATATCGATAGGGCCAATTCTGCGGTAGATAACCTTGACAATGTAATTCAGTGTTCGATTTTCGATGCAAGGGTAAACCCCCTCGGCTCTATAGGTCTTCTCTGGCTTAACCCGCCTTACAGCATAGACGAAGGCGAAAGAGTCGAGATGAAGTTTCTGAAACACAGCATTAAGTGGCTGTGTCCGGGCGGGGTTATGGTGTTTATCATACCCGAACATGTTTTAAGTAAAGAAGATAACAGGAACTGGATAGGACAGCATTTCAGAAAAATACTTATTGCAAGGCTTCACAGAGATGACTATCCCGTATTCAAGCAGGTAGTCCTGTTTGGCATAAAAAGGGAAAGCAGGGTAGAAGAGGGCGAGCTAATACCGCGTCCACCTTATTTGGAATATATCGAAGACATAAAAATCAGGCCTTTCATAGTTGCACCAACGGAAGGTCCTAAGGTATTTCAGGGAAGCGATGCCGTTACGGATGAGGATATCGAAAAGAACAGACCGAAACTAATTGAAGAGATAAACAAAATAATAGGGGAGCAAAAAGACATATCCAATCTCAGACCTCTGTTTCCCCTGAGAAAAGGTCATCTCGTATCGCTTATAACCGCTGGCGTGCTTGATGGCAGGATTGAGACACCCGGTGGCGGGTTTATAGTTATCAAGGGGTTTTCAGAGAGAGTCAAGGACACGCAGATCGAAGATGATCTGGAAATTACGCGTGACACGTACTCCGTGGGCATAAGAGTAATAGAGGAAGGAGGCAAATGGTATGACATCCGGTGATATCGTTGACATAAAGTGCGGCGGAGTAGCATGTAAGTCAGACCTTGGACTTTACAGCGACCATTTCAGGTCCAATTATGTATATTTCCTTTCGCTGTACGGTTCGCCCCAGCAGGTAAGGGCGATATTTTCTCTTCTTTCGACATGGCGTCAACTGGAAGCAACAATCGGCAGCGAAAAGATTCACATTCAAAGAGAACACCAGTGCAGCCTGAGGTTCAGAGGATACAGCATCGGATATGGCAAGCAGCACGGCATTATATGGGTGGAAGACATAGCCGAAAGAATCGTTTTCTGGATTTCCCCTGAAGAAAAACTGAAAGCCCTGCGTTATGCTCTATCAAAAAGGAAGATACCATTTGACGCAAGCTGGATTTCGGCTATAGAGACTCTCATGGGAAGAAACAATCACCTTGAAAGCCTTAAAGGATGGGGCGGTGGTGGTGGATATATCTGCAACTGGAACGATGATGCCATTTGCGACCTGATTGCAGAAAGACTCAAGAAAGGGAAGGATCTTTCTTGTATTCACGAACCGAGGACACAGGTTGGGGCATGAAAGGCATTGAAAAGCAGAAAGCCGGCTTTAGGTTCGGCAAGCACAAACTGCAGGTAATTAAGGATATTGGAAGTGTGTACTACAGAGGAAAATGCTACGAAAGAACGTATAAACTGGTAAGAGTGAAAACATCCAGTGGTGAACTTTACTATTCTCTAAGATTGTACAATGGCTCGGGCAGGTTTATTAAGCAGTTTCTTTTTGAGGAGCAGCTTTGCAAATCCATTGCTTTATTACTTGTCAACACTGAAAAACAGGTAGATAAAGACATATAAAATCGTCTGGAATTTTTTCAAAAGGAGGACAAGGTGAAAAAAATCGTATCTTTAATCATACCGTTGTTGTTAATCCTGTCTCTGTCAGGCGTATTGTTCGGCTGCACGCAATATCATGCTCAGGGGGCCGGTTCTGGAGCTGTACTTGGAGGCATTACAGGAGCTCTACTTGACCGTAAGAACCCCTGGCGTGGCGGTGTTATCGGCGCTGCAATCGGTGGAGCAACTGGGGCAACACTGACAGATATTTCCCTGAGGGCATCCCGGGAGGCTGCCGCAACCGGCAGACCTGTGGTCTACAGGACAGAAGACGGACGTGGAGTTTATCGCGCCGAGCCGGTAGGTTATAATGCACAAACAAGGTGTCACAAGGTTCACGAACGAGTCTGGGAAAAAAACCAGATGGTAAAGGACAATATTAGAGAGGTTTGCAAAGGAGAGAGGCTCGAAGGGACTTATTAGTTCTGGAGGTACACCATGCCATACTTAATAATTAATTATGACGAGCCTTTATATGAGTTTGTAGAGCTCGTCAGGGATGACAAAGGCAATACACTGCTATTTGACAGCGAGGAGGAAGCTCTTGAATATGCCGAGAAGGAACTAAACTTTTCGTGGGAGATAGTGGGAATATAATTATTTAAGAGGGGGCTTTATGCCCCCTCTTTTTTTTGTTGTCCTGAAAATTTTTAATTAAATAAACCCCTCCACTGTTAAAGCCTCAGTATTTGTTCATGCCGTAGCGGTGTGAATCTCCGAGTATGCCTTCACCTGTTCCAGCGCCTTTTTCTTTTTCTCCTTGACCCTGTAAAGGTCGTATTGTATTTGTAAATTAAGCCACAGTTCCTCAGTCGTACCGAAATACCTTGCAAGCCTGACGGCCATTTCCGCGCTGATACCTCTTTTGTGATTTACGATCTCGTTTATGGTTCTAAAGGTTGTACCTAATTCCTTTGCCAACTGGGTCTGTGTGATGCCCAATGGCTCCATAAACTCGCATTTCAGTATATCTCCCGGGTGAGTGGGTTCTCTCTTTAAGTTAAACATATATTCTCCTTCTTAATGGTAATCGGTTATTTCTACCTCGAAAGCATCGGGATCGTGCCATTTAAAGACTATCCTGTACTGGTCGTTAATCCTGATGCTGTACTTGCCCTCATATTTCCCCTTTAATGCCTCAATTCTGTTGCCTGGAGGCACTATCAAGTCTTTCAGAGTCCTGGCTGCATTTAGATAATCGAGTTTACGTATACCAATTTTACATACAGCAATCGGGAACTTTTTACTCTTCCCTGTAAGATATAAGACCTCTGTATCCCGGTCACTGAAAGACTTAATCATTTTATAACAATATAACACACACTGTTATAAAAATCAACGTCATTAAATCGCAATGTTACGGGGCTGTCACATTGTCATTTTAGCAATTTAAAACCTTTCTTGCTACCTTGTTCACAATTCTCCTCGCCGCGGAAAATTATAATATCCCATTAGATGTCGAAAGTTTCACTGGGCAAAAACAAAGCTAACCCCAAAGAGCTGGTGGAATGGAATACAGAGAAAACAATAAACTTCCACTGGCTTATTGTTGGGGCTTCTGGCTCAGGGAAAACCTACCAGATAAGGAGAATAATCAAACAACTGCAGAATCAAGGCATAAGCCGTATTCACATATTTGACCCTCACGGAGACATAATCACTGACAAACAGTATACCTCAAGCGTGAAGTTTTCAGAGGTAAGCCCTCACGGAATAAACCCCTTAAGAGTAAATCCAGACCCATACTATGGCGGGGTCAGGAGAAGAATAAACTCTCTGATATCGATGATCAATCGTTACTCGACAAGGCTGGATTACAAACAAGAGGCAGCCCTAAGATATTTACTCCGGGAACTTTATGAATCCAGTGGTTACGATTTCAGCAATCCTGACACATGGGCATCCGGAAATGTCCCCGATCTTTTTTCTCTCAGAGACTATGCCTACAATAAACTGAAGGGATTTTTTATCGGACATATGCGGGAAGTCTCCAGTCTTCTCGACCTGCTCAG
>JACUUX010000029.1 GCA_014859105.1 Nitrospirota bacterium
GATGCAAGAATTTTCATGAGAGGAATTTTCATTATCTTTCCACCTCCTTTTTTTGATTTAAACATTATCAATATTAACAAATAAATGCAAGCATCTAATCTTGTGATTTATGTTTGTTATCTGCAATCTCTAAGTGATTTTTTTAGTTGTATAAAAAAAGAAGAAGTTGAGTATGAAAAAAGACTTTAGAAATGTTGACTTCTATTCGAACTCTTGCTCTCCAATGAAGCTCTGAGAGGCGTTTATTTCAGGAAGTAAGTGAGAATTTGACTTTCCAGAATTAGCCGTCGCCGAGAGTTATTTTGTGCACCATTTGTGCACCAATTTTTTGGGGAAATTAGCGCAAGAAGTATCTGATTCAAAAGAAGTTTCTTGGTGCCGAAGGCGGGATTTGAACCTGCAGGGGCAACCTTCGTGCAGAAATCGCAAGTCTATTGAACATCTTTTATCTCCCTGCCCCCCAGGAGCTCTTTCAGTCTGAGAGCATTTTTCATGGCAAAACCGCCATGGCAATTATTATACATAACGTAAGTAACCCTGGCTCTTTTATTTACATCCCGAACAGAGGGTACGAACTCTTTTAACTCTTCATCAGAATATAGATATGCAAACCTTAATGATGTCTCAATTCCCTTCTTCAGCCAGTTTTCCTTATTCCTACCATGGAACCTGAAATAGGCTATATCTGTGGTGACATTAGGTATAAAAGGAACGGTTGCAAGATTCCCGTATTGTGGCTCATCTGCTGCAATGTAGGTTATCTGATTTTTTGTGAGGAAATGGAAGACTGAATCCTGTATATCTTGTGTGAGCTAACTTCCATGCCTGAACTCTACGGCCATCGGAATGCTTTGCATGAGTTCCTTGCACAAGAGCATATAGTCCATGTTTTTCGTTCCATAATGAAACCAGGGCGGGTATTGAAAAACAAGAATACCTAACTTATGGGATCTTTGAAGGGGATGGAGGGATTCTCTAAATCTTTCCGCTATTACTTTAAGAATCAATGATTGCTTTATATACACTCGTTTCTCTGCTCTGTCTTTTTCAGAAAGAAGATTGAAGATATCCTTTGGCAGAGTTTTGGGGTCAATTCCATGTCCTGTTAATGCACCATAAACCTTAATATGAAAAATGAAGTTCTCTGGTGTCCTGTTTACCCATAAAGAAGTGTTCTTCATGTCAGGGATGGCATAATAGGTGGAATCTACCTCGACTGTTTCAAAATTAATTGAATAATATCTAAGCCTGTCCTCCGCAGTTCCGACCGTTCTTGGATAGAACTCTCCGCTTTGTATTAATGTCTTTTCTGTCCATGAACAAGTGCCTATGCGAATCATTCTTTGAGATTATATCATCTCAATTCATTTTTGAGATAATATCTGTTCGATGGCAGCAATTTCATTCTTAAGCACTGTAAGACTTTCCTCGTATTTTTTCACTTGCTCACCACTGATATGGGCTGACGAATAAGTGGAATTAAATTGCATTGTTTCCTCAAGATCATGCAGATTGACTCGCAGCCGTTTTAATTCTAATTTAAGTTCTGCTTTGCTTATTAAACTGTAATCTTCTTTTTTCATTTTTTCTCTCGATGGAGTGAGAATCATTCACTCTTGGTTTCAGCCCTGAGGCTGCCCCCCTCATCATTGCGGCAGGTTGTCCCATGCATCCAAAAAGTCGTGATGAGCGAGTGTACCGTAGTTGATTCCTGGCGCAAACTCTGCGTATGGTCTCCCTCGCTTCTTCTCCGCTTCCCTTAACAATTGCTCCTGCTCCTCAACAATATCTCGAAACTGCTGGTTGTTCAGAACGAAATACTGGGGCTTTTCTGACAGGGAGGCAGGGACGAAAACAAAGACGAAGAAGCGACTTGCATTCGGTTCCAGAAGAGATTGCTGGTAAATAAAGTACGTCTTTGAACTGAGGGACTTGATCTGTACGGAGAACGCAATATCTGATGGGCTCTCGCACAAGAGATCTGCCGCAGGGGCGTTGCCCGTGGTAAAGGTGACCAAATATCCTCGACGGGTGAGCTCATGTGCGACGCCGAACTGGCCCGCCCACTGCGTCTCCATGCAGGCTTTCCGCTGTCAAGGTAAATCTCGTAGACATACTTGCAAGCCTAAAAGCCATTGTAGAACTCACCACCAATGCCTTTAGCTGTGCTTTCATAGACAACAGCGGTATCTTCCTCTTTCGGAACACACTGAAGAAGAGAGATAAGAAGGGCGGATTGATTCTCTGCGGGCCACTTTGAAACCTCGCTTAAATGAAGATGATGGATTAACTGAGCACTTCCGAAGTCGGATTTACCCGCCGTACCTACCCTGATAGCAGAGTCAAGGCCATCACCGGCCTTATTGTTGAATTCAAGCATTTTGGTGTTGTTGTACTTTGTTTGTGGCTTGAACTCAGGGGGAAGGTTGTCGTGATACCTTTTCTGCATCTTGAAGAGAAAGTCGCTGGCTTCCGGTTCATGGGTGACCAGACAGCTATAACGGTTCTTTTGATTTGCCGTCTTCCAGAAGAAACGGCCTGTAAAGTAAGTGGACACGCCCTCGCGCCTTGCCTTCAGGATGAATGCACGGATAAAGCCTGTATTATTTTCGATGTCATTGACAATTTCCTCAAGGATGTTTTGGATTTCATTGAAGTGGTAGTTGATCTTCTTACCGTCCATGGTTTGAATTTTGAGGTATCGCTTGGCATAGGTGGGATAGTGCTGGTAGGCTTCCATAAAAAGCCGATCAAGTTCAGCTTGCTCTTGAGATATCATCTCAGGGGTTGCGATGATCTTCGTTAATCTATTTTCATCAACCCCATCCTTCGCCATTGCCTCCTGCATAGCAGTCCGAACCCGAGGATTCCTGAGAACTTCTGCGGTTTGATCGTTTGCGGTACTTTCCGAATATCCGGCATCGCAGCTTTCACCGTCTTGAACTTGCCGGATAAGAGGTTCTTAATCAATCTTTCCCTTTTTAATGAAGTATATTTCCTTGTCTTGTTCTGAGCCAACCCAGATGTTCCTACAGGCTCAACCTTTGATGCTCGTGCCCCTCTTTTTTGCCTCACTTCTCACCCTCCGTCGGACTACGTGTTAATCCTTTTTTTTCAAATGCTGTGCCATAGCAATATTATAAAGTGAACGGTCGTTTACTATCAAGCGCAGATTGAAAGCTTCTTCCCAACAACTGCGGATGTTCTTTTTGGAAATTTTGACTGTGATAAAATTGTGATAGATTTGTGATAGAAAATAGCTCAAAGTGCAGAAAATAGGGAAAGAGGCAGAAAATAGAGTAGGGCGAAAAAGTTCGAAATATCGAGATGTTACGCTCAAACTGCCGTCAGAAGCCACTTTGTTAAAATTGTTAAAATATCGCTCTCAAGGCTAAAACACGGGTTCGAATCCCGCGGAGGTAAGTGTTAGGGTCATTGTTGCGACAAATAAGAACATCAATGAGACGTTTAAGGAAGGTCAGTTCAAGGGAGAACCTTTTTTATCGTATTCAGGTGATTCTCCGTCACCTGCATGCCGTTGCTGAAATTGTGTATGCTGTCGGGCTATCATCAAGTATAAACCTCACTGCATCGGCACAGGTGGTAGAAGAACTCGTTGGAATAGGCTGTGCCGTAACCGTTACCCTGTAAGTACCGCCTGCCTCAAAAGGATATGTACCAAAGACGTTCCATGTGCCGGCATTTTGCGGCTGGTGCTGGTCGACAATAAAACTTGCCGTCCCCCCGTAGTATTCGATATCTACAGGAACACTCGTGCTTCTTGAATCCCGGTATGTCCACCACATGTACACTGCATAAGTTCCGCTCTGTGAAGGAGTGAAATACCACGTAAATGTCGGCGTCACGGATGTATTGTCTCGACTGAATACCGAGTCCACTCCCCACGAGTCCGTACCGCTTGATTTTCCCCACGCTCCAATCCATGATGTCGCAGCATCACGGTTGTCTATGATAATTTCAGTTTGCTCTTCAGGGATAAACTCTGCTGTTACGGTCTCATCTCTGTTAATTGTTACGACGCACTCCCCGTTGCCGGTACAACTTCCACCCGCCCATCTATAAAAAAGTGAGCCCGTATAAGGTGATGCAGTTAAAGTCACGATCGAACCTTCATTATATAATTCGGCGCAATCGTTTCCGCAATAAATACCAGATGGAGATGATGTTATTTTTCCCTCTCCTCCGCCGTTCTTTTCTACTGTTAATGTATGCCCTTGAGCGAGCTGCTCAGATCCACTTATTGTCGTACTTACTTCATTGGAGAGATCGCTCTCATTTCCTGACCCGTCATATGCCGTGGCAGCAAAATAATAGGTTACCCCCTCGGTTAAATCAGAGACTGTGTAAGATGTGACATTTCCAACATCAATCGACCGTGAATACATTCCGGAAGATGTTCCATAATAAATTTTATAGCCTGCGGGGTCGGACAGACAAGTTCCGTTGTCATTTGAGGTTGGCGCTACCCAAGACAGGGTTGCAGCTCCAGCGAAAAGAATAGATGGATTTGCCCAAAAAAGCAGTAGTGAAATTATAAGCAAAACAATTTTTTGCTTATATACTTGCTCCCGTTTTTTGCTTACTCGGATAAATTTGAACATATTATGTTTTCTAACAAAATGTGTGCCATAGAAAGGATGTCAGCAACTGCTGGATTTTAGTATATTTTTTAAAAGAGCAGGATTTTTACAAGCCTTCTTTATGAAATTAATGCATGGATTATCATACATAAAGATACAAAATTTTTAAGCAGAATGGCTTTTGTCTAAAATCCGGTACGCATCAAGTATGTATGATATTTGCAATATTGTCAAATCTTCGAATCAAAATAAAAAGCAGGCAGATGAAGACCCGTGTTTGTTCTATCCGTAAATAAATGCTCTTAATCGCTAATCTAACAATAGAATATGTTTCATTTTGCAGTGCGCAGACTCCTGGCGGGGATAGCGCCTACTTATCGATCCAGATGAAGTCAGCTATCCGAGAACGGTCCATCATAGGCAAGTCTATAACAGATTGGGCACAAACCACTACGGCAACTTTGATTTCTGGATGGTTCTTCTGGAGTTGATAGGGTATTCCGAGGTGGTAGTCGGAATGAAAACGGCCGCAGCAGAAGAGGATACGGTGATCAAGAAAAGGCTCAAGTGAGGCGGCCATCACGGCGTCCTTTAGAACCTGAGCTTTGTAAAGCGCCTCAACATTCAATCCCTTCATTGGAGCCGAGTGAGGCATCTTTTTCATCCGAGCAGCAAAGCGTTCGTAATATTCCTCTGAGTCAAGGTGTAATTTCCGGGGGAGGTATTTGCTGTCTTTTCCAAGAACATCAGACGAAATCGTATCAGTCATCGCAACCACTGCAGCTGTCCTGCGGGGCATGTTGGCCGCAATAACGGGGATTCCCCGTGCCTTTGCCAATTCAACAAGGGGCCGGTAATCCTCCTGGTAGTTCGGCCAAGGACGGGCTAGTTCAAAGAATTTATCTTCAGAGATCGTTCCTTCGAGATAGGCATTCAGGGCATCCTGGATATCACGCTCAAACATCTCAAGGGCAAGCACGAGGCTCGCATCTCGCCATGCGAGCTCGGTAAGGAGGGTGAGTTCTCCTTCGTGGGCAACACGGGAATCGTGGTCCTCTCCAAAGAAGATAACATTATAACCCACCAGAGCTTCGAGGGCCTGATCCAGATTCAGGATCATCCCTTTGTTGGTCATCAGGTAATGCAATTAAACCTCCAAGATAAGACGTTCCGCCGACAAAGAAGGTTAGGCTCAAACAAAGTCGATTTTTTTCATGTGTCCACCATTCTAACTCTGTGGTTATGCTGTGTGTGGTAATAATAGACGAGATTCTTTGTGTCCGCGACACTCATCCAGATCGTCGGGCTACGCATTCTCTTCAATAGTTCTGGCTTGGCCGTTTTACTCTTTCTGTAAATCCAGAACGACACTCCCGCTTCCCTCCGCTCAATTATCGTTTGTACTCCTAACTATTTTAACAGAGAAAACTGATAAATATTTTAAGGAAGAAAAGTTCCACAAACGCAGTTTGGAAAATTCTCCCTAACTGTGGGCTGGATTTGTAATTTGGTGTATCTGAATGCTTCGAGGTCCTCGTCCCTGCTTTATAACGACAAATAAGAGAGATATTCCTAAAGTTATATGTCTTTCGGGGTATCTGCTTTAATACAGGTCTTAACAAAAAAACTTGACGGAAAACGCAAATAATATTAAACTTATTTATTAAATAAACATGTTTAAAGATATGAACCGGCGTGAAGCATCAAAAAAGGAAACCAAGCGAATGATCTTAAAAGCCGCGCGCACGCTTTTTGCCAGGAAAGGGATGGAAGAATGTACTATCAGGGATATAGCCCGGAAAGCCGGGGTGTCACCTGCCTCTGTTGTTGTACATTTCAAGAGCAAGACAGCACTGCTTGAAGAGGCTCTCTGCGTAGACATTGAAATCGCTTTGTCTGAACTTGTAGCATCAATGCCTGAAGACATTGAACTCATTGACCGTTTGTTGTATTTATCGAAAGGGTTTTTCAGACTCTATGACAAAAACAGAGACCTTTACAGGGCACTCATTCGCTCCACAGTATTTGAACCTGCAAGTGAAACCCTGATCATGTCAAATCTTTCCGAACAGTATATCCAATTCTTATCTCACATTATCGAGGAACAAAAGACGCGTGGCATCATTCGGCCTGAAGTGGACTGCAGGATTGCTGCTGCTTCTATTTTCTTTTTGTATAATGGAGCACTTATCCTGCTGTTAAGAATGCCGGAGATGACTGTCGATATGGTTTCGGATGTACTCGCTTCCATGACTGACCAATACCTTAAGGGCATCACAGGGAGTCATCAGTGAAAATATTGCTTGTACAACCCGCAAAACCCGAGAAAGCGCTGGGAGGCGAGGATTTTCAAATTTACGAGCCTTTGGCCCTTGAATACCTTGCCGCCGGAGTTGCCGGAGACCATGACGTGCGTATCATTGATATGCGGCTCGATCATGCGATAGACTCTCACCTCCGTGAGTATCGTCCGGATGTTGTCGGAATCACGTCATATACTGTTCACGTGAACACTGTAAAAAAGCTTTTCCAGCAAATCAAGACTTTCAGCTCTGATATCATCACTGTTGTCGGCGGACACCACGCGACAATAATGCCAGCAGATTTCTACACTCCTTTCATAGATGTCGTTATTACGGGCGAAGGTGTTTTTTCCTTCAGAGAGGTTATTGCTCGTCTGGAAATGAAAATGGACCTATCCGGTATCCCCGGGGCGGTACTTATGGAAAACGGCGCTATTGTCATATACCAGAGAGAGCAATATATTGATCTTGACGCCCTGCCTTTTCCGAGGAGGGATCTCACTGCCGACTACAGAAAATCATACTTCAGCGAATGGATGAGACCCATTGCGTCGATACGTACATCAAAAGGATGTCACTTCAGATGCCGGTTCTGTACGCTTTGGAAATTAACCGGGGGGCGTTATTTTACCAGGAAGCCGGAGAGCATTGTAGAAGAGCTGGGCACGATCGAAGAGAAATATGTATTCTTTTCTGACGATGAATCGCTGCTTGATACGAAGCGCATGGAAGCGCTTGCAGACCTCATCCGGATAGCTGGAATCAACAAGCGATATTTTCTCTACGGCCGGAGCGATACTATATCGAGGTATCCGGAACTGGTCGAGAAGTGGAAGAAAATAGGCCTGGAACGCGTCTTTGTTGGGCTTGAATTCATGCGGGATGCGGATCTGAACCTGATCC
The DNA here is from genome assembly GCA_014859105.1 of Nitrospirota bacterium. Classification (GTDB taxonomy): domain Bacteria; phylum Nitrospirota; class Thermodesulfovibrionia; order Thermodesulfovibrionales; family SM23-35; genus Kmv42. The sequence goes on from JACUUX010000029.1 coordinate 7,808, forward strand.
GCAAAGGATCAACCGTCGCAAACAACGTAAGGGCTGTTCAGGTTCTTAAAGGCCTGGAAATCGAAATATTCCCCATGTTTATTGTGAAGCCTGAATTCGAAAGGAAAGACTTCGCAGACCTGCGGAAATACTGTCTTGCCCTGGATCTTGATTTTATCGGCTTTTCAGTACTGACTCCTCTGCCGGGAACAGACTTGTATTATGATGTCAAGGACAAGCTTATTAATTTCAATTACGACTATTTCGATTTTTTTCATACGCTTCTGCCTACCAAGCTGCCTGTAAAGGACTTTTACGGTGAGCTGGTCGCGCTCTACAATGGCTCAAGGTCATTGAAGAATCAGATCAAACTCATGCGTAAATATCGTCTCCGGGAATTGCCGTCGCTTTTCAGAATCTACGGTAACTTTATCAAGCGGCTGAAAACGCTGGCGCACGATTATCCAGCTAATTCTATGTAAAGGGGTGCCGATGGGAAATGATTTGTGCGTTTGGGTCTTTTTCTTTCACAGATTCTCTTCAGTACTATCCACCCATTATTTGATTAATTAAATAAATCAATAAGTTGTGTCTTTGCATTTCTCTTGCTGTCTTTAAGGTAGTATTAAAGTAGTAATAACAGGCTATAATAATGCAGGTTTTGATCTGAATTCAGCAATTAGTAAAATGATTAAAGACCATAAAAAGGCGGAAAAGGCAAAACTTTTTTACAAACGAATTTTCTGTTCACTGAAAACGGTGGGCTGGTCGCTATAGACCTTGAGAGGATGAAGAACGGCGATATGGCATTCGATGTCGGGATGGTCTGCTGGGAATTGAAACATGCCTTCCTTTGGCGGACGGGAAATCCTTTCAATGCAGAGCCGTTTATAAGACATTTTCTCAAGCGATATACTGCGCGTTTCGGCAATAGTAGGCAGGCTTTCAGAAATATCACTCTGAGAACCCCCTTCTATATGGCCCTGACTGAATTGAGGATAGCGAGAAACTTATATCTGGATTGGAACTACAGAAAAAGGCCTGTTCATGAAGCGATGGAATGTCTCAGATGTGGGCTTAAGCTGGAATGAAAAAAGCGGCCTTCTTTGACCTCTACGGCACCTTAATAGATATCAGGACGGACGAACACGACCCGTGGGTATACTCGGTCCTTTCACAGTACCTAACCTATCACGCCATAACAGTCGATCCCGAAGAACTGAAGAAAGCCTATTTTGAAGGCATACGCCGGTACCTGACCCAGAGCACAGAGACATACCCTGAGGTTGACATTTATAAAGTATTCGATGATTTCATGCACAAATACGGCCATGCGAGATATTCACGCCAGATAGTTCTTGATACGATTCTGCTTTTCAGGTCATTGACCATCCGGCAGTTCGGGGCTTTCCCAGGCCTATACGACATACTGGTTTCTCTGGGCAAGAAGTACAAGGTCGGGATCATCTCAGATGCACAATGGTCGTTTACTGAGTCTGAGATAACAAAGCTCGGGCTCGACCGGTTCTTCAATACCAGGATATTGTCCTCTCGATATGGATTCAAGAAGCCTGATCCGCGGATGTTCACTATTGCAATGGAAAGACTCAATGTCGGGCCCGAGGAATCTGTCTATATCGGCGACAATCCCCCTAAAGACCTCATAGGCGCAAAAAATGCAGGAATGAAGTTCATCCTTTTCAGGTCCGAATGTAAGTCTTATAATGGTTTCCAGCCTGACGCATGTTTCAATGATTACGCCGAACTTGAAAACATTCTAAAAAAAACAGTCATCACAAAGAGCGGGAGATAAAGTTGCAAAAAAGATTGCAGATGCGAGCATCAATATCAATTATGTGTACGGTACAGCAGCAGGCAAATCTGCTACCCGTATCGTTTCGTCATCAAATGATAAAAAGGCATTAGAGATAATGCATCCCTAAAATGAGGTGATCCATGAGTGTTGAATATCAAAGATTAGACAGGAGACTACCCTTAATCCAGAACGCTGACCTGAATGGCATGATAGTACTTGTCAGATTCGACCATAATGTTGTAAAGGATGGTGAAATCAGGGACCCATACAGGATCGACCGCACTTTTGGTACTCTTTACAATATCGTGGAACGGGGTGGAAGACCGATTCTCATGACTCATGTGGGAAGGCCAAAAGATAAGAAGACACGTGAAATCAAGTGCAGACCAGGCGAGTCAGTCGAGCCGATTGTTGAATATCTCGAACATAAATTGCACACACGGTTTCATATCCCTAAATTTAATATAGATGAAAAACTCGGGATTCCCGGCATTGATACATCAATCAACCTTGCTATCCGTGACCTCAGGGAAAGGAAGATAGGCGGGATATACCTTCCGAATACGCGCTGGTTCCAGGGTGAAGAAGCAGAAGGAGAGACCAGGGACAAATTCGCCCTCCAACTTGCGGGGCTTGCAGATATCTTCATAAACGATGCATTCGGTTCATGGCAGCCACATGCCTCAACATACGACATAACAAAATATCTTCCTTCTTATGCAGGCTTCTTAATGCAGCAGGAGATCATCAATCTGAATTCTGTTATCAATCCTCAAAGGCCTTTTCTGGCTGTAGTTGCCGGTGCAAAATACGACACAAAGATAAAGCCACTTTATGCAATCTATGAGAAGGTTGATTGCCTTATTTTGGGTGGCGTAATATATAACACTTTTCTCTGTGCAAAGTACGGAATCAAAATCGATGGCATTCTGGAGAAAGACATCATCTTAGCAAAAGACCTTGTAGAGAAAGATAAGGCAAATAAAAAGATTATAGAGCTGCCTTTTATAGTTGAATCAGATACCATAGAAGGTAGAATCGAAGGTAAATACAGGACTGTAGCAATAAAAGACTTTACAGAAGGCAAAAAATACGGTTATATCCTTGATATAGACCCGGGGTCATTTAATGACCTTGTCGTTTTAGAGAGCATTTCAGACGCTAAAACCATATTTGTCAATGCTGTTATGGGATATACACCGTATTTTACAGCAGGCTCAGAGGCTTTGGACAGGACTATAGACCAAAATAGAATAGCTATAAAGATGTACGGTGGTGGTGATACATTGCAGGAATTTAAAAACCTCTGCCCTGGTCTGTACCTGTCTGTTCTGGACAATACACAATACTATTTTTTTACAGGTGGTGGGACGGTCCTTACTGCCATAGAACAAGGTAGCCCGTATGGGCTGAAACCAGTCCAGGCTTTAATGAAAATTGGGGGTTAACTATCTGTTTTGGCTCACCCAGGATTTAACCTGTAAGTAATGACGAAGGTCTTATAGGTCTATTTAATGCTCTCGGCAGTGAATATATACAATTCGGCGTTCTTCCATGCCCCATGGGGTAACCCGGCTTTAACACACAACTGTTCGAGAAAAGTCTCCCTGTCCCATCCATTTTCTGTTGCAACCTGTGGAAGAAGAAGCCCACGTTGCAGACCTTTCCTTATAACAAGGCCATGCTTTCCGACCTGAATATCATTCACATTCTTCAGTGTATTCAAATGGGAGAGGATAGAAATCTCTACTTCTATATCTTCTAACTCTTCTTTTCTCAGAGGAGGAAATCTCGGGTCGCCCGAGCATGCTGCTATGGCATTTTTTACAACAGATTGATAAAGTGGCATGATTGGCTGGATATGACCTATACAGCCTCTCAGAGAGTCATTCTTTTTTATTGTTACAAAGACAGCCCCATCAGATTTTAGCTTCGGGTTTCTTATTTCTATTGCGGGAGTCTTACCATTTGTAACATATTCGGCAACAGTGTTTCTTGCGATTGTTAGCAGTTCTGCTTTATCTGAATCTGTCAGTATGTTCTTGAATAATCCGATGGATGAATAGCCTACAACATTACTCTTTTCGCCTGTGACATCACCTGAGTTTTCATACCTTAAGAGTAAGCCGAGATTCGCCCCCGATCTCCGGGCGACTTCTATAGTAATAAGAACAGGAAAAGCCCCGCAAAGTTCAGCCTCACCGGTTCTCAAAAGTCTTTCAGTGTCAATAACTGATAATCTTTCGATTGAGGATATAATCTTGCTGTCCATATCTTTAGCTTTTTGATACTCGTGATAATGTGAGAGATCTGTACTGGCAATAAGCAGTGTCCTTTCATCTATTAAATCTGTCAAATTCGATACGAGGTGTTCGAAAGCCTGTCTTGTTGGGGAACCGGTCAGAACCGGTACCATTGTAAAATCTCCGAGCACTGTCTGAAGAAACGGCAGTTGAACTTCAAGGGAATGTTCTTTTTCGAAGGCATCGGGGAAAAACCTGACGTCCGCAGCTTCATTCAATATTTCCTTTGCAAGTTTTTCGTCTATTTTTACATTCCCGAGAGGCGTCTTAAAGCTACCTTTTATGTAAACAGAAGCACCTTTAAAGCTGACACGGTGGCTTGGCCCTATCAATATAATTTTATTTATGCTGCTTTCTTTAATTTGTTTATATCCAAAGGCTGCAACCTGACCTGAATATTTGTAACCTGCATGTGGTGAAATAAGGGCTATCAGCTTTCCGTCAGCCTTAACCTTCTCTGCTTTTGATAAAAATCCATCAACAGTTTTTTTTAGTTCACCGGGATCTGAAGGATAAAATATACCTGCCACAGCAGGCTCTTTTATATCCTCTGTGCAGCCATTAGAAACGAGAACAGTTATTAAAAGGAATAAAGCGAAGAGCAAGGAATACGGTTGCTTCCAGCAGAAGAGATTGCTTCGGGGACTTTGTCCCCTCGCAATGACGTTTTTTTGATATGTCTTCATAATCTTAAATCTTACTTAAAATCAATACAACCTTTTCCAGAACATGGCCTGCTTTGGTTTCGACTCAGGATTCGTTTCAGCTTTTATCTTTTTACCGAAAAGGCTCAGAATGCTTCCTAAAAAAAATATTTTCAGAAAATCCCTTCTCTTCATAATGTAACCCTCATATCAACTCCATATACCCGGAATGGAAGCACTGCAGAACTTGCACTTCCCATTAGTTATATTGTTCTGTTTTACAAAATAACCTGTTCTTTCGATCAACATCTTCTTACATTCAGGACAGTATGTACTTTCAGCCTCATGTCTTATATTACCTATATAAACAAATTTCAGCCCTGCATCAATCGCTGTTTTTCTCGCCTCTGTGAGTGTTTCTACCGGTGTTGGCGGAAGATTAGTCAATTTGTAATGAGGAAAGAACCTTGAAAAATGGACTGGTACATCAGCCCCGAGGTTCTTCGCTATCCATCTGCACATATCTCTGATTTGTTTCATATCATCATTGAGGGTAGGTATCACGAGATTGGTAATTTCCAGCCATACATCTTCTTTCTTCAATAAGACGAGTGAACCGAGGACGGGTTTAAGACTGCCGTTACACATTTTAGCGTAAAAATCCTCTGAGAAACCCTTAAGGTCTATATTAGCTGCATCCATATATTTTGTTAATTTCCTGAGTGGTTTTTCATTTATATATCCGCAGGAATGAATCGTATTCTTTATCTTTCTTTTCCTGGCGATTACTGCTGTGTCGTACATGTATTCATAAAATACAGTAGGTTCTGTATAGGTGTAACTGATTGATCTGCACTTATGGAAAATAGCATGTGTCACAACTTTATCTGGCGGGAAGTCATATGTGTCTGTATCTTCCGGTTTTGCCTGGGATATCTGCCAGTTCTGGCAAAACTTGCAGCTGAGGACACACCCGGCTGTGGCAATTGAAAATGTAGTTGTTCCGGTTAGGAAATGAGAAAATGGCTTTTTCTCAATGGGGTCTATGTGGACTGCACAGGGTTTCCCGTAAACAAGGCTGTAAAGTGTCCCGTCTTTATTTATCCTTGTCCTGCATCTGCTGACCTGGTTGATGTCGAGAACACATGCATTAGGGCAGAGTTCACATTGAACAGTTTTTGACATAAAATATTATAAAACTAATTCGATTACTCTGTCATCGCTGATAATGTTTTTATTTCTTCTTTAAAAAATAAGAGCCGATATCTTTTTCAGATCATCAATTTTATAATATCGGCTCTTATTTTAGTATTTATTACTCAGCCTTAACAGGGATCTTCTTTGTTTCATTTATCGCCTGTGCCGTCTTGGGAAGTGTCACAGTAAGAACTCCTTTCTTAAATTGAGCCTTAACCTTATCTGTATCTATTTCTGTGGGAAGCGGGATATTAAGGCTCAATAATCCATAAGAACGCTCCATACGGTCATAATTTTTCCTTGACAAGTACGTATGTCCTTAATATAATTAAGAAAATTAAATTAGAGTTAAAATGACCAAGGCAGATTTAGTAGAAAGAATTTTCGAGAAGATAGGACTTTCAAAAAAAGAAGCGCAGGAAATCATTGAAATTATCTTCGATTTCATGAAGCAGACCTTTCAAGAAGGTGAATCAATAAAAATTTCTGGCTTCGGTACCTTTAATGTCAGACAAAAAATGTCACGAAGAGGAAGGAATCCCAAGACCGGCGAAGATCTTGAGATAACCCCGAGAAAAGTAATTACTTTCAGGGCGAGTAATCAATTAAAAGCTACAATGGAGAAAGAATATGTACAAACCGATACAGGAGAAAGTTAAACCGTATACTCCTTTTCCTGATAAACTATTTTATAAGATAGGAGAGGTTAGTAAAATCGTTGGTGTTGAGCCTTACGTGTTAAGATATTGGGAGACAGAGTTTTCTTTTTTAAAACCAAGAAAAAACAAATCCGGGCAGCGGGTATATGTGAAGAAGGATATCGAAATGCTGCTTAAGATTAAGAGACTTTTATATCAGGAAAGATATACAATAGAGGGTGTAAGAAAGAGGCTTGGGGTCAGTTCCATAAGTGAAGAATCTAAACCTCAACAGGATACTCAGAAAAGAGAAGTCTATCAACCCTCCCGAGTGATTGATCATGTCAAAAAAAGGCTCAGGGAAATACTGAGCCAGCTTCGTTAAAATCAAAGAAAAAAAATCGGGGCGTAGCGCAGCCTGGTAGCGCACTCGCTTGGGGTGTGAGTGGTCGCCCGTTCAAATCGGGTCGCCCCGACCAATAAATAAGGTAGAAATGTATTCATTCTTAAACTTTCTCGTAGAAACAATAGGGTCTCTTGGATATCCGGGAATAGTGATATTGATGTTCATTGAAAGCACTTTTATTCCTTTTCCGTCTGAATTCATAATACCGCCGGCTGGTTATCTGATATCAAAAAACCAGATGACATGGACAGGTGTAATACTGTCAGGTACTGCAGGGAGCGTTATGGGAGCACTTTTTAATTATGCTATAGCTGTGTATTTAGGGAGGCCTTTTATACTCAGATACGGAAAATATTTCGGTATCACAGAGAAAAAATTCAGGAAAGGAGAGCTATTTTACCTTAAACACGGCAACATAAGTACATTTATCGGCAGACTGATTCTGGGAGTAAGGCAATATATATCTTTCCCGGCTGGACTTGCGAGAATGAACCTGAAAAAATTCTGTTTCTACACTGCTCTTGGTGCAGGTATATGGGTCTGGATATTGGCGTATATTGGTTTTTTTGCAGGCAATAATAAAGAGATGATACTTGATATGAGCAGGCAGTGGAGCATATACCTCATAATCGGGTGTGCTTTATTGGTTATCGTATATATTCTCTGGCACAAAAGAAAGCAGAAGACAATGGCCTGATATTACAATTTTAAACAATCCTCTTTAAACAATCCTCTCGCCAGAGGCAGTTGTACTGGTCACAAGTTCCTGATGTTGCAGTTCCAAAGCATTCGAAATTACCTTCAGCCCGCTGTATAGACCGGATAATATTCTCTTTTTTCATGTTTCCAACTTTTATACCATTTGCTTTCGCAATCTCTTTTATTTGTTTTACTGTCATAAACTACCTCCTCCCAGGCTATTGAATTCAGAATATACCTGACTAAGTAATTATTTTCAAGCTTATGTCAGCAGCCTTAAAAGAGTGTGTAATAGCGCCGACAGAGATTAAATCAATACCTGTCTCTGCAATTTCTCTCACATTTTCTAATGTTATGCCACCTGAAGCCTCAAGTATTACTTTACCTTGAGAAATTTTAATAGCTCCTTCCATTTCATCGATTGACATATTGTCCAGCATAACTATATCTGCACCGGCATCTATAGCTTCCATAAGGCCCTGACGATTCTCAACCTCCACTTCAATTTTTAGAAGATGGTGACCTGTTTTTGCTCGTTCTACTGCTTTCTTGATACTGCCTACAGCCTTTATATGATTATCTTTTATTAAGATTCCGTCAAAGAGTCCAAATCTGTGGTTACCTCCCCCGCCAATTCTTACAGCATATTTTTCCATGAACCTTAAACATGGCGTGGTCTTTCTTGTATCGACAATTTTTGCTTTTGTGCCTGCTACTTTTCCGACATATTTTCTTGTAAGATCAGCAATTCCAGAGAGCCTTTGCAGTATGTTAAGACTCAACCGTTCTCCTGCAAGAATTGCAAGTGTTTTCCCGGAAACTTCGGCAATTATATCACCTTTTTTAATTTTAGCTCCTTCATTAAAAAGGGGCTTAAACACAATTGAGCTATCGAGGATTGTAAAAACCTTTTTTGCGAAAGGGATTCCGGCAACAACAAAATCCCCCTTTGCGATAAAGATTGCCTTTGATTTGTTTTGTTCCGGTATCAGAAGGGTTGATGTAATGTCGCCAGGGCCTGTATCTTCTTCGAGTGCGCGATGAATAATATCAATTACAGCCGGGGGAATTTCCATTCTATTTTCTTCTGAAAAGTAAGGAAAGGAATCCCCATATTCCTCCGAAAACAGCGCCTAATGCGAGTGCAGATTTCCAGTCAAGAACAGTCGTTACATCTCCTTCGATTTTATTTGTTAAGACGAGAAAAGCCGTTGTATTTTCTGATTTGATATTTCTTGCAGCCATTACACCAATAGCTGAATTGTTAGCGGTTGTCTGTTCTCTCGAGATTGATACAGGGGAGAGAGAAAAATTTACAGACAGATTGTCAGCAGCTGATATAGCACTTATACTTTGATTCATGTTTATATCATGGCCCCTGAGAATTGCCGCTGCACCCTGCGTAACCTCCACCCTTTCACCATCTATACTCAGTGCGCCTACTTGCTGAAGTTCAATATGTCCTCCTTCAACCGCTCTTACGGTACTCTGTTTTATATTTACAAATTCCCCTTCAATTAAATCTAAGTCACCCTTTTCGATTTTACTTTCTTCTTTATATTTCATTTACACCTCCGCATCTAAAAGCATTTTAATACTGCCTGCAATTCTATCTTTGACACTGATAAGTTCTTCATACTTTTCCTTTTCCTTCTCAACAACCTCTTTAGGAGCCCTCTGGAGAAAATCCTCATTAAGGAGTTTTTTATTCAGTATTGCGATTGATTCCTCCACCTTTTTTTCATCCTTTTTAAGTCTATCCACTTCTGCTTTAATATTCAAGACCCCTTTAAGAGGAACGTATATTTCCATCGAACTTTTAACTGACGTAGCGGAGTGATCCGGTTTTTCGATAGATATCCCGATGGTTATTTCTTCAGCCTTTGCAAGCCCTTTTATATATTCAACATTTTCAAGTAATATCTTCTGTACAGTTTTAGAAAATGTCTTTATAAATATATTAAGTTTAATGGAAGGAGATATGTTCAGTTCACCTCTTATTGTCCTTGCTCCTGTTACCGCCTCTATTATATAAAACATATCTCCTTCAGCCTTATAGTCCCTCGGTAAAGACCTCGGGAAATCAGATATAGTGATGCTCTCTTTATTTTCCATAGGATGAACTTTAAAATCAGAACAGAAGACTTTAGTCTTCTGCCATATTTCCTCTGTAACGAATGGCATGAAAGGATGTAAAAGTCTCAACGAGGTATCAAGAGTATGAAGGAGACACCACCTGACTCCAGTCTGTGAGGCTGGATTCTTAATTTCAATCTTTGACAGTTCAATATACCAGTCACAGAATTCATGCCATATGAACTGGTATATACTGCTTGCCGCATCATTAAATCTGTATTCTTCAATCGCCCTGTTTACATCATCTGTAGTAACTGCGAGTCTGCTTGAAATCCATTTGCTGGCGAGGTCTTCTGGCCTTGAATCTTCTTTAAGATGGAGTGGCGGAATTTTAATATGAGATGAAGGATTATTTGATCCGGTCTTTAAATTCATTATTATGAACCTTGCTGCGTTCCAGAGTTTATTGACAAAATGCCTGTATCCTTCAACCCTGTCTTCAGAGAACTTTATGTCCCGACCCTGTGCAGCGAAGGCTGCGAGTGTGAATCTGAAGGCGTCTGTGCCATACCGGTCTATCATTATTAAAGGGTCGATGACATTACCTTTGGACTTGGACATCTTTTGGCCTTTTATATCCCTTATAAGGGCATGAATATAAACATCCCTGAAAGGCACATCCCCCATAAATTTGAGTCCCATCATAATCATTCGTGCAACCCAGAAGAAGATAATGTCGAAAGCTGTCACGAGTACACTCGTAGGATAGAAGGTCCTCAAATCTTCTGTTTCATCAGGCCAACCGAGTGTAGAAAAAGGCCAGAGTGAAGAGGAAAACCATGTATCAAGCACATCCCCGTCCTGTTCAAGTTTTTCAGAGCCACAATAAGGACAGACCTGCGGATTTGCCGTGGATACTGTAACACCTTCCCTTATCTTACATTTTTCGTTTCTCATTTCCTGGCAGTACCATACGGGAATTCTGTGCCCCCACCATATCTGACGTGAAATACACCAGTCCTTTATATCCCCCATCCAGGCAAAATAAATATTTTCCCAGGTCTTTGGCATTATCCTGATTTTCCCATCCTCAACTACTTTAATAGCATCTTTGGCCATGGATTGGACATTGACATACCATTGGAGGGTTGACAGGGGCTCAGTGATTGTTTTACACCTGTAACAGTGCCCCACTGCATATTTGTGTGATTCTTCTTTTTCTACGAGCTTAAGTTCTTTTAAGTCTTTAAGCACAATCTTTCTGCATTCATATCTATCCAGACCTGCATATCTGGCACCGGCATCTGAGGTCATCCTGCCATCTTTGCCTATAACCGTGATGAAATCCAATGTCGGATTTTGTCTTTTTGCTATAGCCTCGTCGTTAAAGTCATGAGCCGGTGTAATTTTTACTGCACCGGTACCGAAAGAAGGGTCAACCGAATAGTCAGAAATAATTTTTATTTTTTTGTTTGTTAAAGGCAGATTGACTGTTTTGCCTATTAATTTTTTATATCTGCTGTCTTCAGGATTTACTGCAACGGCAGTATCTCCGAGCATGGTCTCCGGTCTTGTGGTTGCAACAGTAATATACCTGCCTTTATTCTCAGAAAGTGGATATTTTATGTAGGTTAATTTGCCTTCAAACTCCTCGTATTCCACCTCAAGGTCTGAAAGTGCAGTATGACAACGCATGCACCAGTTTATAAGACGGTTATCCCTGTAAATCAGGCCTTCTTCATAGAGCCTTACAAAGACTTCTCTCACAGACCTTGAGAGGCCTTCATCGAGTGTGAACCGCTCACGTGTCCAGTCACAGGAGGCGCCCAGCCTTTTCAATTGATGGATTATCTTTCCTCCGTATTCTGCCTTCCATTTCCAGACATATTCTATAAATGCATCACGTCCTATTTTATGTCTGTCGAGACCCTCTGAAGCAAGCTGCTTTTCCACTACATTCTGTGTTGCTATACCTGCATGATCGGTGCCGGGCAACCAGAGAACTTTATATCCTGACATCCGCCTCCAGCGAGAAAGTATATCCTGTAATACAGAATTGAGTGCGTGCCCCATGTGCAATGAGCCGGTAATGTTCGGAGGGGGAATAACTAAGGAATATGGTATACCCTTATATCCCGGGTCTGGCGTGAAAAATCCCTTAGAGACCCAGAATTCGTACCATTTTTCTTCGAGACCTTTAGGATTGAAGCTCTTCTCTAAAATTCTGACCTTATCCTCTCTATTTCCTTAAGAATCATGTTCTCTGCAAGGTCAGGCACGGTTTCCCAGATTACCTTTTCAACCTCTTTTGTGAGAGATTCGAGAGAGCCTTGTAACATCTCTTTTAGCATCCTCTCAGCAAGGTCAGGAGTGACTTCCCACAGCACTTTCTCTACGGAGTCTTTCAACAAGGGCATAAGTGAGGCAATAATAGATTCTTTTATATCAAGAGATGATAGTAATGAAGATAAATTTTCTTTTACCTTGTTTTCAAAGATTTCCCTGATTTCATCTTTTGAAGGAAGTTCTATGTCTTTAATTTCAACCTCGACTTTTTTGCTTTCTGGTTTTTCAATCACAGATGGCTCAATCTTTTCCTCAATTCCGATCATTTCTTCAGTACTTGCACCTATTCCTTGTTCTGCCGGCCAGCTTTCAATGTCTGCGGTTTCAGGGATTTCTTCTAATGCCCAGAGATCTTCTTCAGCAGTTGATTCCTCGAGACCAACTGCTTCAACTGCGGTAACTTCCTCTAATTCCTCTTCATACACAGCCTTGACCGTCAGGGCGGCGTTGATTTTACTTATTAGTTCCTGCGATTCAAATGGTTTGACTATAAAGTCATCCGCCTTTACATGTTTAACGAGAGCTTCGTCTATTGGCTCAAATGCTCCTGTGAGCAGAATCACGGGTATACTGCTCATTACAGGATCCTGTTTTATCTTTTCACAGAGCTGGTAGCCGTTTAATTTGGGCATGTCTATATCAGCAAGGATTATATCAGGCTCGAAAGACGGAACAGCAGCAAGAGCTTCTTCGCCGCTGTTAGTTGCCTTTATCTCAAACCCTTCATCAGCAAGTATAAGTTCGACTACTTTCTGTATCGTAATACTGTCATCTGCAAGGAGAAGTTTATGTACCACTATTCTCACCTCTTGCTTATCTTTTGAAGATTTTATTGTTAAGTGCCGAAAAAGTCAAGTAGTATGATTGAGGCTTTTATCGTAGAGTTCCTTTTTGCTTATCCCATATTCATCAGCGATCTTTTTCACAGCTTCCTTCCTGCTGAAGCCTTTTTTCAGTAAAGACCTTACTTCTGAAATAATATCTTCATTTATGATTCTCTTGCCGTTTCTCTTCCCTTGCAGGATTATTACATACTCACCTGATATTTTACTTTTTTCGAGTCTTTTGAGTATTTCTGATAAGCTCCCCCTTAACACCTCTTCATGGATTTTGGTTATTTCTTTTACAATCACTGCCTTCCTTTCTTCAAATATCTCCTCCATATCCATAAGTGTCGCAATAATCCTGTGCGGTGCTTCATAGAAAATAAGTGTTTTTGCCTCGAGACTTAAATCCTTAAGAAATTTCTGTCGCTGTCCTTTTTTTGACGGAAGGAAACCTATAAATACAAATTCATCTGTTGGAAGACCTGATAATGACAATGCTGCAACAAATGCTGACGGACCCGGTATAATAACAATCTGAACGTCTTCCTCTATGGCTTTTCTTATTATTACCGCCCCGGGGTCTGATATACCAGGAGTCCCTGCATCTGTAATTAAAGCGACAGACTGTCCTGTTTTAAGTTTTTCTATTATCTGATCAGACCTCACTTTTTCCTTCTCTTTCCAGTAACTTATCATCGGTTTTGAAATGCCATAATGGTTCAGCAGTTTTAAAGAATGGCGTGTGTCCTCTGCAGCTATAATATCTGCGGTTTTAAGAATCCGGAGTGCCCTTAGTGTTATGTCTTCGAGATTACCTATTGGTGTCGCAACTATATACAGGATACCTTTCATGTTCGGTTTATCGAATCAGAAATCCCAACAATCTATTCGATATCTAAAAGTTTCCGGAGTCTTTTATCTGCTTTGACAATCTCATCTACATCATCTCCTGTGAGGTCCCATGTGTATTTACCGGTGGCAGTACGTTTAAGCTTGATTTTGACGGGTTTTTTAGGTTTAATATTTTGTATTTCAGTATTCTTTTTAAACTGAAAGTTCTTATTATTTTCAGGATAGACAGGACTGAATACAAAAATTATTAAAGAGATAGAGACAATGAGTATAAATATAACATTTCGCAATTTTTTCAGGATCATAATCTCTTTAATACCCTCTGTATTTATTAGTTATCGGGAACCGCCTGTCTCTTCCGAATGCCCTCCGGGTTATTTTAATTCCAGGAGGTGACTGTCTCCTCTTGTACTCACTTTTATCGATCATTTTTATTACATTTCTGACAATTTCAGTTTCAAATCCAAGTGACACGATTTCCTTAAAACTTTTGTCATCCTCTATATATGCCTTTAATATAGGGTCAAGCAGCGAATAAGCAGGAAGTGTATCCGTATCTTTCTGATCAGGCTTAAGTTCAGCCGAGGGCTCCTTTAAAAGTACATTTTCGGGTATAACCGCAATGCCTTCCTTGTTATTCCTCCATCTGCAGAGATCATATACCATTGTTTTTGGCACATCCTTTATTACTGCGAAACCCCCTGCCATGTCCCCATAAAGTGTTGCATAGCCGACACTTAGTTCTGATTTATTCCCCGTTGCAAGGACAAGCCATCCAAACTTGTTAGAGAATGCCATGAGTATATTGCCCCTGATCCTTGCCTGAAGGTTTTCTTCGGTTACATCTGCTGGTAACCCGCTGAAGTCTCCTTTCAATGAATCGAGGTAACTGAGGAATATTTTATTAATGGGAATTTCTATTATTTTTATTCCAAGGGTGTTTGCAAGGGCATAAACATCTTCAATACTTTCCTTTGATGTATAAGGAGATGGCATGAATAAGCCGGTTACACTGTTTTTACCCAGTGCATCGACAGCGATTGTCGCGACAAGTGAGGAGTCTATTCCGCCGCTCAGACCTATAATAACGCCCTTAAATCCGTTTTTATTGACATAATCAGATGTGCCAAGCAGAAGTGCCGTATAGACTTCTTCCAGAGGCGCTAAAACTTTATTGTCTTTTGACGGCAGACGGAGACGTGGTCCTGTCCTTTTCTTGAAGAATGTTTTTTCGACAGGGATTTCAATTTTTTCAAATGCATCCTTCTCCAGCTTTATCACTTCCTGCCTCCTGAGCGGTGAATGAAGCCTTCCCATCATTACCCCCTCGAGTTCAAGGTCAACAATGATTAGGTCCTCCTCAAACTGTTTTCCTCGGGCAATTATTTGACCGTTCTGGTTAATGATTATACTGTGACCATCAAACACAAGCTCGTCCTGACCTCCAACAGTATTTAAATAAGCAATTATTACCATATTGTCAGATGCTCTTGTAGAAAGCATTTGCTCCCTGAATTTTCCTTTGCCGATATGATAGGGAGAGGCATTTATATTCAGAATTATTTCGGCACCTGCAAGTGACTGTGTTCTTGAAATACCCTCCGGATACCAGATATCTTCACAAATATTCACTCCTATTTTTACGCCGCCAATATGGTATAGCGGACATCTTGTTCCAGCCCGGAAATAGCGATACTCATCAAAAACGCCATAATTGGGAAGGTACATCTTATGATATGAATCTATCATTTTCTGGTTGTAAATTATTGCAGCAGCATTATAGATATCGTCTTTTCTGTCAACAAAACCTACTATTGCCACTATATCATCAACATTTTTTTGTACTTCTTTTAAAGCATCGAGATTGTCTTCTATAAACTGGATTTTCAGAAGCAGGTCTTCAGGGGGATATCCTGTTATTGAGAGTTCCGGGAAGGCGATTAAATTTGCGCCAAAAGTTTTTGCCTTTTTAATATAACCGATAATCTTTGATACATTTTTTTCAAAATTTCCTACAGTAGGATTAATCTGTGAGAGCGCGATTCTTAAAGCTTTCATTTATGCTCCGGAAGATTTTATCATTTTGATCAATAGAATTAATAGTTTCTGAATATTATAGCATTAGATCCGGATTTCAACAAAAAAATCAATATAACGGATAAAATAAAGGTGAAATGGCTTACCTTACATTAAGAATAATGATAAATGCTCTGTCTATCGCAATGGCTGTAACGCTTATAGATGATATAACCTTTACCGGCGAATGGTGGAAGATGATTATTATAGGAGCTGTTTTCGGGTTGGTGAATTCTCTTATAAAGCCTTTCATCACTATTTTTGCTCTTCCCTTGATTATTTTGACGCTGGGCCTGTTCACTTTAATTGTCAACGCCCTCATGCTTACGATAACCGCAAAACTTTCCGGTCCTTTAAGTCTCGGTCTCCAGATCATCGGTTTCTGGGCTGCATTCAAGGGAGCTTTAATTATAAGTATGGTCAGCATATTACTCTCCTGGGTCACAGGGCTCAAGAAGATAAAGATTTACAGAAATAAGTGAAGCTTTCCGGGCAAGCCCGTAGCTTCCGTGTAAGGAAAAATTTATTTATTATTTAATTTTTTTCTGAGGAAAACATCATGCCTATAATCAATGTCTTTGATTTTTTTATACAGTGGCATCTTACAGAAAAATGCAATCTCAAATGTAAGCACTGCTACCAGACAGATAAAAAGACGGATGAGATGTCTTTTGAGGAGATCAAGAAAACTTCAGATGAAATATCAGAAACTGTTAATGAATGGAAAAAAGCATATAACATAAATTATTCGTTAAGTTTTAACATAACCGGCGGAGAACCTTTTTTACGAAAAGACCTTTTCGCAATTCTCTCAGAGATTAAATACAGTGGGGCAGACGTATATCTGCTTACGAATGGTATTCTGATCGATGAAAGAAAAGCAAAAGTTCTTGCGGGTATCGGAGTTGATGGTGTGCAGGTTAGCATGGAAGGCCCCGAGAAGATTCATGACTCAATAAGAGGAAAAGGCAGTTTTTCTTCTTCTGTAAGGGGAGTAAGACATCTTCTTGATGCCGGGTTAGGGGTAACCCTGAATGTTACATTATCTTCTGTTAATGCTGAATATTTCGAAGACATGACAGAGATCGCATTAACTCTCGGTGTTCAAAGGCTCGGCTTTTCAAGGCTTGTCCCCTCTGGAAGAGGAGAGGCAATGTTAAAGGAAATGCTGGACAAAGAAAGAGTGAGAGAACTATATGAAAAGATTTTTTCGCTGGATACCGGCAAACTCGAGATTTTAACAGGAGACCCTGTAGCTTCCCGGATTAGAGAGAAAATTACTAAAGAGAGTACTTCTGAAAAAAATCCATTGAACGAAGATTTCGGAAACATCGCTACTGGTGGATGTGCAGCAGGCATTTCTGGTTTGACAATCCTTCCGGACGGTACGCTATTGCCATGCAGGAGATTAAATATCCCGGTAGGAAATATAAGAAAAGATTCTTTAAGGGAAATATGGGCTACATCAGGTGTTCTTGAATCACTGCGGGACAGAAGAAGATATAAGGGAAAATGCGGTATATGTAAAATGTGGGCAATCTGCAGGGGTTGCAGGGCAATAGCCTATGCTTATGCAAAAACAGAAGGAGAAGATGATTTTCTCGTAGAGGATCCGCAGTGTTTTATAGTTTAGTTTTTTCCTTTTGTTGACATTAGATATCAGTGGTATATAAACTTTTATCTTCATGAAAAAGTCACTTGCAGAAATACTTCAGGATTCACTGAAGACACTCGGCATAGAAACAATTCGTCAAATCGAGATTAAAGTGCCTCCAAAGGAAAACATGGGGGATCTGGCAACACCACTGGCCATGTCTTTATCAGAGAAATTAAAAAAATCCCCAAGAAAGATAGCAGAGGAAATCGTGGCTTCTATTAAAGATAAATCTTCTTTTGAAAAAATTGATATCGCGGGTCCCGGTTTCATTAACTTCACATTTTCAAAAGAATGCCTGTTTTCAGAAATCAAGAGATTGTTGGAACTTAAAAGCAGTTATTTAAGAGAAAATATAGGGAAGGGTAAGAGGGTGCAGATTGAATTTATCAGTGCAAACCCGACCGGTCCGCTCCATCTCGGGCATGGAAGAGGTGGTGCTACAGGGGTAGCCCTTTCGAATCTTCTTGCGGCAGCGGGATATGAGATTGAGCGTGAATACTATATAAATGATGCGGGAAAACAGGTGAAATTGCTTGGTTTATCAGTGTTTGCCCGCTATAAACAGTTGATCGGCATAGAATATCCCTTTCCGGAAGACTGCTATAAAGGCTTGTACATCGAGGACATTGCAAATTCAATTTTAGAAGAGGAAGGCGGGAAATATAAAAATGCTGATTTTCATGACGTGCCGGATTTTTTTATTGAGTATTCTTACCAGAAAATACTTTCCGGCATAAGGGATGATTTAAGGGATTTTGGCATCACCTTTGATACATGGCAGAGCGAAAGAGAACTTTATGAAAGCGGAGAAGTAGGAAAGGCAATCGAAGACCTGAAAATTAAAGGGCATGTATACGAGAAAGAAGGGGCATTATGGTTCAGGGCAACCGCATTCGGGGACGATAAAGACAGGGTAATTATTAAAAAGGACGGTGAATATACATATTTTACCTCTGATATCGCATACCACAGAAAGAAGATAGAAAGAAGATATGACGGGTTAATTGATATATGGGGTGCCGATCATCATGGCTATATTCCAAGGATTAAAGCAGTCATCGAGGCGCTTGGTTATCCCAAGGAGAGATTAAAAGTTTTACTTGTGCAGATGGTTACCCTGCTGAGAGGTGGTAAACCTGTGCAGATGTCTAAAAGGGCAGGTGAGTTCGTAACTCTGAGAGAGGTAATAGATGAAGTTGGCCCTGATATAACTAAATTCATTTTCCTCACGAGAAGACCTGACAGCCATCTCGAGTTTGACCTCGAAGTGGCCAAGGCACAGTCGTCTGAAAACCCGGTTTTTTATGTGCAATATGCAAATGCGAGAATAAACAGTATATTCACCCATGCAGAAGAAAATGGCATCAAAACCGATAAACTCTATGATGCGAACTTTGAGCTGTTGTCAACTAATGATGAACTCAGAATAATAAAGAAAATCCTTATGTATCCGATGGTATTTGAAGGGTCTGTAAATTCTTATGAGCCACACCGGATCACATTCTATTTGCAAGAACTGTCGGGCATTTTCCATCCCTATTACAATAAACACAGGATCGTCAGCGATGATGTCGAATTGACCATGTCGAGGCTTGCATTGTGTGAAGCTATAAGGATTTTACTAAGAGAAGGGCTTCAGATACTTGGAATAAGTACACCGGAAAAGATGTAATTGACATTGTTTATAAGTTATTGTTATAAATAAAAACTTATGATAACAAAGACAGAAAAAATATGGATGGACGGTAAGTTCGTTGAATGGGATAATGCCAATGTGCATATCCTTACACATACACTTCATTACGGCCTCGGTGTTTTCGAAGGAATACGTTGTTATGAAACAAAAAAGGGGTCTGCAATATTCCGGCTTTATGAACATATTGACAGACTTTACAGTTCATCTCACATTTTTTTAATCGATATCCCTTACTCAAAGAAAGAGATTAAAGATGCAATAATCGAAACAATAAAAGTGAATAACGTTAAAGAATGCTATATCAGGCCACTTGTTTATATCGGATATGGTGCCATGGGTCTTTATCCTAAAGAAAACCCTATCAAACTTTCTATAGCGGTATGGCCATGGGGAACTTATCTCGGTGAAACGGGTCTTAAAAATGGAATCAGAGTGAAAACTTCTTCTTTTATCAGGAACCATGTGAATTCGAATATGTCGAGAGGCAAAATATGCGGATACTATGTAAATTCACAGCTCGCTAAAAAAGAAGCTATCTCATGTGGATATGATGAAGCACTTCTACTTGATGCAGAGGGTTACGTTTCTGAGGGAAGCGGTGAAAACATCTTTATTTCGAGAAACGGTGTATTAAAGACTACACCACTCACCTCTATACTCGAAGGTATAACAAGAAACAGTATTATTCAGATAGCAACTGATGAAGGTATAAAGATTAAAGAGGAAAGATTTACAAGGGACGAAATTTACATTGCCGATGAAGCATTCTTTACAGGTACAGCCGCAGAGGTCATTCCAATAAGGGAGTTAGACGGGAGAATTATAGGAAATGGTAACCCTGGTGTGTTAACAAAGAAACTTCAGTCAATCTTTTTTGATATTGTAAAAGGAAAGAATAAAAAATATGAATCATGGCTTACAAGGGTTCATAATGCGCTGTGATTTGAAGTAATAAAAAGGGGTATAGAAAATATACCCCTTTTTATTTACTGAAATTATTTATTCTCAGGTTCTGCTGCCGGTGCTTCTGCTGGCGGTGCTTCTTCGCCCTTCTTGTGACATTTCGTACAGGTTGAGAAATCCGGTGTAAAAACTGCAAAAGCCTTTTCCCCATCATGACATGCGCCACAGTTTTTGCCTTCAATCATGTCGGCCTTATTGTATGTGCCGGCAGGAGACTTCTTCATCGGGAAAAGTGCAGGATGACAATCAGGGCATTTCATTTCCTTCTCAGGACCATGAATCGTTCCATCATATAAAACGTTTCCTGCCCATCCACCTTCATACTCTACATTTTTCCCAGCAGGAGTTGCCATTACATTACCAACAAATGCAAGAGCTACAATAATAACAACAGCGAGTACTTTAATTTTCATTGTTTTTCACCCCCTTTCCTTAGAAACTAAAAACAGAAACCTGACAATCAGAAAACAAATTCCGTGCCAGTAAATCCTGAGCATTATAAAACAAATTTCAAGAGATATCTTCCTGAAAAAGGAACGTATTTCTTTTTCAGGAAAAGAACTAAAGAAATATAATCTAAAATGTTAACATTGTCAAGTAGATAAATGCTAATATTTAACGCTGTTTCTTGAATTAAAAAGGATATTTATGTAATATGGTATTATAAAACTATGAAAGAAAAAATCAGAAAAGCCATATTGCCTGCCGGGGGTCTTGGGACAAGGTTTTTACCGGCAACAAAGGCGTCTCCAAAGGAGATGCTTCCTATCGTAGATAAGCCCATGATTCAGTATGCTATTGAAGAAGCCCGCGCCTGTGGTATCAATGAATTCATAATAATTACCGGAAAATACAAACGGGCTATTGAAGATCATTTTGATTCAGCTTACGAATTAGAAGAAAGTCTTAAAAAGACAGGCAAAAAAACTCTTCTTGAAGAAATAAGCAGGCTGAATAATCTTAATTTTGCATATATCAGACAAAAGGCAGCCCTTGGACTTGGTCATGCAATATATTGTGCCAGACCTTTTGTAAAAGACGAGCCCTTTGCAGTTTTATTAAGTGACGATATTATTGACCCTGAGACACCTTTACTTAGAAATATGATTAATCTTTTTAAGAAACTGGATTCTCCCATTCTTGCACTTGAGAAAGTACCTATGTCTGAAATAAGCAGATACGGAGTTATAGAAGGAGTGAGCGATGGAGAAGAGAATTTATTTAGAATAAACAAACTTGTAGAAAAGCCCCCGCCAGCAATTGCACCTTCTGATATGGCCATAATTGGAAGGTATATTCTAACGCCGGATATATTCGATATACTCGAAGGAATAGGCCCTGGCAAGGGAGGAGAGATACAATTGACAGATGCACTTTTTGGTTTATTAAAAAAACGCCAGATATATGGCTATCTATTCACAGGACAGAGGTACGATGCCGGAGATAAATTAGGTTATCTTAAGGCAACTGTAGACATTGCATTGAAGAGGCCTCAAATTTCAGAACCTTTTAAAAACTATATAATAGAACTTGCAGATAGAATTAAACTTAATATATAGGAGTGAATATGGCAGACGTTTTAGATGTTGAACAGAAGATAGAAAAGGAAATCGAAATACCCGATGAATTACCTGTACTCCCGGTAAGGGATATAGTTGTGTTCCCTTACATGATCCTCCCTCTTTTTGTCGGCAGAGATATGTCTATAAAAGCTATTGAGCATTCACTGAGTACGAACAGAATGGTTCTTCTCCTCACGCAGAAGGACCTGAATATAGAAAATCCGGGGCCCGAGGACCTCTTTTCCATAGGGACGATCGCTATTATAATGAGAATGCTCAAACTCCCTGACGGAAGAGTAAAAATACTTGTGCAGGGAGTAAGCAAGGCCAGGGCATTAAACTATTCTCAGACGGAACCTTTCTTTAAAGTCAAAATCGAAAAGATGAGCGATCCAAAAATTCCAGCACTTACAATAGAAGACGAAGCACAGATAAGAACTGTTAAAGAACAACTGGAGAAGGTTATCGCTCTTGGCAAAACAATACTCCCTGATGTTATGGGTATAGTTGAGAATATAGAAGACCCGGGAAGGCTTGCAGACCTTGTGGCATCAAATCTTGGTCTGAAAGCTGAACAGGCACAGGATATTCTCGAGATGATAGATCCCATACACAGGCTGAAACGGGTTAGTGAAATATTAGCAAGAGAGATAGAATTATTAACAGTGCAGCAGAAGATTCAATCCGAGGCTCGCGGGGAAATAGACAAGACACAGCGTGAGTATTTCCTTAGAGAACAGCTTAAAGCCATACAGAAAGAACTGGGTGATATTGACGAAAGGGCTGAAGAGATAAAGGAGTTCAGAAAAAACATAGAGGAAGCAAAAATGCCCGAAAAGGTTATGAAAGAAGCCGAGAAGCAGCTCAAAAGGCTCGAAAAAATGCATCCTGACAGCGCAGAAGCAGCAACGGTAAGAACATACCTTGACTGGCTCGTCGAAATTCCATGGTCAAAGTCCACAACAGATAATCTTGATATAAAGGCAGGAGAAAAAGTTCTTAATGAAGACCACTATGATCTTGAGAAGGTAAAAGAAAGGATACTGGAGTACCTCAGCGTGAGAAAATTAAAGGAAAAGATGAAAGGTCCCATCCTTTGTTTTATCGGCCCACCGGGTGTTGGTAAGACATCTCTTGGAAAATCGATTGCCAGGGCATTGGGAAGGGAATTCGTCCGTATGTCACTGGGCGGAGTAAGAGATGAGGCTGAGATTAGAGGACACAGAAGAACCTATGTCGGGGCCCTGCCGGGAAGGATCGTACAGGGCATAAAAACAGCAGGGACAAACAATCCAGTTTTTATGCTGGACGAGATAGACAAAATAGGGATGGACTTCAGAGGAGACCCATCTTCAGCACTTCTAGAGGTGCTGGATCCCGAGCAAAATAATACATTTACTGATCATTATCTCGGGGTTCCCTTTGACCTATCAAAGGTAATGTTTATTACAACCGGTAATCTTGTCGATACAATACCAAGACCTTTAAGAGACAGAATGGAAATAATCTATCTTTCAGGATATACAACGGAAGAAAAACTCGGGATTGCAAAAAATTATCTTATACCAAAGCAGTTGGAAGAACATGGGATCAGCAGTAACATACTGAAAATAACTGACCCCGGTCTTTTCATAATAATTTCACAGTATACGAGAGAAGCAGGTGTAAGAAACCTTGAAAGGGAGATTGCAAACCTGTGCAGAAAAGTAGCCAAGCAAATAGCCGAAGGTAAGGAGAAACTCTTTGTTATAAATGCGCAGAACGTTCATAGATATCTTGGAGTACCCAAATATTTACCAGAAGAAGAAATGGAAAAGGACGAGGTTGGCGTATCTACCGGTCTTGCGTGGACAGAAACAGGCGGTGATATCATTTACGTAGAGGCAACGACTATGAGGGGTAAAGGCCAACTTACCCTTACGGGACAGCTTGGAGACGTTATGAAAGAATCAGCACAGGCCGCACTGAGTTATGTGAGGTCTAAAGCAACGTTACTTGGAATCAAGGATGATGTTTTCGCCAAAACCGATATGCACATACATGTCCCTGCAGGAGCGATACCAAAAGACGGACCTTCTGCCGGTATCACTATGGCGACTGCGATTGCTTCGGCTTTAACAGGGAAGCCTGTAAATAAGAACATTGCAATGACAGGAGAAGTTACACTGAGAGGCAGGGTTCTTCAGATAGGGGGACTGAAAGAAAAGACCCTTGCTGCAAGGAGGCTGGGAATCAAAAAGGTTATTATTCCAAAGCGGAACAAAAAAGACCTTGAAGATATACCGAAGTACATAAAAAAAGACATGGAATTTATTTTTGTAGAGACTATGGATGAAGTTCTCAAGGTAGCTATAAAAAAAGTTGATGACAAAAACGTTCAAAAACGCTCCTTGCACGCCGGAAAAAAATCAAAATAAAGACCAATAAAAACTCCCGTTGAATTTATTATGAAACTTTCTCAGATAGGCGAACTTTACCTTTTAGAACGGATCAGGAAAAATTTCTCAAAAAAATCAAAAAATATTCTTGTGGGGATAGGTGATGACGCGGCCGTAATAAGTCCTATCACTAAAAACACGCTTTTAACGACTGACATGATGGTCGAAGGGATACATTTTGATCCATCCTTTATAACTCCTTACCAACTCGGATTTAAACTAATATCTGCGAATGTAAGTGATATTTATGCTATGGGAGGAAAACCCCTCTATGTCCTGCTGAATATAGCTTTGAAGAAAGATACGACGCTTGAATTTGTTGATAATTTTTTTGAGGGTATCAGGTTTGCAAATAAACATTATGGCACTATCCTTGTTGGAGGCGATATTTCAGCAACACATACGAGTTTATCATTCTCTGCAACGCTTCTCGGGTATGCTGAAAGATATTTAAACAGAACTGGAGCATGTATTGGAGACAGAATCTATGTCACAGGAAATCTTGGAGATTCGGCCTGCGGCCTTGCGATACTGAAGAGAATAAAAAAACAGGTGCCTATTAACGACATAGTCTATGAAAAAAAAATTAAGAGAGATATCTTGAAGGGATTATCATGGAAAACCATCGAACCATTACTCAGAAGGCATCTTATGCCCGAAGCAAGAAATCCAGAGAAAATTATCTATAAAGCAACATCCATGATAGATATAAGTGACGGGCTTCTGATTGATTTAACCAGGTTATGTAATGAGAGCAAGGTTGGAGCAAAAATATGCCTGGATAAGATTCCTCTGTCTGCGGCGATTAAGAGAACATCTGAATATTTGGGTATTTCTCCTGTAAGGTTAGCGCTGGCAGGTGGAGAGGATTATGAACTTCTATTTACTGCATCTCCAGGGAAAAGAGTTAAGGCAATATGTATAGGGGAAATAACAAAATCAGAAAGAGTTATAATAGACAGTCACGGAAAAAAGAAGCCTTTTTCAGTTGAAGGTTACCAACACTTCGGTTC
>JACUUX010000092.1 GCA_014859105.1 Nitrospirota bacterium
ATATATTTTTATTTCCTCTCCCCTTGAGCAAGAGGGCCTATATATTTTTATTTCCTCTCCCCTTGAGCAAGAGGGCCTATATATTTTTATTTCCCTCTCCCCTTGTGGGAGAGGGTTAGGGTGAGGGGGATGTAAACTTAACTTTGCCTTTCACTATTTCTTTTCTTCTATTATTTTAGCAAGGTAATCCGCAATTAATCCATCATATCTCGACGTATGTCCGAAAACCTTTCCTGCAAGTTCCAATCTGGTTTTATAGCTTACATCACCATTAGTACTCTTCATCTCCTCAATAATCCTTGCATAATCAGATGGGTCTGCGATAACAACTACATCCTGAAAATTTTTTGATGCAGAACGGAGCATGGCCGGCCCGCCTATATCAATGTTTTCTATCGCCTCTTCGAAAGAGACACCCGGTTTAGATATCGTCTCTTCAAACGGGTATAAGTTCACAACAACCATATCTATTGTATCAATACCGTGTTTCTTTATCTCTTCCATGTCCTCAGGATTATTTCTTCTTGAAAGTAACCCGCCATGAACCCTTGGGTGAAGTGTTTTTACCCTTCCATCGAGCATCTCAGGAAAGCCAGTATAGTCCGATACATCCCTTACTGATATCCCTGCTTCTCTTAATGACTTTGCAGTCCCTCCTGTTGAAAGTATCTCAACTCCCATTGAATCGAGTTCCTTTGCAAACCCGACAATGCCTTCTTTTTTTGAAACACTTATAAGTGCCCTTTTAATCGCCGGCATAACACCTCCCTTTTCTTATACGGGTATTGTCAAAAGTTTTTAGTAAATTCTTTAAAATATCCTTTATCTTCAGTAAGTTGTTTAAAATTAGCTTAACTCCTCCAAATAGTAGGACACCCTCCAAATAGTAGGACACCCTCCAAATAGTAGGACAGGCGTCTCGCCTGTCATTGCGTTTAGCGTTCATCTGCCTGCGAATTGTCATTTATCCAACCTTTTATATAAAGCCATTTATAATCTTCATATTCTTCTGCTAAATTTGCCTTAATCGGATTATTCGCAATATAATTAACCTTCTCTAAAAACTCCTCCTCGTTTCTTATTACCCTATCAAGATTCTCATCCTGCCATAATTTACCACTTCTATTAGATACTTTATTAATTTCATGTGCAGTAAAGCTTTTGATGCTATGCATTATTTTAGATAATGTATCTACAGGGTTTATCACCATATGAACATGGTCATCTAAAACTACAACGGCATAGAGTTCATATCTCTTACCATCTAAAAAACGAATTGCATCAAAAACACAATCTTTATGTGATTGCTGTAATAATTGCCTGTTATGCGTAGTAAATGTAATGAAATAATACCCGGCAGAGAGTTGAAAGTGCGGAAGATGTCGTCTCCATGAATGTTCTGACAGGCGAGACGCCTGTCCTACTGGCGGTTTTTGATTCTTCATATCAACTACCCCTGTTTTCCATGAAACTTTTGACATTACCAACAATAATAACTAATTACCGAATAAATACTCGTTTAACGGTTACGGCAACGACGCCCGTTTCGGTTACGTTTTAACGGCAACGTGATAAAGCCGAAAGACGCAGCCGATAGACGATACGGGCTTCCTAACCGTAACCGTTTCTTACTTGTACAACGGTCAGGGTTACGATGTGCCTATCGGTCTTCGTTTTTCCTATATCGGTTTTTTTAGGTTACCGGCAAACTTTGCCGATACGGGCTTCGTAACCGTAACCGTTACCTATTGGTTATTCTTATTTGATATATCCCTTTTCCATCATACTTGTATATTTATTGTCTCCTATAATCACATGGTCAAGGACTTTAATGCCGATCAGGTCACCCGCATTAACGAGCCTTTCAGTTATTACTATGTCTTCACGGCTTGGGCCCGGGTCGCCACTCGGATGGTTGTGCACAAAGATAACGGATGCTGCAGATTCCTTGATTGCATACCTGAAAGCCTCCCGTGGATGAATTAATGAATTGGTAAGCGTTCCTTCTGAAATACGGCAATCCCTTAATATCCTGTTTTTGGCATCCAGCATCGCACAACGAAATTCCTCCTTTTTAAGGTCTTTTAAACGCTGATGATAATATGAATAAACGTCATGTCCTGATGAAAAGACAGGACCCCTCTTCCGGGGAGTTTCAAGAAGCCTCCTGCCGAGTTCAAAGGCAGCCTTTAGCTGTGCAATCTTTGCACTCCCCATACCCTTGAATGATGAGAATTCTCCAGCGGATGCGTCTTCAATGCTTTTCAGGTCTCCAAAGGAGTTCAACAATTCAATTGCGAGGTCAATAGCACTCTTGCTCCCCCCGCCTGTGCGGAGTATGATGGCAAGAAGCTGTGCTTCGGAGAGATTATGAGCACCGTATTTAAGAAGCCTTTCCCTCGGTCTCTCACCCTCCGGCCATTTCTTTATGCTCTGATAGCTCATTGTTCAAATAACCGATAACCAAATAGAATGCAGAGATTTTAGCATCGGTTATAATAAATGGTAAAGGAATAATTGAAGCTATTTTTGTGTATGTGATAACATAGATAAGATGCACAATCGGACCGTAAATCGGGTAAGGTTACGAAACCCATATCGTCTAACCCCTCCGGGTCCCCCCTTGCTAAGGGGGGAATTAAAGGGTGGTAGTCTTTCACGTTGCCGTTAAAACGTGACCGAAACAAGCGTCGTTACTGTAATCGTCAGACGAGTATTTTATGAGGAGGAATCATGATATTTAAAATCAAAGAAAAGTACACAGGAAACCGCAAGGGCTTCACCCTTGTTGAACTCATTGTCGTAATGGTTATTCTCGGCATGCTGGCAGCACTCGTCTTTCCAAGGCTGATACCAAAAGTGGGAAAGGGAAAACAGGCTGCAGCAAGAACACAGATAGAACTTCTCGGTCAGGCACTTGACCAGTTCAGGCTCGATACAGGAAGATATCCTACCACACAGGAAGGCCTTGAAGCCCTTGTAGCAGACCCGGGAGCACCCGGCTGGGACGGGCCGTATTTAAGGAAGGCCCTGCCGAAAGACCCATGGGGTCACCCTTTTCACTATGAGTCACCGGGAAATCATGGCGACTTTGATGTTATTTCTTATGGAGTTGACGGCGTTCCGGGTGGCGAAGGAGAAGCCAGAGATATCACCAGCTGGGAGTAAAGGGGGGATAAAATCCTCCTGAAAAAGTATACTTGTTGGTAGTACCCTATTACTAAAGAAGGACCCCCGACAAGCGGGAGTGACAACATTCAATGATTGGTCATTCTATTTTGTTCGGGTGTCATTCCGGCTTGTCCGGAATTTATCTTATCTGCCAAACCACCCACACATTATGAGAAAGAGCTGAAAATGTATGTTGACAACAAATAATCTATCTGTCATAATGTCATATGAATTTAAAAGACATTTAAACATAAGGGGCAACAATATGTCAAAAAGTATAGGGGTAGCAGAGGTGAAGAGACATTTTTCAGAAATTTTGAATGATGTTTCTATAGAAGGCAAGCATTTTGTAATCGAAAGGAAAGGCAAACCCGTAGCTGCTATGGTCAGTGTCAGGGACCTTGAGCTTATCAAAAAAAGGTTTAAAGAAAAAAAGGGGCTTCTGGCAGCCTTAGGCGCATGGGAGGATTTTGAAAGACTTGATAGTATTATTGAGGATATTTACAGGAAGAGAGAAAGAGCAAGAGACCGCAAAGTAAAGGTTGGGGATGTATCTTTTTGATACAGACGCAATCAGTCAGGTTATCAGAAGGGACCCTCCTCTGTCTTTTATTAAAAGGTTGGCACATGTCTCGCCGGAAAAGCAGTTCACCACGACTATAACTATTGGAGAAATGGTTTATGGCGCATATAAAAGTAATCGTCCCGAATATTTTATAGAAAAGCTTGACAATATTATAATGCCCAACATCGGGGTTCTCTCATTTGATGAAGGTGCTGCAAAGGTCTATGGAAAACTGCGGGCAGAACTCGAGGGAAAGGGGGCGCCTTTATCAGAACCTGACATGAGGATTGCATCAATTGCCCTGGATAAAAATCTCATAATTATTACAGGCAATGTAAAACACTTCTCAAAGGTGCCGGGCCTGAAAATAGAGAATTGGTTAGCATAGAAATCTTTTTCATCCTCTGACAATTTTCGTCACTAAAATTGCCGCAAGCGTAAATTCCCTCTTTGACCCCTCTGTGCCCCCCCTTGCTAAGGGGGGAATTAAAGGGGGGTGTCAATCCACATCTAAAAATTCAATAAAATCAATATATTATATACAATTTTAGGCTGGCAACCTTCCGTGGTCTTCATAAAATTCCCCACTCTGGCATAGACATTGCTTCATATAGCTATAAACAAGAAAAATCAGAAGGGGGTGATGCAAAAATTGTTTAAGGATAGCGGCATTCCTGAAGGTTATCCGGGGAAAAGGTCGGAAGTCCCTGAAAAAGAAGAGCCTCAGGAGAGCGTGTTCTTGGGTCTGAACGCCATAGAGTCAGCAGAGGAGAACGAGGAAACCCAGATGTGGTTTTCAGAGTCTTCAAGATTCATGGATTGGCTCATTGAAGACGAAGACATGCAATGCCACTGAAAACAGTGGACAGTAGTCAGTGAACAGTAAACTGACACAGATATTTTCAAAGGAGGTGATGCAAAGGGAGCAGTTAGCAAGTAACTATTAGCATTCAGTCGATCACTAATGACTGATGACCATTGACTAATAACTAACCCCCCATAATCCCCCCTTAGTAAGGGGGGACATAGAGGGGTAAAAAGGAGGAAAATAAGGATGTTTAAAACGATTCAAAAAATGAAAGAAAGGGATGAGAGAGGGTTTACCCTCATCGAGCTGCTCATCGTCGTTGCCATCATTGGCATCCTCGCGGCGATAGCAATCCCCGGTTATCTTGGAATGCAGGAGAGAGGAAGAAAAGGTGCTGTTACAAGAGCATCTGAGGCATCGGTTCCAGAATTTCAGGCATGGATGATCTCTGCAAAGAAAGCCGGCACATTACAGGGAGCACTTACAGAAGTTGACACAGACGGAAACGGCGCTGTCGAACCCGGGATTGACCTTGATAATGATGGTCTTGCCGGAGCGGGTGTTGTAACCACGTGGGTAGGCTTGCACACAACGGGTGCCGAATTAGAGCAGAGTTCACCATGGGATGGTTCGATTGATCTTTACAATTCGGGCGGACCAGTAGCTAATATGGCCGGCTGCGAGGGTGTTGCAACTCCTGGCCAAGTCACTGTTTGTTATACAGGCATAGGTGCGCAGCCAGAGGGAGCAGGTATACAGGCTATTCATCTCGTTGCAATGGATTATGCAACTACACCGAATACTATCTATAAAAAGAGTGTAACCACTGACTAAGAAATTGTATTAACAAATTAAGGTGCGAAAGAAACATAGAAAAGGGAAGGTTTATCACCTTCCCTTTCCTGTAAATTTTGATGTTGCTTTAAAATGAATTATTTTATTGATTAAGAAGGGATGAAGATGAACAAAAATAACAAAGGTTTTACCCTTGTCGAGCTTTTAATAGTAATTGCAATAATTTCTATCCTTGCCATGATTGCAATCCCTTCCTACGTCGGCCAGCAGAAGAGGGCTGCGAGGACTGAAGCATATTCAAACCTTCAATCCCTCAGGCTTCTTGAGGAGCAATTCTTTGCAGATCAAGGGACGTATACGATTAGTCTGGGCACATGTGCTGCAGACAACCCTGGCAATGTGACTATAATACAGACCGGCGGTGGCGACCCGACAAACCAACTCCGCGGTTTCAGACCCGGGGATGACACAAGTTTCAGTTACTGTATCGAGCAAAATATCGATCTGGATGGAAATAATACTGCGCCAAATCCCTGTTTCAGGGCTTCTGCATTTGGCAATACAGGCACACGAGTTGCCGGAGATACATTCAGAATAGACTGCAATAATAACAGGAATTTCTGAGTTAACTCTGTTGCTTTAAACCTGCAAAGAATTTGATTACTTCCAGGTATCCCTTGGTAATTGTGAAGGGCTGTCCAGCAATGCTCTGCATTTAGCAGATTTTTTGGAAGTTTGTGTTATCATAGTTAATATCAATGCAGATAGATTAAAGTTTCGAAAGGGGAGCAAAAATGACAGAAGTAACCATTAAGATACCTGAAG
>JACUUX010000093.1 GCA_014859105.1 Nitrospirota bacterium
GTTGAAGAGGATGCCGTTGCACGCAAACATGTTGTAGCCTTCCCTGTAATTGACAACGATCCAGTAGGCATATACCTTTGCAGCGGAATAAGGGCTGCGGGGATGAAACGGCGCCTGTTCGTTCTGGGGCGGTGGGGCTGACCCGAACATCTCTGAAGACGAAGCCTGATAGAAGCGGGTCCTGATCCCGCTCCGTCTCACTGCATCAAGCAGTCTTGTTGTCCCGAGCCCGACGACATCCCCCGTATATTCAGGCATATCGAAACTCACCCTCACATGGCTCTGGGCGCCGAGATTATAAATCTCGTTTGGCCTGATATTGTAAATGAGGTTGGCAAGCTGTCCTGCGTCTGACAGATCGCCGTAATGCAGGAATAACCGGGTACCGGGAAGATGCGGGTCCCTGTAGATATGGTCTATCCTGCCTGTGTTGAATGAGCTGGACCGCCTGATCAGCCCGTGGACCTCATAGTCCTTTGACAGGAGAAGTTCCGCCAGATATGACCCGTCCTGGCCTGTGATTCCGGTAATTAAAGCACGTTTCATGTTTTCTCCTTTAAATAAATTGCGAATTAAGGAATTCATCGAGAACGTAACCACTGATTTAGATGAGCGTCTTATCTGTGAACCCTTTTCAGCATTTTCGCTCATTCTCAGCCTCAAAAGGACAGGCTACCGCCGTTCATGTCCTTGAAAGGGCCGTCTTTTATGAGAACTCTTTCACCTTTTAGAAATTGCCCGGGGTTTATCACTGTCAGGTTGTCTTCATCCATATTTTCTTTTATCGTATTTATTACATCATCATGTACTGAAACAGGATTATTTTTACCTACGATATACCTCACACCCCTCGTGTAAGTTATAAGGTGCGTATATCTTGCTTTTTCGAAAGCTGCGAAAAGATAACAGGGGAAAAGAGGCTCTATAACGTCGACAAGCCTGCTCCTTTTGAATTTTCTCAATTTAAGTTTGGGGTTAAGGACATTAATGCCTATGTCCTGAAGACGTTCTGTGACGCTGTCCTCTTTACCCCTTTTTGTATATATTGCATACCACATAAACTAATCCGTTTAATTCATAGCAAACTCTGTTCCAATGGTTGTATATCATTCCCGATCCCCTTCACGGGATATCCCGGCCCTCATTTTCATTAACGCAAATGCCATGCCGGAAACAGCTGAAAGCATGAGTGCATTGGAAGTGATATGGAGGTTGAAATCAAATATGCTGTGTATTGCGATAGTGGTTATGGATGAAATTATGGAGATCCTGATAATACCTGTCCTCCCTTGCCAGCTGCCTCTTAATATATAGATGAAATAGGCAATTAAAAACAGCATAAACAGGGCCGTTCCGATAATGCCGGTTTCGAGCATGAATTCGAGATAGTCATTATGTGCATGGTCGTATATGGACGCAGAAGCTGCGGATGAATATAAAGGGAAAATATTTATAAATGTTCCGAGCCCGCTTCCTGTTATATAGAAATCTTTAAGAGCCCTTAATGTCTCTGCCCATACGGTGAACCTGTCCTCGCCTGTAAGGTCTGTCTCATAGAATCTGTCGATAACAGGGTCTATTCCAAGATAGATGAGATACAGAAATACAATAAAAACAAATGAAACAAGGGCCCATACCTTCTTTGCCCTGAACCTATTCCATGAAAGGAACAGGGCAAAAATCGTCATGCCGCCGAAGAAGCTTATTATGCCGGCTCTTGAAAGAGAGAGGAATAATGACACGGCCATGATGAGACTGAAGAAACCGAACAATATCTTCCTTTCAAGGCTTTTCCTCGTAAAAGCAAGTCCGAGGCTTAATGGTATGAGCATCCCGATGAGCCCGGCGTAATGGTTCCTGTTCACAAAGGGCCCGAAAGGAGTACCGCCGTGCGGCAGCTCTCTCAGCCAGTAGATCTTTCCTGTCCATGCTGCCTTCTGGATTATTGCAAAGACAGCGAGTACAAAACCGAAGTAGATTAATACCTTGAGTAATCTTTCGAGTGTTGCGATGTCTTTTATGCTGTAAGATACAAGAATAAAAAAAATAACATATGTGAGGATCCTGATGAATTCGATCCTTGTTTTATACGCATGAAGGCTTATATACATGGCAGGGTCTCTTTCGACCGAGTAGAAAGAATAAAGTTCATATGATCCGGGTGATAAATATCTGATGACAGATGAGGGTAAAGGTATTGTCTGTATGAATATAAAAGCAAGGAGCCCGAACAGTGCAATAAAAATAAACTTTTCGTGGCGTCCATGGGCTGAGTCTGTATTCTGAAAGGAATGTTCCTGCATTGTCCTGAAGATTATCCAGAAAATGAAAAGTGTCAGAACAGACACGCTGACACTTGCCGACGACCATATCTCAACAGAGCCGAAGCTCAGTACGGAGAAGATAAGGATAATTGATATTATCAATACTATCCTTGTATCAGACTGAGTGCGTCTATCCATGCGTTACCGCTGATTTTGTTATCAAGTTTATGCGACCTTTCCCTCCTTATTTTTACTGTAACAGCACTGCATTCAGGCGGCACTTTAAATTCCAGGCTGACTTCCCTCCAGAAATTCGTGCCTGTCAGTACTTCCGACTTTTTATAAAAGCCTTTGCAGCCATGACCCTCTACTGACAGAAACAGCCCGTTGGTTGTCGTAAGCGATTCGGTTTTGATGCGCCCCCTGAGCAAATATTTTGAGCCCGGAGTTACAATGACCACCTGGGAAGCTATTGCAATATCCAGATTATGCATCCCGTCAAAGGTGACTCCGAGAGAACGGTTTCCGGATATGTGTATATCCCTGTCCAGAAATAAATCAACTCCTTCTGTTTCTCTGACTCTCCAGTCAAATCCTCCGTTCAGAACATCATACTCGAAACCGCCGTTCCATAAAAGGGAAGAACCCTCTTTCTTTTCGTAATGAAATCGCCTGGCTGCAAAATCCAGCCATAAATTCCGGGCATCCTTATAATGACGCCGCGAGATTAAATAATCAGTATATTTCAGAACAACTTCATCTTCGATATTGAAAACTTTCATTGTCTTCCAGAGGTCTTTCGCTTCGTTTATCCTGTCTGTTGAAATCAGATAAAGGAGATATTTTTTATAATAATCATAGGAACCCGGCAAAAGATTTTTTAAAACATATTGTGAATCAATGGGTATTTGCCAGACCAGGTCATAGACATCCCACTGCCTTTCGGGTCTGATCAGGAGAAACGTCTTAAAACTTTGAATTGCCCTCTCCTTTTCTCCATTTACAAGATAAAAAACACCGGCCTCCCACATTACAGCAGGGTTTTGTGGCATAAGACTCACTGCCCTTTCTATTGAATAGCCTGCCTCTTTCATCCTGCCTGCTGTCTGGTAGGCCTTAGCAAGATCAAGCCAGCAACCGCCCTGAAGGGGACTGAGCCTCAAGGCTTCTTTGTAATGGCCGAGCGCCCTGATGACATCACGGCGCTCGCTGCTGTAATAGTAAAACCTTCCGGTGAGATAATGATAAGTCGCATTTGTCCTGTCATAATGGATTGCAGACAGGAGATTTTTCTCGGTAATTTCACCCATATGTATTTTGCCGAGAAAAGGTCCTGAAATATGGAATATAAAAAAAATGTATACGGGGAAAATGATGGAAATTAAAAGAACAATCCTGCGTTCATTTATTTTCATCAGTATAGTAATGTTTATAATAATTGTAATAATAACTGTATCTCATGGATGACCGGTCTATTGCGTTGAGCACCACTCCCAGTATCCTGGCATTAACCCCGTGGAGCAGCCTTCTCGCCTCATGAGCGGCTTCCCTTGCTGTCTTTCCAGACCTTACGACCATAATTACACCGTCAACTCCGGGACTTACTATCAGAGGGTCGGATATCCCGATAACAGGAGGGGTATCGATTATTATAAAGTTGTACAATGAATAAAGGGCATGCAGAAGGTCCTGGAATCTATATGAACTCAGAAGTTCTGCAGGGTTAGGCGGGATTGGTCCGGATGTGATAACATCGAGGTTTTTAATATATGATGTCTTTATGATGCCATCCTTAAATTCCATATTGCCTGAGAGGAAAGTTGAAAGACCTGTAACATTGTCAAACGAAAAGATATCATGAAGTTTTGACCTGCGCATATCAGCATCCACAAGCACAACTTTGACATCCGATTTTGTGAGGCTGACGGCTGTATTTATCGCTGTAGTGGTCTTTCCTTCTTCCCTCGACGGGCTCGTGACCATTATCATCCTCGGAGGCTTTCCGCCTGTCGAAAGGAGAAGAAATGTTCTGATGGACCGGTATGCTTCTGCAATCGGACTGCCTGAATCTGAATGAGCAGCGTGTTCCACGAAGTTATCCCTGTCTTTGTCATAGTATGGAACAAGCCCGAGCTGCGGCATGTATACCCTTTTTTCAATATCCTCGGGTGTTTTGATAGTGTTGTCGAGATACTCGGTAAAGAATGCAAGCCCTACCCCTCCGAAAAGGCCCACTATGACAGACAACATGATATTGAGAGTTTTCCTCGGCTTACACGGGGTTTTTGGAACTTCTGCCTTATCAAGAATCTGTATGTTGCTTGCAGTAAGACTTGCGGATACACCTGTCTCCTTGAGCCTCTGCAATAAACCATTATAAAGCTCTTTATTTGTGTCAGCCTCCCTTTTTAATATCTGATACTGAATGGTGCGCTGGTTCAGACTGAGGGCTTCCTGCTTCTGTGCGTCAACCAGTAATTTAAGCTGGTTTTCCCGTTTTACTGCCACTTGATAATCCTTCTTTACGCTTGATACAATCTTTTTAGTCTCCAGGTCCATCTTCTTTTCGATCTGATTAATCTGCTCCTGAAGTTTCACCAGATTCGGATAATCAGGTTTGTATATTTTCAACTGCTTATAGTATTCGGACTGGAGTTCTGCATATGTCTTTTTAAGCCCCATTATCAGCGGGTTATTCATTACTACCGAACTCGAGTGAGGGTCTCCTGATGAGATTTCCCTGTAAAGAGCTTCTTTGCCTATTCTGTCGGAAATTGCTGCTGTAAGATTTGTAGAAAGTTCGGACAGTCTTCTGGTGATTATATTTTCTGTATCGGAACCCTTCCCCCTGTCATCTTCCTTAAGGAATATTATCTCATTCTTTGCAGCATACTCATTAAGTCTCTCTTCAGCCTGCTCTACCTTTGCCTTCATAATGTCAAGCTGCTTATCAAGCCATGTCCTTGCCTGATAGGTAGCCTCGAACTTTGACTCTATATTCAACTGTATAAATGACTCCCCGATCGCATTTGCAACATTTGCCGACAGTTCCGGATCATAAGATATAAAACTGACGTTTACGAGCCTTGATTTCTGGAGAGGACTGACATCTACTTTTTTCAGAAAAGAATCTATCAGGCCGGAGCTTATATTCTTATCAGTTAGGGGGTTATCCTGCCTCGCAAGGGCAGGAACGACATCTCCTGTTTCTTTTTCATTCCGGTCCTGTATAAATTCAGGATGGCTGTAAAGCCTGAGTGAACGTATGACCCGCTTTGCGAGATTCCTTGACTTAATCACCTTGTACTGAGTCTGGTAATAATCCTCCTCTGCCCTTTCCAGACCCATAACATCCTTGAAAGCGAGTATATTGGGATTTTCTTTTTCTATCTTTATTGTTATGATTGATTTGTATTGCGGGCTCATCATAAACGTACCGATGGTAACAGTGGTGACTACAGCAACTAAAAAAGTTATCAGGATCCATTTCCGCCTTATTATGACGTTTATATAATCTCTGAGATGCACTTCCTCTTCAACTGATTCCGGGGGATGATACAATTGCTGAGGAGATGTAAGAGAATACTGGCGGGGCTTATCCAGTGCCCTGTTTTTTTCTTCGTTGTTATTCTCTGTCATTTTAAAATCCCCTCCCGAAGGTTATAAAGCCCCTGAGAGTGCTTATAAATCCACTGAAAAAGTTTTTTACGCCGCTTTTCGGTACAATTATTATGTCATTCTCTG
>JACUUX010000030.1 GCA_014859105.1 Nitrospirota bacterium
ATGATAATGTTAGATGTAATATAAGTCTCCGGGATGATTCGCCGTGAATTGCTGGACAGGAATATTTCATATTGCTTATTGAAAAATTTGATTACATTCTATAATATTTAGAACAAATAGGATTCTTCATAAGTGGAATTTTTGTTACCTATAGTTTAACGAGGTAAAGGAAATGTTCAAATACGTCCTTATAGACTGCAACCGCATTCAGGAGTATGTTTTAGCATCAAATAGCCTAAAACACATAAATGCTAGTATGGTTTTTTGATAGATTATTACATCATTATTTACACTATTGGGTAGTCAACTTTATCTCGATGTTTTGGACAGTCGT
This sequence comes from Nitrospirota bacterium, assembly GCA_014859105.1. Lineage (GTDB taxonomy): Bacteria > Nitrospirota > Thermodesulfovibrionia > Thermodesulfovibrionales > SM23-35 > Kmv42. The sequence goes on from JACUUX010000030.1 coordinate 335, forward strand.
GGAAAGTTACACAAAGGGGTTGCAGTATGGACAATTATGCCCTCTGTAATTCTGTGTGAGGGGTATGTTATTTAAAAAGATGCAGTTATGAATCAAAAATATCTTGTCATAATTGATGTGGACAAAATACAGGATTTTATCTTCCGCAATGTTAAACTTAAGCCCATCTTTGGCTCCTCATTCCTTGTTTCCCATCTCACAAGTCATGCTTATTGCAGGACCAAAAGAGTCTTAAACCACCTCACAAAAAAACAAAAGCTCATTGACTTAACTGCAGGAAATGACAAATACATTCCCCTCTTTTTTGACGGAGGAGTGATAAAAATCATCTTCAGCAAAAAAGAAGATGCAATCCGGTTTGTAGAGGATATGCAGAGGGAATTCATTAATAATGCACCGGCTGCCACCTTCTCCCATGTTATCCATGAATTTTCCGACTTCAGCCACTCAATCCTTGAGAATGCGGAGAAGATGCTTGCGAGGATAAAAAAATCAAAAATGTATACCATAATGCCTAACACTAACCCTATTTTCGAGCTGTGCCAGTGGTGCAGAACCTATCCGGCTAATTTTAAAATCCAACTAAGTACGAATGAATCTGAATTGCTATGTGAACAGTGCAATGCCTCCTTTGATGCCTACAAGGATTTTGTCTCTACCGATAGTGATGTTCCCTTGAAGGTCTTTCACAAAGAATTTAAGGAAAAATTTAAATGTGACTTTAAAAGCGAGTTTGACGAGATAAAGGATAAGAGGAGTTATCTTGCTGTGGTAAAGATGGATGCTGACGACCTTGGCGATAAGCTTATAGAATTGACCCGAGACAAAAAGGAGGATAACTGTGTAGAGTCAATTAGAGTATTTTCACAGAAACTGAACAGTGAAGTCTTAAGCCTCCTCTTTAATTCTTTTGATAATATCTTCAACGATGATGAGATAAAAAAGGGGGAACTTCCTCTTCGCCCGATAATCATCGGAGGAGATGATATCTGCTTTGTGATGGCAGGAGATATGGCTATCAGGTTTGTCCTGAATTTTGTAGAGAAATTGAACCATAACACTTTCCTGAAATTACATGCTATAACCTTCTCAATTGGGATATGCTTTGTCAAAGCTCACTATCCATTCACCCTTGCACACAAGCTTGCAGAGGAACTTCTTAAAAATGCAAAGAGCGAAAAACCGAGGAGAAGAGATGATATCTGGCACACAATTGACTGGGAGGTGCTTCATTCATCCTCCTTTGAGGATCTGAGTTCAATCCGCAGGACCGGATACACAATAAGCCAAGGAGTAAATGAATTCATTCTCACCTACAAACCATATATATTTAAAAATGGGGATCCAAGGGATTTCGTGAGTTTTTTAAAAAACGCAAAGTGTCTGAAAGGTATCCTGAAGGGTTCAAAGTTCAAGGGGTTGAGAAAGATCGTGAGAGAGAATTATGCTGTTTCAGATTTTGAGTTTAAAAAGATTACCTCGAAACTCTCAAAACAAGATATGGGAGAAATAAAAAATATCCTGAAGGGTTTTGGAATGGAAAATGATTCCATCTGGTCTATAAAAAACGGAAAGGCTTACAATAACTTTCTCGACATGGTAGAGCTTTCTGATTTCATAGGTGATGTGTGAAGATTGACTATGTAGTTAAATTTAAATCTGACTTTCACACGGGCAGCGGAGCCGGGATACCGGGCGTGATAGACAATGGTCTCAAGTTCGATGCTGAAGGAATCCCAGAAATATCTGGAAAGACAGTAAAGGGGTTATTGAGGGATGCGATAATGTCCCTCACTCATATCCATAATGATGGAAGAGTTGACGAGATTATGAAAATTATCTTCGGCAAGGAAGGAGAAGATGAGACCTGTTTCCGCTTTAATACTCCAACTGTTGATTCTAATACAAGAAGAAGGATACGCAATAACCCTCGTCTCCCTTGCAGGATATCTTCTGTAAATACGAGGAATGCCATAGACAGAGGGCGTCTTACTGCAAAGAAAGGCGCCCTCTTTTCTGTAGAGGTTGCCCCTTCATTTTTTGAATATTTAGGAAGCATCACACAAATAAAAGAGTTCCATTCATCCATCAAAGAGGCTGTCCTTTTTTACATAATTGGAGGTCTAAGGTTTATTACTCATCTCGGTGGAAATAGAAGAAGGGGAAGTGGTCTCCTCAGGTTTGAAATCAAAGGTCTGGATGATGGAGTTGATAAAAAGAAGTGGGAAGAGATTATTCAGGAGGGGTTGCCTCTATGATGTATCTAATCCTTCAGGTTGAACTCCTTGAGAATGCCATATTCTCAAGAAACTTAAGCCCTGGCAATATCTACTACTCTCATAACTACATACCGGGGAGTGTGATATGGGGTTATTTTGCGGGAAAGGTTGTGAGGAAGGATAAAGCCTTGTTCAAGAATTACTTCTTCTCAGACAGGTTGATCTTCTCCAACCTCTACCCTGTAAAGACATCCGGTTCATTGCAGTTCTTATCGCTCCCTCTTCCCTTTTCCACATACGCCTGTAAATACAGACCGGGGCTGTCAGAACCTCCTGTAGATGTGGAAAGACATGGATTTAGGGACTACCTTATTGATGAAAGTGGATTAGATAACCGCTGCTCTAACATTAACTGCAATGCTAAGCTTAAAGAATTCTCAGGGGGCTTTTATTATAAAAAGGGGCATAATTATTATTCTTTCTTCCCATCAATGATTGTAGACATGCACAATAGGATAGATGAAAAAAGCCAGACAACACCTGAAGATGCCCTCTACGCCTATGAGGTACTGAGCAAGGGACAGTCATTCAAAGGATACATACTCTTTAGTAAAGATGAATTCAAAAGACTGGCAGCATTATGTGAGTTCAAGAATAGCGAAGTAGCCATCGGAAAAGGTAGAAACAACGGCTATGGACTGGTGCGGCTATCCTTTCTTGGAAGTGGAATACTTGGGCAAGGTGAAAGAGTCATTGATAAGCTTAAAACCCAAGCACAAGATAATATTTGTAAGGACATCACCTTTGACAATTCTATGACTCTTACCATTACATGCCTATCTGATACAATATTGATGGACGAATGTGGCAATTTCATCACCTCTATAGATGTCTCTGTTCTTGCTTCTCTCCTTAATCAATCTCAAGGAGGTTATTTTAAAGCCAATAACTTTGAACTTATCAGGCGATTTTCAGGTCCTGTTGAAATAGATGGCTATAACGCAAAACATAATCTACCAAAGAATAAAGTAATTGCCATAAGAAAGGGTTCGGTATTTTATTTTGAATATAAAGGTAATGATAAAGCTGGGTTGAAAGAGAAGCTTTTAGGGCTGGAACTATCAGGGATAGGGGAACGGAAGAATGAGGGTTTTGGTAGTATTGCAGTAAACCTTTCCTATCACTACGAAAACCACCTGTGAGGAGACGATGCGGAGTTTAGATAGTTACATAGATGAAATAGAGTTGAAGACTGCTTTTGGGACACAGTCGGCTCATATCATAGCTAAGATAGAGGATTTTATAAAAAAGAACGGGCACCTTGTGCGGGCAGCAGGTAAACTCCCTTCTGTGGCACAGCTTGAGCGGTTAAGGGACTGTAAGGACATAAAATCCATGTTTGAATATATTTTCAACCAGTCACAGAAAAAAACCCACCCCTCATGGTCTGAGAAGGTTAGGGTTAAAGGGGAATCTAGCTCAAAGCCCTTCTACCAGTTCCTGCTCGATAGAATAAGTCAATTCAACAACGATATATACAAGGCGAAATTCTTTGTTAGCGCCCTTGTGGATGGGGTAAAGATTGCAAGGGGTGGTAGAAATGAGTGAGATTGAAGGAAAATACATCATCCATTTCAAGCTCCGTTCGAGGACGAATCTCCACATAGGTACCGGGAAGGTTGATATGGATACAGATGCCCTCTGTCAGAGGAATGCCTCAGGAGAGATTGTCATATCCGGGACTACCCTTGCAGGGGTCTTCCGCTGTATCCTTGAACGGCTTTATGGTGAAAGCGATCCGATAATAACCGAATTTTTTGGTTATGTGGATGAGCAGTCATCAAACTCCCAGGCATCCCACATCTATTTTGAAGATGCAGTGATAGAAGACACCCGCTCACCCCATACCGATATAAGGGATGGCATAGGTATTAACAGGGGTTATCAATCAGCCCAGTATCATTGCAAATACGACCGTGAAACGGTATTTAAGGGGGCTTTCTTCCCCTGTATCATCACCGTAAATCTGACTGCATCAAACAAGAATAAAATAGATACCATCCTTAACTATCTAAGAATATGCCTTTATACACTCAACGAAGGACTCTCCCCATTAGGAGGTGGTGCCTCCGCAGGGCTTGGATTCTGCTCCATAGAGTCTGCGAAGATATGTTTCCTTGATTTTATGACAAGGAGAGACAACCTTCAGGACTTTCTCCTCAAAGACTTCTATGATGGTAATAACACCATTACCCTTAAAGATAAGGACGGCAATGACTACTTTCAGGACTTTTCCTTCACCAGTAAGATTTCTGTCACCCCTTCTCAACTGAAATACTTCAACTACTGTGTGAAGATAGAATATAACCTTGAGACAGTTGAGCCCCTCCTCATAAACGGACCAAGAACGAATGAAGAGGATGTGGATTTTAAATTCGTTACAACAGGTGGTGAGTGCTTCATCCCAGGAAGTTCTTTCAAAGGCCCGCTTCGGAGTAGGGCAGAGATGATTCTCAGAACAATGGGCGATAATAGCATCTGTGACCCTGTTGCCAACCCATGTCCCCAAAGCACTCCCTGCAGGGCATGTGAGATATTTGGCTATCAAGGGAAAAAGAGCAGTATACTCGTTTCTGACCTTGAAGCCTGTGAAAATCCATCCCTTAAGTATTTCACCCACAACAAAATAGACAGATTTACAGGTGGAACGATTGCAAATGCCCTCTTTGATGAAAGGCTTGTATTTAATGGAACCTTCAAAGGCACTATGGTGATAGACTCGCCTGACTTATTCACCATCAGGCTTCTCATCCACCTTTTTAAAGACCTCTACCTTGAGGACATAAGAATGGGACATGGTAAAACAAATGGCTATGGCAAGATCAAAGGCAAGATCACAAAACTTCAAGTATTTGCAATAAGCCTTTCAAAGATAGACCGGAAACCGCTAAGTGAATACGGACTCACCTATAATAAAGAGGAAGGTATCTTCCAGATTATAGAAATTACTGATATATACTTTCCTGAAAACAAGAAAGTTTTTTCAAGTCTTATCAAGGCTGTAAAATCAAAGGAATGGGTATATGAGTAAACTTTATCAATTCAGTGGAAGTCTTGAAAAGGTAAAAGCATTCTTTAAAGATACGAGATTCACAGCCATCATTGAGGGTATAGAGTCGGTTGAGATAAAGGATAATGTTTCCCTTAATGATCGTTTTAACGACTTCCTGAGGGCAAGGTTCTTCAACGAAAAATATGATATAACGGTTACATCATCCAACGCAGTAATTCTTACAGAAGAAGATGGTATCAACGGGATTTCTAGGATTGAATACAGTGTAATAGACTCAAAGGGTCTGACTAATTTTATAAATGGAAATCCTGTAGTTGTAAGAAAATACATCTGTAAAAAACCCGGAGATAATATTACAAAAATTAGTGACAGCACATATACAGTAAACGAGAAACTTGTATTTTACAGACTAACAGGGAGTTAAAGTATGAGTGGTGAATTTATAAATCCCTATAACTTTGCAAGGATTGATGAAGGGAACTGCCTGAAAAAGGGCTTTATTGACTTCAAGAAATTTCACGATGGATATCTCTCAGGAAGGCTTATATGTGAGATTAAGAGCGTGGGGGAGATACCCCTTTTTATCCCTGATACAGAGAAAGAACAATATGCAATCCTTTTGAATGACGTCCCCACTACGGAAGTGGAGAAGATGATAAATGCTAAAAATTTAGACCTTAAAAATGAGTATTTATTTCGCCGTAATAGAGGGAAATTGGAAATCGTAGAAAAAGAACCTTCAATCCCTGATGACCTGAGTAATCTTCAAGCAATCGCAGAAGCCATTAAAGAGTGTTTCGGGACTGTAAGGGGGAGATTTGCAAAAATAAAAGTGGATTTAAAAGGCAAAGAAGTCTATGCCATAATCACCGACGACCCGAAGGCATACAGGGCGGACTCACACAGACTCCTTTCCTTCTGCAGGGAGCCATCTGGAAAACCAATGATACCATCCACCTCCATAAAGGGTGCAATACATACCCTAATTGAGACACTCTCTAACTCTTGCATGGCCCATGTGGAGGACAGATCAATTCTTCATAGATTAGATCCCAAATATGACCAGAGTGAAATCGGCTCTTTGTCAAGAGGGTCTTATATTGTGATTAAAAGGGATGAGGATGGCGCTTCCCTTCTAAAGCTCGATTCTGCGAAGGTAACCACGGACTATTGTCTTGAAGTAGAACTTGAAAAAGCTTCAGGTAGCGATGCCCATGCTGTGATAGCAAAGGACAGCACAGGAAGATTCAAGTGTGTCAAACGTATTGGAAAGAAATCTGCAATGGATAAATGTCGTGATGGGTTTCAGGGATATCTGAAGAGGCGGGGAAGAAACGAAACCTGTGAAGTAGTCGCTCTAACCTCAGCAAATATAAATATCCTCTCTAAGGATAACTATCATATAAAAGTAGATGTAACTGTTAATGGTGTTCAAAAAGAGTACTTTGAGCCAAGGCTTTTTGATAAGGATGCCAAAAAGGTCTATGCCCTTATATACTACAAAAAGAATATTCGTAAATACTATGTGAAGGCTGTTCAAAGTGATAAAAGCGCCCTAAAAGCATTACAAAAAAGTAATCCCTCCTTTAAAGGCTTAAGCCTTGTTGAGGCACGTGTAAAACGCTCTGGAAGCATAGAGACCAAGACCCAGGATATACTCTTCTTTAAATACTATAAAGATGACCTCGGGGCGTACCTGAACAAGGTAAAAGGCTTGTTACAAGAGAACCCTTCTGACCCACTTCTCCGAGATGTCATCAAAGTGGGGGGTGATGCAGCCAAGTCCTATGAGCAGATTCTGAAGGACAGGAAGGAGAACCTAAAAAAACAGGATGAGCCTGATAGCCTCAATGAGGGTGACCTTGTTTACTACCATTCAGGAAATGGTTACCTCTCCTATACCCAGATACCGAGGAAGAAGTATCGCTATTCTATAGGAGATTTGATAAGAAATAAGGCATGTAATAGACTGAATAACCTCTGCCCTGCTTGCAGTATCTTTGGAACTACTGAGACAGTGGAAAACGGTAGAAAAACTGCTATCTCAGGCAGGGTTTCTTTTGGAATGGGAAGGTTGGTATCCATTAACCACATTCTTGAGGAAGATGTCCCTCTAAAGATACTCTCCTCACCAAAACCATCGTGCAAGGAGTTTTATCTTGTAATGGAAGGAGGAAATTACAACAACCAGGACTCTCAAATCAGGGGAAGGAAATTCTACTACCATCACGACGTGAACCGTCTTGACTACAGGATGAAGGATGGGGACTTCAAGGGCGATGAGATAATAAACACCCAGAATGTGAGTATAGAAATCCTGAAGAACTTTAACTTTGAGTTTACCATTGATTTTATAAATTTCTCCCCTTATGAACTTGGTCTCCTCCTCTTTGCCCTCGACCTGAAAGACAAGGATGATAAAAAGATATATCACAAGCTCGGCATGGGGAAACCCCTCGGCCTGGGAAGTGTGGAGATAGAGATTGATAAAGAAAGGTCATTTCTTATAAACAGGAGTGAGCGTTACATAGACCTCTTCTCGGATGGGAAAGAGACTTTAAATATAGATTCTTTTGTTGACCAGTTCAAACAGACACAGCATGAGAGATACAATCGTAGCAGACCTGAAAATGAAAAGAAGAATAACTTCTACAGTATTCCATACATCTCCGACCTCTTCGATGTCCTGAGTGTAAATATCATCCTTACTGGCTATGACGACATAAAATACCCGAGGAAGACGGAGAACAGAGAGCCGAGGGGATTTCAATGGTTTGTGGATGAGATAAAAAAGAAGCGCCTACCACAGACCTTACCAGAACCGGATGGGGTAAGGAGAAAGACGAGGCAGCTTACAAAATGGTCATGATTATGGATAAACCCCTGAAAAAACTACTCATCGTTACAGTAGGGACATCCCTACTTGAGAAAAAGTTTGATAGCTTTGATGGAGCAACAATAAGTAATAATTTACAGGGGTTTGATTATGATGCTTACAATAGTAATGACTTTGAATGGAATGACTATGTAAAAAAGTTTTATGAGGGAGTAAAAAACCTAAATATAAAGGCTGAATTAGTCAAGAGGAACGAAACCAATCCAGTAAAATATCGTGCCAACCCTGACAACTTCCCTGCAGAGATATCAAGCATGCTCCTACTATTTAGTGAAGAGGGATATGTAACATTCAATAATTCAGATATCAATGTCATAAATACCCATCCCGGCTATGATATCCACTTCCTTATCTCAGAAACGGATGAGTGTAAGTATTGTGCCAGGTCTGTCCAGAGGTATTTTAACGAAAAGATAAAGGTTGATAATGGGCTCTTAATACCTCATGTTAACCTTCATATCGTAAATAAGTTGAGTGAAAACTCAACAACCTTTAATGAAGGGCTTAAAAATTTTCTCGACAAAGTCCATGAAATTTCTACACCTGCATATCCAGAAATCATTATCAATATCACTACAGGCTACAAGGGTGTTATCCCTTACATGGTTCTTGCAGGGATGTGTTATGAGAGAACCCGGATTATCTACCTCTATGAGAACTCCGTGTCTATTATAAAAATACCAAAGTTACCAGTAAAATTTGATCTCGCTGGCTGGAATGATAATCGTGCCTTCCTGAAGGTGCTGGCAAGTTCTTCGAAATGGGCACAGTTTTACAGCGACCCTGAGAAACTTCCAGTCCCCCCTGAGTTCCAAACCCTTTTTGCAAGAGATGACTCAGGGATTTCCCTATCTCCATTTGGAAAATTTCTTCAAGAGAAATATCTCACATCGAAGAGGGAAAAGGCACTCTCTGAGTTCGGAAGAGGGTTTATCCTTGCGGAGATGATTCGTGATGATACAAAGCGGGAGATGCTCAAAAACTGGATAAGAAATTCTCAGAACATCTGGTATGGCGACAACATCCCCGAAGCTGTTGACCATTCAAGGGGGCACTGCCAGAGGCTTCTTGAACTCGCGGCCCATATAATCAGACCGATAGAGGCTGCTACTAATGGGCAGTTTCTTTCAGAGGATGAACTAATTGTTTTGACCATAGTCCTCTGGTTCCATGACATTGGCCATTCTGGCAGGAAGATGATTAAGGACATTAATGATTCCACAGTTACCAAATTATTGAATGGAGATAAAGATGGACTTATTGATATAGACATCTCTGACTTTCCAACTGCCAATAGAGACTTACATCACATCCTCGGTTTCATAGAGGCATTAAGAGAGCCTGAATACTATGGCTTTAAGAATGATGGGGGTGATGGTTATCTTCCCCTTAAATACCTCAAGCCAGCCATATATGCCTATCTCTACCATAGAAAGAAAATGCCTAAAAATGATAATGGTAATGATTACTTTGAATTTCCACCATTAGGTATAAAGATACAAAAACCAATCCCTGATAGTTGGAAGAACGAAACTTTGGATATCAGATTAAGATTCCTTGCAGCCCTTCAGGCATTTATAGATGAATGCGATAATTCACGGGAGAGAACAGGGGATGAGGAATTCAAAATGAGAAGAACAAGGCAAACGGAAAGGGAAATAGAGACGGAATATGAAAAGATGAAGGGGCTATATGATCAATTTAAAAACGATGATGAAGAGGATTTCGAACCTCTTGTCAGTCTTTTCAAAGATAGCAATGGTAATTTTAGGTCAGATGAAGAATTAAAAGAGCTTAGTAAAAAGTTGGATTTAACAAAGACTAAAATAAATAGTACCCCTATAGGTGAACTTTTAGATTGTCTTATCAAAAAGTGTTTTAATGATAAATCCAATGACCTCCTGTTTAAGGAGATGACAAAGACCCTGAATAAGATAATCTTCAAACTGATACAAAACTGGCATATGGATAAGAGCGATAAGTATAGCTCCGTCTTTTTCATTCCTGAAAAAAAGAATGCCAATCTCTGTTTCCATATCGGTATAGAAAGCGAGAATAATATTTTTGACCAAACAAACGAGTTTGAAGAAGAATCCAAAAATATTGATAATATTATAATAATCTTTTCTTCGAGACCAAAAGACCAGGCAATAAAGGATATATGTGAGCAATACAAAAAGGTGAAGGATATACTTGAAAAGAATGGAATCAAGTTTGAAAGGATCTTCTGGTATAAAGATGGAAAACAACAAAGTGATGGTAAAGAGATTTTGAAATATCTCTCCGAGGGTAACAGTGAAGACAATAAATAATCTTGCAGTCGGAAATAAAACTGTTACTTCCTATCTTGATGGGTCACTTTCTGGCTTTACCACGATGACCCTGAAATTCGTTCTCATACCCTTTGAGAAAATTTATCTTGGCCCTGACGAAAAAAAAGGTGACATCTGGCGGGGTGGTTTTGGGGAAGCTTTGAAGAATCTTGCATGTTTTTATAGGTGGGAGCCTACTGATTGTATGAATTGTGATAAGACCCAAAGTTGTTTTTACTATGCCTATTTTGAATCAGATAAGCCCCATCCCTATGTCATCGCACCAGCCCTTGATTCAAAAGAAGTTTATGGGAAAGGTGATGAAATACATCTTGATATTGTTCTTATAGGTGAGGCAATTAGGCATGCAGATAAGTTTGTAAAGACAATGGAGGAACTCGGCAGGAGAGGCATTGGAAGAAAAAGGGTCAGGTTTTATATCAAGGATGTAGCGGCAGGCAATGCCGTCAACTTTGAGGGAATCTCTAATAAAGAGCCAGAATCACCATGTCATTTCTTAATAGAGTTTCTAACCCCTGTTAAGATAAAAGAAAAAGACGAGGGCATTTATTACAACAATCTATCCTTCCAGACACTCTTTAAGGTTTTGATAAAGAGGATTATCAATCTTAACAATCTTTATTGCAATGGAATAGGTTTTGACAAGGAGATGATCGAGAATGGAAAGCAGTATCTCCTCAGATTAGCTGAATCAATTGAAATTGAAACATTTACAGAATGGAAGGATTATAAGAGATTTTCTTCAAGACAGGATAAATCCATGAAGATTGGTGGACAGTTGGGGATAATAAAGTTGCAGGGTGATTTAACCCCTTTTTACCCTTATTTAAAGATAGGAGAATTTATTGGCGTTGGACAGAACACAACAAGTGGATTTGGTAGGTATAGGCTTTTACCGTCTGAGAAATTCAAATCTAATGTTTAAAATCAATAATAATGATTAACTGATTGTAACTTAATGAGAATTTGGAGTTTTTCCGATTAAACCTCAGGCGGTAGTTGAAAATACTTGCTCTTTGACAACTTTATGGCTCTTTTTAATATTATTTCAGTGACGCAGTGCGCAAAAATGTTTCTCAGACGGAAAACACACTGGAAAGGTTTGAGCAATAAAGGTTTACAGAGGGTGTATTCTGAAGAGCCGATAATAAGAGGCAACTGAAACATTTGTTATGTAATCCTCTATTGCATACCATACTTTATCAATTCTGAAGAGCCGATAATAAGAGGCAACTGAAACAGAACGTTTTTCCTTACATAATCAAGGGCATGATAGAAATTCTGAAGAGCCGATAATAAGAGGCAACTGAAACATTACGCTATCACTGGCATCAAAAATGCTTATGATGTGATTCTGAAGAGCCGATAATAAGAGGCAACTGAAACAAACGTAATCCTCCACTTTCATGTCCTTATGCTTATTCTGAAGAGCCGATAATAAGAGGCAACTGAAACTCGGTGAGACTCCCGAAGCGCAGGATAAGGTTAAATTCTGAAGAGCCGATAATAAGAGGCAACTGAAACGAATCATGCGGATGATATCAAAGGAAAGCTTTCTGAATTCTGAAGAGCCGATAATAAGAGGCAACTGAAACTGAGTACGTCAACACGAAGGAGTTTGCCTTTCTTAATTCTGAAGAGCCGATAATAAGAGGCAACTGAAACGGTAGGATTTTACTCCATCCCTGTAATCACATACCGCATTCTGAAGAGCCGATAATAAGAGGCAACTGAAACTTTATTACGAGGATGGTAGGAGGAACAGTAACATAATTCTGAAGAGCCGATAATAAGAGGCAACTGAAACTTTGATTTGCCGCGGCAACCAATTAAATTCTTTTTATTCTGAAGAGCCGATAATAAGAGGCAACAGGCCGCTTTCAGCGGAGTGAAAGATAAGACTGAAAGGGAGACGAAGATTATGGGGCTATTTGAAGAAATATGTTCTTATAATAATCTTCTATTGGCTTTTGATAGAGTCGAGGAAAACTCTGGTGCGCCAGGTATTGACAATGTTACCATTGAGGAATTTTCCATTGGACTCCAGGAGAGACTCATAGCTTTTCGAAAAGACCTTCTGCATGACACTTATAAACCAGATGCATTACTCAAAGTTGGTATCCCAAAGGAGAGCGGAAAAATAAGATGGCTTTCTATTCCCACCGTTAAAGACAGAATAATTCAAACATCTGCATCGATGGTTCTTTCACCTATTCTTGATAAAGAGTTTGAGGAATGCAGTTTTGCATACAGAAAAAACAGATCTGTTCAAAAGGCTATTCAGAAAATAATTAACCTCAGAGATAAAGGTTACTTTTGGATAGTAGATGCTGATATATCATCATTCTTTGATGAAATAGACCATGAAATTCTTGTAGAAGAGGTAAGGAAGTATATAAAAGATGTTAGAGTTATAGATTTGATTAAGAAATGGCTGAGTGTCGATGTAGTTTATAAAGGCATAAGGAGCAAATTAACAAAAGGGGTTCCACAGGGATCGCCCATATCTCCTCTTCTTTCTAATCTATATCTGGACTCTTTCGATGAGTTTTTGATGGAAGAGAGATTAAAACATGTCAGGTTTGCTGATGACTTTGTAATACTATGCAAGGATAGGCCAGACGCAGAAGAAGCACTTGAACTTACAGAAGATATTTTGAAAAGGCTAAAACTGAACCTTAACTATGATAAGACCCGTCTTGTCCACTTTGATCAAGGATTTAGATTTCTTGGAGTAGAGTTTTTAAAGTCAATGGTATATCGCCCTATTTATGAAGAAAAATCGGATATTGAGGAAATTACCAAAGAGATTCCAGTCCACAAAAAACCTATATCACAGGTAACCTCTAAGATGCCTGATACATTAATGGCAAGGGCTTTTAAAGAAGCAATTATTGAATCCGAGAAAGAGGATATAGACTTTCTCTTTCAGAAAGGACCTGAAATAGAGTCCACTGCCTCAGGAGATCCGTTCTTGAGAACTCTATATCTTCTGGAACAGGGTGCGGTTATTAGTAAAGAGAATGAAAGATTCATGATCTTAAAGGATAAGGAAGTAAAAAAAGAAATTCCTGCCATAAAGGTCGATCAGATAATGATTTTTGGGAATATACAGATTACAACCCAGGCAATGAAGTTCTGCCTTGAAGAGAATATCCCGATTATTCTTCTTTCAAGCAGAGGAAAATACTTCGGCACTGTGGAGTCATTTAAGAGAACAAATGTTGAATTGCATAAGAAACAGTTTGATGCAGCTGCTGATAAAAAATTTGCTTTTGAAATCGGAAAGGCGATAGTGAAGGCAAAGATCAATAATTCAAAGGTATTAATTCAAAGATATACAAGAAAAAGGCCGCATATTATTGTAAATGCTGAAATAGAGAATATGAACATGTTATTGAACAAAATACAATATATGGATAGTCGAGAAGAGTTACTCGGAATTGAAGGTGCCGCTTCTGCAAGGTATTTTTCTGTATTCAGGACTTTGATAGGTGAACAATGGAATTTTAAAAGAAGGCAGAAACAGCCGCCACCTGATCCAATTAATAGTTTATTGAGTTATGGTTATACACTGGTTTTTTACAACATTTATGCGATTATAAGAATGCATGGTTTACATCCATATGTTGGATTTTTACACGGAATAAGGCACGGACATCCGTCACTTGTTTCAGACCTTATGGAGGAGTTCAGGGCACCGGTTGTAGATGCAGTAGTACTGAATTTGATCCTGAGAGGAAGTTTGAAGAAAGATGATTTTTTAATTCCCGAGGATGAAGGCTCACTATGTCTTTTGAAGGACGAGGCGAGGAAGGTGTTTATAAAGGCATTCGAAGGTAAAATGAATAGTTCTATCTCTCACGAAGGGACTGGTTATCAAGTTGATTACAGGCGGTGTATTGATCTTCAAGTACAGGCTTTACGCCGTGTCATTGAAGGGAAGAGCGATAAATATGAGCCCATGACAATAAAGTGACATGTTTGTAATGGTAAGCTATGACATAAAGGATGATGGCATACGGAGAAAAATTCAGAAAATTATAGAAGGCTTTGGAGAAAGAGTCCAGTACAGCGTATTTGAATGCAGAATCTCAGAGTCACAATATAGAGAACTCAAGAAAAAGGTTATTTCAGTAATGGATAAGGACTCAGATAGTATAAGATTTTATAAAATTTGCAATTTCTGCTCAAGAAGGGTTGAGTATCAAGGTAATGGGAAAATTGCAGAAGAAGATTTCTTTTTCATGGTATAGGAATGTTTACCGTAGTGAGTTATGATATTGCTGATGATAAAAGAAGAGCGGATGTTGCGAATGAATTAGAAAATTTCGGCCTGAGGGTGCAGAAAAGTGTCTTCGAATGTTTTCTAAATGCGGAACAATTTAAGGAAACGAAAGGAAGGCTCGAAACTAAAATTGACTTTGCCGAGGATCAAATCCGTTATTACTATCTCTGCAAAAAAGATTTTAATAAGATAGAGTGCAAAGGGAGAAACGTGATTTATAGAGATGAAGATTATTTCATGATATAAATACAACAAGGGGAAGGCTTTTATGAGTTTTGAATGGTTTACAGGTCCTGATTCTGAAATATGGGTATATTTAGACAGGGTTTCAATCATCTTGAGTTATATAGTAGTATTTTCAATCATTTATGGTATCGTGGTTCTTGTCAAATTCTTCAGAAGGTACAGGAAAATAAAAACACATATGAAAAAAGTTGATGGGACAAGCCCTAAACCAATGGCTCTGGCTATAAGTTTTGGTGGAAGCATTAAAAAACCTGTAGAAGATTATCTTAATAAACACTATACACAAAGTATTTCTATAATGGATTATTCTTCAGAAAAAGAAGTAACTCCACAAAATATTCATGACCACATTAAAAAACTTCTTGAGCTTAAACATGACTTACAAGCAGAAGGAGTTACAGAATTGCATCTATTCATAAAAGGACCGGTTATATTTGGTGCATTGGTTGGTGCGATGTTCGATAATTGGTGTAATGTCAAGCTCTACCACAATAACAGAAAAGGAGAATATGAAGAGTGGGCAATGCTTCATGCAGCAAAAGAACTTTCACCTGACGAACAACTCGCTGTTCAGACAGCAAAGATGCTGGAGGGAAAAAGATGACTAAAGAGGATTTAATAACAATTAACCTTGAGGTTATATACGGAAAAGAAAAGGGTCTGAATGCCAAGTTAGATTTAATAGATGAATATTTACAGAAGGTAAAAGAGCTGTCATGCGAGGGGAAAGAGGTAATTCTTACGGGTGCTGCTCCTGTCTGGCTTTATCTGAAAATAGCACATGCCCTTCACGGAAGAACAAAAAAGTTGATTTATAATTCTCCAGTTACCGGAGACGTGGTTATTTTTGATCATAATCCTTTTTAGAAAGTTCGGGAGTATATATGAAAGAGATATGTGTTTATCACTTAAATCTTTGCAAAAGTCATATTAAAGGATCAAAGATTGTTTTGTTGCCAGGTGATCCTTTCAGGGTTCCTGAAATCGCTGAGGAGATTAAAAAACAGAATGGTGGTGAGATAAAAGAAATTGCATGGAAGCGAGAATATAGGACATTCTTATGCTATGTCAACAAAAAACCGGTACTGGTAACCTCAACTGGAATCGGAGGTTCTTCGACTTCAATAGCCATTGAAGAACTGGCTATGCTTGGTGTGAGAACTTTTATTAGGGTTGGTACAACTGGAGCAATACAAAAACACATAAAACCCGGAGATGTGATTATTACAACCGGCTCTGTCAGGCTTGATGGAGCATCCACTCATTATGCACCTATCGAGTATCCTGCAGTGGCTCATAACGAAATTGTGAATGCCCTCATTGAGGGTGCTAAGAAAACAAAAGTCAAGTATCATGTAGGGATAACAGCCTCTTCGGATACATTCTATCCCGGACAGGAGAGATACGATTCATTTACTAAATATGTCCCTAAACGGTTTCAGGGTACGATGGCGGAGTGGCAAAAACTTTTTGTATTAAATTACGAAATGGAATCATCTACAGTTTTAACCCTTACAAGTACAATGGGTCACAGGGGGGGATGCATATCTGGGGTTGTTGTAAACAGGACAGTTAAGGAAAAAATAACAAAAGAAGCTCTTATGTCTGGAGAAGCAAATGCTGTCAAAGTAGCTTTAGCTTCATTGGAATTCTTATAAATTCTTATTTATTTCAAAAAGTTTTCTGTTTAAGAAATTAAATTGCCTATATCTGTGATGAAGGAGATGATATTCTATGATATGGATTTTTGAAGAAAATGAACAACATATACTGGAACAAATAAAAAACCTATTTCCAAATTTGGACGCAGAAAATGAGTGGAATAGAATTAAAATTATACTACAAGAAAATATACCTGATGATTGGAGATTAACAAGGTTTTCCCCTGATTTTTTAATACTCGATCTCAAAACAGGCATTACACTGACAGGTGAGCAAAGTCGAGGGACTGGATCAGATACCATATATAAAACCATAAGAACTGCCCTTGATAGAGGAAGTTTCTCCAGATCAAAAATTGCTAAGCATGCCGGCTCCTCAACGGCTTTTGACATTGCGAAAAGGCCAAATATATTTTTAGGAGATTCGACTCTTGATGAAATATTTGAACACTCCAGCGTATTAGCGAGACAATACGAAAAGGTTAGCTATAAAAACGCGAATGTAAATTTTGGTAGTCAAAATAGCCCCAGGTATTATAATGTGCAAGTTAAATATCCCATTGAGTATTTTAAATTACAACCATTAACTAAAAAAGGCATCACTCCGGGTATTATTGTTTGGATGAAATGGCATGTTAACAGAGGGGACTGTAGTCTTATTAATGGTGTTCCACCGGATAAATATCATGGTGAAGACTATTGGTTCCTTTCTTTATATAAATAAATAAAAAGTTGTTTTTATAATAGGAAATTATTGCGGAGGATTTCTATGAAAGATATGATTATACTGTCTCCCCATCTTGATTCGTATAAAAAATTTATCAGTGTAAGTAATCAGGAGCAATCTTCATTATTTAAACTTCTTTCCGAAGTATTCCCTATTAAAGTCGAAAAGTCTATTGAACAGAAGATTTTCACCAAAGCCCGACTGAGGGAAAAAGAGCTTGATGCGCAAGTAAAAGCTCTGTCCGGGAAAATACTTGCAACAGATATCATTCATCCGATTCATCGTACGGTCATTGCCAAAGTTGGGGAAGAACTCAATCAAGATATTATAGAGAAAGCTATATCGGCAAAGATTCCCGAGGTCATGATTATGGTATATGACAGTTACGATGAATTGCGGATATTACCAGAAAAGATCGGGGAAATCAGGGCAGGTGGTGTTTATGATTATTCAAAACTAAAGAGAGAAGAATCTATAAAGATAAACTTTGAGGGATACCAGATCAGCACAAGCCCGCTTACAGAACTACAGTGTTTTGAATCCTTTGAAAGCCTTATGACAAATATAAGGTTGAATCTCTCCATAGTGACTGATGTTCGATGGGTCTTTGATGGAATTGAACTCTATCACGACACTTCCACTAAGTCAGCAAATAGATCATTAGGCTCTGTCCCTCAGTTTACCGACAGAAGCAGCTTCATCATTAATGGGATTGAAAGAGTCCCGGTCGCACAGATTCTCCGCAGCGGATATGGGATCTTAATTGAGGGGAAAAGAGACAGTTCATTCGTAACTACTTACGAGGCATGGGTGAGGCCTAAAAGGGGGAGGTATCTGAAATTCAGCATACCTGACAGTGGTGATGATAAATGGATCATCTTGGCAACGATACACGGACTAAGAAAACCTATAAACCTCAAATATTTCCTCGATGCATTTGATTTTATGAAGGAGGCTGATGAGGTATTCTCTGATAGCAGCTTTTATAAGCTTAACAAAGACGAAGCGATACTGAAAAGTCTCGGCAAGAGAAATATTACAGACACCATAGTCAGCCAAAAAGATATCAGTTTCCTCTCCCACCATTTTTTCAGTGATCAAAGTTCCTATTATCTCTCAGCAAAGGGTCGACAGAAGCTGAATGAAAAGCTGGCAGTTGCAAGCAGCAAACATGTACTTGCTTTACCTTCAATAGAAAAAATGTGTCTCACACGGGAAGATATCCTGAGCACTGTTGCCTATCTCTTTAATCTTATTGAAGGAGAAAGCGGGTATACAGCAGATGATGTGGACAACCTGGCAAACAGGGAAGTGTTGCTTGTTGGGGATCACCTTGAAGCAGCTTCCATAAGGGCGCTTCGCAAGATTAAGCAGGCCCTTATAAAAGACATAAGACAAAATGAAGAAATGTCGTACACACTATCCAAGATGCCTGTTTTCTTTAATTCTGCTATGGAAGACTATGCCAACGGTGAACTCTGTCAGATACTGGATATGACAAATCCTTTATCAGAAATCTCACATAAAAGGAAGATAACTTTTTATGGGCCGGGAGGATTGTCGAAAGAGTACAGAGGTGTCTATAGACGGGACGTACATTATACCCATTATGGCCGCATCTGTCCTGTGGAAACCCCTGAGTCAGAAAAAATCGGGCTTACGGTTCACCTGGCTACTTACGCAAAGATCGAGGACGGTCAGATCAAAACCCCTATCATGACCGATAAGGATTATCAGTTACCAGCGAATGCTGTTTTTATGGGTCCCAGTGATGAGACTCTTCCGATACTCCCCAAATCTGAAGAAAAGACCATTTTCGCCCGGCATGGTGAAAAGGAAATGATCAAATTAGATTCCCCGGATATGCCACATCACCAAGATGCTTTCCAGGGCCAGTTCCTGGGCATTGCAGCTTCCATGATACCGTTTGTTCAGCATGATGATGCAAACAGGGTCCTTATGGGCGCCAAGAACCTTAAGCAGGCTCTTCCCCTTTTGAAACCGGAGCAGCCATTTGTTAAGACGGGTATGGAAAAAGTTGCTGCGATGCTCAGCGGACGCGGAATTGTGGCAGAAAAAGCAGGGGAAGTCTTAAATGCCGACGAGCATGAGATCATTATTGAACAAGAAGATCTGTCAAAAAGAACATACAAGCTGAATTCGATGGCACCTACACTCACGGAAACTGCTATTTTTCATAAGCCAGTTGTAAGTAAAGGCGATTACGTTGCGGAAGGACAGCTCATTGCTGAAGGTGCTGCAATGAAAGACGGAGAGCTGGCGTTGGGAGTAAATCTGCTTGTTGCTTATATGCCCTGGGAAGGTTACAACTTCGAGGACGGCATCGTAATCAGTGACAGGCTCCAGAGAGAAGATATACTGACTTCTATCCATATTAAAGAAGTGATCGTTGATATCGATGAAGATGAAATCGCATGGTGGGAAGCAAAGAGCTCGAGTAGTTTTAAGGTTCTCGGAGATTTTATGCAGTTAAACAAGGACGGATATATCAACATCAACACTAAAGTTGAGGCGGATACTGTGCTTGTTCAGAAGTTTAAGAGATATAAAGAAAAGAAGAGCATGAAAAAGGGATGCAGTCTTATTTTTATAAAGGGGGAATCGTATGTTGACAAGCCTATCTTGATTAAGGCGGACGATACTATGTGCGGAACGATCATCAAAGCAGAAAAGCGGGATATTTATGGCAAGCAGCGTATTGTTATCTGGATCCTTCAGGAAAGGAAAGTAACTGTTGGCGATAAACTCATGGGAAGACACGGGAACAAAGGGGTAATATCAAAAATACTCCCAATGCATGAAATGCCATATTTTGTTGATGAAGAAAAAGGTGAAGTAGAGCAAAAGGGATCTGACTACTATCACGGAGAGGACAGGCCGCATAAACACATAGATATAGTCTTAAATCCAAATGGTGTAATATCGAGAATGAACCTCGGACAGCTTTTGGAAACGCATGCTGGCCTTTTCGCAAAGACAAAGGGAATCCCGCATATTACAGTAAGGCCATTCGAAGAATATGACATAGAGACTTTAAAAGGCGAACTTGATTCATTGGGGTTTTCTGATGGTAAAGCGACTCTCTACGACGGAGAAACAGCCCGACCATTCAAAAATCCTGTCACTGTCGGATACCAGTATATAGTGAAACTGAATCATCTGTCGGAGGAAAAAGTACATACCAGGCTGACTGGAAGATACACCACGATTATCCAGCAGGCACCGAGAGGGAAAGAAAATGAGGGTGGACAGCGCATCGGCGAGATGGAGGTCTGGGCATTGCTTGCCCACAAGGCTTTCGTGCTCCTTCAGGAGCTCTTGTCGATTAAATCCGATGATGTTGAGGGAAGACTGGACGCCATGGAAAAAATGAAGAACCTCAACGTTACCAAAATGAATTTCGGTTCGCTGAAACTTCAGCGGCATATGCCTGAATCTTTCCGTGTGCTTCTACTCCTGCTCCATGGGCTTGCTATAAAGCCTGTGATACATTTAACGGACGGCACATCGATTGAAGATTTTGAATACACACCGTCTTTCACTGTAGACCAGATGTCAGAGCTTAGCCTTCATCGGAACGATGAAGGCGCGAAATGCCATGTCACAGAGAGCAGGTATAGAGAAAGGCTTGTTTATGGAGAAATATCCTGCGGGTGCAGGGGATATTTCAAGGATATCCTGCTGAGCAGAAATCCCCTGATATGCAGAAAGCATGGCCGTGAAGTCAAACTTTCCTGTGGCTGCGAAGGGAATCTTTTGAATTTGACAGAGCATACGAATGCAGGATTCAAGTGCAAGAAGCATAAAGAGGTAGTGAAATTTTCTGTAGGGAAGCAGGCCCAATTTTACTCAGCCAAGGATTTGAAAGAAGATAGTCAGATCATTAAAAGACTTGGCAATTTGATCCAGACAGAGATTTACGGATCAAAAGAACAGTTAAAAACAAAAAAAGAAATGGGGAAGTTATTACTCGATGTTATGCAAGACCCGAAATTTGCGGAGAAGGTACTTGAGAAGAAACCACAGCTTGCATTAACGAATGATCTGAAGATGCTTGTTGAGAGGGTGAAAAACATTCATGACAGGCCATTTTCAATTCTGAAGACCAGGGAGAAGAATATGGTCAGAAATCTCAACAGAAAACTCCTCGATAAGGCTTATCCCAAAGGACTGCAGGTAGTGTGGCAGGATGAGCAGACAGTATTTACTGAAGATGGAATTTTTTCACAAAAGATATTTGGCCGTGAAGAGAAAAAAAGGCGTGAAACAATCGACTTCCTCAATCTGGCAATGGAGATGGGATATCCTCTGTCCCGCACCACTTCGAAAGATGGAGGATATAAGTATGCTTTGACAATCAAGAAACTGCCAATAATACCGCCTGAACTAAGGCCCCTATTGCTTGATGAATCAGGCGGATCTGAACTGAACCGCCTGTATCAACGTGTCATAGCGCAAAACATAAGGCTTAAAGATATTCTTGAAATGAAGAAGAGGGGGGAGAATATTCCCCAAAATGAGATAGATGAAGAGGTCCAGGAACTCCAGAGTTGTCTGGACCAACTGATGGTCGACGGGCTCGAAGATTCAGGAAAGGTATACCGTTCTCTCATGGATATGCTGAATGGCAAGTATGGGCTTTTCAGGCAGGCAATGCTCGGCAAACGGGTCGATGCCAGTGGAAGAGCTGTAATAGTACCTGCTCCTCATCTTTCCATCACTCAAATGGAACTTCCCTTCAAAATGGCACTTGAACTCTTCAAACCATGGATTCCGCAGTGTCTTATATGGTACAGCGAAAATCTTGAAGGTGGCAAAGAAGACCTGAAAAAACTGAAAATAAAAAAGTTGGGGCGGGCACAGGCTGAAGGCATAATAGCTTTACACAGAGAACCCCTTCAGCAAAAAATGATCAAGGATGCCATGCAGGAATGGATCAAAGCTAATGATCTTGTCGTACTTCTCAACCGGGCCCCCAGCCTCCATAAATATAATATTCTGGCCTTTTCTCCGGTGATAACTGATAATCCTACAATTGGCCTTCATCCACTAGTCTGCACAGGATTCAATGCGGATTTTGACGGAGATCAGATGGCAGTATTTCTCCCATGGATTGGGCAGGACGAGGCGCGGGAAAGGCTCACTCCTCTCAGAAATGTTCTTTCTTCCGCAAATGGAAGTTTGCTCCTGGATTTCTCGCAGGACATCGTTGCCGGGCTCTTTTTATTAGAAAACAAGAAGAAAAAGGAAATAATTCAGGAGATGAAAGATAGCTATCTGACAAGCAACAAAGAAAAGTTTGCAGAAATTGCGAATAAAAAAATGCTGGATGGTTTCAGTAGCGCGACAAAAACAGGTTTGACGTTCAGCCTCTTTGACCTTGATCCCATAATGGTCTGGGAGAAGGAACGTGACGGGATTCTCAGTGAAGTTGTAAGGGATATCGGGCCATATGATCAGCTCTCCCAGGATATAAAAGAAAAGGTTGTTGATTTTTGGAAGATAAGAGTGAAAGACAAAATAGCTGAAAAAATGAATGCGAACAAAGAGAACCCTATTGCTGTTATGTCATCATCAGGAGCAAGAGGCGATCTCGGAACAATCACTCAGCTGGCGGGAATGAGGGGGTTCATGGTAAAAACAGGTGGTTCCCTGAGTGAAGAACCTGTCAGGACAAACTTCAGGGAGGGATTGTCACCCCTTGAATTTTTTATTTCCACACATGGATCCAGAAAATCGCTCGTCGACAAAAAACTCAAGGTAGCTGAAGCAGGGGACTTCACAAGAAGGCTTGTTCACAGCGCAATAGATTATTGTGTGGTAAATCATGACTGTGGCACCAAAGATGGGATACATATAGAGGATATCGATCCCCTGAGTGTTGAATCAATGGTGGATGAAGCGCTGATTGGGCAGGTATCTGCCTTTGACTATAATTCGGCCGGCATAAAGAGAGGCCGGAGTATTAAAAGTGAGGATATTGAATCGCTCAGGGAAATCGGGATCAATAAAATATTTATATGGGCTTCCGGGAAAGTCCCTTTTCGGAACAGGATCGTGGGAAGGGTTCTTATGCAAGATATACCCGGGGGGTTTATTAAGGCGGGAGAGGTTATTGGTGAAGAAGCAGCTGATAAGATCGAAGCTATGGGCATAAACAGACTTCTCTTAAGGTCGGTTATGACGTGCAAAGCTCAGAAAGGTTTCTGCCAGAAATGTTATGGGTGGGAACTCTCGATGAGAGAATACCCAGAGATAGGATTGCCGGTCGGTGTTATCGCTGCTGAATCTATCGGGGAGAGAGGCACACAGTTGAGCATGAGGACATTTCATACAGGCGGTGTCAAAGGAGAAGATATCACACAAGGACTTCCCCGAGTGAAGAATATCTTTGAGAACAAGCCCATTCCGCTGATGGTATTCAAAATCCTTAAGCCCGGGGATTCTCCATTTGCCATAAATGAAGAGGTTGATGAATTGAAGCTTTTCTTTGAAGTGAAGCGAATAGAATCGGAAAACGGGGAAATTCCTTCGTACGAGAAAATCGGCACAGTAAAGAAGTCCCTTGGAGAGCTCCTGGAGGAGTACAAATCACTTGATAATCTCGTATTGCTCCTTCTTAGGGAAATGCATGCTGCCTATAAAGGAGAAATTGCTGACAAGCATTTTGAGATTATCCTCAAATCAATGTTTAAAGCTCATGAAACAGGTTATAAACTTGTCGGCCTAACACATGCAGCCGCAACTGCTGATTTCCTTTCCTCAGCATCGTTTCAACGTGCCAAGCAGGTATTTAAAGATGCAGTCAAGCATAAGGGGGGGCTGAAGACGTCTTTGTCAGGGCTTAGAGATGCAATTATGCTTGGAAGACTTCCAGAAAGAGAGGAGGTTATCTAATGCCGGATCAGGGATATTTTGCTGATTTAAGCACATCATTTGGAGATATTACTAAGCAGGATGTTGAAAAACATACTGCCAGGTTGACGAAAGCGGAACATTCGATTAGGGAAGAAATTCTAACAATACAGGCAAAGGATATCGAACAGTTTCTACAACAACAGAGTTTCCTGAAGTTTCAGCAGGAATTCTCGGAGAGTCCCTCTGAGTCCTCGGAGCATGAGACAATCGAAGAAGATGAAGCGTGGGACATAATTGCTGAAGGGTATGAAACATCAACTGACCCTGACGGGGACTTTTCAGAAGGTACTGACCTCACCACAGCTTTTGATACAACATATCAGGCCACCGATATACATAAAAGATCATTTGTTGTATCTAAAAGGCAGAAGATATATGATGTGGAGATTAGGGAGGATAAAGAAGAGTGGTGCGTTTATGTGCCTGCTGCGGCTGTTATCGACAGATATGATTTTAATCAGGCATTGAAAAACGTACCATCTAAGGTGTGGCTTGGCAACTTTATACTCAAAGTTGCGAATGAAAGACAGAAACACCTTCTTCATATAGGTGAATTCCTTGTCCAGAACATAGAGCGTCATCCTGAATTTATGGAAGATGGACTTGCATGCCTTCTGGAGTTCACCCAGGAAAATATAGCGAAAGAACTTGATGTTGATCTTACCACTATTACCAGGCTGAAAAATGCACGCTTTTTCGTTACGAGGGTAGGAGAAATAACACTGGAGAATATTTTGAATAATACCAAGACAGGTTTTGCTTTGCTGGTAAGGAAGATCATTGATCGAGAGGATCCGACCAAACCTCTCAGTGATACAGAAATAGCAGAGAAATTACCTGATTCTTGCAAGTGTACCGGCAGACACATAGGCAATATCAGAAATGAATTGGGAATTCCAGGCAAGCATAATCGGAAAAAACCACGCATGGCAGAAAGAGCATAAGATGGGAAAGGTGAAAATTCTTATTATAAGTAATGGAAACTTTTTAGAACGTATTCTTAAAGACAATAATATTTATTATGAGTTACTGAACAGTAAGAGTCAAAGAGATATTAACGCAAAAATAAAATCTCTTCAAAAAAACAAAATCGATATAATTTTTCTCGATACATCCTTAATAGATGAACCAGTCTCACAATTTTTTGAGCCCTTGAACAATTTTTGTAAAGATAAATCTTACAGCCATCCACCCATTTTTGTCGTATATGAGAAATCTTCCTTTGATGTAAGGGCTGAAATATGGAAACAGCCCATCATCGGTTTTGCCAAAAAGGGCTCTGCTGAAGCCAACTCCGATATTAAAAAAATTATAACTGATATAGAAAACAGAAAATCACATGAAAAAGATCCCGGGATAGAAATCGGTAGCGTAGAGTCTGTTGCCCCAGATCTTTACGAAAGATTTAAGTTCATCAGTCTTACCGCCGGAAGAATGCGCGAATTCATGTTGGATTTTAAGAACATCATTAATAACATTACCCACATAAAAAATGATGATTCCTTTTGCAATGCTTACCCCAATGAATGGCTGGATTATATGCACTATACTCTTCATCCGCCTGAGGATAAACAAACACAGGAATCCTTTGAAAAATTAGGAAAAAGATTGATAAGTAAAACAAATATTTTTGAGGATGCGAAACTCACAAAGAAATTTGAGGAAATATTTTGCGATGAAGAGAGAGTAAAAAACGAAAAGCTGAACCATATACTTATAGAGGGGGAGACAGGCACAGGTAAGTCCCTTATCGCAGAGATGATCAAACAATTCACATGTGCTAAGAGGTTTGAGAAAGTTACCTGCACAAACATTTCTACAAATCTCCTTGAAGGCGAATTATTTGGTCATATGAAAGGCTCTTTTACCGGAGCTTACCAAACCAAGGCAGGTAGGGCTATCAATGCTTATAACGGGATCATATTCCTTGACGAAATAGGAGACATGGATCCATATCTTCAGGCAAAGATACTTACCTTTCTTGATAACGGTCGTATTGAGCCAATTGGTTGGATCGGACCTACTCTTTATATCCCATCATTGGTTGTTGCTGCTACTAACAAAGATCTGCTTAATCTTGCAAAAGCGAGAAAATTCAGGGAAGACCTTTACTATCGCTTTGCCCAGAGAATAACAATCCCACCATTAAGAGAAAGGAAAGGTGATACCGATCTCCTTGTAGACTTCATTCTTCAAAATCCCGATATTAATCCTTTGAAAGGTGAAACAAGAACGGTCAGCTATATAAATGCACATGCGATAGAAAAGCTTAAAACGCATATTTTCCCGGGAAATTACCGTGAATTGGAATATATATTGCTTGACGCTGTAAAAAAGGCAAAAAGGCTAAGAAGCAGCGTTATCCTCCCCGAAGACATAGTCTTTCATGAGCCTTCAATAGAAGAAAGCGATGCTGTTTTCGTGGTTCCCAAAAAGACTGAAGGAGGAGAGGTAAAAATACTCCTCCAGTGGGACGTTTATTGGAAACAATACTTCTTTATCGGTGGCAGGTTTGAACGAAACAAGGATGTAACATTGGAAGATACCGCCCGCCGTGAAATAACAAACAAGATTAAAATAGACAAAGGCTATCGACTGACACCCATAAGCGATGACTTGTCCTCGCTTCAGTACCCGAAGCAGTATGCGGAAAGGCGGCTCTATCAATTCCATGTATTTGGCATTGAATTCGAGCGTCCGGTGTTTGATTGGCTGATAAGACGCGCTTGCATTCTTGCAAGTATTAGCGACGTTGTACGGGGTGATTATAAGGGGAAAAGAATTTCTGAAACAGTCAGGGAGGTATGGGAGAAGCTCTCTTCAGGAATCGAAGAATTGCCTGAGTCATTCAAGGCGGAGGGGAAATGAACAATCTGCTTAGCTTCGATAGAAAGAACTTTAGCAAACAGGGGTTAGAGGGAATAAAAAATGATTTCTTCTACGCTGTTTCTGTTACCCATATTAAAGGCAACTTCTGGAGACTGAAGGATTATGCAAAAAAGTTTTCGCGAAAGATACGAGACACGCAGCTTGCTATATACAGAAATGAGTCAAAATTTGATTCAGAACAAAAATGCTTTCTCGATAATATCATAGCCGGTCTCCGCAATATACAGAGTGATCTTGATAATTCCATACAATGCACGGCTCAATATGTCAACTTTTCTCTTCAAAGCATGAAGGAGGCAAATCAACGACTCAGGCACATCCAGGATAAAGGGTACGGAGACGGAGTGAGAAAGGCTTTGTGGGGCATCAGAGATACCGTCATCCCAAATGCAATAGAGAAACTTTGCACAGATTTCATGCGGCTCGAGAATCAACTCATATCTGTCATTAAGGATTCCCTGAGGCCGAATGACGTTCTTCAGTGCTTTGAAGTATTTGAAGCAAAAGATACCGGAATCACCGCAGTGCTTTATGCGCAGGCAAAAGACATATTACAAGAGCTGATCATGAACAGGAAGATATTTCTTGCGAGTGTGCCGGCAGGCTATTTTATTGATATCCTTGCACCCGCGCATAAAATATTCTATGACTTTTCAGACCCGGAGAAGACACTTAAAACTTTGAATAAAAAATTGGATATGTCTCTCAAGAAAAAGGAAGATTTCCCGAAATCAAAATCATTTCAGATAGCGCAGCAGATGTTATCCATGAATGACGATCCAAAAATCCTGGAGACTTATGCAGGTAGAACTTTTATCATCCATTTCCTTAAGGATCAGCATGATGATAGGTCCTTTACCGGCGAGCATGTATCCGAGGAAGTTGTCTGGAAGCTTATGATGCACCTTGAACTGGAAGTCGAGGGCGAAAATGGGGAATTCCTTCATTGTAGAGTAGTGAAGGAGAAAAACCCTACATTGGTTAAGATCCTAACCCTTCCGAGACGCAAAACAGGATGGTTTTTGGTAACATCTCATGCCACTGTTGTTTAGGAGGTAATAAATGGGCATATTAAGCGGCCTTGCTGTAGGATACGAGCAGATCGAGCCAGTGATTGTCTCAAACGTTGCTCTCGATAGAAACATTATCCTTGTTGGAAGACATGGAACATGCAAAACGACGCTTGCAAGAGAGCTTGCCAAAGGCTACGAGGGATCATTTGTCATATATGATGCGACCAAGGACGACATAATATCCATCTGCGGTATCCCAAAGACAAAAGCCCTCGAGGAAGGAGTATTTG
The DNA here is from genome assembly GCA_014859105.1 of Nitrospirota bacterium. Taxonomy (GTDB): domain Bacteria; phylum Nitrospirota; class Thermodesulfovibrionia; order Thermodesulfovibrionales; family SM23-35; genus Kmv42. Next base: position 28,909 of record JACUUX010000030.1, read on the forward strand.
ATTTTGCCATAGGGGAGAGAACTATCTGGGACAAAAAGCTCATTGTCATAGATGAAATTGGACGTGCAACGAAAGAAAATCAGAATATACTCCTCGAGATTTTACAGGAGAAGACATGCTTCGGGAAAAAGCTTGCTTACAGGACACTGATAGCCACAATGAATCCCGAGTCATACGCTGCCTCCCTCCGACTGGATGAGGCCCTGCTGGACAGGTTTTACTGTGTAATCAACGTGCCGGATTTTTATAAGGGTGCCCCAAAGAAGTCGATCAGTGATATTGTGATGATGAATCTCAATCAGCAGAGAATGACAACAACTGATGGTCTTGTAGAAGCCTATGCGAAGGTCAGGAATAATTATGAAGAATTGAAACGGCTTGCCATAGATGCGGTAGCCACCTATGTGAGTCATCTGCTCGAGGTCCTGACAGGGAGTGGTGATCGGTACATTTCGCCGAGACGGTACACCATGCTGGCCGATGAAATTCTCATTATCGGAGCTTATTATCTCTACACAGAGGAATCGAAATATCTGGAAAAGGCAGCTAGGATGGCCTTGAACTATGCGATAGCCCTTCCCCTGAAGATTGAACTTGCAAAACTGTATTCACTTCACAATAACTTCAGACAATTTCTCGATATCGAAGGTGCTAAAAACACCAAGGTAATGCAGCTCCGGGCGGAGATTGCTCGCCTTAGGAACGATGAAGAAAAAACAGAATTCATAATCAGGAATCTTAAAGATATTGCAGAGCATCTTAAACAAGATGAAGCGACAAATCTGATGGGGCTTGCCCTTGAAAAATGTAAGGACAAGGAGCGGGCACTCCTGCCGGATTATTTTAATGCCCTCAGAACTATCGCTGATGGGGTTGGATTTGATGACATCAAGCGTTCAGTAACCTCTGAATACAGGATTGCCTGGGATGCAGGTATCCAGGAATTGATTCAGAAACTGGGTAAGATGAAATTAGGTTCAGCTGAGGACTCCTCGTACCTCGAAGAAATCAATAAATATCTTCAGAAAATACAAACCCCGGACATCTTTGGGAGCAAGGAGCCTGAAGTAATGCAGTTCAGGAAGCTGATTTTTCAGGAAAAAGATAAATTTCTCCGGATATCTTCAATAAAAGAGCTTTATTCACTCATTTTTCAGAAGGACTCATGAGGGGCGATTTAAATATTTCCTCTGATGAGGCTTATCCTCTGCTTGAAGCCGCCAGCGAGTTAGAGATAACACTCCTTGAATGTCAAAAACTCATTACGATCAGCGATGAGGTGAACATTGCCTGCTGGAGCTATAACACGAAAACAGGAGAAGAAAAAATCATCATAAATCCTGAGATCCTCAATTTCCCGCCAAAATATCTTGAGATGGTACTAAGACACGAAATACTTCATAAGTACCTGTACAAAGGATACTCCCCAACGCTGCATGATCATCAATTGCTGAATGTCGCACTGGATATCTGTATTAATAGGTTGCTTTTCTCTGTATACAAAGATGATTTTGTGAATTTCTGCAATACAATCTATAGCAAAAATTCGGAAAACCGTCAAAATATCCTCGCTTTAGCATGGGCAGGCCTTGATCCTGAAGAAATAAAGGATGAAAAGATCAGGAACCTGTACAAAAAAATATGGAAGGGACAAAGAGTTCCATCTCCGAAAGAAATCTACTACTCTCTGTTGAGTCAGGATATAGACCCTACGCAAGTTGGAGGACCAATACCATTTGCAGGAAGAAGTATAGGAAAGGGTCTTGGAAAGGGAGACAAAGGGGAAGCTAAAGGGGAAGATAAGGGGCGAGGAAATGGTACAGATGAAGGACAAGGCGAAGGAAGGAAGGGAAACGGAAAAAGAAAGAAAAAAGGAAATAAATATATCGATAAAGACGGCTCTCTGGGAGATGAAGAAGATAACGGAGATGACGGAATTGTTTTGCGCGAAATCCCTGATGATGATGGGCAGCATGAAGTAGACAAATCAGAAGATAAGATCTGGAAAGGATTAGGGGACATAGGGGAAAGTCAAGGTGGAGGGTTCTCCAATTCTGTTTCTGATTGGCTGAAAATCATTCAGGTCGAAAGAAGGGAATGTGAAACCTCTGAGCTTGAAGATTTCCTCAACCGGATAGAATCAGTTGACATACTTGATGAGGTCTCAACAAGGATTATTCATGCCATAACAGGAGCTACCCAGAGACAACTTTATCCCTATCGCCTCAGTCGAGCCGGATTTGTGTACCTCAACGCTGGCATATCCGACATCCTCCATCAATACTGGAACAAGACTGTCGAGGGGAGGAAGACAAAGCTAAATATCTATGTTGATACATCTCCCTCTATGTACCCTTTCAGGGAGCAAGAGATTTTTCTTATCGAGCGGTTCAGGGACCTTTTCCCAACTACTTTTTATGTTTTTGCAGGGAAAGTGGAGGAATTTCTTATTGATGACTTTATAAAAGGGAAATACCCTGGTGGGAGTTCAACAAGCTTTGATAGTGTAATTAAGCATTTTATTGATTCAGATGCCGAATGTGGTGTTGTCTTCACGGACGGGGAATCTTCTGTCTCGATGCATAATAGAAGCAATTTCAAGATGTCAAGGAAAAGGCTTTTTACAGTGTATTTTAATGATGCCCAACGGAACCAACAGATAAAATCAGATTTGGATTATATGTCTGAGGCTGTAATGCAGATAAATGTAAAAGACAAGGTGCTTGGAAAAAAACTCAAAATGTATTAGGGGGGAACTGAAGTAAATAAAAGAAGGAGGAATCCATACATGCTTGTTTTTCAGAGAAATTTTGATCATATCGAAGATGGGTGCAATCGCGCGGAGATTGACCCCAAATGGTTAATAGAGGTGGTCGACGAAATAAAACTGTATCTCCCTGACGATTGGAGGATGACAAGAACCAAAAATAACTTTATGATCAAAATCGTTGCAGAGCATAATGTGACGTTAGTAGGCTACTCATATCGTGCCAAAGATAATGTAATTATAAATATTATTGACACAGTATTCCTCAAAGATTATTTTGACCAACATGATTTAAGGGCTTCACTAGTGTGCTGTCTCTAACAGATCTTTACATTTGGAAATTTTTCTCATAATGTT
>JACUUX010000094.1 GCA_014859105.1 Nitrospirota bacterium
AGTGTATTTATCTATCAGGAAAGAGTAATTCCTTGATACAATAATCCCTGCCTCGTTTTTATTAAGTGTCCTCTCCGTTTTCAGGACTTTTATTTTTGTCGGGTCTTCTCCTTCCAGGATGCCGGATACATAATTTGAGCTGTTTACCCAGTGTGCAAAATTTGTCCTTTCGGGAAGATGATCGTCTTTTACGACTTTAAAGCATCTCTGATCTTCCCGCCCTGCTTCCTCGCAGTTTTTCACCCACACTCCTACGGGCTGGCCGTCTTTCCAGACAAGCTGGCCATTGTCATGAACAACGAGCTCTTCCGCTTTAATAGCTGTCGGGGCTGACGGTGCTTCAAATACACGTGGCACGGGACTTTCGAAAACACCCGCCCTGAAAGAGTTAACCTCTGCTGTTTTCGCATTCAGCGATCTATCTGCCATATCAACCATGTATACATAACCCATGTTTTCGTCTGCAATCTTTGCCCCACCTGTCAGACAAGCTGGCTTTTGTAGAGTCTGTATCTCGGGATTAACCTCTGTACCGCTTCCGACAAAAGGGTCAAAAGTATATTTTGGTTCGTTGTTTTCATTAGTGCTACAGCCAATCTCTTCCCCAAACGGCCCTATGAATTTCCCTGTACTTCCACCTGTACTTTCACCTGTGCTTCCAGTGAAGGACTCTTCATCCCAGCAGTTGTTTTCTCCCGTAATCTGCGAATACTCCACTTCCCCTGCATTGTCTGCATGGACCGCTCTGCTGACTTTTAACTGAGTTGCTTTGTTGATTAGTGCCTGCGCTTCTGGCGAGAGCTCTTCTGCATCAGATCTCGAGAAGACTTTTGTCTCGGGGTTGTAGTAAAGGTCATAATAGATTTTGTCAACGGCCATTCGTTCCACATCTATCAGACCGTCTACACTGTACACAATAGCGTATGCACAATTAGGGGTCAACAGAAATAAAAAAGAAAATAACAACAGAATACTTAGTATTCTATGTATTGAATTGGCGCTCTTTCCCATCTTATTGCCACCTCAGTTTCATATAAAGGATCGCTTCCTGTGTATATAGCAGCATTGTTTGTAATCACTGCCAACCCTGCGCTTTTCGATGTTGAATAAAAGTCCGTTCTTTCCATATTAATAACCGTATCGGCAAAATCGGTAACTACAAGAGATTCTTTTGATGAAGGAGCATATTCTGCACCTAATGCTTTACTGGCATAGTCAGCGTTATCCACAAAAGGATCATTTACCCATTTTGATGTGAAAGCTGCGTTTAATTCAGTTGAGTCATCTTTGTTTGTGTCAGCCCATCCTGATTTTTCTGTGAACTCTGCATATTCGCTGTTTATAGCAGTAGCTGCATATCTTGACTTAAGATTATCATCCGAAAAATTTCCGCTTTCTATCAAACCTGCTTTTCCCTCTAAAGACACATGTCTTATGCGGTCACAGTCGTAAAGATAAGAACACATATCAGTTGTTATGTGGTCTGTTTTGACCAATGTGTTCTCTATATTGCCTCCTATGCCTATCGTAAATGCAAAAGATTTACTGCTTACTATCAATAGGCCGAGAATTGTTATAAGTCTTAATAAATTCATATCTCCATATCCTTAAGGTATATTTACCGATATGTTTTCTCTATTACCTTTGACATAGTTTAAATAAGAGTTCGTTATCGTGGCTGCATTTAGAGCGTTTGGTGCAAATTCTACTACAGCATTTAATTGCTGGCCTGTAACGTCATTATATGTGGTAAGCCAATGTGTAACGTTTGCGGTCTCGGCAATTTGCGCACTTGTAGCAAACTGGTAGTTTCTCACATTATTATAGTTTCCCGAAGAAACAAGATACAGGCTTTTCTCTACAGGTCCATCTGTTTTTTTTGCATGGTATATTCTCGATGCTCCGGCGTGGTAATAACAAATAATCGCATCCGGGAATCTTTCTGCCAGTATCCATTCGAAAGGATCATCGGGCAAGGGTATGTCGCTTTTAGGAGTTGTGCCGGGCAGAAACCCCCCAAACGGGCCTATAAATTTCGTATCTTCATTTTCAATGCTGCCCGTGGGGCATATAACCGTGTCCGCTTCATTTGCAGTATTTGCGTACAACGCATAGGGGGTCTTTTCAATCCATTTTACAGTCTTACATGCAGGATCCATAGTGCAGTCCTTTGGATAGTATCCTCCAAAATCTGATACTCTGGTCAGGTTTGCCTCTTCCGATTTATCGGCAGTGTTTGCCCTGTCCGTATATTTTACGTTGAGATCTCTCAGGGAATATCTGTCAATATCAATGGTCCTGTCTATTTTTTTATGGAGATCCGAATTGTAATAAGAAGGATTATTAACCAGTATTTCTGTGGTTACACTTGTAACAACTGTTTTTGTATCACCGTAATAATCGGTATATATATCCTGAACATTATATGACTCCCCTTCCCCATCTATCATATTTCTGTATAAAGTCGATATCTGGGACTGGTATGCAGTATATGTGCCGTCCCTGTCGGAATAGGTCTGTGTGTCAATGCCATAGCACATTGAAGGCAGAATTATTATTAACAATACAAAAAGTAACGTTCTGAACATGCTATTCTCCTATATATAATATTAAGAATTTAATCTTTGCCGACCGAGATGTCCGTATTCACGGGCAATAAGGTTTTGTTACCACCGTACACGACACCTTAGTCGTTCCCTTATCTTTTGTAACAGATTCGCAGATCTTCAGGAATTTCTCTTCGACTTCATCCATGAGGTCTCCTGCTGTCTTTGTAACTGTGAGCTTGTCCAGATTGGCGCAGGACATTTCCCATTCGTTGGCATCAGGCTGTACTGGCAGTAATCTGGAATTGACAAGGTCATCGAAGGTTTTCGGATGCTTTTTATTCTCGCCGTAGTAAAAACTGATTGCCTTTTTGACTTCGTTCAGCTGGTCCGTAGCCGATGTCACTTCTGCTTTAGAGAGAAGCCTGTTTGAGGCAAACAGCACAGCCGATATGAGAGTCAGAAGAACAAGAACAGCTATGAGTAGCTCTACCAATGAAAATCCCGAATTGTTCTTAATCGTTTTAAGGATCATAAATCTCTTCCTCCTTCCGTGTTATATAAAATATTAATTAACAAGAACTATACTCATTTCCTTACCCCAAGATGTTTTTATTCTGGATAAGTAAGGCGGACTTATATCCCATGAGTATTTGTCATGCGGGACCGGTGGAGACAAGGAACTCCCTGAAAGGAGATCCAGCACCATCACCATCCCGAATTCATCCCTTACCATATAGTTATTGCTTACTGCCGGTATCAGACCAAGGTTCATCATCGCATACTGTGAGTAAACCACATGGTTACTGTCCCACTGTGAATAACTTACCGACGGCCACTGTGAAGATGAATAAGGACACTGGCACGTTTGGCCGGGCCTGCATGAAACAATGTTGTTTATAACACATCTGGTCTTCGGGTCATTACCGGGAAGACTGTAAAGCTGCCAGACCCATGGCACCCTGACATCATCGTATGAGGACAGCGAGTTTTCGTAGGTTAGCTCGACTGTCTCGGTGAATAACCTCTGTGAGTGAAATTCCTTTACGGCCTGCAGGATATTCTGCATCTTTCTTTCTGTTTCCGCCGTGTAGTAGCTGTCAAGCTCGGATGAGGAAAAAAAAGCGGTTAAGTCATCTTCCGTTGCAAATTGCCTGTCAGGACCAGCAGACCTGAACAAAACCTCTACAGGTTGCGATGGTAAAAAATATGGTGAACCTAAGTCCTGATATGAAGACTTAGAGCTCGTTATCCTCTGATTTACGGCCTGTATCCGAAGAGGAGTACCAAAACTGTCTTCACAGGAAAGCTCAGTGTATTCGCCATTGCTTGATACGATGCTGCAACCGGCTTCTAAAAAAGCTGACCTGTTGGTGCTGTATATCCTAATATCTGATCCCGTTAAATCCGGTTCATTTGTCTGAGTATCTGTAATTACCAGAGGGAGTATTGACCTGTTATTCCAGAAGAAGACCGGCTGGTCATACCGGCTGGCATTTTCCCTCATTTCCATATAATGAGTCTTGCAGGCGTTGACAAGTTTCTGAAGGTTATTTCTTGTTTCATTTTTCCATTTAATATCATAAGCCCGCATTATGCCTACTCCCACTGTTGAAAGCAACGTAATAGCTACAAGAACAGCTATAAGTAGCTCAAGGAGCGAAAAACCTTTTTCGTTAGTAAATAAATTCCGACGCATCGCAGGTCTTTGCAGTTATGGTTTTGAATTTAAATATATTCCCATCTGACTTTCTTATGTTTTCTGATCCGATTAAAGAGGCCAAATCAATTGTTTCATCGCTGTAGCTGAGCAGATCAACCATACATTCTCCAGAACATTGAGGAAATGTGTCCGTTTTTCCTTCAACCTTTCTCTGACTGCACAAAGAGACTATGTACTGCTCGACGTTGTCTTTTTTAAAGTTATCGTTTGGGACATTAAAAACGGGTGTCTGCATTTCCCTGACTGGTAGTTCAGGCAGGGGAATTACCGCAAAAGGCATTAAGGTGGCAAGAAGACCGAACAGCACTATAATTGCTATTGCATACATTTCTTTAGATATTAATAAACAGTTCTTTTGTAGCTTCCATGCAAGTAGACCTTTCATATTTTCTTAATATCTATCAGTAACCCATATCTTTTTTAAAGAAGTACGGTCGTGTTGTCCACGGTGACAGTGGCCTTAGCCGTGGAGACATACAGCACGATCAGAGATTTTAAGGAAGGTAACTCTTTCCAGCCCCTTTCCTGCCGGGGGTCTAATTGGTTAACCAGCCTGTCTTTGACAGGTAGACCCCGCCACTGGCAGGAGGGATGGGTTTGAAAGGAGAGAAAGATGACTTCAGGAAAATATGTAGGAGAAGGATTGCCCGGTGTGGTAAAAAGACTCGGAGGTGTATGGGATTATGCCCATGACTCTGGTTTTATCCCCACGACCTTTGAGAGAGCTGTAGAGATTGCCAACAAAATCCCCTTGAGCGTTGGCAAACATATTATGGAATTAGATGTTGACGGACTTTACCTTAGAGCTTTTAATATGAAAGATCAGAAATGGAATGTACTGAAAAATGGGCTAAAAAAACAAGCTCAAAAGAAAAGAGAAGAGTAGGCCACACTCTTCTCTTTAATTATTTAAATTTTTTGGCAGATCTTCTTCACCGGAATGCTTAACTATTTGATCAGGATCCGAAATTACAACAGTACCGTCTCTGCCTATAAAACCGCACTTTTCTGTATTTGTATCTGACTGAATTTCCATTTGTTCTGCAACTTCATAAGCCTGCAATATCAATTTTTGTATGTGTGGTTCATTAATAGATGTAGTAATATACTCAACTTTAACTTCTGCGGAACATTTTGGGCAGGTAAAAACATGGTATCCTTTGTATACAGTGTCATTATCCAATTCAACCCATCTTGTTTCTATTAACTTTTCACCGGAAAGTTTGTCTATGTCTTTTCTTAAAAAAGCCGTATTGCATGTACTGCATTTTTGTACTGGAGCATGTCCCACTGCTAAATTATGTTTTATTAATAATTCTCTTAAAACGCTGTAGTGAGGAACTCCGTATATTTTTTCTAAACCCATATTTTTCATAAATATTATCTATATCATCATTATAGCATCTATTTTTTTGTGACTCCTCCAATATTAATAGCAGGTATCTATAACTTATCTCTGCAACGTTTACTTCACATAACAAGCAACTCCACATAATCACAGTTATACGCAAAATCATCATGCTCTGATATCTATTCAATCTCCATTCAAGCAAACACCGCAGGAGAAGATAGGGGCATTTCTTTCGATTTGAATGACACGGTTATCAAAATCGGCACAGCGCTCAATACGAAGAGAAAAACGCGTTTCTTGGAGAAATGTTGTGGTACTGCCAAAGTCTGACCGCAGAACGTTT
>JACUUX010000031.1 GCA_014859105.1 Nitrospirota bacterium
AGAAACTGATTTTGTATTTTTAAGCATATACAATGCTGTAATTAATAACGTGGGGATCATTAACTTCCAAATGAAGTGTTGAAGATCAAGAAGGTGCGAGCTATGCAACATTTCAGGAAGGATTTAACGAAGATTCTCGTTGACATCAATAGAGTTATAGGAGAATGTCTCCAGTTTTTATGGTTTGCATTTTTTTACCCAAATACCTTCTGCACGTCATTTGTGCTAAAGAAGTTATACTTAGCTTCTATCCATGCAAAATTAGGTAAAATATTATTAATAGCTGATCTTTTAAAGAAAGGGCAGCGTTGGCAAAACGTGCCACCGTATATAAAAGAGATAAAAAAGAATTGTCACGATAGAAGAAAGAGAAAGAGAAAAGGCAGAGGCGTTTCAAAAGGGTACAAGGGCGAAAGAGAAAGGATTGCTAAGAAATATCGTGCTGAAGGAGAAGATATGGCGAGGGAGAAGCCTTGATGCCTATGAAAAAATTCTAAAAGGACAAGGTCAGTCACACCTATGCTTGGAACAGACTCAAAGGTATGCAGGTATTTGGAGGACATGGGAGCAAAGAAGTAAGAAGATAATATGGAAGATATAACCCCTGATTATTATGACATTTTACAGGTCTCCCCTACTGCCGAAAAAGAGGTGATAGAGGCCGCATATCGTAAGCTGGCACAGAAGTATCACCCCGATATAAACAAGTCACCAGAGTCCGAAGAAAAGATGAAAAGGGTTAATGCCGCCTACGAGGTCCTCTCTGACCCCGTTAAGAGGGCGGCTCATGATGCTACGCGGCATATTGCTCAGACATCAAAGTCACGACAATTTAAAACTATTTTGCCCAGATTTATGGGACTTGTTACACTAATAATGGTAGTCATTGTGGTAGCCCTTAGATTGAGTCCAAGGCTTGCTTTATTGCTTGTAGTCATATCCCTTGTCTGGCTTCTCTATTCCTTATTCTTTAGAAATCAGAAACATGAAAGGAGGGACAAGGGGGAGTAATTTCTGATTATGGAGATAAAGGCATATATATATATAAATATAAAATAATCCGACAATACAACATTATAAATGGAAATCAATATATCTCATGTATAGCTTTACTAAAAGGAATCAGGCTGGTTTGGTGCCATAGCCCAAAATAGAAAACAATATACCGAGGATTATTAACTGGATGATCCAGCCAATTACGCAAACTCCTACAGTTCGAAATGTGCTTTTGTAGTCAAGGGCCTGTTTCACTGCAATAACCATTGCTACCAACATCCATATTGAAGCTATTAAAAAACCAGCCCTGTAAGCCACGGAATAATGCCTAATACCCTAATCAAACCGGGAGAAGTCGAGAAGCCAATAGTGCGTAACAACTCACCTGGATTTGCTCTTGTCTGTGGTTCAGGAAAGATTTTTGTTCCAATTAAATAAATGAGATAAGCCCAAACCAACCAGCTGATAAGGGGGGCACCAATCGCTCCTATGAAAATTCCGCCAAGACCTACTTTTGCAATGGTTGCTATCCCTGCAGCTATACTGGAAAGAACGACGATCCCTATGGCCTGTCCCATTGCTCCTGTATCAGTCTCGACCTCTTCATATAAATGCACATCCAACTTTGCAGAACGAATAATACGATCTATAAATCTAGACATTGCTTTCTCCTAAACATGTTAATAAATGTTTCTTTCGAAAGACTTAGTTTTTATCCATGTCTATTTATCGATATTATTAAAGATTTCAATATACGCCCAGGAGGATTATATAACCTGCTAAACTCACTTTCTACCATTAATTATTAATTATGAAACTGCCTTATAGGTGAAATCTATCAGGTGTTATCTGCAATTTAAGCTATTCCCTTAAGTCAATGATTGACAGGACAACGGGATTTTTTCTATCGTTGTATGATTATTCGTTCATCTATTCTGTATCTCACCTACGCCAATAAATGGTACTGCCCCACCACCTGTAACCTGTGGGAGGATTCCGTTCCATTTCTCTATAGCCCTGAGATTGGCTTCTACTTTTCTGAGCTCTATAAGGTCTTTTGAAATATTCGCTCTCTGCAACCTTAATGACTCTGCCTCTGCCTTTGCTGCTGTAATCTTCTGCTCTGCCTCTATCTTTACCCTCTCCAGGTCTCTCCTTGCCTTTAGTGCAAGCTGTTCTGCCGTCTGCTTTGCCTCAATAGCCTCTGTAAATACTTTGGAGAAGCTGAATGAGACAATAGAAAACGCATCAACTGCTATATTATATGCCAGGAGTCTTTCAGCAAGGTTTTCTCTCATGGCCTCGCTTACTGCTGCTCTCTTTGTTATAAGTTCTTCTGCTGTATACCTGGCTGATACAGCCTTCATTACTTCTTGTATTGCAGGGTCTATAATACGCTCCTTGAATTGTACTCCAAGGGTTTGATAGACAACATTTGCTTTATCAGGTATTACATGATAGTTAAGTGCAACTGATGAGGTTACATCCTGAAGATCAGCCGAGGCAGCTGCGGCATCAGTCACCACCTTCTGAACCTTGACATCCATCGGGACAACCCTCTGCACTACAGGCACCCTGAAATGAAGTCCTTCATCTAAGACCTTATCTTGAACAGCACCAAAATTTAGAACAACCCCTCTTTCACCTGCACCGATCTGAACCCATGGTCTGAAAAACAGAAAAACCACCAGAATCGCTCCAATAATCAGTGCCAGTCTCAAATGGCCTTTCTTCATTGCAGACTGCATTGCTGTCTTTGTTGCGCCATTACAATTTTTTCTGCTTCAAACCACTTGTCGAGATCATGGCCTTCCACTCGACCATTCTCTTCGTAAAGTTCAGTTGCCACCTTCTTTACTTCATCATAAAAATCCATTTATCCTCCTTTATAAATATCTTTAAATAAAAACCTATAAAATGATTAAATCTGCCGATCTTAAAAAGGTAATCAACATAAAAAAGAGAGGATGACTTCATGTGGTTTCTTCGGGACAATCTAATATTTCACAATTTTGACAATCCTTTTTCTGTTTAGGGCATTTATCAACTTTTGCCCTTCGTCTATTATCTTCCTTATTTTGATTCTTCTTAACCTTTATTTTTTCTCTCGTAGCATTCATGTCAAACTCTCTTTTTTATATTCTTTTATATTCCTATCAAACTTATTTTTGGGAAATATATTCGACGTTATCTGGAAATAATGTTAAATGTGTTGCTATGAAATTTCTGCAACATTAACATTAAAAAGTAGTTCTTTACCTGCCAAAGGATGATTGAAATCTAATGTTACAGTTGATTCGGAAACATCTATTACCGTGAAGTCAATTGGTTGACCACCTTGATTCGTCTGTAACTTCATCCCAGCATTAACTTTCAAGTCTGCAGGTAATCTGTTTCTATCTACCACTTGTACCATTTCCTCTTTATGTGGTCCAAAAGCTTTATCACTTGGAATGGTAATATCTTTTGCCTCTCCTTGCTTCATTCCTTCTACTGCTTCTTCTAAGCTTGGAAGCACTTGACCCTTACCTACAGTAAACTGTAACGGTTGTTGGTTCATTGTGCTGTCAACTATTGTGCCGTCCTTAAGAGTACACGTATAGTGAACCTTAACGTTGTCACCACGCTTTACTTGTGCCATTTTTTACTCCTTTCTTTTCATTTACAGCTATTTTGAAAACATATTCCCTAAAAAACAAAGAGTCGAACTCCCTAAGAAATTCTTTAGTAGTTCGACTCTTTATATATAGATTATCAAAAAGTTAAATATGTGTCAAAAAAAGATAACTACAAAAAAAGGAGTATTTATGAAGTATTCAAAAATATAAAGATATTATTAAGGATAGATCTATATATCTCTTTATTATCGATTAATATTTGAAGATATTTTATTATTTAGCAATTTTCAAAATAACAGTAAAAGGCTATTACCATGACAATGAGATATTCCCATCACTGCCCCGATAGTCTGAAAAGATGAAAGAAGTTTAGGGATTATGACCTGCCCGCACATCATTGTACCACTTCCAAAATTAGACTTCTCGGAAAAAATACTGGAATTCTTGCCTCTGGAGCCTGAGATCTATATACCAATAAATCATGTGGCCGCACTTGATTATATTTTTTCTGGCAGTTTTTCTATAAGCACTTCTGCGCTTCAAATAGCGGTATAAAGATTTCTCCAGTGAACGTTTTTTTATTTATACTTGACAGTAAACAATCGTTCACCTTATAATTTACTCATGACAGGGGACTTGAAAGATGTCAAGCTGCGCTCCAGGGTCAGGGACATATCTCTTTTCTATCGTCAAAAGGGCAGGATGCCGAGCTTTTCGGAGATTTGTGAGATTGTTGGTTTCCGTTCAAAAAACGCTGTCTTCAAACTTGTCAATAAACTTGAGCGACTTAAGTTCATCGAGAGGGACGAAAAAGGAAGGCTTATCCCCGGGTCGATTGCTTTTAATGCAAAAATACTTGGCACTGTTGAGGCAGGGTTTCCGAGTCCTGCTGAAGAGGAACTGGCAGATACCCTGTCTCTTGATGAACTCCTTATACAAAACCCCGATGCTACCTTTCTTCTTAAGGTATCAGGGGATTCCATGTCTGAAGCAGGAATACTTCCCGGAGACATGGTGCTTGTTGACAAAGGACAGGTACCCAAAAGCGGGGATATTGTTATTGCAGAGGTTGACGGAGAATGGACCATGAAATATCTGAGGAAAAAGGGAGAGAGCGTGGCCCTTATTCCTGCAAACCCCAGATATAAACCCCTTAAACCAAAAAAAGAACTTAAGATTGCAGGCGTAGTAACTGCAGTAGTAAGAAAATACAGATAAAAACAGCCTTCTCCCGAAGCATTATATTATTAATGGATAATCAGCTTTTAACTATTAATTCATGGCCGAGAGCCATCCTCCATGTGGATGCAGATGCCTTTTTTGCTTCCTGCGAACAGGCAGTCCATCCGGAACTCAGGGGTAAACCTGTTATTGCCGGCAAAGAGCGAGGTATAGTCGCTGCTGCAAGCTACGAGGCAAAGGCCAGAGGAGTGAAAACAGGAATGAGCCTTATGGATGTCAAGAAGGTTTGTCCCCATGCTATTTTCGTCCCGTCGGATTATGAAACCTACAGCCTTTATTCTTTACGGATGTTTGATATACTCAGACGATTTTCGCCTGACGTTGAGGAATACTCCATAGATGAGGCTTTTGTTGACCTTACCGGTCTGAGGAGGAGCTTTCACGGTCCCTATGGGATGATTGCAAAGAAGATGCAAGAGACAATATGGACAGAGTTAGGGATTACCGTATCGGTCGGAGTCAGTATCTCAAAGGTCCTGGCAAAGATAGCTTCCAGGCACAATAAACCCTGCGGACTTACAATCATACCGGGGAGAGATATTCATATCTATCTTCAGAGACTTCCGATAGAAAAGATATGGGGAATCGGACCCAATACGGCAGCCTTTCTTAGAAAGTTCGGAATAACAACTGCCTTGGAATTTGCAAAAAAAGACGAGCGATTCGTACAAAAACATCTTTCCAAACCTTATAAAGAAATATGGCACGAGCTGAACGGAAGAAGTGTCTATCCTGTTGTCAATGAATCAAAAAGCAGTTATCAGTCCATCAGCAAAACAAAGACTTTTACTCCTGCATCAAATGATGAGACATTCGTTTTTGCCCAGCTTTCCAAAAATCTGGAGAATTCCTGTATCAAGGCTCGGCGGTATAAGCTTGCTGCAACAAGACTGATTCTTTGTCTCAGGAAACAGGATTATACAGGTACAGGCGTGGAGATCAAATTGAGCCGTCCCACTGCCTATCCTGCCGACCTCTTTGGACCTCTCAGGGAAGGGTTTAATAATATTTATCAGAGAAACAGCTTCTACCGTCAGACAGGGATTGTCCTTGCCGGTCTTGTCTCAGAGAAGGAAATCCAGTATACCCTCTTTGATGACCCTGCAAGAATAGAGAAAATGACTAGGGTATATAACGCTGTCGACCAGTTGTCCGAAAAATTCGGGAAGCATACGATCCTTCATGCAGCAAGCCTGCCCACAAAACTGCAGGCCCAGCATGAGGGAGAAAGAGGTGATGTCCCCAAAAGAAAAATAGACATGTTCAAGGGCGAAAACAAAAGACAGAGGTTGGGCTTGCCTATGCTGAACTTAAAAATATGAGTCCGGACTATACAGATAAATTATCGGGTTTTATTTTAAAATTAAAAGTATGAATGATTTAAGAAACACATTAAATCCCGAGCAGCTGACAGCTGTAACAACAATGGAGGGGCCTATTCTGGTCATTGCAGGTGCAGGTTCAGGCAAGACAAGGGTTATTGAATACAGGGTATTGAATCTCATCCGTAATAAGGTCAGCCCCGATTCCATCCTGCTTCTGACGTTTACCCGGAAAGCAGCCCATGAAATGCTTTCGCGGGCCTCCAAGCATGACCCGCAGTGCAAGAATGTTGAAGGCGGAACCTTCCATTCCTTTGCTTACAAAATGTTGAAGACATATTCAAAATCCCTCGGTTTCCCGGTTGGATTCGTTGTTCTGGATGAAAGCGATGCAGAGGAAGCAATCCACAGGTGCGCTTCAAAACTGGGGGTTTATGACAGGAAAAAGAGATTCCCAAAGAAAGATACCCTGCGGTCCATCATCAGTATGTCCGTAAATAAAAACAAGTCCATTGGAGAGGTCATAAAGAGGGAATACCCTCACTTTATAGAGTATGTTTCCGAGATAGATAACCTGAGGAAAGAATACGCTGCGTACAAAATAGATAAGAACTACTTCGATTATGACGATCTGCTCGTCTATTTGAGGATTCTGCTGGAAAATGGTGAGGTAAGAGACAGGCTTTCTCTAAGGTATAGATATATCATGGTGGATGAATATCAGGATACCAATATACTTCAGGGAGATATTGCTTACCTCTTGGCGGATAAGCACAGGAACATCATGGTGGTCGGGGACGACGCCCAGAGTATTTACGGATTCAGGGGAGCTTCGCACAAAAACATCATGGAATTCCCGAAACTTTTCCCCGGGTGCACAGTTATCAAGCTTGAAGAAAATTATCGCAGTTCGCAGTCCATCCTGAATGTCGCCAATGCGGTGTTAGAAAACATGAAAAACAAATATTCCAAATGCCTCGTCTCGGCGAAGAAGCATATTGGAGAGAAGACCCGGCTGCTTTTCTTTAAGGATGCCTATGAGGAAGCCGAGAGTGTGGCGGATTTAATTAAAGAACAGCTGGATCAGGGCATATCATTGGGACATCAATGTGTTTTATTCAGGTCCTCGTATCTGTCGATTCCTCTTCAATCCGAATTGAGCAAAAGGAACATACCTTATGAGACCTATGGCGGACTAAAATTCTATGAAACAGCCCATGTAAAAGACATTCTATCCCACCTGAAATTGCTCGTAAACCCTAAGGATGAACTTGCCTGGAACAGGGTTCTGATGCTGATCGAAAGGATCGGCCCAAAGACGGCCGGGATGATTACAGATGAGGCAACCGGTTATTCCTCTTTAAAAGAGATATTGGAGAGAGTGTTCGCGAAATATACAAAAGGACGTCCTTACTCGGAGGGACTTGGCAATCTGGAGAAAGCAGTCAGAAAAGTCTATGGCGGAAAAATAAACGTGGGTGAAGTTTATGAAGTGATTCTTGAATATTACATTCCTCTCATGAAAGATAAATACGACGACTGGCACTTGAGACAGAACGACCTGGAAGCCCTCAGGCAGATAGCCATGAGATACGATTCGGTGGAAGACCTCCTGGAGGATTTGGCTATTGAGCCTCCAGAAAGAGGGGTTTGGGGTGTAGAGCCCGAGACTAAAGAAGACGAAAAGCCCCTTGTGCTTTCGACAATACATTCGGCAAAGGGCCTGGAGTGGGATTCGGTAGTCATTATGGGTCTTGTGGATGGAGTACTGCCTGTAACATTTGCGCTGGACAGCGAAGATGAGATTGAAGAGGAGCAGAGGTTGTTTTATGTTGCTCTCACTAGGGCGAAAAAGAGATGTTTTCTCACCCTGCACCATGAAGGCGTTAGAGGCGGTATTACGCAGTTTAATAAGATGTCCAGGTTTGTGGACGTGCCGAATGTACTATCTAAATTAGAGTTCAAGGATGTGGCAGGACAGGGAATAAGAGAATTGCCGGTAAAAGTGATGCAGGAAGTTCCCCCGCTCTATGATAAGAAACACCTTCTGGAAAAGCTAATGAATTTTTATAAGCGGGGTAATTAGAGACACATGATTCACATAGGCACTTGTTATGATAATCTCTCCCTTTCTCAGGGAAGATATCCTGACTCAGTGAAGGAGAGGATTATCAGGTCAGTATCCTTCAATTGTTTGGAAGTTAACCACCATATGGAAAGATATCTATGACAAAAAAGGATATCCTTTTAACAGGGCTTCCCGGAGTTGGTAAGACGACGCTCATCAAGAAGCTCTCTAAAGAATTAGCAGGCTTACATCCTGCCGGTTTTTACACAGAAGAGATAAGAGAAGAAGGCATCAGGAAAGGATTCGCTCTGATAAGCCTTAGCGGAACAAAAGGACTTCTCTCCCACATAGAGATAGAGGGCCCTTACAGAGTTGGAAGATACGGAGTCGATGTCAAAGGCTTTGAAGATTTTCTTGACTCCGTTGCTTTTTCTGCACATGAGACCAATCTTGTCATTATCGATGAGATCGGAAAGATGGAATGTATGTCCTCTAAGTTTAGAAGATTCATAAAAGAGATCCTTGATTCAGAGAAATTGGTTATTGCAACTATTGCACTTAAAGGCAGGGGCTTCATTGAGGAAATAAAGAAAAGGAACGATGTAAGGTTTTTTGATGTGACACGGGGAAACAGGGACACCCTGTTAGTAGAAATTTTAAAAGAGGCAAGTTGCATAAGGCAGATGGCATAATTGATCCAGGGTAATAGCTGGTAACAAAAGCAATGCAGGGAATTTCAGATAAGCCTGGATTGTAAAGAGGTATGCAGCAAAAGGATTATTACGAGATATCAGGGGTAAGCGAAAAGCCCAGCCAGGAGGAAATGAAAAGGGCATATCGGAAATTGGCCTTCAAATATCATCCTGACAGAACCGCTGGTGCACCTGAAGCAAATCACAAGGGTTACAGTGATTGACACGCTGCTGATGATTTTTAGCGGAATATTCATAGTGGCAGGTATTGCAGGATGTATCTTGCCAGCTTTACCTGGTCCGCCATTAAGTTATGTTGGGTTAATACTCTTGCAGTTCACTTCAAGACCTCCTTTTACAACCAAGTTCCTCATTATCCTTGCGACACTAACAATTATAGTAACACTACTTGATTATGTTATACCTGTATACGGCACGAAGAAACTTCAAGGATCAAAATATGGTATATGGGGCAGTGCAATAGGGTTAGTTATTGGTCTTATTTTCTTTCCGTTTCCTGGGATAATCATCGGCCCGTTACTGGGTGCATTTCTTGGTGAGCTGACAACTGGCAAGAAGATAGACAAAGCAATAAAATCCGCTCTGGGCTCCTTTCTTGGTTTTATAACTGGTACGGCCGTAAAGTTAATATTATCTTTAGTAATGGCATATCATTTTATTGTGAATGTTTTTTAGAAAGTTTTGATCGGTTTAGAGCGCTGAGGATTGAGGAGTACTGAACAAAAGATTGAATTAAAAAAGGGAGGCGTGGGAAATCCACGCCTCCCTTAAAAAACTATATATTTATGGTAGGTTAACTGTCACGGAAGTTGAGAAAGGATTATTCTGCGGTCCTTTGCCTTTTCCCGGATCGAGTGCCTTTACTTTTATATCTGCGGCGCCTGATAACTGATCTTCGATTCCGTCGCCGTCAATATCATAGACTATATCCGACAGAAGCACACAGAGATCAGGGTCTGACATGAGCCCGTCATCAGTTCTGTCACTCGTTCCAAAAGATAACTCAACAACCATGTCTGCGTTTCCATCTCCTGAGGTATCTACTGGTATCTCGATATCGAGCGAATATTTGACTGCTCCTTCTACTGGATCCCAACTGCAGCATATACTATCATTAATTGTGTCTCCATCTGTATCATAGAGACTGCACAAAAGATTTTGAGGTGCTGGTAACATTGCATACGCTGAGAATCCAAATGCTATGATTGTCAAAACTAGAGTACTTATAAAAAGAACTTTTTTCATTGTTGCCTCCTTACTCTAAAAAATATTTGTAGTAAGTTGGCTGGTTGCGTCACTGGCTCCCCCACCGACCTTGACGCCCATATCGGCAGGTGGGTTCAAAGCTTCCAATTTCCTAAAGACATAGTTTTTAATCTGCATTTTTCCTTTATTTTTATCAGTCCCCGATTTTTATCAGTCCCCCTTTCTTTTCAGAAATAAATCCACCACCTCCTTTCTTATAAAAAAAGCCCGACCAAATCCTTTTATGAATTCAATCGGGCTTTTTATTACTTATTTGCTAAGGTAAAAAGATACCGATATTATTTGAAAATTCTTGTTTCCTTCTTAATCTTTAAATCTCCCAAACCTCCCTGGCTTAAATTCAATTCAATTTCTACTTTTCCTGTATAATCACTTTCGATATAATCAATTTTTTCTAAAAAGCTAATAGTATCTTTTGCCCAATCTTTCAGCATATCTTTTTTTTTAGGAACCATTTTGGTGATGAAATTATTATTTACTATATGAATTAACGTTCATCATATCTGTGATCTATATCACAAAAAAATTGAACAAAAGATTGAAATGCGCATACGAATATTTTTTATTAATTTCAGTTTCTTCCGGCTTCTTTATGGGTATCGATTATATTTCGAAATCTGCACTTTTTCCGGGGAAAAGCCGGGAATTTATTGATAGTGGACAGGATGATTTGAGGCGTACATTTCTGCCATCAATAAATGCGACTATCATTACAGATAGTTTCTTCATAATTATCCTCTTTTCATTTTCAATAGCGATTTAACATTTTAAGTCAAAACTAAAAAAATTTTATGACAACCCTATTAATTAAGAGTCGTAAAAAGATCAATCAAACGCTTACTTTATGATTACTTTATGACCCGTAAGTTTAATGAGCAGTACAACAAGTATAGCAATCACCAGAAGTAAAATGACAACCTCAAGACCGTTTCCTCCTGTTTGTAGTTGATCGATATTCTGTGCAAGGTAATGTATCTGTCCATCGTTGAGTCGAGCAAGTCTTTCCAGGATTTCATCATGTGTGAACCCAAACTTCTTAAGACGCTCTTGAACTATTTTCATCTCGATTACTTTCTGGATTTTCTGGAGATCTGAAGTTCTGTCAGTTTGCTTTAACGTAAGCACTTCCGAAGCAACAAATCCTGCATACACTCTTGGGGTTATTCCAATAATGAACATGACGAGGGCAAGATAAGATGCAAGAATTTTCATGAGAGGAATTTTCATTATCTTTCCACCTCCTTTTTTTGGTTTAAACATTATCAATATTAGCAAAGAAATGCAAGCATCTAATCTTGTGATTTATGTTTGTTATCTGCAATCTCTAAGTGCTTTTTTAGTTGTATATACAAAGAAGAAGTTGAGTATGAAAAAAGACTTTAGAAATGTTGACTTCTATGTGGATTGTTGCTCTCCTCGGTAAATCCAGTGGGAGTTTAGTACAGGAAGCAATAAACTTGGCCAAAGATCCTGCGGCACTTTTCTTTCTATGTGAGCTATTGCGTAGTAAGAAGCCGTTAGCGGTGCAACATTTCTGGAAGGAATAATGCCTCTATGCATTCTGAGTTGGTTATACCTTTATAGTTAGAGTGGTCCCGTATTTTGGTAATTTTGAGCTTTTAGTAATTTTCATTCTTGGTGAGGTGTTTTTATTTGATACCAGGTGTGTGAGCCGTTGATTTTGAGAAAAAGATATGGCAGAGCGGACATGACTTAAACCCGCACACTAAATTAGATGCTTTCAATAATTTATCGTAATGAACAATCCAGATCCGAAATAGAATATTCGCTAACAAAGCATATATCACAAGAATATTTCTCACCGGCCTCGATGTATTTCTTCTCACAGTTTAATTTTTAAACAACGGTACTCTGGTCAGTAAACGTCGCAGTAATTTTGAAATCTTCTGAAGAAAGCCTCTGCCAGAAATTATTCTTAATTGTTATATGAGCACAGTAGTATATCTCTGTCGTATATCTCATATAAGGTATACCCGCATGCCAGTCCGTTATGATCACATTTTGTGCTTTTTTCTATATTCATGTGTCGACAATTTCACAACCACCCGCAATAACATGTTCAATATAAAACAATAAAGATGATATCAGAATAAATAATGATATTAAGAGCCGGAAGAATCCCATATCTTATATACATTATATCAGGCTTTATGCACTACCTCTACACCAGAACCAATAATCTACTGTCTGAGTTTCTCAATGAGAAATATTTTCTTGAACAGATAATGAAATTTTATTTTTTATTTCCGAATCAGGATCACTTTTTCTCTTGTTAGAGTGAGGCATTATAAGTATTAGGCTCATTTTAAAAACATTTTTCATTACCTTAGAACTCATAGCTTCTTATTACATGCCGGCAAGTTCTCTGTATAATTGAGTTAGCAGCGTGAGGTTTTCATTGACACTGCATCTTCTCCAAATATATAATGCTGCAAAACTCTTAGGATTAATCCGATTAGATAAATGCCAACAGTTAAGAATATTCCAGGACCCTATCGTTTTTTCTTTTATAGCTTTGATTGTAATGAATCAATGCATGTACATGTTTAGAGGGAAAGAATGATTTGCAAGTTCTGGTTAGACCCAATTATTTTGAGCAAAAATCATGGCTTTACGCCAAAGGAGCTGAATATTATACGGGAAATAATCTATAATAATAAAAATAAGATAATGGAGGTTTGGTATGAACACTGCGGTGAAACTCCAAGAAGTTAGAATTAAGGCGATAACTGTCACGGAAGAGACAATTACAGCTTATCTTGTTGATGGGCGTACAATTAGTGTTCCTCTTGCATGGTCATGGCGGCTGTCAGAGGCAACTCCTGAACAACGTGCTAATTACGAAATTATTGGCGATGGCCAGGGTGTACATTGGCCAGAGATTGACGAGGATATCAGTGCTGATGGCATGTTATATGGCATACCCGCCCCAAGACCAAAAAAATCTTCCAAAAAATAATTTCCTAGCTTACATAGATAAAATTTTCCATTAAAAGTCCCGGTCGATAATCCTAAAGATTGCGGATAAAGTTTTGTTTATTTAGGAAAGGGTTTGCCTGCTAAAGAATTGTTCTTGACCGTGCTTTTCAGCTGGTCGGTACGATGTTCTCACAGAAATCTTGAGCTTCACATTTCTGTGATTACGTGGAGTTCCCCGTTATGTAAAGTAAACTTTGCAACCATATGAATGACAACGATTCTTGCTCAATCTACTTCACATAACGGGGATGCTTACAACGATTCAAGCCAGCATATTATGTCATTGTTCAGCTTACTGAGATTATTCTTTCGAATGGAGGTAGTATTTTTAGCAAGGCCACGATGATTGTCTTCAAGAATCCCATATACTAAGTGTGCAGCTTGGTTTGATG
The DNA here is from genome assembly GCA_014859105.1 of Nitrospirota bacterium. Lineage (GTDB taxonomy): Bacteria > Nitrospirota > Thermodesulfovibrionia > Thermodesulfovibrionales > SM23-35 > Kmv42. Next base: position 13,618 of record JACUUX010000031.1, read on the forward strand.
AGATCCCTTGCGGCTCCATTTCTTCTACTTTTGAGACTTCAAGCATCTGCCGCCTTTTCAATAATTTAGACACTTCACCGAGGCGCATATCCAATCCCGCAGAATTATTATGTGCAGTAAATCTTTGCTGAATCCTTCCCCGAGAAGGATTTGAAGTAAATACTTCACATAACGGACAACTACACATAATCACAGGAGTATGCAAAGTATCAATTTACGATATCTGTTCAGTTCCCCCTGAAGCAAACATAGCAAGGACAGTTCATGGGCGGTTCTTTCCATTTCAAAGACCTTGATATCAAAACTGGAAGAGCGCTGAATGTCTGAAGAAATGCGCATTTATCTGGTTAGTTATAACGAACTGAGAAACAAATCAAAAGACATACTATTTTTTCTCGCTACGTCAAAGTTAAGAACTGAGAAAAGTTGAGGTCCGTGATCTGTCTCAATGTAGTCGATGCGACTAATGAAACACTTCTTCAACTCTTTTTTCCCATCTTTGCCTTCAAAGTTTTTCTGCTTTGGATTATCCTTATGAGAGGAAGTTTCATGTGTCATACCAGGCGAGATAGCATATTAAATTAGAATCATCATTTCTGGTCAGGTGCCAATTGTGCGGACTGCGGAAGCTGAACTTCTCAGTTACGAAGAACTGAAATTGTCTGGCATTTCAAGAAGAAAGGTTTTCGATCCGTTGCTTCCTGAAATAAACTTCTCTGCAACGAATCGTAATTACGAGGCATACAACTGGAAATGAATGGCTTCTGTTAATTGTATTATTAAAGGTTTATGATATTGACAAGCTATGTTAGATTGTGCGAACTTACTATACAGGAAAAGAGTCTAATAATGTTACTGAAGTTAGTCCCAAATCCAGCGATAAAAGATGTCATTGCGAGTAAAACGAAGCAATCTCGTCTTTCTAACAGAGATTGCCACGCACCCTTTGGGTGCTCGCAATGACAAGGTGGACAACGCTTTCAGTCCCTTATCGCTGGATTTGGGTTAGTATAAACAATAATGGACAATAAAAGTCTAAAGGAGGTTTATCATGTCACACAACTGGGGTCCATATTTTATTGTTCCTTCAGAGGTATTTGAAACCTACTCTGGGAGTGTTTTGCTGCGGGAAGAATTTGATGAAGCCCTATTGCATCAAGAATTGGAAGATTTAGGGCTATCGGGCCCCATTTTGCGTGTCACGAATCCTTGGTATTATCGTAAGAAAAATACCGACACTTGGGTGAAGATCGGTGAATCTGATGACGTCGATGAAGATTTCCCGGTAAATTGGGACACGACTTCATTAGAGAATGGACAATATGAAGTAATGGGATTAATGCATGTTTTTGTAAAAAAAGCAGGCGAGGAAAAAGGAATAGCCCGCAGCAATATAGTAGAAATTACTGTTAAAAATTGATTATATAAAAACGAACTTCGGAAATAGCACTTATTTTTACTCTTTATAGAACCCGAAATAACTTTTGTTACATGAAGAAACACTTGTTTTTTTGACCATAGCCGATAGTATAGAGTTGCAGGTGGCATTGAGAAAAATGGTATGCGTCTTTCGGGGCGAATGTTACACAGCATTCCTGTAAATCCTGAGAGGCAACCTTACTTCCTCAAAATGGTGATGCTTTCACTTCTCTTATAAATACAATATTTCAAATCGTAAGTAGCAAGATATATTATTCATCCCTACTTAGGTAGGATTCATCTTAACATCAGAATTTCCTAAAATAAAATCGAGGGAAGCGATCATCATGGATAGCAAGATTGAAAAGGAATTGATTTCCATACTCATGGAATCACCACTATATTTTGTTCTCACACTTAAGGAGCGATATGATCTTTTATTAAGGTTGATGAAGATGAGATCGAAAAATTCTCAAGAGACGAGTAAATAAAAAATGCCGGATAGTTTTTTCTGAAATACATGCGGGGAGGAACACGCTGAACTCTGTTAAGTACTCTCGAAAATCAATATGAACAAATTTCCTATGTTATACCAAATTTGGTATTTCATGGGAATAAACAGTAAAAGCCAAGTAAGCTTTGATCAGACACTTTTCTAAAATTAAACCAAAAACACTACTTTATCTTGGCTGCGGAGCAGGTATTAAAGGTATTAATGATTATACTTTCAAAAAATATTTCAAGGTAACTGGAGTAGACATAAGCAATGGAATGCTAAAAATCGATAGGGAACTCAATGCGGAGGTCAAATACATTCATGGTGATATGCGAGAAATAAGACTTAAGACACTATTTGATGCTGTTGCAATCCCTGATTCTATAGGTTACATGGCTGCTGTCAAAGATCTGCGCAAGGCTATAAATACTGCATACAGGCATCTCAATACGGGCGGCCTTTTATTAATTATCGCTCGCATTCGCGATAATTTTAAAGAAAATAATTTTCTTTATACTGGCAGTAAGAAAGATACGAGAATTACTATTTTTGAAAATAATTGTATTACTAATAAGACAAACTATGAAGCAACACTTGTATATTTAATACGTCGAAAAACGAAATTGAAAATCTATACTGATAAACATACAATTGGTCTCTTTAATTTAACTACAAGGAGGTGAATGATGGGACTTTACAAGAGGGGCAAGACCTCGTGGTTATGTTTACGAGTTAATAATAAGCAAATAAGAAAGAGCAGTGGAACAGACAATAAAGAGGATTGCTGAAACTATATTTGCCAAGATAAGGGTTCGTATAATTGAGAACACCTGGTTTGATCTGCAGCAGGCACAGAAAGCAAAGCATACTACTTTCAGAGAAATGACAGAAAAATATTTGCAGAGCTATGAAAAAAAACCGTGACGTACATACTGTGAAGGTACTACTGCCAGTCTTTGGAGATCTTAAACTTTCTGAGATAACAACCGAAATGATTGCTGATTACAGAACTGGCCTGTTGCGCACAGTCAAGCCTGCAACTGTATATCAAGAACTGAGTTTAATGAGACGAATGTTCAATGTCGCTTGCAAGGACTGGATTCTGAATAAGTTATCACAAAATTATCACAATCGGGGCATTTTGGAGGAAAAAAATGCTGGCCAGAATGCCTAAAAATCCTTTAAAGTTAAGAATATGCGAGAGTGGCGGAACTGGCAGACGCGCTGGACTTAGGATCCAGTGGGTAAAACCGTAGGGGTTCAACTCCCCTCTCTCGCACCATCAAGCACATCAACCACTTACGCCAATCTCTGTTAATTAAAGCCTTTAATATCAAAGGACATTCCGGTGTAGTATCCCGTAGTCAGGACAGGTTTTAAGTAATCGGGTAGGGCGCCTTTAAGTCTCAGGTATTCGTTATGTTCAAAGTATCCGGTTCTTGCAGGAGCTTCTTTAAGTTTCGGGATATAAGGAATATGCATAACCTTCTTAGGAGTTTGTTTAGCTCCTAATGAAAACATCCTCTGCAATGCTGATAGTTCCCGGTTGATAGTTCCGTTTGTAGCTCCTTTTTTCTGCCTTTCAACTACATAACGCTGTATCAGGTCTGTAGAGATATTGGAAGCCCGGATATTTGAAAAAGAGGCATTAAGATGTAATAAACTGTTTTCTAACCTCTCAAGAGATTTACGGTCATTCATTTTGTAATCGGTTATCAGGTCTTCTGCAAGCTCATCATAAAGAATCTTTTCTACCCTCAGGCCGGGGAAGTTACCTTCTGATATTTGCCCTTCTCTGGCCTGCAGCTTCTTTCTTGCAAGCTTTTCGTTCTTTGTGTGAGTGCTTTCAAAATAAGGCTTGCCATTGCGGTAGTATTTAATCCACCAGGTCTTACCTGTAAGATAAAGAGTTTCCATTTACTTTTTCACCTCCTTTCTCTTTTTCGTCCGCGTACCCTTTTTCTTTAAATCACCTCCTTTTATTTCTTCCAAACGCTCAAGGGCTAAGCGTAGGAATGATGGTATTCCTCTTTCTCCTCTCTCCCATCTGCTAACAGTCATAGTAGCAACGGTTAATGCCTTTGCAAGTTGGTTCTGGCTATAACTATTCCTTTTTCTCCATGCTCTAAGTTCTTTAGGTTTCATGTTTCTCTTTTATTTTTTCGAGCTTGTCTATCCCTTCTCTTATCTTCTTGAGTTCTTCTTGAAACCTATTAATAACTTCGCCAATAACTTCGCCTGATTCATGTTCTGAGGCTTTTTTAAAGGCATGAAATGATTCTTCAAGGTCTTTAATAGTAGTCTTAAGTTCTTGAATAAGTGATTCAAGCTCCTCTTTACTCATTGAATTAAAATCTTTCAACTTAATCCTCCCTTTGTTAAGTATATACCGTTGGTATATAATGGTCAAGAGAATAGTTAGAAGGTGGACTGAGTCTTGCAACCAAAGGTCAGTGTGGTTTTAGAGAATCACTATCGTCATATTTACGATACTGAATTTTTTTTGATTTGATATAGCCCTGTGAAAATCTATGATGTTATCAACATCAAACTGTTCAGCCTTTGCAATCAGTTTCTCAAAATCCTCTTTTTCAGCCGGGTGTCTGCAAGAATAAATACCTGACCCCAATACGCCTCGAGTTGTGAAATGCAGATGCCGATCTCGTTACTATTCAGGATATACTGGGTCACAGCCGGATTACTGCAACCCATTGCTACTGTAGAGTCTCCAATCTCAAAGTGCAAAGGGACTACTATAAGGCTATTAGCGTTGTACTGCAGAGGACACAGCCAATAGGAGATGATGACTTTGAATGGTACCAGAAAGGAATATTGGGAAACAGGATGTAACTAACTGAAAACATTAGAAAAAGTAGGGTTTGTTACGTATAGCGCGGTGAACAGTGTACAAATTTGTCAAGTCAAAGGTGTCAGGCCTGGTTTAAAGAAGTCAAGCCCTTAATCCTAACTGTCGCTCTTATTTTATTGGAAAAATACCACAATCAACCGTAAAAACGGATTTTAGCAACTGAAATATTTCCTTTTTATTATCTGGTCGTTTGACCATTATTTTGGCATCTTTCATTACAAAGGTGAGATAATACCCGAATTTTACTTTCTTGATTTCTGGAAACTCTCTTTCAATCGTGCCCCTCTTATCCTGGAATACAAAGCGAATCTTACGAACATCAAAATCAAGCGTCACCTCGTTGGCAAACCGCTTTTTAAACATCAGAATCGCGCCATAGAACGGCAGGACAAAAACAAGCGCATGGGAGATGGCATCCACCGTTGATAACTTCGTGATAAAAACCCCGAGTAAGCTAAACAACAGCAGGAATGCGAATGTAATCCCGTGAAAATAATTAAAGAAGATACGCTCTTCACCCGGCATATAAAAGGCATAGATATTTTTTGTCATAACCTGTTAGTACAGATGTACTATCCCTTTGCTGTCAGTATAGCCGCAACAATAAAGTATAGCGCAACTATTAGAAGGTTTCCACTGTTTCGTGGTAAATAAATACAATAAATAGGGACACATGTTCATGCTCATTAATTAGGTGAGTCTTTTGATAAAGTAAAAATAACCAAATACGGAAGAACCCAAGGAGAGAAAATTATGGCAACAAAAAATCAAGAGCTTGAAGCAAAGATTCGAGTGTCACAGTAAAAGGTGTCAGACCTTCAATTGTGACTTCATCAGCGATAAATATTCCGCATGAGTATTTGCGAAATAAGTGAGGCTTGTTTCATCCAGAAATTCTCTGACCTGCTCCATTTATTTAGAAATGCATACGCCTTCTTGTCCGTCTCCAGCACTGTGCCAACCAGATGGATCGAGATATCGTCAACCAGGTCTCAAGTAGGTGATTCCATAAGCATTTTTTCAAGCATAGATACCATGCCGAGATTAAGATACTCCGGGAAGAATTGTAATAACCTGAGAGCAAGCCTCTTTTAATCGTGGTACTCGGAAGCCCAAAGTTTTCTTGCAAGTTCAATAACAAGTTCGTAGCTGGCCCCCGGGTTTTCCTTTCTGAATTCTTTGGCCACCTTATCCGCATATGGAAGTGACGTACCAAAGAATTTGAACGGGCTTTTCAGATAGCGTTTCTCCTGAATGGCTTGTTCGGAGCTACCGCCGGATTTCATTTTCTCTCTGAAAATAGAGAGGTATACGGGAACAGACTTCATAGATTGTGTTTCCTTTACAGACTGCTACTCTTCATAATTATACCACCTCTTTTTTTAAAACCTCTCAGAAAGAAAGGGTTAAACTGTAAAGGCCTTGGCTATTATCATTTGTACTGTTCATAGATCAATCAGGCTGCCGCCACAAGGACTTCAGGAAATATTTTTCTTCCGTGATACAAGTTTGTCATTTTGCATCTTTCCTCCCTAAGGTAACGCTCCATTTTTCTCAATGACACCTTACAAACAAACGTTTTCAGACTTTCTGAAATTCTGTTGAATTCGACATCAAGTATGTACACGAAGAACAGTCTTGATAGAGAAAACAAGGATGGGGTTGAAGTGTCGTTCTTCTTTTGCGCAAGCACAAATTTACAGTAAAAGGGGTCCGGCTTATTTCATTCTCTTGCTTGTTTGCAGACCTCGGTGATGAAGGACTTGGACAACCATAGCCCGGCGCTTTGAAGTTTTGTAATACTATCCCTTACGGACTTGATAATACCTCTCTTTTTTGCGAGAAGGATAATCCCAATTGTGCCCATATAGTGGCAGCCCAGAGATGCAGCGCAACGGCGAGCCTCACGGTCGTCTATAACCGCCCAGCAATCAGGATTTTTCTGTGCAAAAGCCAAGACAGAGCTTTCTCCATCTCCGATATCCCACGCTGTTACATTTTGAGGAACAATGATATCAGAGGCTTTCTTTAGATGCTGCAATGAGGAAAGATCAAATCCGCTTTTGATGGTAATCTCTTCATATACCTTGTCAGGGATTACTATTTCTAAGAATAATTCTGGTAAGAGATATAAAAGGTGATTCTTCAGAAGGCAGATTATTGGAGAGGCATTAACGACAATGCGGTTAATCCGCATTGCGCAATTCTTCGGTTATCTCTTCAGTTGTGTACTGAAATGGCGATACGTTGAACCTGGACAGGGAGGATATAAAATCGACACGGGACAGCCCAGCTATCTCTTCTGCTTTTTCCTGGGATATTATCCCCATCTCATACCACTTGACCGCAGCTGCTAGGCGCAATTCTTTTGTGAATTCTTCCGGTGATTTGCGAAGTGCTGAGAAAGCACCTTCTGGCATGTCAAATTTAAGTGCTACTGGCATATCTCCTCCAAAACTATTATTCGCCTTATATAATAGTATAACAAATCAGTATTATTTATAGAATATTAAATAAACATGCGTCATTAGTCCCGCAAGAAGCACCTAATTTTTCTCAGAGGCACCCACAAGTCTACACTCCAAGATAGTTCGGTGCGGTTACGATTTCTGATAGAAATATTGATAAATAAAAGGTGACAATTTGAAATGTAATGGTATTTCGAAATCCTTTTATTTGGATAAGTAAACGACCTAAATCTTAAGGACCAACTCTTGGAATCTCTAAATAACCAAATTCTTTACTCCTGCAATGGACATAAAAAATACTTCCCTGCTGAATGGCATTAATAAGGTATAAAAAATCTTTATGTAATCTTTTAATGTTTATTTTTGTTGGTGTGACTTCAAATTCTGTAAACGGCTCCTGCGATTTTCCAACCACTCTAAAAACCATATGGTTTGGTTCAGTCTGACTGATTGGGCGGTCTAACCAGGCACATTCTCCCGAATTGGGTTGACGCTTTGTTGAAGAGGAGGTAGATTTTGTAAACGTGATATCTAATTTCCCTTGGGTTACACTGGCGGTGTAATTTGCTCGCATATTTCCACCACCACGGCAGACCATTGGATAGCTCGTTTGGGCAAGCGTATCAACGCTAAAAATAACTGCTGTTATAACCAAAACCACTATTCCTAACAATCCTTTTTTTGAGTTGTATATCATCTGAAACCTCCTTTTTTAAGTCCCAAATAAATTATACCTCAATTTCTTCATCAAGTGTGTACATCAAATGTTCTCTATAAAAGGCAAATCACAATAACGCTTCTTACAGTTGGTCTATGTATCAGCTTATTTTTTTGGAGGCGTCGCACATTTAATATCTAACATGACTGGAGCTGACTCTGCAAAAACTTGACCAGATTTAAAACCCCTAACTACCAATATTGCACTTCCCTTACAGGATTTTTCAAATTTAAATTCTGGTATTATTGTTTTGGTGCCTGGTTCATGGAACGTAACAACTCTGACAGGCCCTATCTGATCGTTATGATTCGGGACCCGAAAGATAACGTAATAATTAAATTTAACACCCACCCCTTTTACTATGTAAAAAGATGGTTCAAGTGTGATTGTTGATCCTGTGAATTTAATAGTCTTTGGACACTTACCGATGTAATTTGGAGGTGTTGTCAATAAAGCTTTTACGTGTACATTTACATTTTCCTCTGCATAACTGAATTGTACAATTATTAAAAAGAGAACAATTCCAATCAAATAAAATAGTTTTTTTATGGTGCTCCCTCCTTTGAATTATGATTTTCTATTGTTCAATACTTCGTCTTATCAATTACCGCTTGAAGCCTACAAAATAAAATTACCTACGTCAATAGTTTAGTTCAGGAAGTTATCTATAAGAGGGATGCTATATATTGTAACGTTGGTAGATTTCGCGTCTGGCAGGGCAATTGCAATAGTATGAATCGGCATAAGAAAACCAGTAAGGGCAATCGCTCTTGTTACTTTTAGCTTTTATGACAAGAAATGCCCCTTGGAGATTTCTTTCAATAGAACATGTATCCCAGGTGTCATTATTTAAACATGTGAAATTGTTAGAACATTTTGTTGAGTGCTTTTTTGCTTTATCACTAATCTTATAAGCCATTGGTATTCCTTTAAATTAAATAGCAGCGATCTCTAATAAATTTATTAGCACTGAATCTGACATTTCATTTTTCCATTGCCATTTTTCTCGATAAACAGAAGTTTTTTACGTAATTTATTACAAAACAGCTTAACATCACTTTCAAAGGTTCGACAATCTGCTATTACTTCTAATATATCTCCTTCTTTTAGTTCTGATAATTTTGCTGCAATTTTTAATATTGGCTTAGGGCACTCAAGCCCTGACGTATCTAATAGTATTGTTGCCATTTTCTATCGGTATGCTCCTTTGCTGTTTAAGAAATTTTTTCTCACTAAATATAATTTAACACAAGAAAGGTCACAGATGAGTCACAGATTTAAAAAAATAAATTCAGGATTGAAAAATAAGGTTACGTGTACGGATTTTTGGTAATAATCTGCCTCATTTTGACTACTCTTTAAATTGAGGAATTCAGGAAGGACCAAATCAAGGCCGGAGATACCAAACGGGGTTGATTTCTGCGTAAAACAGATAATCGCCATACAATCTGATAAGTGTGTCCCCAGCAAAGGAATTAGTGTAATATTTCATTTAAAATCATAAAGTTAGAAACTAAGGCAGAAGGTTCAAATCCTCTCGCCCTTTTGTATACCGTTTAAGGGGAGTTTAGTATCCCTCTTCACGTGATATGATACGGAAAAATTTCAATTATTGAGATGACTATAAATGTGTGAAACAATTGAGCTGAAAAGGGAATCTTTATTCGAATAGGTATGGTCTGCGCCCATGTCGGCATTAGCCAGGAAATATTCTCTATCTGACGAGATATTATCCCTAATATTAGGGTCTTTCAGACAATATCAAGCACCGTCGAATACTAAGCAAAATGTGCCCAACTTACCCTATGCAGGACGTCCATCCAGTGTATTGCCTCTGAGTTGCTGATCTTGCCGAGATAAACTTGAGTAATCTTTAGATCCTGATGTCTGAGGATAATCTTTGAGATTACTCCCAGAGGCACGCCATTCCGGCTTGCATATGTAGCAGAATGTCGCCGAAGATCATGCGGCGAAATATTAGCTCTGACCTTAGCCTCCTTATTGAGAATCTTTCAGGGCTGATTCTGAGAGGTCTTATACGCTTTAAACAACTGAAGGACATTACAGGGATTCTTGATGCTTATCTGAAACGTATCAATCGCAAAGTAAAAAAGAACCTTAACACAGGTCAATTCGTCTTGTTGACAAATACTATGATTTTTCTGTACCCTTCTTATAGAATAGAACACCGAGAGCGGGTTTTTTTATTCGATTGTAAAGCAAAGAAGCTACTGGCCATGAAGGCATTTCACCACGAAGGTGTAGCTTTCATGGCTTTTTGTTTTCAAAGGAGGCAAAAAGTGGATGAACTCGAGAAGTTAAAAATACTTCTTCATCACTGGATTGAGCACAATAATGAGCACGCAGAGATTTATCGGGATTGGGCAAAAAAGGCAGTGATCCTTAGTAATGAAGAGGTATCAAAGATTTTAGAGTTGCTTTATTATGAAACACGGAAACTGAACAGGCTTATTGAAAAGGCCATGGAAAAATTAGATAACTCTGAAAGGTTAAGGAGATCGAAATAAAAGACAGAAAGGTTTATATCCTATGAGAATTAGGAGGCAAGAGGAGAACATTAATAAGAATTATTTTTCGATAGCTCAGGAAGAACTCTCTTTCTAGTGCCGTGGGCTCTCCTGTTAGCCTGTTCCATCCATCCCCTTAACTTCCAATCGCAGTCATTGCCGCTTTCAAACTTTATGCCTTTTAGAAAGTTACCTTTTACATACTTTATCCCTGATTCTCCCTTTCCTTTGTCATTTAGATCCCAATGGAGAAGAACAGATTGAGGATATTTCTTATCCTTTTCATGCCAGGGTGGTTTTGCATGACAATGATCACCTGGACGGAAAAATATTTTTAGCGGATAAAACCTGAAGATTTTTCAGAATTGTATAGGGGAAAAAATTCGGATATTAAAAAAAAAGATTTAAAACGAAGCAAAATCTTCTCTCGGATCGCGCTATAATGAATAACAGCAAAAAGAGAAAAATGATCATTAAGATTTTAGGTACTGAATCTTTAGGAGTCCGTGGGCTTTCTTGTTCGGTTGAATTGAAGAACCGGAAAATATTCATCGACCCTGGCATAGCTTTAGGCTGGTCGCGCTATGGGTTTTTGCCACATCCTTTTCAGATCGCAGTTGGAGCAGGAATTCGAGAGAAAATTATTGAGGAATTAAAAGATGCCAGTGATGTGGTTTTCAGTCATTTCGATGGAGACCATTGTCCTTTGTATAATCCAAATCCCTATCAGTTAGGAATAGATAAAGTAAAAAATACTTTATCAGATCGCCGAATTTGGGCTAAGGGGCCAAATAATTCTCCGCCAACTCAGCAAAGAAGAAGGGAAGAATTAGCCAAAATAATAAAGAAAGATTTGCAAAATGCTGAAGGAATGAAAGAAGGACCTTTGGAATTCTCTTTTCCTGTTCCTCATGGACGACAAGGTGAAGAAGAGAATATGGTAATGATGAGTAGAATTGAAGAGGATGGAAAAACTTTTGTTCATGCTTCAGATAATCAACTCTCAGATGAGAAAACAATAGAAAAGATTCTGGATTGGAAGCCAGATGGTGAAATAAGAAAAGATTTAAAGTAAAAAGGAGATTATGATGATTAAAGAAAATGTTAAAAAAATATTAGGTAAATTGCCCGGGCAGGTGGAATTAGTGGTAACAGCAAAAGGAAGAAAACCTGAAGAGATTTTAGAGGCAATTGAAGCCGGCGTAAAAATCATTGGCGAAAACTATATTAGGGAAGCGAAAAGAGTCTATCAGGTAGTAGGAGATAAAGCAATCTGGCATTTTATTGGCATTCCCAAAATGGAAAAGCATGACCTTTTAAGAAGGAAAACCTTAAAGATGTTTGATATGATAGAGACAGTTGATTCTTTAGATATAGCAGTAGGAATTGACCAAAAATGCAGAGAAATAGGAAAAGTAATGCCGATTTTAATTGAAATAAATAGTGGCAGAGAACCTCAAAAATCAGGGGTGTTGCCAGAAGCGGCTGAAATATTAATGAGAGGAATTTCAAGGCTACAAAACGTGAAAGTGATGGGTCTAATGACGATGGGACCTCGGTTTGGCAACCCTGAAGATTCCAGACCTTATTTTGTGGAAACCAGAAAGATATTTGAGCACATTAAAAATATTAATTTCCCGAATGTAGAGATGAAATACCTGTCTATGGGGATGACCAATTCTTACCAGATTGCGCTACAGGAAGGGGCAAATATGGTTAGAATAGGAACCAAAATATTTGGAGAAAAAAATGAGTGAAAAAGACAAAACACTTGAAGAAGGTTCAAAATATGAACCATAAAATATCTACCTTTCTTGCAGTTTTGATTTGGCTTAAGCAATATTTCAAAAAATAATCATCAAGAGATTGCAATCTATTCGTCATTATACCCCTACCTTCGTAGGATTGACACCCATGTTTAAAGCACTCATGATAAAAGAAAGAAGATGCGTAAGGTAAGAGATATTGTTAAGTGATATGAAGGACATGGATGAATTAGTAACTACAAGTGAAAAATCAAAACAAGGGCCTATTCTTGTTGTTGACGATGATATAACATTGCTTGATGTATTAAAAAGTGGTCTTAAATCTGAAGGTTACGATTGTAAAACTTCTTCTAATGCTGCATCTGCTCTTGAACTTGTAAATGAGAACCCTTATGACATAATGATTACAGACGTCGATATGCCCGACATGAATGGCTTGGAACTTACAAAGAAGGCTAAAAGAATTAAACCTGACGTGAAAGTTATAATCATGACTGGACACATTAATAACTTTTCTTATGAAGAAGCAATAGTAGCTGGTGCATCAGACTTTATAAAAAAGCCGTTCAGTTTGAAAGAACTCACTGTAAGGATGAAGCATATAAAATTGCATGAAGAATTGTACAGGAGTAAAAAAGAACTTGAAAAGAGAGTTAAGGAGCTGGAGGAATTTTATGATATAGCTGTACGTAGGGAACTGAGGATGAAAGAACTAAAAGAAGAAAATGAGATTCTGAAAGAACAATTGGAAAGATATAAAAAGCAATAGAAAATCCGATCTTCCGATGTTATTTTTCATTGCATAATTCATCTATTTTTTACCATCGCTTAATCTTGCGAAGCAGGTGGAGAAATAAACTCACAAAGGGAGGCTGCAATTTTTCGGTTAAGGTTGAAACAGAAAATAGTGATTGGGCCACTGAGAAACCCACAGATGTAAGTTTATTTCATCATAATCACGCCCATCCAAAGATGACCCCTATAACGGCGGAACAGATAAGGACTCTTGTAATACCAATCATTGAGAGGGTTCATCCATGGCTTGTCAATTCTCAGGATACTAAATGGGTACCCTGAGGAAAGCCGGGCTGGAATCACTTCCCGATCTTCGATTGGTATACCATTTCTGGCCCTCAGAAGCAATGGTGATTGTGATGGACTTCCCAAATAATCTCTATTTTACAGTAGGTTATAAATTTGTCTTGAAATTTTCTCAGGAATGGAGTTTGATAATAGCTAAAGACCGCAAGAAGGGAAGACCATAAAAAAAGGCTGGAGAAACTCTTCCCCAGCCCAAAATGTCTGTGAACGTGTTAAGGGAAACTTATTTCTTCTTTTTTGCGGTCTTCTTTTTTGCAGTCTTCTTCGCAGCAGCTTTTTTCTTTACCGGCATTTACTCTTTCACCTCCCTTTCTTGTTACTGATATACAAAATACACAACACTAAGAAAATAATATGTCAATAAATCTTGTATGTCAATAAAAATTACTCTTCGTTTACATTTAAAGAACAAGCATTTTTTAAATATAAACAGATACAATACAACAAACCCAAGACTCTCTCTTTATCAAGGATAGCGTCAAGGTTCGGCCCATATCCAGATCTTTCTTCCTGAAAATCACATCTTTGAAATCTGTTTTAATGGTGTTTATTATTAACTGGTAATCGATAAATAACACTAAAAGAAATAAACCAAAAAATATTGTTATAATGGTTCATCAATGATTCCATTATTCAAACACTACCTTCGATTAAAAGATAAGCTCCCTTATGTATCTTTGGGTGAATTCCCAACGCCCGTAGAAAAACTTGAGCAAGCGGGGAAGGATATAGGTATAAATCATCTTTTTATAAAACGTGATGATTTGAGCGGTAAGGTCTATGGAGGGAATAAAATACGAAAGTTAGAATTCCTCCTGGGTTATGCTTTGCGCACAAAGGCAAAGGAAGTTTTGACTTTTGGCTTTGCAGGATCCAATCATGCACTGGCTACAGCAATTTATGCAGACCAGGTTGGACTAAAGAGCATATCTATGTTAATGCCCCAGCCTGATGCTAAATATGTACGCCGTAATCTTCTCATGAGTAGTTGTTGCGGAACAGAACTTCACCAGCACCGCAATGTGTCACTCCTGACCGTAGGAACCATGTACCAACTTCTGCGGCATAAGCTTAAACATGGTAGTTTTCCCCTAATTATCGCTGCTGGCGGCTCTTCGCCTCTTGGTGTGGTTGGTTTTGTCAATGCAGCATTTGAACTAAAGGAGCAGATTATGGAAGGAAAAATACCTGAGCCTGACCTTATTTATGTTGCATTGGGCACTGTTGGAACATCTGTCGGACTGATACTCGGATTCAAGGCTTTAAACATCAAAAGTCGGGTAATCTCTGTGCGGGTAGTGGATGAGAAATTTGGTAATGCAAGAAAAATGGTCAAACTCTTTCATAAGACTAACTCTCTCCTTCATTCTATCGATTCTTCCTTCCCAAAGCTCGAATTTTCTGAGAAGGATATAGATATTAGACACGACTTTTTTGGGCAACAGTATGCTCTTTTCACTGAAGAAGGAATGAAAGCCGTCACTTTTATGAAGAATTGTGCAGGGATTAAATTGGACGGGACTTATACGGGGAAGGCTTTTGCTTCCCTTATTGATGATGCAGAAAAACAAGATCTAAAAAAGAAGGTTGTCCTATTCTGGAATACATACAACTCAAAAGATTTTTCAGGCACCCTAACTACTGTTGATTATCACCATTTACCCCGATGCTTTCATAGTTATTTTGAAAATGAAGTGCAGCCTTTGGATAGAAATTCTTGAAAAAAGATAATTCAAAAAGGGTTTAATGACATGCTCTCGTTTAGTTTAATCGAAGCGTTATTAGGTCGGCGCTCACGACGTTTCTTTATGGGTGCAGAAATTCCTGATGGGGTATTTGCCTATAAATCGAGATACAAACCCATGCCTCTTTCAGAACTGGAGAAATTACTTATTGTCGCTGCATGCGGAGGCAATACAAGCTGGCATTATATGATTTACCGGGCAGACCGGTATGCTCCACGTCTGGCCAACTATGCAGGA
Organism: Nitrospirota bacterium; assembly: GCA_014859105.1. Classification (GTDB taxonomy): domain Bacteria; phylum Nitrospirota; class Thermodesulfovibrionia; order Thermodesulfovibrionales; family SM23-35; genus Kmv42. Next base: position 28,965 of record JACUUX010000031.1, read on the forward strand.
GCTGCAGGTGGCCGTATTTTCCCGTCTGCAGCCGGATTTCATACAAGCATGACATTTTTTACAGACGATGAAGGTGTGTATGTTCTTGATGCCCGTGACGCTCCTGCCTTTGCCAAAAGACGTGAAGACGGCTCACTCGACATTGAGGAGATTCTCAAAGCATTAAATCGCCGCATAAAAAAGCTCCGAGACAAACGTCTGGGTATGCCGCCGGAGATTCCCTACACAGAGGCACACAATACATGGGGCGTCAACCATCCAGGCACGCTATTGGTTATTCCTGTCGGTGATTTATCGCAGCATCTTATTCTTAATCTCTGCTATATGCTGCAGAATGGGCTTGTTCTCTATGATGACATCAACAAAAGGTCTGTACCGGGCATTGAAAGATTTAAAAATATTGTTGATGTTGACAATACCTGGCCATTGACATTTATAGAGCAATGGTCGATGACGGAGGTAACTGTAGAATTGTCGACAAGCTGCTATGCAGGGAATCTCATGCTACAGGCAATGGGGTTGGGCGGTTGGATGTTCAATGGCCTTGATGCCTTCAGTGTCCTGGGAGCGAGCGGCAATCCTGATGTGCCTGGTTTGGGATTCCGCTACGATATAAACGAACGCTGGCCATATCCTAATCCGACAGGGATCGAGGGAATCATGGAAGGCTTCTGTCCGCCCCATTATAGCAACATGTATGATGCGGTCGAAGCAGTCCACAGACGGAAGTTCGGTCCGGGGGGGGCCGTTTCATCCAGACACTCCGGGTCCATGGAAAGATTCCCAAAAGGTACGCTCGGCAGCAGAAGTACACAGCCAGGAATTCAGGGAATGCGCAGCTTTGCAGGCACAGTATATCTTTGACACGTTTGGCAAATTTCCTGGCACTGTACCTTCCATCTTCACGATCATGTACCTTCAGGCACACCATCTGGATCTTGAATTCTATGATCAATTCTACAAACCGGGGTCTTATTTAAAAACACACGCACAACACATGTCTAATTGGCATCCGAGTGAATAAACTCTACGAGCTCAAGAGTGTAGATCGTAAAATAGAATCTGATCTCGAAGGAGATATTGACCTCAGAGGGTTTCTGGGATTAACCAATGAAGTCAGAAGAGGGTATCAGAACATCAAGGTAAACTTTAAGGTTAAAACGGATGCTGAGAATATCGAAAAGCTTAAAGCATTGAGCAAGCTATCACCTGTTTTTGACGTTACTTCGAATGGGACAAAAGTCGATGTTCAAATAGAGAGAAAGTAAGTCTTCACTGAGGGCGAGATGAATTATCTCGCCCTTATGCATTTCATATGTCGATCAATAATCCTCACTGCTTAGTGTGATTCATACTATGTTCTCCCCAGAACGCACGGTACACATTGGTAATAAAACTGGTGCCAAGAGTCAGCGTGCCAATGAGTCCTATCAACAAAAGTGGACTGATTCGCTTATTCATTATTTCTCCTTTCAGCCAGCTTTCTTTTATATGTTAACCCGAAAAATGCAGTTAGTTCCATAAAGCCTTACAAATACATGAGATGCTGAAATAAATTCAGCATGACATTATTATGCATAAAGCCCTGATAATTGTCATTCTGAACTCGATTCAGAATCTCTAACTGCATTTTTCGGGTTAAGGCAGGTCCCGCTATTGGCGAGGATGCGGCTGCTGTTGATATGGGGGATAAGTATCTACTTCTAAAGACAGATCCAATTACATTTGTTGCTGAAGATATAGGAACTTATACCGTAAGAATCAATGCGAATGACATAGCTACTATGGGTGGGAAACCCTTGTGGCTCCTTACATCGATTCTTCTGCCTGAGAAGCACACAACAAATGAATTCGTAGAGGAAATATTTCGGCAGCTTTCATCTGGCTGCAATGAGATTGGCGTTTCATTATGCGGGGGGCATACGTAGATTACTCTAGGCATTGACGGGGTCATTATATTAGGTGCAATGACTTGTCATCACTTTCTTGTGACATTTCTTGATGAGCTTCATTATTTCATCCCATTCTCCTTCTACTACGGTACCCATAGGATTGATTTTATAAGGCATACCACTTGCAGCAACTATCTTTAAGACTTCAGCAATTTGGTCGCCTATACTGCTGCTGGAACCTATTGGTGTAACACTGAATTCTACAAGCATAACTCCTCCTTTCCTTTTACGATGTTTAATAAAGCTAAACTGGTATCATTTAAGGTTCTAAAAAGGCTATGTATGGTAAATTTCTAAATTTACTTTCGCAGTCAAGTCCATAACCTACCACATATTTGTCCGGTATCTCAAAGCCAGTATAATCTATCGGAACATCAACAATCCGCCTTTCCTTTTTGTCTAAAAAAACACATGTCCGTAAGCTTTGCGGGTTCCTTTCAATAAGCTTTTCTCTAAGAAATTTGAGTGTTAAGCCTGTGTCGATAATGTCTTCTACAAGCAGGACATGTTTCCCCGTTATATCCTCTCTTAGGTCACCGTATATATTTACATATCCTGTGGTTTCCATTTTCTTATAGCTTGATGCAATGATAAAGTCAAAGGTTAGAGGAACCGTGATTGCCCTTATGAGATCTGCAAAGAATATCGCTGCGCCTTTGAGTACGCCAACTGCGAAGATTTCTTTTCCCTCATAGTCACTTGATATTCTTTGAGCGAGTTCTTTTACTTTTGACTGTATCTTCCTTGTAGTAAATAGTTTTTTGCCAATCTCCATCGGTTTTTCTGCTTCAATTAGATATCAAAACGAAATTTTTGTCAAGGATATAGCATTCCTTGAGTTCTTTATAATTTTTCTGCTTGACACGGTCTTATGGCTCATTTACGACTC
>JACUUX010000032.1 GCA_014859105.1 Nitrospirota bacterium
TTGCAATAGTTCAGAATTGTATACTGGAAAAAGGATATGATTTCAAGAATTTATAGGTGAGAAAGGAGTGAAAAAAGTATAGTATACACCGATAGCAGTACTAAATATTGCTATTATTCCCAAAATGAGTTGAAGATATTTTATCCATGTTTCAGACCTCGAGAGAGTTTCACCCTTTTTACTTCGCTTTATATTGACATATAGCCAAAAGGCTGAAAACACAATGATCGAAAACAGAATCAAAAAAATAATTTTTAATATATTCATCTTTGCGTGTAAAAAATTAGTAATTTTGTATAAAAATATTCATAGAAGAACTATACCAAAAAAACATGACTTCAGGAAGGCATCGAGAAACAGATCGGACTTTTTCGTGTGACGGTTATTTCTGGAATCCAGCAACTCCAAAGAAATGTCAAAGGTGCGAAGTATCAGGTGTTACTTACACCTTGACAAGAGTATCAAGTGCATGCAGTAATTAAATAAGTTTTATTGATTCATAAAAAAACTGTAAATGACTGATGTGATCATCTTGGTTAAAGCAAAATAGAAACAGGAGAAGGAATTCAAATAAACCTATTTTGGTAAAAGTGCCGATGGAGGAGGATAATCTATTATGGATATGGATTTGAAAAAACGATTTCTTAAATTATGGAATAAGTATTTTGATGGTTCTGAACTACCGTTCATATTTTATTATACGGAAAGAGACGATTGTGCCGAGTTGGTGTCTCCGCCATCAGGGCATGTATGTATAATGTCTGCGCTGTCAAAAGTTAGACGTGGTATGCCTCTTTGTTTTGAGGCGGCTTCGATCGGTTGCAGCGGAGGCAAAAGATACCTCGGATTCACGCGAGATATTATGCCAAATTTTGAATACTTTCTCTCTTATGGGTTGCCAGGTAAACTTGAAGGCGAGCGCTACAAGAAATCTCCGGAGCTTGTCAAAGAAATACAGAAAAAATGGCCCGAGTTTAGAGCCCCCCACAGATTCATTGTCTTTAAAAGGTGGGATCAGCTTGAGGAGCGGGACGATCTTGATGTAGTTATTTTTATGGCAAAGCCCGATGTTCTATCCGGTCTTTTTACACTCGCAAATTTCGATGAAGCCGATCCGAATGCTGTTTACGCCCCTTTTGCAGCTGGATGCGGGACGATCGTACAATACCCTTATCTCGAAAAGAATTCTGATCACCCCAGATGCGTTATCGGCATGTTCGACGTCTCTGCCAGGCCGTGTGTTCCCGGAGAAGTACTCAGTTTCTCCATACCGGTGAACAAGTTTATACGGATGATTCATAATATGGAGGACAGCTTCCTTGTAACAACCTCGTGGCGAAAGGTAAAAAGCAGAATAAGTCGAGAATAGGGATGCATTGAGAAGTCGAGGGACACTTCCATGTTATGATTTGTAACGTAATGCTCAGAGAACCACAATAATGCAAATGATAATCATCATTTCTCACTATATGATTATCAGGTGAAGAGAAGACTCAGGATCAATACTTTACTACTTCTCGAACTGAGCTATGGGACACCAATCAGGCAAACTTTCATTGTAAGTTCAATCTTCTTAAGAGAATAAAAAAACTTTTTTTTACATCATCAATATGAATCGGTAGGCTTATGTGAAAGTATTGAATCGTACCTTCAGCCTAACAGTCGTCCCTTCGTATCCTTTTGCCTGACGAAGACTTTTCATCGCATTGTACGGATAGGTTGCCATAGAGGTATCCGTCCGGATAGAATTTTATCATGACTGCACAACCATTCCTGATTCCTGCTATCCTGATTCTTACAGCCTCGATCCCTCTTGCCATCGGAATTGTTCCAAGAAATCGTGTCTATGGCATAAGAACATGCAAAACACTGTCTGATGATTCCGTTTGGTATCCTGCCAACAGATTCGGCGGATGGGCACTAATAATATCATGCCTCTTTTACCTCTTGTTGTCGGCGCTGATGCCGTACAACAAGAATCAGCAGGATAATTTTTCAATATGGATAATCCATTTCACAGGCTTCCTGCTTCCTCTCGTTTCCGGGATTATAATTACCCTTTTGTACGTTAGAAAGTTATAGAGAAATCAAATGAATGAAAGACCTGAATGGCTAAAAAGAGAAAACCGAGATTGGGAGAAAATATATTCGGAATATCATTTGACCGAAATCCCCTGGCATTCTGACAAGCCTGACCAAGAATTAATTGATTTAATCGAAAATAAAGAGATAAAGCCACGCTTTGTATTGGATGTGGGGTGCGGATCTGGGACTGATGCTATATATCTTGCTTTGATAGGATGCGAGGTAACCGCGATTGATATATCGCGTGAGGCAATCAGGATTGCACGAGAAAGAGCTGAGAAGGCAAAAGTGAGAGTCAATTTCATAGCGGATGATTTTACAGAGTTCGATTTTATAGACCAAAGGTTTGACTTCATCAATGATAGAGGGTGTTTCCACCACATAAATCCCCGGGATAGAGAGAAGTTTGCTGTGAAAATTAACGATCTACTAAAAAATAATGGATTTTATTTTCTGCGCTGCTGGAGCGATAAAGAGGCGGAAACTGAGCGGGGTCCTTACAGATTATCGAAGGATGAAATAAGAAATACATTCTCAAAATTCTTCAAGGTAGGAACGATAGAAGATTTCAGATTTGGCGGAAGAGGTGCAAGGGGTTACGCCTGTCTGATGAGGAAGGAATAGAGAATCCGCAAGAAATATCTCTGGGCCTAATTGATGCAGAAAGGTAGGGACCTGGCGAAAAGACAGCAATCAATGTTTGTCCCAGTATTCAATAGGGTCGCCGAGAACTCCACACTGAGGGCTATCAGGTGTTCATCGCACGGCTGACCTGCTCACAGTACTTGAAACTTTAGAACATTCCGTTCATTGTGAGGGTTTCAGGCGGAAATTGCAACGAAAACGCAGGTACATACCTTCTAACCCCCAAGATTTGTTCTTCACCTTACAAGGCTTCAGCAAAGCTGAGCCAAGGCGAGAGAAAAATATTTAAGTTATTGAAATATCCTTTCGAATAATGAGCATTAAAAAACCTAATCTCATTGTCATCGCAGGCCCAAAAGGAGCGGTTTTTCATGCAGGACGTGTAATGCTTGAGCGCATACATTATCCTGCAAAAAGACGCGTTGATTTTGCTTTTGAAACTACATTGGCAAGCAGGACTTTCGCCCCATGGATTAAAGAGCTTCTTGATAGCGGTTACACTTTCAATCTGGTTTTTCTATGGCTGCCGAATGAGGATTTTGCGATTGCCCGCGTTGTAGAGAGGGTTCGCATGGGTGGACATGATGTGCCCGAGAAAACCATCCGCAGACGCTATCATAAGGGCATTCTCAATTTTTTCAAACTCTATCGACCCTTGGCTGACTCATGGTTTTTTTATGACAACTCCGGAGAAGAGCCGCGTTTGATAGCATACGGTGAGCAGGATCAGGAATTCCTTGTAAACGATTCGGCTATTTGGCATAATATAAAAAAGGACTATGACAGTAAAAGAAAAGCAAAGAGATAAAATCGCTGAAGCATTTTCTAACCCGGAGATAATAACAAGGGCACTATCCCAGGGCGTTCGAGATGCTTTATTAAAGCATAAACGCGCCGGCAATCCAATTGTTGTTTGGCGTAACGGGAAAGCCGTCTGGCTAAAACCTGAAGATATCCTCATACAAAAATCCTAATACCTTCTGCCCGGTGTGGACTGAGAATCGGAGAAGTTCTCAACCTTCGAGCCTCCGATGTTTCTGGCAGGAAACTCATGATCCAGGAGCCTAAGTCGGGCAGAGACACCGAGGTCGCCTTTATGCCAGAACACATTGCAACCAGACTGACTGAGTACATCACGACGAAGCAAATATCCCCTGAGGATAGAGTGTTTCCGCTCTGTTACACTGCGGTCAGGAATTTAGTCACAGGTCTGGGAAAGAAGTTGAATGTCAAAATATCGCCACATGATCTCCGTAGACATTCAGCGACATATGCCAGCAGAAATGGAGTCCCGCTGGAGATTATCTCCAAGGTTATCTTGAGACATCAAGATTTGAAGACAACCCAAATATATTTGGGGAAAATCAGTGACACTGAAGCCATAAGGTGGATGGATATCCTGCACGGAAGATAGGAACCTAAAACTGACCATTGATCGCCGGGGTCTGCAGCTCAAGAAACATTGCCTGCGAATTGCCTTTTGTACTGCTCTCGCCTGCGGCGGCATTATCATTTCCATATTTGAATTCGGAATAAAGAATATTTACAGAATCTTCATTCGCGCTGTTCACGTAGTAATTAACGTTTTCATAAGTTCAGTCCTATGTCAATTTCCACTTCAGACATGCACAATCAGTTTCATCATAAACATAAAAAAGTAACTCTCAGGAGGCAACTCCTCAATATTTAAGGGTTGATATTATATGTGGTATAATTTGACCAATTTAGGGTGATGCAACATAGTTGCGAATATTTCTATTTTTAGCCGAAGATTTCGGTTCAAAAAAGGAGGAGGATATGAAGGGATATGTAGTCGATATCGAAAAGGCAACAAAGGAAAATAAAAACTTCCGCAAAGTACTCTACACTGCAAAAAACAGCCAGTTAGTGGTAATGTCATTAAAGCCAGGTGAGGAGATCGGCGAAGAAGTACATGACCTTGATCAATTCATCCGTATTGAAAAAGGAAAAGGAAAAGCGGTTATGGACAATATAGAACACAAGATTAAGGATGATTACGCTGTTGTAATTCCTTCGGGCGCCAGACATAACATCATTAATACCTCAAAGGATGAAGAGATGAAGCTCTATACAATCTATTCACCGCTAGAACATAGAGATGGTGTTATTCACAAAACCAAAGCTGATGCCATGGCTCATGCTGAACACTTTGATGGTAAAACTACCGAGTAATGCTCTTGTGAACTTTAAAATTAAAATTCTGTAAACAGGAGGCAGAGCCATGGATGTGAATTCTTTCTGCGGGATGATGCAATCAGAACTAAACACTTTAAAATCAAGGGTTTATGACATCATGCGAGCAGTTGAAAAAATAAAAGATAAAAAGAAAAAGGCACAGGCAGCTCAAATTGCAGATCTACACTCTCTCGTAGAACACCTCCTGGAGATGAACAGGAAACTTGAAAAGGAATGCCCACTCGATTGGAGCAAAGAAAAGAAAGAAATTGGAGAGAAATTCATAAAAAGGAAAGCTATCTTACAAATTTTGATATTCTTCTTCCTGATTGGTAGCCTTTTTTTAAGAATTCTTCTTTCTTCAATATGTCTCCTCTCGCGCTGACACCAGGACAAAGAATTTTCCCTATAATTTTCATTTCAAGGTATCCGAGACTCTTAACAAAGAATCTGATAAGCAGATTGGCTGTTTTGATGTTATCCTCTTCAAAAGGTAAGGAGAGAGGTACTGACCTCCGTCACGTTTTTCCTGTAGTCAACGAGCTTGAGTGGCTCAGAAAAGTAGCTCATTATGAATCGAAATCGATACTGAATGCCATATACCCCCGGGATAAATTGTATTGACACTGTTATTACTTTATAATATAATTTAGCCATGGAGTTTAGATGGGACAAAAATAAGAATAAAGAAAACATAAGGAAGCATGGTATTTCATTCGAGGATACGGTTGAGGTATTTGATGATCCTTTTCACGTCTCCATTCTGGATAAAAGATTCGATTACTTCTATGAGAGATGGATTACTATAGGTAGTCTCAAAAAAGGGAGCATCATTGTTGTAGGTCATCTTTACTACTTAACAGAAAATGGTGATGAGATTATAAAAATAATCACCGCGAGAAAAGCAACAAAAAAGGAGGTGAGACAGTATGAAACAGTTGGATAAGAAAGAAGCATTTAAACTCAAGGAGGAATACGATTTTTCCAAGGGAGTAAGAGGGCGGTTCTATAGACCCAAAAAGGTCTCTACGACCATCAGACTTGATAATGATATTCTATTATTTTTCAAGAAACTGGCAACAGAAAAGAAAGCCGGATATCAGACACTCGTGAACGAAGCTTTAAGAGAATATGTCAAAAAAACTGGGCGACAGTGTGCATGAATACTTTTCAGGTCTGAACAAAATAACTTCCTGCAAGTGTGATTCTTAAATATTGCCTCACAATATAACATACGAATGGGAATCAACAGCCAGGTATTTGTCAAATGCAAATTGAAAATGGTATTTTCGTAATCAATTACACTCGCTTGCTTTGTAAGATAGATGCCGACATAACAAAGAGTTGAAGTCCTACAAAAAAATCAGAATCAAGAATATTGCAAACGCAAGGACTATAAAAAATGCCCTTTTCATTTGAGTCATCATGACGAATATCTTGAAGGCGCATAACAAAGATGGGAGGATTGGAAAGCCTATCTTTTTTAGCGGCTATAACCATTTTTTGGTTATTAAATCCTTCAGATCCATGGGGAATCCTTATTCCTGTGGTCTATATTTTTTCAATATTCCAAAGCTTAAAATTTTCCAATTTGATAATCTATAGAAAAATTCTAAAAAAAGAATTTGATATAATGATGAAATGCCTCGCAAAGGATGTGGTTTATGACAGGAATTATAGAGTCTTTTGAAATTTCAAAATCACCTTATGTTAATGCATTTCTTTCTATTCTTTTATTTATAGTACTTGCCAAAATTACTGACATCTTGATAAACAAGGTTTTCAGAAGATTTGCAAAGTTTACAAAAAGTGACATTGACAACAGGATAATAGATGTAATTCACAGACCAATATATTTAACAATAATATTGATAGGGAGTGCTCTTGTCATTGCATACCTGAAAGCTTCACCAGATGTTGTCTTCTATATAAATAATGCTTTGTATTCGGCAATATCTATAATTTGGGCAATTACCGTTATAAAGTTAATCAACATCACTACAGAACATGTCATTTATAAGGCCGCTGATGTAACAGGATTGAGCAAAGACATTATTCCTCAGAGATTCAACAGCATCACTTAATTTTACAAGAATCTGATCCATTTCCTTAACAAGTTTTAGGGTGTCCCTGGAATAATTATCTCATTAAGAAAATCGAATTTTAGAGGTGATATCTCCACAACCTCTGCTCCATCCCCCTCTTTTGCAAGGTAGAGAATATCTTCTTCTTCATCATAAAAAACCTTAAATTCTTCCACTATATTTTCCTCTGTTTTTAGAGCCTCTTGTAAATTTCTTTTCGGTCTCCGACCCTCAAAATGACAATATCTTTGCCTTCAATATCAAAAATAACTCTATAATTACCAATGCGGAATCGGTAGGTTCCAATTTCAGGATATTTCAGTTTTTCAGAGTGTTCCAATGGATTGTTCTTCAATTTCAGGATGGCATTGCCTATCTGCCGTTTTTTGGCGGAATCAAGTTTTTTGATATCCTTTTCCGCCCTGCGGGTATAAACAAGATTAAAACTCATTCTACGAAAATCTCTTTGTGCGATTTTGTCCTGCCTGCTTTATATTCAGATCTTGCCTCCTTGATGCTCTGGAGATAATCAGGAGAAGTCATGGCAAGCAAATCTTCAATAAAAGACTCTCTTTCATGTTTCTTCATCTTTTTTACAGCTTCAATAATATCATCAGATGATACTGGAACTTTTACCTCTATCATTTTTTCACCTCCTACACAATTTATATTTAAACATTTTACCTCTTACCATCCACAATCTCAAGGGCATTTCCTCTGCCCATGGATAATGTGCCTATCTTTATTCCCCTTTATTAAGAGGGGTGTAGGGGTGTATTAATCCAATCTATCAAGAGGGGATAAAAGGGTGCGTTGCTTTTCATGAAATGTCAATTTTGGTGTCTGAGCTCGCAGTTGTTCCCTATTTTTCCCGCCTATTCCAAACTAAGGTGGTATCCAGATTTCGGACATAAATAAAGGCAATTCAGCAGCGCATTTAGGCCCTACCCTGACATTCCAGCCTGTTAATTTTTCAATACCATCCTTTATAGAAGAAGAAAGTCCAGGGATGATAAGTTCTCTTCTTTTTACTTTTGCTTCTATTTTCGTGTCTTGTAATGCCTTTTTTACCCTTTCTGCTGTAAGTGTCTGATAAACCATGGCCATATCGACTGTATTGCCATCAGTATCAACAAATATAATAAAGAACGGACATACGGTTGTACTTAAAACCGTAAGAAGAATCTGTTCGGTGAATTCATTATTTCCGGAAATCAGAACTAAACTCCCGCTGTCCGGAGTATTTAATTCCACAAGTCCTGTCAAGGCAGGTCTCGGGTGCATTAGAAGCGGAACATCAGGCCATAAATCCTTAATCTTTTGTATTACTTCAAAGGCATAAGCTTTATTCCTGCTGATTAGAGGACAATCGTGAGGTTTTTTTATCCCTTTTATTATTGCATTTATGAATTCCTCACATGATGAAAACCCGCATTGAATACAACCGTTCTTGTTCAGGTATTTGAGAAAATTTATTTCGTCTATGTATAAGTTTGCTGATGTCACACAAATATACTAATGCTATTAATCATCAAAGATCTTAAAAGTTGTTTAAGATTTTCAATTCTGTCATTCTGGCTCTTGTCCCTGCTTGTCAGGGATCAGTCCAGAATCTTTCTTTGAACAACCCCCTAACCCCCTTTACTAAGGGGGATTCAGAAGGATTCCCGACAAGCGGGAATGACAACCTAATGCATCACCCATTGGAACAGAGTTCGCTAATAAATCACCCCTGAATATTTATAATAAGCTGCGCAACTGCCTTCTGTGCTGACCATACATGCCCCTACCGGATGCTCCGGTGTACATGCCTTTCCGAACAAGCGGCAATCTGTAGGCAATTTTATACCTCTGAGCACCTGTCCGCACAGGCAACCTTTAGGTTCTGGTGCATCGGGGATTTCAATGTCAAATATCTGACTTACATCGCGGTATTTAAATTTGTCCTTTAATTTAAGTCCACTCCCGGGTATTACCCCGATTCCCCTCCAGTTTGCATCACTTAATTCAAAGTATTCATTTATCATGCCCATCGCCTTCCGGTTACCTTCTTTTTTCACAACTCTTGTGTACTGGATTTCTACTTCAGCCCTGTTTTCTGCTATCTGATCGAGTAACATCATAATACCCTGTAGTATGTCTTCTGCATCGAAACCTGTAATAACAGGAGCTATCTTATAATCTGTTGCAATAAACTCATATGGCCTGCTTCCGATAATCGTGCTTACATGTCCGGGGAGGATAAATCCATCTATTTTCAGATCAGGTGAATCGAGGAGAACTTTAAGCGCCGGCGGAACTATTTTATGGGCAGAGTAAATATAAAAATTATTTATTCCTGACCTTTCTGCCTCAAAGATTGTTCCTGCAACAGAGGGTGATGTTGTTTCAAAACCTGTTGCAAAAAATACAACATTCCTGTCTTTATTCTCTGTTGCAATCTTTAATGCATCCAACGGCGAATAGACAATTCTTATATTAGCACCTTCTGCCTGTGCATGAAAAAGAGACTGTTTGCTTCCGGGGACACGCATCATATCACCAAATGTCGCAAGTACACTTCCATTAAGTCTTGAAATAGTTACAGCAGCATCCACATCTCTTATTGGTGTTACACATACCGGACAACCGGGACCGCTGAGCAAAATGATCTCTTTCGGGATAATATCCCTGATGCCATGTCTGAAGATTGCTACGGTATGAGTACCGCAAACCTCCATAAGTTTTATGGGTCCGCCTATGGATTTTGTAAGGGTTTTTATTTTCTCGATTACGTTTTTCATTGTTTTGCACTTATGTTATTTTATCCCCGCCTTTATCCTTTCCCTTATAATATATGCCTGACCCAGGGATATTCCTGCATCATTGGTTGGAACCTTTTCATGTATATAGACATTCATCCCCTCTGCCTCAAGCTCTTCAATGCTTCTTTCCAGTATATACATGTTCTGGAATACGCCCCCGCACAGGACAATATCGTTGATTCGATAGAGTGAACAGATTTTCTTTGCAACTTTCACAATAGTTGAAACTATTGTGTTATGGAATTTTGATGAAATGATTCCTTTAGCCTCACCTTTTATCAGATCTTCAATAATTCTCAGTACAGTATGAGAGAAATCTATTTCCATGGTATCTTTGAATTTTATGTCAACAGGATAGTCATCAAGTATATCAGGCATTGTTATTGCCTCGAGGGCAATAGCAGCTTCCCCTTCAAATGTATTCTTATCACACACCCCTATCATGGCTGAAACAGCATCAAACAGTCTTCCTGCCCCGGATGACAGAGGAGAGAATTGTCTGATATCTGTTATCTTTAAAAGATCTTTTATTTTACTCTCACCGTACCTCTCAGAAAAACCAATGAAGTCTAAATAGGACATAACGTCGTCTCCTGCCACATCTTTGATATAACTTACAGCTATTCTCCACGGGTTTTTTACTGCTGCCTCCCCTCCAGGAAGTGGAATATACCTGAAATGTCCTGCTCTCCTGAAACCCTTTATGTCAGCTATAAGAAACTCCCCACCCCAGAGATTACCGTCCGTACCATAACCTGTTCCGTCAAAAGATATGCCGATTACTTTACTTTTTATCCCTTTTTCAGCCATAACAGATGCAATATGGGCATAATGATGCTGAATGCCGATTTTTTCTATATCTTCCTGCTTCAATGCCCATTGTGTTGAGAGATACATGGGATGGAGGTCATAGGCAAGGGCAACAGGCTTTACCCTGTAAACACTCTTCAGGTTTTCGAGACTCTCCTCAAAAAACATCAGTGTCTCGTAATTTTCCATATCTCCGATATGCTGACCGGGTATTGCAAAACTCCCTTTTGTAAGAGTGAATATGTTCTTTATATCAGCACCACATCCAAGGACATCTGGCCCGTCTTCATGCAGAGGAATGGGATCAGGCACGTATCCCCTTGAGCGGCGTATGAAATAAGTCGTGAGTTGAGAGTCAAGAGTCCGGTGTCCTAATTTTTGACTGTTGACTGTTGACTGATGACCGATGACTCTAACCACTGAATCATCGACTCTCATAAATATATCCCTGTTATGAACAAGAAATGCATCGGCAATATCCGTGAGCCTTGAAAAAGCCTCATCATTGTCAATAACAATAGGTTCCTCTGAAATATTACCGCTCGTCATGACAAGAGCATCGAAATTCACCCCCCCTCTCCCCCCCTTAGCAAGGGGGGGAGAAGCGGGGGTCGGAACTTTAGCAAGGGGGAGCAAAGGGGGGGGCGGATAATAGAAAAGCAGATAATGCAGTGGAGTATAAGGCAGCATGAAGCCGATGTACGGATTATTTGGAGAAACAGCCTCTGGCAGGCTGTCTCTCAATTTTTTAAGTAATACGACCGGTCTCTTGTTGGAGGTCAGCACAACCTCCTCTTCTTGAGTTACAACACAGAATTTTTTAATCGTTTCCACATCAGGAGCCATCAATGCAAATGGTTTGTTACTCTTCCTTTTCTTTAACCTCAATCTTTCCACAGCCTCTTTGTTGGTTGCATCACAGGCTAAATGGAATCCACCGAGGCCTTTGATTGCAACAATCTTACCCTCTTTTAAAAGTTTTATTGTTTCCTCGATTGGTGGATTTCGGTCAACAAATTTCCCCTCACCCTTGCCCTCTCCCGCAACAGGAGAAGGAAATCCCCTTTTGAGAGGGGTGCAGGGGTGTGTTTCCCCTTTTGAGAGGGGTGCAGGGGTGTGTTTCCCTCCCTTGACTATCAACTGAACCTGCGGGCCGCAGACAGGACATGCATTTGGCTGTGCGTGGAATCTCCTGTTTTCAGGGTCATAATATTCTCTCTCACAATCATAGCACATTTTAAAAACAGACATAGTGGTATTGGGCCTGTCATATGGAACAGATTTTGTTATCGTATATCTCGGCCCGCAATTAGTACAGTTTATAAATGGATATAGATAGCGTCTGTCCTTCTTGTCTAACAGCTCCCTGAAACAGTCGTCACATATTGATACATCCGGAGAAATTAATGTAAAACTTCCCTCGTCCTTGCTCTCCATTATCCGGAAATCAGGGTAACCATGATATGGCAGGGGAATTATATTGATACTTATTATACGGGAAAGTGGCGGGGCTTCTTTTTTCAATCTTTCTAAAAAAACAGAACTATTATCACCCTCTATCTCGATTGTAACCCCATTGGAAGAATTAAGGACAAAACCCTTGAGATTTAATGATTTAGCAAGGCTGTAAACAAATGGCCTGAATCCAACTCCCTGGACAATACCTTTGACTGATATCTTTAATCCGGAGTCCACCCCTTCACTTTAACAATTCCTGTAACCAATTTGCCCATTCATTTATCCCCTCGCCTGTTTTACATGAAATGTCGAATACCTTCAGCCCGGGGTTGAGAGTCAGGGAATCCCTTTTTATCTTTCCTAAATCTGCATTTGTATATGGAAGGAGATCAATTTTATTAAGTATCAGGGCTGATGATTCCTGAAACATCAAAGGATACTTGAGGGGTTTATCATCTCCTTCTGCAACGCTCAGGAGCATTACCTTCATATCCTCGCCGACCTTAAACTCTGCCGGACAGACAAGGTTTCCTACGTTTTCTATTATGATCAGGTTAAGCTCTTTGAGTGGCAGGTCATCAATTACGTCACTTATCATGTTTGCATCAAGATGACAGGCACCTCCTGTATTAATCTGAACAACAGGGGCGCCGAGACTTTCTATTTTCAGTGCATCATCAATGCCGGCAATATCTCCCTCTATGACACCTATTTTTATCTTGCCGTTTAATTCTTTAATCGTCCTCTCTAAAAGAGAGGTTTTTCCTGCCCCGGGTGCACTCATTAAATTTATTACATAAATATTGGCATCTTTGAATTTCTTCCTGTTTTCGGCAGCAATTCTGTCATTAGCCTCTAAAATCTGTGTAATAACTTTAACTTTCATTTAGAATACATCCATTTCATATATATTTAATTCCCGTCCTGTTTCCACACGAAATATCCTGTCTCCACAAAGTGGACATGATAAGATATATGCTTCTTCAACTGTAAAATAACTCTTGCAACTCTCGCAAAATCCACTGACAGGCACTTCATCTATTGTTAGACTTGCATTTTCAGCAACTGTGCCGTGCTTCATCGCATCGAACGCGAAAAGCAGAGAATCAGGCACAACCCCTGAAGCCCTGCCCACCTTTATTTTTATAGATTCTACGCCTTTATAGCCTCCCTTTTTACAGTTCTCGATTACTATATCGAGCAGACCCTGTGCAACTGAAACCTCATGCATTCGGTTCCCTGGATAGCTTTTCTTTCTCTTTCTCGTAAGCCTCTTTGCCTGCCTCAATAGAAGTTTTTATTATAGTTTTTTTCTCTTCTACAAAGTCCTTTCCTTTATCTATACCGGTCGTTACCTTCTCTTTGACTTCCCCCGCGTATTCTTTCGCTTTCTCCCTGACATCATCTGTAAGCTCTCTTATCCTGTGCCTTGTTTCCCGACCGGATTGCGGAGCCAGAAGCAGTGCAGCACCTGCACCTACAATTCCTCCAAGCAGAAAAGAAAGAAGTATGCTTCCTGTGCTATAACCCTGTTCTTCCCTCATTTTTCATCTCCTTCCCTTAGAAATAAGATTTTTCAATAAAACTTCGAGTCCTGCCCTTATCCCGGCTCTCAGACCCGAAGCCTTTATAGCAGTAGATGACGCCACATTTTCTATGACATTGCTCACATGCCTGACATCCGTCCCCACGTCTCTTAGAGCACCCGACAGGGTCTTCATATCAGATGTCACATCGTTAACATTATCTGTTACATTTCTTAAACTCTTTAACGTCTGCTGTAATTCTGCCAGTGTGGGCTTGAGAGATTCCTCTGTAGTCTTTAAAAATTCATTTGCGGACCGGACTGTCCGCCTCAACTCCACAATTAATGTGATAATAAAAGCTGCGGTTATAATAACAGCAACTACAATTAATATTATCCAAATCTGATCCATGTCCTATTATAACAGATCGGGTATGTTGTTGAAAGTAGAAATTCAGATAATTTTCATTATTTTAATATTATTTGAGCGGGCTTATTTCCTTATGTTATTCTAATTATCGATGCTATTAATCTTAAAATATCTTAAAGGTCATTCACGATCTTCAATTCTGCTGTCATTCTGGCTTGTCCAGAATCTTTCTTTGAACAACCCCCTAACCCCCTTTACTAATGGGGATTCAGAAGGATTCCCGACAAGCGGGAATGACAACCTAATGCATCAACCACTGGAACAGAATTCGCTATGAATGACGAATTTTATATCAAGCGTACCCTTAAATTAGCCTCAAAAGCACAGGGCTTGACAAGCCCTAATCCTGTGGTTGGAGCTGTAATAGTAAGGAACGGAAAAATAATATCTGAAGCCTTTCACATAAAACCCGGCACTGCACATGCAGAGGCACTTGCTATAGAAAAAGCCGGCAACAGGGCAAAAGGGTCCACACTCTATGTAAATCTTGAACCGTGCTGCCATACAGAAAAAAGAACACCGCCCTGCACAAAGTCTATTATAAATGCCGGGATAAAAAAAGTTGTGATAGCTATGAGTGATCCGAATGCAAAAGTATCCGGTAAAGGAATCATGGAACTCCGGGATGCAGGGATATCAGTTAAATCAGGTGTTCTTGAAGATGAGGCTAAAAGACTCAATGAATTTTATACTAAATATATAACATCAAGGAAACCATTTGTAATACTAAAAATTGCCATGACCCTTGATGGAAAGATTGCAACCCCTGAAGGTGAATCAAAATGGATAACAGGAGAGAAAGCGAGGAAGATAGTCCATCGCCTGAGAAGTAAAGTAGATGCCATATTGACAGCTATCGGCACGGTAAAGGCTGATGATCCCCTGCTTACATCGAGGATAAAAGGCGGAAAAGACCCGAAAAGGATTGTTATCGACCCTGAATTAGATATACCTCTGGAGGCAAAAATCCTCCGGACACCGCCAGAAACAATTATCGTTACAAAAAATGTAAATTCAAAGGCTGATTATCTTGAAAAGGCAGGTATAAGGTTAATTCATTTCAAAGAAAAACTCGACCTCAACTGGCTACTTGAAAAGCTCGGTGAAATGGAGATTACATCCGTGCTTATTGAAGGGGGCTCATCGATAAATTCTCATGCACTTGAAGATGGAATTGTTGATAAAGTGATGTTTTTTATAGCACCGGTTATCATCGGTGGAAGAGAATCCTTTCCTGCCGTTGGTGGAAAAACATATAAAAGGCTAAACGAGGCACACAGAATAAAAGACATAAGTATAAAGCGGATTGGAAAAGATATATTAATTGAAGGTTATCTTCGTCAATCCGAAAAAAGCAATGGGAATGATGCAGATATTGTGAGAAATTTTATTTAGTAATCTCCCCTTCCCCCTCTTTATAAAAGAGGGGATATTTGTTCTTTTCAGCATATTTGCACTTTTAGCTCCCCCTTTTTTAAAGGGGGATGTACGGGGATTACTAAAGTTAATTTTCATTTTTCAACTTTTATACGAAAGAACCTAATTTTTTGAGCAATATCTGAATTATTAGGATCAAATCTTACATGTCAAACATTGCCAGCATTCATAAATCCGGCTCATGCGGAGTAGGCTTTGTAGCAAACATAACCGGGCACAAAAGCAATGATATAGTTACATTGGGTGTTGAAGCAGTTAAAAACCTTACGCACAGGGGTGCTGTCGGTGCTGATGGAAAAACAGGAGACGGAGCAGGAATTCTTTTACAGATACCACGAAAGTTTTTTCGGGTAGAAATAGATAGGCTCGGATATCAGATTTCAGATATAGAAAATCTATCTGTTGGATTTTTTTTCCTCCGTGAAAGCATAGAACAAGAAATTGAGGATGTACTGAGAAGAACAGGTTTCAAGATAATAGGATGGAGAGAAGTGCCGGCAGATGACCATGTCCTTGGAGAATCGGCACTTGCAACAAAGCCCGGGATAAAACAGCTTTTAATAGACACAAAATGTCTAAAGCCTGAAAAGAGAGAAATAAACCTTTATCATTCAAGAAAAATAATAGAAAGAAAATTCGGGAATGCAGTCTATATAAACTCTTTATCTTCCAAAACCATTGTATACAAAGGCATGCTGGTTGCTACGAATCTTGACCGGTTTTATCCCGACCTGAAAAGTCCGGATATTGAATCCTCTTTTTGCATCTTCCACCAGAGGTTTTCAACGAATACATTCCCTGAATGGTCGATGGCTCAACCTTTCAGGGTAAGCTCCCACAACGGGGAGATTAATACAATACAAGGCAATAGGAATTTTATATTATCGATCGAGCATGAGGTACTCAAAGAAATATCTGGAATAAAAAATGGAATAATTAAGCCCTTAATCTCTTTTGATGAAAGCGATTCAGCATCTCTGGACAGGGTTATTGAACTTTTAATGCTTTCTGGGTTTTCGCCGGAACATGCAATTAATATGTGCATACCACCCGTACCGGAATGCTGTGATTTTAGTGATGAATTAGTTAGAAAAAAAGTGGATGCTTTGCTTGAGTTCCAGTCACTGCTTATGAAGCCATGGGATGGTCCCGCTGCTATTGTTTTAACTAACGGTGAAACTGTGTGTGCACATCTTGACCGGAACGGCCTGAGGCCCCTCAGATACATTCTTACAGAAGACGGTATACTCGTCCTTGGATCAGAAACAGGAATGGTCAATCTTGATAATAAAAGAATAAAAGAAAAAGGCAGGTTAGGTCCCGGTGAAACTCTATCTCTGAATGTAAAAAAAGGTGACCTGAAAATGACCGAGAGAATCCTGAAAGAACTTGCCGAACAGAAACCATACAAAAAATGGACAGATAGATTTCTTTTTAGACTGAGAGAAAGTGATTTCAAGGTTTCCGAACCTGCCAAGAATTTAATGAGAAAACAGATCGCTTTCGGTTATACATCAGAAGAGATAAGGGTCGCTCTGAAAGAAATGGCTGAAAATGGAAAAGAAGCCACATTTTCAATGGGCGATGACACGCCGCTTCCGTCTCTTTCGGAAAAGCCCCAGCTTCTTTTCAGGTATTTCAAACAGAGGTTTTCACAGGTTACAAATCCGCCAATAGACCATATAAGAGAAAAACTGGTCATGTCGCTGAAGATGAATCTCGGCTACAAAATGAATTTTCTTAAAGAAACACCTGATCATGCCAGAAGGCTTCAAATATACTCTCCCATCCTTTTTGAAAACCAGATAAAAGAGATTGAGAAACAGGAGATTTTTAAAGTAGATAAAATCCCGATAACATTTCCAAAGTCGAGCTCTGGATCTCTGCTTTCAGATGCTATAAGGGAGCTCAGGGAAAAAGTAGTTGCTTCTGTTAAGAAAGGCTCTGAGCTTATAATCCTGTCTGACATTGATATCTCGGAAGACAAAATTGCGATACCGTCTTTACTTGCAATCTCGGCATCTTTTAAGGCCATTCAGAGGGAAAGACTTTCAAACAGGGTCAGTCTGATTTTAGAGACAGGTGAAGCAAGGGATGTACATCAGATTGCATGTCTTATAGCCTATAATGCATCCGCTGTTTATCCGTATCTTGCACTGCATACTATAAAGGAAATGAGTGTCAAAGGGGATTTGCAGGCCTCTCATGAAAAGGCCTTTTCAAATTATAGAAAGGCTCTTGAAAATGGCCTTCTGAAAATAATAGCAAAAATGGGCATTTCTACACTGAATTCCTATTATGGCTCCCGTTTATTCGACAGCATATGTTTGAATAAAGATTTTATTGATGAATATTTCACCGGGACATCTGTAACTATAGAAGCTGATGGCATAAATGAAATACAGGATTCACTTTTAAGAAGACATTCTTCTGCTTTCGAAAGTCCGGAACCTTCACTTGACCATGGCGGTTATATTCGATACAGAAAAGGAGAGGAGTGGCATGCATGGTCTCCTCCGACCGTACTCTCCTTGAATAAATTCATCAAAAATCCGGATTATAATTTTTACAGGGAGTTTTCGAAAATTTCAAATAAACGCCCTGTATTCATAAGACATCTTCTGAGCTATAAAAAAGGAAAGCAAATCGATGTAGAAGAAGTTGAACCAGAAGATTCTATCCTTCAGCGTTTTTTTTCCGGAGCAATGTCTGTCGGAGCCCTTTCTCCTGAAGCGCATGAGACTATCGCCGTGGCATGTAACAAACTCGGCATTAAAAGCAACAGCGGCGAAGGTGGAGAGGATCCGGAGCGATACTGGTCAATAAAAAACAGCGCTATAAAACAAATTGCATCAGGAAGATTTGGTGTAACTCCTTCATACATAGCCTCAGCCCTTGAACTTGAGATAAAAATCGCACAGGGTGCAAAACCGGGAGAAGGTGGACATCTTCCGGCAAACAAGGTTACGGAGTATATAGCAAAGTTGAGATACTGCAAACCGAATCTTATTCTAATATCACCTCCTCCCCATCATGATATCTACTCAATAGAAGATCTTGCACAGTTGATAAATGATCTTAAACAGGCGAACCCCCGGGCAAAGATATGCGTTAAACTTGTATCTGAAACAGGAGTGGGTACGGTTGCAGCAGGTGTGGCAAAATCCTATGCCGATATTGTCCTGATAAGCGGCTGTGAAGGTGGCACAGGCGCAGCTTCTATCAGTTCTATTAAAAATGCAGGTAACTATTGGGAAACAGGACTTGCTGAAACTCAACGTGTATTAATCGAGAACGGGTTGAGGGAAAGGATAAAGATCAGGGTTGACGGCGGGCTGAGAACAGGAAGAGATATAATTATTGCCGCTCTATTGGGCGCTGAAGAGTTCGGCTTTGGTACGGCCACAATGATTGCTGCAGGTTGTATACTGGCAAGACAGTGCCATCTGAATACCTGTCCTACAGGTATTGCGACACAGGATGAAAAGCTGAGATCAAGGTTCAAGGGAACTGTTAACGGGCTAATTTGCTATTTCAGTGCCCTTGCCCATGAGGCAAGAGAGATAATGGCTGAGATGGGTGTAAGAAGTCTTGACGAAATAATCGGAAGAACAGACCTGCTAACCGATGTTTTTACAGAAAACTTTTCGGTTGCAAAAAGGATAAAGCTGAATAATCTCTTTGAGGAAAATCCGGGCAAACAAGTGAGCAGGTGCATGGTTCAAAGAAATGACAACCCTGCCCCTTCAATGAACGATTTACTTGTAAAGGATTTATTGCCTTATATTGAAAGGGCAGAACCTGTTGAAAGAGAATATACAATTAAAAATGTAGACAGAAGCATACCGATTAAGCTTAACTATCACATTGCTCTAAGATACAAAGATAATGGTCTTCCAACTGATACTTTAAAATTAACTTTCAGAGGTGTAGCCGGACAAAGTTTCGGTGCATTCAACCACAAGGGTCTTTATCTCACATTAATCGGTGAGGCAAATGATTATGTTGGAAAGGGGATGTTCGGCGGGAGAATAGTCATTAAACCATCAAATATAAAAGAGCCCGATAAACACGTAATAATCGGGAATACTGTACTATATGGGGCAACCGGTGGAGAGTTCTACGCAGCAGGCAGAGCAGGTGAGAGGTTTGCAGTAAGGAATAGCGGAGCAACATCTGTTGTAGAGGGCACAGGCCATCATCTTTGTGAGTACATGACAAGAGGAACTGTGGTAGTACTGGGAAAAACAGGATACAATATAGGCGCCGGCATGTCTGGCGGAGTAATATATATTTTCGATGAGCATGGAAATATCAATGCCAGACTCAATAATTCATATGCCGTATCTTATAAGCTTGAAGCAGAAGATGAAATCAGGCAGTTGAAATATCTTCTAAAAAATCATTTTAAATATACTGGGAGTGAAAGGGCGATTATGATTCTTGAGAGGTTTGAAACACTGACCCATCATTTCAAAAAAATCATCCCCCTTTAATATTCTATTGCATCCCTTGTTAATTTTTCTGCCAATTTAAATACTTCTTTTTTCCCTTCCTCTGTCCTTGCCTCAATATAGAATCTGACCTTCGGTTCAGTACCCGAAGGCCTTATCATAAGCCACGAACCATCATCAAAAACCAATTTTGTTCCATCAACAGTTATTACATCTTTTATAATCCTGTCTTGTTTTCCGATTTTTATGACACCTCCCTTTTTATATAGTTCGATGATTCTGGAAAGTTTTTTCTTTAATGGTTCACCAACAAGGCCCGGGTCGACCGAGATACCCGAACGTTCAGGATAGTAATATCCGAATTCATCCATCAGGTCTTTCAGATATTCACTTAAATTCTTGCCTGTAACTGCTGTCGTCTCTATCGCGAGAAGCATACCGAAAATCGCGTCTTTTTCAAGCGTATGGTTATAAGCAGATATTCCGTCTGATTCTTCGAATGCAACAATCGCTCTTTCCATGGCTGATGTTTTTATCATATAGGGTCTGAAGTTCTTGAATCCTACCTTTGTCTCTATTACGGAAACTCCAAGCTTTTCAGCTATTGCATTTACGAAATTGCTCGTACCGACTGACTTTGCCACAATACCTTTTATTCTTTTATAAACATGAAGAAAATGGAATGCCATTGCTCCGAAATAATTCATGGGTATTTGCATATTTCCGTCAGCATGTCTGATCCGGTCGCCGTCAGGATCCATAACAACTCCAAGTTTAAATCTGCTGTTACTTTCTTTTAACACTTTTTCTATACCCTCCATATTTTTTTCAGAGGGTTCAGGTGCTATGCCCCCAAAAAGAAAGTCATCCTCTGTCCTTAAATATTTTATTTTATTGTTTCTGCCAAGTATTCTTTGTATGCGTCCCCTCGTAGAACCATGTACATTATCTACACATATTATGCAATCTTCTCTTTTTACAAAATCGCGGATTTTTTCGATATCAAGTGTTTTTCTTTCTGTAATGAATTTGAGGTAAAGGTCAGTAAGGTCTATTTTTCCGATGTCACGGGATTTCACCGGCTCGATCACAGCAGATTCATTCATCATCCTGTTGGCAGTTTCTTCTATTCTTTTTGTAATCTCCGGTCCTGCGGGGCCTCCGTCTGCGGGATTGAATTTAAACCCGGCATAATTAGCAGGATTGTGGGAAGGAGTAAGATTTATAGAACAGGCTGCATTCAACATCTCGATACCTGTTGAGAATTCAGGTGTTGGTGCCTCTCCTGCATACCATGTCCTTATTCCCTCTTTTTGAAGAAGTCCGATAACTTCCGAAGAGAACTCAGGTCCGAGAAACCGGTTGTCATGCCCTACAATAACTCCTCTTTTCTTGATATCTCCAAAGTCAGAAACCCCGATTGAATGTATAAAAGAAGTATCATTACTTTTAAACATTTCTATAATCGCTGATGTCACTACACGCAAATTATTGAAAGTAAAATCAGTTCCTATTTCACCTCTCCATCCTGATGTGCCGAATAAAATTTTTACGGGCTTTGTGTTTTCTCTGGCAAATTTTTCTATAAGCGGTAATAATTCCCTGCTCCTGGAAATATCAGACAATATTGCTTCCCAGCATAAAGCAGCATTTTTGAATTCTTGAACCATGAAGTCCTCCCAATGAGTTTAATTTTATTGAAGTTATATAGAGCTTATATTATAAAACATATCTGCCCAGTACAATTTTTTTAAAAAGCGCCCTGAATACGTCATTGACCCGAAAATGCCCCTCACCCTAACCCTCTCCCGCAAGGGAAGAGGGAATATCCCCTCTTGAGAGGGGTGTAGGGGTGTGTCTCCCCTCCCTTGATGGGAGGGGATGAAGGGGAGGGTGTTATATTTTCATATTCCTTTGTGCCGGCCCGTCGGCATGAACGTTTGGGTTAAGTAATTTTCTTAATCGAAAAAAGAGGTTCCTGTATTAATTCACTGCGGCACACAGGACATTTCCCCGGCTTTTTCAGCTTGTCCCTCTTTTTAAAGACAAAGCCACATTTTTTACATTCAGCCGGTACAATTATAAGCGGATTTTCTCTTTTACTGACAGACATCTGTATGTGTTCAAGATGTTCATATATTTCTTTCTCCGGAACGCCGGTTTCTGCTGATAAATTCTTTGCCGAGAGTGTTTGTCCATTCAGTACAGAGATTATCTTCTGTCGTATTGTCTCGCCTCTTGCAACAGGGATAATCGGTTCTTTTGATTTTTTCTTTTTCATGATTTACTAAAAATATTTCATTATATACTATAAAAATGAGATTTTTTGTATAGTGTATAGTAAACTGTCTTATTAAGGGTAAGGTCAAAAGTTTTATGAACAGTAGGGTGAGCACTATTTACTCTTGCTTGATCGGTTTGTCATTCCCGCTTGTCGGGAATCTTTCTTGAAGAAGGATTCCGAACGAGCCGGAATGAGAGACAGAAATGGAAGCAAGCCAAATTTAAGCCGGTAGGACAGGCGTCCCCCCTGTCAAAGAACTATTAGAGAAGATTAACTATATTACAAATAATCCAATCAAAGCAAATTTGGCAGAAGAATATGAAGACTATAAATGGCTTCATATAATTCGATAAATTATACATAGACAGGCGAGACGCCCGTCCTACTATTTGGAGGAGGCAAGCTAATTTTAAACAATACGTTGATGTATAAATGTATAAAGGGTTATAAGCTTTTTGCTTATATAATTTTTAACAATACGAGGGATGCCATAGGGAGGCGCACATGATCGAAAAATGGATAGCTGAGATAAAAAAGGGTTCTGATTTCAAAGACCTCGGTATGTTTCTCATACATAACGGAGTCGTAAGAGCTACTTCAAAGGACGGAAAAATTGTGAAAGGTATGAATCTTTCTTACGACAGGGAAATTTTAGACTCATTGATGGATAATTTCAGGAAAAGGGAAGGAATCGTTGCAATAAAAGTCTGGATAAATGAAGGCACACTTAAAGTCGGAGATGATATTATGTATGTATTGGTGGCGGGTAAACTGAGAACGTATGTATTACCCGCTCTCCAAGAACTGGTATCTAAGATTAAAGAAGAAGTTGTCTTTGAGACGGAGTTTTTTTAGGACATAGCAAAATTGTAACGTCCTTCAGCTTATTCATAGCGAACTCTGTTCCAATGGTTGATTTATTAGGTTGTTATTCCCGCCTGTCGGGAATCCTTCTTTGAAGAAGGATGCCGGACAAGCCGGCAGGACAGAAATACAATCCAAAGATCTTAAATAATTTTTAAGGTCTTTGAGGATTTATCGCATAAAATTATCAATTTTTTATCTCCGCCTTATTTCTTCCAGCGTGACAGATATATAAGACAGCATTTGCTTTATGCCCGTATTAGTTATTGCAGAAACAGGAAAGAAATCCAGATTTTTAACTTTACAATATTTTTCCAATCCGTAAACCCTGTCTTTCTTAATAGCCATGTCGAGTTTTGTACCAATTACAGCCTGAGGCTTTTCTATCAGTTCCGGACTATATAGTTCAAGCTCTTTATTAATTTTTTCTATATTCTCAACCGGATCACCTGCTCCAATGTCTGATATGTCTACAAGATGTAAGAGCATGGATGTGCGTTCAACATGTCGTAAAAATTGGAAGCCGAGACCGGCACCTCTATGAGCACCTTCGATAAGGCCCGGGATGTCTGCCACAACAAAACTTTTATAATTCTCGAGCTTTACGACTCCGAGTACAGGGGTAAGGGTTGTAAACGGGTAATCCGCAATCTTTGGCTTTGCAGAAGATATCACGGATAAAAGTGTAGATTTACCGGCATTCGGAAGCCCTATTAAACCAACATCCGCAAGGAGTTTTAATTCAAGTATAAGCCATCTTTCCTGTCCTTTTTCACCTGGTTGTGCAAACCTGGGAGCCTGTCTGACCGGCGTGGCAAAATGAGCATTGCCAAGCCCACCCCTGCCACCATTGACAATTATGATCTCCATACCATTTTTATAGAGGTCTGATATAATCTCTCCGGTATCAGCATCTTTTACAACAGTCCCGACAGGCACTGGAATAACAAGGTCACGGCCATTACTTCCATGCATATTTTTTCCTTTGCCATGGTGTCCTCTTTCAGCCCCGTATATCCGTTGATACCTTAAATCAAGGAGTGTATTCAACCGGCCGGCAGCCTTAATTATAATGTGACCACCCCTGCCTCCGTCTCCGCCATTCGGCCCCCCCCTGGGGACATACTTCTCCCTCCTGAAGCTTACACAGCCTCTTCCCCCGTCTCCTGCTTTAACATGAATTTTTACATAGTCAACGAACTGCATAGTACTAACAAAAAAAGGCGGGCTAATGCCCGCCTTGTGCAACAAGTATATACATTCCCTCTTACAAAGCCGGATAAACGCTTATCTTTAATCTTGCCCTGTCTTTCCTTTCAAATTTTACCATACCGTCAATGCGTGCAAAAAGAGTGTCATCCGAACCCCTGCCAACATTTATACCCGGATGAAATTTTGTGCCTCTCTGTCTTACAAGTATATTACCTGCACGCACAAACTGCCCTCCGAATCTCTTAATGCCCAGGCGTTTTGATTCGCTGTCACGCCCGTTCCTTGAGCTTCCCACGCCTTTTTTATGTGCCATCTCTATCCTCCAGAAATTATCTCTTTAATTTTTAAAGCTGTATAATGCTGCCTGTGTCCTCTTAATTTCCGATATCCTTTTCGAGGTTTTTGTTTAAATACTAATACCTTTTTAGCCTTGCCCTCATTGTCAACCGATGCTATCACTTTAGCCTCACTTACATAAGGAGAACCATATATACTTTTGCCTTCTTTATTAACCATAAGCACTTTATCAAATGTAACATCTTCCCCTCTTTTAAAAGGAAGTTTTTCAACCTTGAGAGTTTTACCAGGGGAAACTCTATATTGTTTCCCGCCTGTTTCTATTATTGCATACATTTATGATCTCCGTTAATTTATTAATTTAACATAACTTTCATTTTAAAACAAGTTATATAAGTTTGCCGTTTGCGGTACTTTAAAAAAGTTTTCATTATAAGTAAAATAGCATCAGTTATTTAATCAGAGAAATCCTAAGGAGGTAATAATGAAAAGACGAATTGATTTGAATGAAAAGGATATCCCAAAACAGTGGTATAATATCCAGGCTGACATGCCAAACCCCATCCCGCCGCCGCTCAATCCGGCAACAGGACAACCTATAACACCTGATATGTTAACACCGATATTCACTATGAATATAATTGAACAGGAGGTTAGTACAGAGAGATGGATTGATATCCCCGAGGAAGTCATCGAAAAATACCTCATCTGGAGACCAACCCCTCTGTATAGAGCACATTTCTTAGAGAAATTCCTCGGAACACCAGCACGCATATATTTCAAGAATGAAGGTGTAAGTCCGCCCGGAAGTCATAAACCAAATACTGCAATAGCTCAGGCTTATTTTAACAAGGTTTCTGGTATAAAGAGGCTTGCTACAGAAACAGGAGCAGGCCAGTGGGGCAGTGCGCTTTCCTTTGCATGTAATCAATTTGGCATTGAATGTAAAGTATATATGGTAAGGATCAGCTACAATCAAAAACCTTATAGAAGGGTACTCATGGAGACCTGGGGCGCAAAGTGCGTACCCAGCCCGAGTCCGGATACGAATGCCGGGAGAAAGTTCTTTGAACAAAATCCGGAACATCCGGGGAGTTTAGGTATAGCAATTAGCGAGGCAGTAGAAGATGGTGCAACTTCAAAGGATTCAAAATATTCCATCGGTAGTGTTGTGAATCATGTGTTGCTACATCAGACTGTAGTGGGTCTTGAGGCATATAAACAGCTCGATATGATAGGAGAGTATCCTGATATCTTAATCGGATGCGCGGGTGGCGGGAGTAACTTTGCCGGCCTTTTCTTGCCCTTTGCAAGGGACAAGATACATGGCAAGGAGATGAAAATAATAGCATGTGAGCCGGCTTCATGCCCCACTATGACAAAGGGACCTTATGTATATGATTTTGGAGATACTGCTGAAACAACCCCGCTTTTTGCAATGCATTCCCTCGGTCATAAATTTGTGCCTGCTCCCATCCATGCCGGTGGTCTAAGATATCACGGGATGTCCCCGATACTCAGCAGACTTCTAATGGATAATCTTATAGAAGCAAGGGCTTATGGTCAACTTGAAACCTTTAAAGCAGGCATTACCTTTGCAAGGACTGAAGGGTTTGTCCCGGCGCCTGAGACAAATCATGCAATCGCCTGTGTGATAGAGGAAGCAAAAAAGTCAAAGGAAGAAGGGAAAGAAAAAGTTATTCTAATGAACTGGAGCGGGCATGGTATTATAGACCTTGCAGCTTATGATGCTTATTTATCGGGCAAACTTGAAGACTATGTGTTACCTGATGATGAGATACAGGAGCTTATAAAAGACCTGGGGAAATTTCCGAAACCATAAGGAAAAAGTAACCGGCTCGATAGGCGGGGTTTTCTAACCCCGCCTGAATCTGATTATGGTGATAATAAATGACTGATAAAGAAGATAGCAGGACAATTTACTGTAACCAGCTGGGAATGCTTATTGAATTTTCGTATTGTTCAACAATGAACGGAGGGTTGCCCTGCAGGAATATAGTCGGCTGCTGGAAACAAAGGACCGATATTGTTGCATTTCTTAAGAAAAATTTTACTGGTGAAGAATTGAGAAAGGTCTTCAGCGGCCTGCCGAAATCAAGAATAGAGCGAATTATTGAATTAATTAAAAGTTGATTTCTATCATTTTCATAACTGCACGTATTGTCATTTTAGTCGTGTTGATTACCTTTTTTCTCACCTCATCGGTTCATGCACAGGCCTTCTCGTATTCAAAAAACAATAAAGTAATCGGTTTAACAAAAAATTATATTGCTAAAGAAAATGATTCACTGATTGAAATAGCAAGAAAATTTGGTCTTGGTTATAAAGAAATCGTTGCATCAAATCCCGGCATTGACCCCTTTTTGCCCGGTGAAGGTACGTTAGTCAATATACCTACATCATGGGTATTGCCGGATATGGAATCTTATAACGGCATTGTGATAAATCTATCCGAAATGAGGCTTTATTATTTTTTCATGCACAGCAGTTCAAGGTTAGTCATGACATTCCCTATTGGCATAGGAAGAGAAGATTATGAAACACCAGCCGGAAATTTCACAGTAGTGGAAAAAATACCAAACCCAAGCTGGCACGTTCCCGAATCTATAAGGAAAAAAAAGCCCCATTTACCAAAAGTTGTTCCTCCGGGCAGTGATAATCCCCTTGGGTCTCATGCATTACGGCTCTCAATGAGAGACATTCTTATTCATGGAACAAATATGCCATATGGAGTTGGCAGAAGAGTGAGTCATGGTTGCATACGATTGTATCCGGAAGATATAAAAAAACTCTTTGACTACGTTCCCAATAAAACTGATGTATCGATAGTCCGGCAGCCTGTAAAGGTTGGCACAATCAATGATGAAATCTACATAGAAGTACATAGAGATGAATATCTCAAAATGAATTATTTTGATGAGGCCGTAAGATTATTACGAAAAAAGAATCTGTATGAACTGATAGATAAGGAAAAAATGATTTCAACGCTGAGAGAAAAAAAAGGAAATCCTGTAAATATTACGAAACAGTGAAAATAAACGCAGGGCCTGAAGAAAAAATATTGCTTCAGACCCCGATTATCTATTTATAATATTTGTGCAAATCATTTCTTCTGCAACAGTTCAAATGCCTTTGCAGCTTTCTTTGCTGCATTTTCAGCCCTGTCCGCAGCCATTTCCGCTCTATCTGCAGCAGCATCAGCCCTCTTTGCAGCAGCATCAGCCTTATCGCAACATTCCTCTGCAAGTTTCTTTGCTTCCTCTGCCAATGCCTTAGCGTCAGCAACATTCTTCTGAGCTACATCAGCCCTGCTCTCAACTGCTGCAACCCTCTTTTCAATTTCTGCAACTCTTGCCTCGAGCCTGCTGACTCTGTCTGTCAAAGGGTCTATTTGCTGTCTTACGTAATCCCTGGTTGCACATCCCATAAACAATAACAATAATGAAGAAAGAACTATTAAACTGATTTTTCTCACTACTCCACCTCCTTTCTATAATACTTTTTTCAAAAATATTAAATTAAATACTGATAAAAGTCAAATGAATAAATGGGGGTATTTTCGGGATAAAAAATGCTGAGCATATGTTAATATTTTCAAATGTCACCCGGGAGAGCAGAAATAAATATTGGAGAAGTCTTGTTTAATGCGGTGGAGACACTTAAAAAGGGAGGCATTATTGCATACCCTACCGAAACATTTTACGGACTTGGCGTTAAATTCGATATTGAGGATTCACTGAAAAGACTCTTTGAAATTAAAAAAAGACCCGAAGAGAAGGCAATACCTTTAATTATCGGGAACAAAGAATTACTTCATACCCTTACATCATCAATAAATAATAAAGCTATGGTTCTCATAAATAGATTCTGGCCGGGTCCGCTTACCTTAATCTTTTCAGCCAGGGATAATTTATCAGATTATATAACAGCAGGTACATGCACAATTGCCGTCAGGATACCCGGAGAATCTTTTGCCCTTCAGCTTGCAAAAGCTGCCGGTTTTCCAATAACTGCTACAAGTGCCAATCCTTCAGGAATGCCACCTGCCCTGAATGTTGAAACTGTAACAAAATATTTCGGCGATAAAATAGATTTAATTATTGATGGTGGGCACTCCCCCGGAGGCTCGCCATCAACTATTGTGGATGTAACGGGTGATGACATAAAAATAGTCAGAGAAGGTACAATTGACAGAAAGCAAATTGCCACAATTGCATAATTCTCTGCCAAGAAGTTTTATTTATTTGATTTTACTGTCCGTTTTTTGGCCACCTTCCTGGTTGTTCCTTTGACCTTTCCTTCAAGCTTTGCTATTTGTGTTTCGATCTTTTTGACCCTCGATATTATAGCCTTTACTTTGCTGTCAAGCATGGGGTTCTTGACCTTTGAACTGAGGTCATATACCTTTCCACCGAGTTCCGCAATTTCTCTCTGAACCTTTGTTTTAAGTTCGAAAACCCTGAGCTTTTTCTTCCCTTCTTCAGTAAGTTCTTCTGCCTTTTCTTTCACAACAGTAACGCCCTCTTTAACCACCCCTATACCTTCCCTAATCCCTCTCTGGATATCTCTTTTTACCTTTTCCCAGAAATCCATTTTTCCCCTCCTGAAATTTTTATTTGATGGCTTCATTTTTAGAGAAGTTTAACAGATAATAAATTAAGAGTAAAGATTTAAAATTCACTTGCTCAATGATATTTTGTTATCAGAAATCTGTCTGATTCAAGATATTCTATGGCACGTTTGATATCCTCTGTTGTGCCAATAAAAAGAATTACATCATTTTTCTTGAGAACAAAATCAGGGGATGGATTATGGTAAATCTTATCTCCTCGTTGCACAGCAATAATAGTAACACCTGTCTCGGTCCTCAGTCGTAATTCCTTAACAGAATGTCCATCAACTTGAGAATCCTCTTTTATGAGATATGTCTCTGTATCTATCCCTTTTAAGAATTTATATCTTTCTGCAAGGCTTTTCCTCGGCAATTCCATTGTTCTCAGTATTCTGTACTCGTCTTTTCTGATATCATTTATATATTCATTTATTACATTTCGCGGGACATGGTAATGATGGAGAACCCTTGAGAATATCTCTACCGAGGTCTCAAACTCCTCGGGAAGAACTTCATTGGCCCCGAGCTTTATGAGGTCATCGACTTCTGCCACATAACGGGTTCTCACAATGATATGCAACTCGGGGTTTTCCTGCCTGGCAATCTGGACTGTTTTTCTTGTAGAGGCTGCATCGGATATGGCCACAACAAATGCCTTTGCTCTGTGGACACCTAATTTGTGCAATATTTCAACACTTGTGCCATCGCCATAGTAAATAGGTTCCCCCTTTTTTTGCATCTTCCTGACCGTATCACTGTTAAGATCAAGGACAATATAAGGTATGCCCGACTCCCGCAGAACCCTTGCGAGATTCTTCCCGTTCACACCAAAACCTATTATTATTACATGACCGTTTTTCTTTTCAGAAAAGACCTGTTCTCTGGATATTTTCCTCATTCCTCTCAGCCTTTTTATAATGTCTATTGAGGTTATCCATGCTGATACAGAAGGGGCAGATTTCAATATAAAGGGCGTCATCATCATTGTTACAACCGACGATGAAAGAAATACCTGGTAGAAATCTGCGGTTATAAGACCGGCTGCCCTGCCTGCAACTGCAAGCACAAAGGAAAATTCACCAACCTGTGCGAGGCCGAGACCTGTGTGAATGGAAGTTCTTACAGGTGTGCCTATCATGATGGCAGATGCTGTGGCAGTAATTGACTTAATTAAAAATATCAATCCAACAGCAACCGCTATCTTCAGCCAGTTATCAAGCATGTAGTCTATATTCATCAACATGCCTATGGAAACGAAAAACAGCCCTATGAAGCTGTCCTTAAACGGCAGTATCTCGGCTGTTGCCTGATGCGCATACTCTGATTCGGATATTACGAGTCCTGCCAGAAATGCACCGAGAGCGAGGGAAAGGCCGAATCTCGATGTAAAAAGCGCTATGCCAAGGCAGGTGAGTATGATTGTCGTGATAAAAAGTTCCCGGCTTCTGGTCCTGACTACCATGTGAAGGAGAGCCGGTACAACCCATCTTGCAGCAAGAAGGACACCTGCTACAATGAGCACAGCCTTTGCCATTTTATAAGACAGCATTAAATAATCTATGCCATTTCCGACCATTACCGGAGTTATGAGCATCAGAGGCACGATACACAGATCCTGAAATATTAAAATTCCGACCATTGTCCTGCCATGTAGCGTATCTATCTCTCCTCTTTCAGACAGCATTTTAAGGACAATGGCCGTACTGCTTAAGGCTATAAGAAATCCGAAGAATATGGCCTTATTCGCCGCCCCCAGTAAGGGATAAATTACTGCTGCTGACAGGAATATGGTCAGTAACACCTGCAGGCTGCCCCCCATAAGCACAACTTTTTTCATCTTTACAAGGGTTGACAGGGAAAATTCAATGCCTATCACAAACAACAATAGTATTACGCCTATCTCTGCAAGGACTTCCACATCATGGACCTCCCTTATGAGTCCGAGGCCATGAGGACCGAGTAAAGCGCCAGCTATGAGGAAACCTACAAGGGATGGGATTTTCAGTTTATTAAGGAAAAGGATGACAATAGTGGACACCCCGAAAATCAAAACAAGCATTTTTAAGATCGCATATTCCTGCATAACAATAATTATACACTACTCCTGAACTGTTCAGTGCCCCGGGGCATGCTGGCCCTGATAATATAATGAACTAAATAGGTTAGAGACCACACAAAGGCTATGGTATCATATTAAATACTTAATCCAAAATAATGCATTTTCCGGTTAATGAAAG
>JACUUX010000033.1 GCA_014859105.1 Nitrospirota bacterium
GGGGATATGGCTTATTATGTAATTCTCAGCAAGCTAACCGATGAGGGGAGGAAGAAATGCAAGGCTGGGCAGTGCCGCCGCCAAAAGAACCGAAAAAAAGCCGTGAAGAATTCAGAAAAGAAAGAGAGGAGATGGAAAAATACGGAGTTAGATATATGAAATGAGGAATGCTGCAAAAGTCTTTAATTTAATCATAATTTTGACTTTTGTTCTCATATTTGTCATTATACTATAAAAGTTTCAAAAGTTTTTGTTAGTGATGAGCCCACAAAGACTTTTAGCTTTGTGGCTTTTTTATTCAGGTAAAAATTAATTGTTGGTAGAAGTCTCTCTGTTCATCAGGGGGAACTTAATATTTTTTGGAGTTAAAATGGCAAACAGACAAAATTATACGGAAACCATGGAACTGAACAAACAATGCAGGCTTGCGGCTGGTTTAATTTCTGAATGCTTTCCTGAGGTTTCAGACATAGCAATTCACATGATCTATTATCAGAAAGCAGCAAATCCTGTTCTGATGGTTCGCGATGTTAATTTCTGGCCCTCACGGCATGCCTATTTCAATATGGAATGCATGATAAAAGGCTGTATAAATGGTGGTTTTGATCTGACTTCAGTGATTACTGAAATGATCAAAACCCATAAGAAGTCGGAAAAGGGAAAACTCATCTGTAAGGGAAAAAGTGATACCTTTGCCTCTGACCATGCAAGTATTGCTTATCACATTAATATAAAATATCATGGTGATAAAAATTGATAAGGTTATTTTTTATTGTTTGTTTTTTAACTATATTCTATTAACACAAATATCGCCATTGCTCATATAAAAAATCTCATTCTCCCCTTGATTCTGTTATTTCAGTATCCTTTTGAAAATCATTTTTTCCTCTTATTACTTTTATATATAGGCTCCAGCATGTTTTGCCAAATAGCCTCCTTTATGTTGTAACTATTTACTTACAATTTTACTGTCTTTCATCTTCCGACTCCTGTTCTTTGCCTTCCTCTTTTTAGCCTCTCTCTGCTTACTTTTCAATTTATCCGAAGGTTTCTCATAGAATCGCCTTTTTTTGAGTTCTCCCATAAGGCCATCCTTCTCGAGTTTGCGCTTGAGAATTTTCAGGGCTTTTTCGATATCATTATCGTTCACCCTTATCTCCAATTGGCCGCCCCTGTTCCTTTCCCATGTGATTTCTTTTGTCTATCTCTGAAGCTTCCTCTGTTACTATTGCTTAAGGCTTGCCCAGGACGTGCTTTATTGACAATGAGAGGTCTACCTATTAATTCAGCACAGTTAAGAACAGAAATTGCTTTTTCCACGTCCTCATCCGAGGTCATTTCAAAACCAAACCTCCTGAGATTACCGCAAAGTTAAAGGTTTAATTTTTTTAAGTTGACTAATAGAATTAAGATAAGATCTGGTTTCATTAAGTGCTCTATGGACAGCCTTCTTTCCATATAGACCAATTGCTACATGGAAGAAATCAAGATGGACAAGGTGCTTAAATATGTATTTCCAGGAATAAAATCGCCCCATTGCTTTAAGGCTTTCAATATGGAGAGTTTGTGGGCTCATCAGCAGAGGTTGATAAACAATATGATGTCCATCATACTTGCTCCAGTCAGTATGGAGAAGTCTTCCTGATTCTTTCATCTCATAAAAGAATTGAGTCCCTGGCAGGGGAGTAAGAATTAGAAATTGTATTGTATCAATGCGATGATTTATTGCAAAGTCTCTTGTTTTTCTAATAATATCAATACTATCTGAATCAGCACCAAATACGAACATTCCATGGATTTCAATTCCATGATCTTTTAACATTTTAATACAATGTATCATCTCGTCGACATTCTGTTTTTTATTATATGCTTGAAGAGTTTCTGGGTTTACAGATTCAAATCCTATATGAACTGTATCACACCCTGAGTCAGCCATTAGCCTCAGGAGTTCCTCATCCTTTGAAATATCTGTTCGAACCTGTGCTGACCACTTGAAAGTCATACGCTCAGCAATTATTGCATGAAGTAGTTCCTTTGTTCGCTTCTTATTTGCTGTAAAGTTGTCATCCACAAAGAATATGCTTGCTTTTATATGAGAAATGACATGTCTTAATTCTCTGAGAACTGCCTCAACGGATTTGAACCTGTATTTTCTTCCAAACATAGTGATTACCGAGCAGAATTTGCAATTAAAGGGACACCCTCGTGAAGTTGAGACAGGATAGATGTGAGAAGGTTTCCAATCCCGAACGAGTTTAAAGTCAGGGAAAGGGAGCATATCAAGGTCTCCGATGAAAGGTCTTGGAGGGTTATTTATCAATTTACCATCAGCATCTCTATAACTTATCCCTTTTATTGAAGTGATATCAGGATTTTTCTTCTCAATATAACCTATGAGTTCGGGCAACGTTATGTCACCTTCTCCCCGTACTACATAGTCAGCATGTTCAAGTGCTTCCTCCGGGATGAAGGATGGATGAGCACCCCCTATAATGATAGGGATCCCTTTTTCCCTGAGTCTGTCAGCGATTTTGTAAGCTCTAAAAGATGTAGAAGTAATAGTAGAGATACAGACAATATCGGAGTTTTCAACATAAAACCAATCAGGTTCTGCAATATCTTCGATAAAAGCCGATACCTCATAACCCCGTTCTCTCAGGATTGTTGAGAGTAAAACAGCACCAAGCCTTGGAATAGTATATTTACTGAAAATATGACTGCTTGGTGACTTTGCTTCAATGAATGAGATTCTCATTTTAGCCTCAATCTTAACATATTCTGAGAAGCTTTTCATATTAAATTCTTGAAGTCTTCTGGAGACGCATCACTCATAAAATCAATCAGCTCCTTATGCACAGAAAATGAACCGTTTTCAATGCTTTTTTGTATTAATGCTTGACACATTTTCCAAGAGAATGTAGATTACTAACAATAATGGAAGCTATAGCTATAACGTGTTTAATAAATAAATCTCTTTGAAAATGAATATAGCTAATGAAAGAAGGCGATTTGGGAGGTTGATGGTGGATTTCGCGGATATCCCCGGTAAGACTCTTTTTACAAATGATGTAAAGATGATAAACATAAGTATCGGTGGGGTTTTATTAAAAACTGACCGTAGAATGAATATCGAAAAAACTTATACACTCGAACTGAAGAATAAAAGTAAGTTCTTGACATTACAGTGTAATGTTGTATGGTTTACACTCAGTGAAAGCTATAAAGACCCTTTTAAAAACATTATCCCTATATATACTGTAGGTATGAATTTCACCGATGTTTCAAGCGAAAAGATGAAAGAGATTTCAGATTTTATAAAAGATTATTTCACCGATTATCAAAAATTTGATGCAATGGATTTATACAGAATGAGCAGTCACAGACTTAATATGAGGTTTTATATAGGCACTTTGGACAGCAACACAGCATATTGTTATTACAATTATAAAGTAATAAATATCAGTCTTGGCGGTATGTTTATAGAAAGCGAAGATGCCATGGAAATCGAAGACAGATACCTCATGGAGATTGTGCTCCCGGAATATAAAGTCATATCGTTTCTGGGTAGGATTGTTACATGTACTCTGGCTAATATTATTGGGAAAAAGCGATATGAAATAGGAATAGAATTTATTGATATGTTGAAACAAGATAAAAGAATACTGAAAGAATTTATTCTTTTTTACTAAGTAATAATTTGGTACATTTTGTGCCCCTTTTTAATATTTGCATTCTGAAAAATTAAGGAGAAACTTTGAAACGAAATATCATCTGGTTTATTAATCTCTATCACGATGGACAACTTGATTTGAAACCGCCATATCAGCGAAGGAGTGTATGGACTTTAAAAGACAGAAAGTTTTTCCTTGATACAATCTTCAGGAATTATCCGTGTCCCGCTGTTTTTCTGCATAAAGAAATAGACAGGTCATCAGAAAAGATGATATACCGTGTGGTTGATGGCAAGCAAAGGCTTGAGACCATTATTCTTTTTTTTGAAAACGATATCGCAATTGATAAAAGTTACATAGATGTAAGACTGGCTGGTAAAAAATGGATTAACATAGAAAAAGAACCGGAGTTGAGAGACTATTTTCTTAATTATGCTCTAACAGTCGAATTCCTTGATACGCATGATAACTTGGTTATTAATGAAGTGTTCGACCGGCTCAACAGAAACTCAAGAAAGCTTGAACGTCAGGAATTGAGACATGCTAAATTTGATGGCTGGTTCATCAAAATGGCGGAAAAAGAAGCAGAAAAGCAGGTATGGGAGCATTTAGGTGTTGTTACTAAAGCAAAAATGAGGAGAATGAAAGATGTTCAGTGTAT
Source organism: Nitrospirota bacterium (assembly GCA_014859105.1). Lineage (GTDB taxonomy): Bacteria > Nitrospirota > Thermodesulfovibrionia > Thermodesulfovibrionales > SM23-35 > Kmv42. Next base: position 4,333 of record JACUUX010000033.1, read on the forward strand.
ATCAGAGCTTCTAATTGTCCTGTTGAAGAATGGCATTATTGGCTATGATCAGGATGTAATTGATGATATCTATGCGGAATATGATTCGCCGAATGAAACATCTCCTGACTTCGATGAGTATGAGTTTAAAAAGAGACTGGAACTTACTAAAGATTATATTTTAAAAATGGAAAATCACAATTATGCTGTTACAAAAAATGTAAGTGGATTCAGTCATTTCTATAGTTTATGGACATTTGTTGCTTTAAATATAGACAACCTGGATACCCCGGAGATTACAGCCGGGAGATATTCAGAATTTATGGGTAAAGTAACAGCTTTATCCAGAATAAGAGATATTAAATTGCTGAGAGAGTATGAAAACGGCCTTTATTCAAAAGATTATATTTATATAAGAAATTCTGTTCAATCAAGCACAGGTAAGCCTCAGAGGGAAGCCAGAAACGAAATTCTTAAAAGTGTTCTTCTAAGTTATCCCCCCGAAGAAGGAACAATCTTGAATCATGAAAAGAAAAGCACTTTTTCATTACCGAACGGATTGGCTGTGAGAAAAAATGATAAAGGTGAATACATCCTGAAACTCATTATGGGTAAATCGGACAGCACTGAAGAAGGAGATTGACTTGATGAAAGTAATTTCTCAATCCAGCGATAAGGTACTGAAAGCGTTGTCCACCTTGTCATTGCGAGCACCCGAAGGGTGCGTCGCAATCTCTGTTAGAAAAGAGCGATTGCTTCATTTCACTCGCAATGACATCTTTTACCGTGGATTTGGGTAATTAATCGTTCCATGATAGATAAAATCAGTAAAGATCGGGCAAAATTCCTTCTTTTTGGACAAGTTGCCTATTTGTTCAGCTAATTTCATTTTAAAATCCTAAAAAATGAACAGCTTAGTAATGGCACTTTTTTAAAAGGAATCAGGCAGCTTCTGATTTGCAGGAGGGTTTTAAATGAAGGTCATTTTTTTCGAAACAGAACCATGGGAATGTGAACCCTGTCAGTTTCTGAAAAATGAGCATGAGGTTGAAATCATAGATTCACGGCTGGTTGAAGATAACGCGGGTCTGTATGAAGATGCTGATATCATATCAACTTTCATCTACTCAAATTTAAACGCAGATGTCCTTGCAAAATTAAGTAACCTAAAGCTTATAGCGACACGTTCTGCGGGTATTGATCACATAGATATCGGATACTGCAGAGAAAAAGATATAACAATATGCAATGTGCCTGAATATGGTGAGAATACAGTTGCAGAACATGTTTTTTGGCCTTTTGCTTACAATAAGTCACAGAATCGTGGACGCTGTTGACCGGACACGTAAAGGAGATTTTTCATTAAAAGGGTTAGAAGGGTTTAGCCTGTATGATAAGACTTTAGGAGTTATCGGTACTGGTAATATAGGACGCTGCGCAATTAAAATCGCAAATGGATTCACAAAGCTACCCATCATTTTCTTTCCATGGCGCAATTCGAAAAAATGAAGGATGGTGTAATTATTATCAATACAGCCAGAGGCACTTTGATAGACATTCAGGCTTTGCTGCATGCCATTGCTGAAGGTAAAGTTGCAGCAGCAGGTTTAGATGTTCTTCCGGATGAACCTGTAATCCGGAAGGAAGCTGAACTTCTGCGCTCCATTTATCAGAAGAAGCACAATATGGAAACACTTTTAGCAAACCATGTCCTGTTACGTCTCAGAAATGTTTTTATCACACCCCATAGTGCTTTTTATACACGTGAAGCTGTACAAAAAATTCTTTATACCTCCCTGGACAATATAGGCGCATTTATAGAAGGAAGTCCCAAAAATGTCTGTACGTAATAAGCCACCACCGCCTCTTCTTCTTATAGAAAGGGAAAAAGAGCAAACTTCTGCTTAGCAGGGAGAAGGCGATCGGCATCTCAGAATCGCGAAGCGACTTCAAGACAAATGAATATGCAAATCTTATTGGTGGCAAACAGTTCGAACCAGATGAAGAAAACCCGATGTTCGGCGTCCGGGGCGCTTCCCGTTATTACAGCGAAAGGTATAGAGACGGTTTTGCCCCTGAATGCAGGGTAATTAAACGTGTACGTGAAGAGGTGTGGTTTATGAATGTCATCATTATGATACCTTTCTGTAGAACCATTGAAGAGGCCGACCGGGTATAGTCTCTAATAACCTTACCCAGCTTGCTCTTGGTGTCGACCGTGATTCCGCGGAACTGGCAGAACTGTTTGATGAGCGCAATGAAGCCGTAAAAAGAATGATCAGAATATTAATCAAATCGGCTCATAAGATTAATACAAAAGTCGGCTCATTGCCCTCTTCATAGCGACCTCTGTTCCAATGGTTGTCATTATCCAGACTCCGGCGTGAGCTCAGTGGAAGTCCGGATAATCCACCCTTCGACAGGCTGAGGGTGACAATTGCGACACAGTCTCCAGGTCGGAGCATGACAATTGGTGGAATGGATTGCCGATCGGGGTCGGGCAATGACAGAATAAAAGATCTTAAATGTTTTTAAAGATCTTTGAAGATTAATAGCGTAAGATAATCGGTGCGGGTCTCACTTATGAACGATAATAGAAGATTATGCATTTTTATAGTCGCTCGTACGGGTGACAGGATTTTAAATAAGGTGGGAGATCTTAAAGAATGCTCTTTTTTATAAGAATAGCCTGCATACTAATTGTTCTGCTTATAAGTGCCTTCCATCTTTTTGCTGAAGGGACCGCAGAGGTTGTCATACATGGACTCGAGGGTGAGCTTTTAGAAAATGTTAAGAGTGCCCTTACTATTCCGGCTGGTATGGTAAAGGACGGTAAATTGAATATGTTGTGGCTTGCCCATTTCAAGGAGAATGCAGATGAAAAAGCAAGAAAAGCCCTCGAACCCTTTGGTTATTATAGCCCCGATATAGAGGTAAAAATCGACAAGACCGCGGAAATGTACAGCATTGTGGTTGTCGTTGATCCGGGTCAACCTGTGAGGATTGCAGAAGTCAATATAGATATCAGGGGTCCGGGCTCAAAGGAAAAAGCTTTAACAGATTTTGTCCTGCATTTCCCGATCAATAAAGGAGATATTCTCAACCATGCTAAATATGAAGAAACAAAAGGCATTATCAAGGCTGAGGCAGAAGAACTGGGATATATTGATGCGGATTTTGCGGTTCACAAGATACTTATTTCAAAAAAAGAATTCAGTGCGATCATTGAATTGACGCTGGATACAGGACACCGATGGCGTTTTGGAGAAATACGATTCAGGGGAGCGCCGGAATATAAGAAGACTTTTCTCAAAAGATATCTGGCTTTCCGAAAAGGTGAAGTCTTTTCTCATAACAAGCTTGCAGATACACAGCTCAATCTTATGAATTCCGAGAGATTCAGTTCAGTCCTTATAATCCCCGAGAAAGAGAAATCAGAGGAGTTCCATGTTCCGATCATAATAGAACTGAAACCTGCACCGCCAAAAAGATTTAAAGCAGGAATCGGATATGGCACGGACACCGGTGCCCGGCTGTCCACACAATATTCTGATTTGAACGTCTTTGGAAGAGGTCACGAGTTTACCAGTATGATAAACCTTTCTGAACGTCGTCAGGGGTTGGGGCTTGGTTATATAATTCCCGGCTCAAAGGATATCGACAATATAACAGCCTTCAGGCTGAATCTTCAGCGTGAAGACATAGATGTCTTTGAAAACCGTCTTTTGTCACTTGAGGCAAGCAGGACAAAAAGTTTTGGGAAAGGCCGATTAGGCACAGCATATACAAAGATTCAGTATGAAGAATCAACCATAGCCCCACAAGATATCACATCTTTTACAGTATTGCCCGGGGTTCGGTTTTCTCAAAAAAGATATGATGACATTATCCGGCCTAAACAGGGATTCCGGTATATAATCGATCTGAGGGGTACAAGCAAATATATTGGTTCGGCCATGAATCTGCTCCAGGTCCTTGCGGAAGGGAACATGCTTTATCCGCTGCCATGGCAGATGTCGCTTTTTACAGGAATAAAAACAGCGGTCTCCATACAGGATGAACCACTAAGTGAACTTCCTGCATCCCTGCGTTTTTTTGCGGGTGGCGACAGGAGTGTGCGGGGCTATAAGTATCAGTCTCTGGGTCCAAAGGACAAAAAAGGAGACTTGACCGGCGGGAAAAATCTCCTTGTCGGAAGTGTTGAGATTGAGCGTCCGGTCTACGATAATCTGGGTATTGCCATTTTTTATGATGCCGGCAATGCCTTCAATTCTTTTTCTGATATAACGCTTTTCCAGGGAGCAGGTCTGGGCATCCGGTATTATTCAGCAGTGGGAATGCTGAGACTCGACCTCGCCCGTCAAATAGATGTTGATGATCCGAAATTCAGGATACACTTTACTGTGGGACTGGAACTGTGAGACGTAAACCAGTTTATATAATCTTATCGGTCTTTGTTATTTTCGTTCTGCTCTTCTTCGGTTTTTCTTTCTGGCTACTAAGAACATCAAATGGGGCCGAATGGTTGATTGCATCTGTATCAAAGCTTACCCATATAGAGATTTCGTTTGAAAGCATTGAAGGCAGGCTCTGGGACAATATAAAGCTCGATGGCCTGCAGATAAAATGGAGTAATGGTAATCTTACCACTGAAAGGGTTTATCTAAAATGGCAGCCGCTTTATCTTATCACAGGAAATGTTGCTGTAAGAGAATTTTCTATAAACAGCCTTCAACTGACGGATAACAGTCCGGGAAAGAAACCTGATTTTCTGTGGCCGAAAATCGGAGGGCTTCCGGGACGTATTGATGGATGGATTGATTCCTTGCAGGTGGATGATTTCTATTTTCAACGAAGAGATCAGCAGCCCCTCAGAATCAACAAAATTTTTTCGAAAGTCGTCTGGTACGACAGGATTTTGACTCTTAAAAATACCTCAATTAATGCAAACAATTTTGATGTGAAAGGAACTGTGTCCGCCGGATTTGACAAACCACTTCTGTATCTTGACTTGGGTTTGCTTCTTGCAAACCCGGTTCGTGAAATGGATTACTTCCACTTGAAAACAGGGCTTACGGCCGGGAAAGACCCCGTGCAGATCAGAGGGCTGGTGGATGTTGTCGTTACGGCAGGTTTTGAAGAAAAAATGCATTTTTCGAGCGAGATCGAACTTGCCGAAAATTCTATAAAGATCGAAAGAATGCTCCTTACAGAATATAACAGGAGGGGAAAGATAACCGGAAAAGCTGAAATTGATTTCCGCCCCGACAAACCGGATATCAAAACTGTTATCGAGATTCACAATCTGGACATGGCTTCGGAGCTGCATATTTCAACAAATCTTCATGGTATGATAGCACTTGGCGGAAATCCGGAAAATTATTCAGGAACCATTCAATTGTCCAACTCAGGTGAAAAATGGATGATTGCAAAGCTTTCTGGAGCTTTTCAGGGCAACAGGGAAGGTATCGATTTTGTTGTGAAAGAAGGGACATGGCTCAATGGAAATCTTGAAGGAAAAATTAGCGGCTATTGGGCAAAAGGTTATTCTTTATCAGCCGATATAAGAGCAAGAGACCTGAATCCTGCAATCTTGAGCCCTGAATGGAAAGGAATAGTCAACTTTGATATTTCGGGAAAGATGCAATGGCCGGAAAAAGGGATTCCGGGAGGAGAACTGAGCGCAAAGATTCTGAGAAGCAGACTGCACGGCAAATCACTGACAGGAGATCTCAAGCTGAACATAAAGGAGGGAAATCTTATTGTGGACAGACTCCTTCTTCAGGGCAGAGGCTTTGATATTACTGCAAGAGGCGAACTTCAGGAACGCCTGTCTTTTCTTGCAAACATTACAGATCTTTCAGGCTTAATCCCTGAATCCCGTGGAAGACTGCGAGCGAAGGGCTGGGTTGGCATAAAAGAACGGTTGAGGGGGTCTGGTACAGTCAGGGGACAAGACATTGGTGTGGGTGATTTAATAGTAGAACATATTGATTTCGATGCCGAACTTTTCATATCGAAAAAACAACCCTTAGACCTGAAGGCTGATTTAAAAGGGCTTGAATACAGGCAGATGCGGGTTGGTTCATTACACGTAGAAACGAAAGGTTCGCCTGAAGACCATAATATCGGGATTTTGATTTCAAATATTTACGATAATGATGTCAGCGCAAAACTTACGGGAGCTTACAAAGAAAAGAGATGGGAAGGAAAGATAGTTCAACTCTCGGCCCGGGATTCCATCGGGTCATGGCGACTTGAGATACCGGCAGACCTGTATATTTCAGACAGGAAATTTTTTGTTTCCAATCTGGTCATTGTCGGCAGAGAAAGAGAAAAAGTTAAGTTCAATACAAAGATTGATTTCCATCCCGTGAATGGATTTGTGGATATGGAATGGGCCAATATCAATCTCGCAAGAAGCAATCAGTGGTTACATAGAATGACTTTTTACGGTTCAACTTCAGGAAAAATGAAAGCAGAGTGGGAGAAAGGGAATATAAGGTATATCTCTGCCTCGGTTGACGCATCAGTGATATTTGTAGTGGATGAACATAGAATGGAGGCAAGAAAAGCCGCCTTATCGATAGACTGGAATTCGAAGGGACTTAGTGCCTTGCTCGATATACAAATGAAAGAGCAGGGGAAAATCAAAGGAAAAATTTCAGCTCCCGGTCCTGTTCGGTTCGGGCTACCTGAAAAGGGGGATATAGATATTCGCCTTACACAGTTCGATGCAGCTATTTTCCGGCTGTGGCTTCCTGAAGAAATTGATCTGCATGGAATCATATCGGCTCGAATTCAGGGGAAATTGCTGCCTGAAAACTGCCTGGATATAGCTGGTAATGCACGAATATCAGGAGGCTCTATAAGTCATATTACCGAAAAGGGAGAGTTGAGTGCCGAACTTCGCACCGGCGAATCATCTTTCATCTGGCAGGAAGATAAGTTCCGCGGTGATATTCAGCTTGTATTGATCGATTACGGAAACATCCGCGGAGACTTCCTGTTACCGATACCTGCACGTCTTCCTGTATCAGTAAAGGAAGACGGTATGATCAATATTTCTTTAAAAGGAAAAATGAAAGAGAAAGGGCTTCTGACTTCAATCTTCCCGGGACTTATACAGGAAAGCCATGGCAGAATCGAACTTGATGTCAAAATAAACGGAATATGGAAACAACCACGTTATGGAGGAGAGGTTAAACTTTCTGATGCCGGCGCTTACCTTCCTACAGCCGGAATTACAATAAAAGATGTCGTTGCAAAAGCACGTATCAGTGGAAATGAGATTATCATAGACAACTTTTATGCGAAATCGGGCAAAGGCAATATAACAGGCAGTGCCGAAATAGGAATCGAAAAATTCAGTATAAAAAAGTATAAAGGAAGTATCAGAGGCGAAAATTTTCAGGCTTTATATCTTCCCGAGTTGCAGGCAGCTATAAGTCCGGATTTGACCTTTGAAGGAAAAGATCGCTTTTTCTCCGTGAAGGGAGAGATAAAGGTTCCTGAACTTTTTGTGTACGAAAGTGAAAAGGAAGTGGTTAAGCCAAGCAAAGACGTTGTAATTATTGATGAGCCGGAGAAAACCGGGCGCAGAATGCCGTTCACAGCGGCTATAGATGTGCGAGTTGTCCTCGGTAGCAGAGTTTTCATAAAAATGGAGGGACTCGATGCGCAGTTGAAGGGGTCCGTCGATATTAATGCTGAGAATCTTGACGACATAAAAGGAAACGGCATGGTGCAGGTTGTTAAGGGGAGATACAAAAAATATGGTATTGATCTCAACATAGAAAGAGGTCGGGCTGTTTTTGCAGGTGGCCCTATAGATAAGCCTGCGCTGGATATCCTTGCCATCCGTCAGGTCGATGACGTAAAGGCAGGCATCTTCGTGATCGGAACTCCTCAATCTCCTATAGTCAACCTTTATTCAGAACCCCCTATGTCTGATACCGACATTCTTTCCTATATTGTACTTGGGCATCCGCCCACTGCTGATCAAGCACAGATCGGACTGCTGTCACGTGCTGCGGGAATTCTCCTATCTAAAGGTGAATCGGCAACTCTTCAGGCCAAGCTTCAGCAGAGACTGGGAGTAGATATGCTCGACATAGAAGCGGGCGGAGGCGATGTTGCAAGGTCAGCACTGACCGTCGGGAAATACCTTTCCCCGCGATTGTATATCAGCTACGGGATTTCTCTTTTTACAGGGGGTGATGTTTTCCGTCTCAGATACAGATTATCAAAACGCTGGGAGTTAGAGACTGAAAGCGGAGTCGAGACAGGAATAGATTTGTTCTATAAGATTGATATCAAATGAGCAGTAAATTCTATGATTAAAATATATACATTCACTTGACAATGAATTTTTATCGAAGTATACATTAAGTGAGTGCTACTAAGGGGGGAATTAAGAATGAGCCGAAATTTTATACTTTTCTCAATTTGTATTTTTGGATTCTTTTGTATTTTAAAATCAACAAGTGAAGGGGAGGTAAAAATGGATGGATTACAATTGACTAGCCCGGCATTTAAACACAAAGAATATATCCCAAGAAAATATACCTGTGACGGGGCAGATATCAATCCGCCTCTGCAGATCAATAATATCCCAGCTAATACAAAATCAATGGTGTTGATCGTAGATGATCCTGATGCTCCAGCCCGCACATGGGTCCACTGGGTTGTTTGGAATATTGACTATTATGTCAGTGAGATAAAAGAGAACTCGGTTCCAAAAGGAGCGGAGCAGGGGATAAACGATTTCAGAAAGCATGAATATGGCGGTCCTTGTCCTCCTTCGGGAACTCATAGATATTTCTTCAAGCTTTATGCCCTAGATACTTTATTGAATTTAGAATCAAAGGCGGGGAAGAGCAATCTGGAAAAGGCGATGAAAGGGCATATAATCGAGAAAGCGGAAATTATCGGGCTTTATAAGAGATAAGAAGAATTAAAGTAATATAAAAATTAGACTTTTTTATTTCAATTAAACAGCGTCAGCAGCAATCGCAGAGTTTGCAGAATTACTATTTTTTGACGAACAGGAATAACAGGATTATGGCAATAGCGATGAACAAGATGAGCAATCCATATCCTATATACTTGAAACGGACGAAAAAAGTTCTGTGCCGGTGCTTACCTGTTTCCGGAACCTTATAATCCCATGCTTTTGAATTGTTTTTTACAGATTTACTCATAAGCAATTTATTCAACCACGTGATTCCCTTCGAGAAGAGACCTGTTGAATTTTTGGATAAGAGTTCGAAAACGTTTTCTTCTATGATCGGCTTTTCTGGGTCTATTGAAAGCTTTTCGAGTCCGAGTTTTTTCAGCTGTTCCGCATTTCCGAAGATCGTCTCCATAGTGTGATGGCGCAAGCGAAAGACTCCTTTCTCCGCTGTATCATTAAGAAAATCGACAAGTCCTTGAATGTCTCCTAACTTTTCCTGATCATCCAGTCCGGTATGCTCCAGAAGCAAATTTATTCGTGCTTCCCGGATTGAACGGATAGGACCGCTTTCCTGTGATTGAAATTCTTCCCATGAAACATTCAGTTCTGTATCTAATCCCATGCTCCGATTTGTTGTATTTGCTGAGCCAACAGTCATAAACCGGTCGTCAACGATCATGAGCTTTGCATGAATATATGTCGCTATATTGCTGTCAGATGTAACAGTGTAATAGATGCCAACGGAATGCCCATTTCGGGATGCCATTTCTTGAAGTGAAAAGAGCATCTTTGTCTGCGCTGCTCCCATGGATATTTCTTCAATTAGCGCATGGGGTTTTCTTGGAAGAACAATGACAATCTGAAGTTTTGGCTTATCTTTTGAATTCATTCTTTGCATTAAGGCACCGTAAACCGCCTGAGAGGTGAAATACTGATTCTCAATGTATATAAGATTCTCTGCCGCATTAATAGCATCGAGATATAGGTTTTTTATTTCAAGAATTGATTTCTGAAGAGGAATAAGGGTTTTTCCCTGTGTCCGGCTGATGGCAACTCGTGAAGCATCAATAGGCAGACCTGATTGTATTTCAAAATCATCTTCCCCTGATAAGTCTGGCAGATGGAGTTCACCGCCGCCGGAATTTTTCCAGCGGAGCTTGAAAAATTCCGCCATTGCCAATGCAACAGAACCAACATTGCAGGACTGGACGTCATGATATGGTTCATAGGGTTTGTCATCGGGATTTATTCTTTCGGGATTTTCTGGCAGATGGCGACGGTCATCCCAGCGGTTCGAACAGATATCGAGACCCCCAATGAAAGCGATTTTTCCATCAATCACAACAAATTTCTGGTGATGACTTGCTCCGACTGCGTGCCTATCATCAAACCTGAAATGAATACATTTATTAGATGTCCAGTTGAATATCCATTCCTGAAACCATTCCCTGTCGAGTGCAAAAAGAACGCTAAAATCCCACGCAAGGATATAAACTTCGAGTTCGGGATTACGTTTGCACAGATTGTTGAGAAAAGGAAGAAGCCTTATGTCTTCATCCACTCCGGAAGCATCTTCCCCCCTTAATAACTTCACTTCGCTGTCAAATTGCCATCCTGCAAGGAATATATAATGTTTCGCCTGTATTGCTGTATGATAAAAAGCTTTGTAATAATCACGGGCATCTATAAGCAGCCCTGTTTTGTGAACCTCATATATACCCATGCAATTATGTCCGGGGTTAAGTATTTGCTTCAAGACTATCCCTGTCAAAATTAATATAAAGTTCAACAATAAGCGGTAAATGATCGGAGGCATTGCGTACCTGTGATGTACGCGGGACAAAAACTTTATTCACGATGATATCTCTGGAAACAAAAATATAATCAATACGTCTGAAGGGAAAACGGCTTGGCCATGTTTTTTTAGGACGTTTGATAATAACACTCCGTTGCGTATCTGAAAGAATTTCTTGTATTTTCTTATACACAGGTGAGCCGGGTAATGCATTGAGGTCCCCGCAAAATATGATTGGTGGATGGCAAGAGGGATGTTTTAGCCATTCCCGACCGAGAAGAGTATCGATTTGAGCGAGACGTTCTTTTCTGTTCAGACCGAGATGCGTATTAATAAACTGTATTTTATAATCGGCTATTTCAATTTCTGTCCAGATAGCTCCTCTCTTTTCTATCTTCTTTTTATCAGGTAAAGTCGGAAGTTGACCTGTCTTGATTAAACATAAGGGATATTTGCTTAAGACAGCATTTCCATATTGGCCTTTTTCAATCTTTATGGAAGGATGAAAATGATAATTCATTTTGAGATATTCTGCTATAATAAGTGTCTGATCCATTATACCGGAGCGTGATAATCCAATATCAAGTTCCTGCAAAGCAATTAGATCAGGATTATATGTTGCGATAACTTCTGCTATCCTCGATATTGAAGCTTTACCATTCCTGCCGATACAGCTATGAACATTATATGTCATGGCTTTGATTTTTAATGCCATCTTCCGCTATAAATTATAAATTTTTAATCAACTTTATCTTAAATGCATTTTGGTTTTATTTTTATACTATGGCTGTATGGTATTTGTGTCAATTTATTTTCTTTTATATATAAATATGATTAAAAATGAAATATAGAAAACGGTTAATAATTTTTTTACTTTTCTTATTAATACTTCTTGCAATGTGGTTTTCCGGAGCACATGAATATATTACTTTTGACAAATTGAAAGAAAACAGAGAAATGTTAAAACATTTTGTAGACAAGCACTATTATATATCTGTTCTGGTTTTTATAGTTTTTTATATTTTGACAGCTTTTTTTATACCAGGTGCCATAGTGTCAACTGTTGCAGGAGGTTTCCTTTTCGGAGTTGTAATGGGAACAATTTATGTGAATATAGGATCAGTAAGTGGAGCAACTTTTTCATTCCTGTTATCGCGGTATTTGATTGGTAACCAAATACAACATAAATATTCAGAACAATTGAAAAAGTTCAATAAAGAAATAGAAAGGCACGGACATAATTATTTATTTGTAATAAGGATTACTCCCATAGTTCCTTTCTTCCTCACAAATTATCTCGCTGGCCTCACTAAAATCTCTTTAAAGAAGTTTATAATGACCACGTCACTCGGGATGCTCCCCGGGTCCATCGTGTATACTTTTGCCGGTCAACAGCTTGCAGAGATAAATAATTTAGAAGAGCTATATTCTTTTGAATTATTGATTGCCTTATCTCTGCTTGCACTCTTCGCCCTTCTGCCGGTTATCAGGGATTTTATGAATTGGCTGAAGAGAAAGACGCACTGAACACGGTGAAGCATTGTAGCATTCTGAAATTTTTCGGCATCTCATTGAAATTATGTGTTTTTTCATTCCTATCGGCATCTTTGGGATTTATACATTCATTTGACAATGGATTTATAGTTGTGATAGATTTCCAAAAATATTAAGGGGGGTATTGACTATGAAATCAAAATATGGATTTATTTTATTAGCTTTTCCATTATTCGTCTTATTTTTTGTACCGTCATCAGTTCTTGGTGAAGAACAAAGTGAAATACAAATCATGCCTGCATTCAATATTTCAAGGATAGTGATAGCAGAAGGCATTGAAGAGCGAGAGCCTATAGGCGTTGCAGAGACATTTCCTGCATCAACAGAGAAGGTATATTGTTTTATCGAAGCCACCGATATAGCAGAGAATACAGAAGCTACCTTTGTCTGGTATCACGAGGGAAAAGAGATGCACACATTTAATCTGCCACTTATGGAAGGTCCAAGATGGAGAATATTCGCATATAAGAATTTATACGGGGAAATAGGTAACTGGAAAGTAGATATAAAAGATGCAGCAGGAAACACTATAAAATCTATTACATTTAAGGTCGAATAATTTTAGATTTATCCTTATAAAGGTACATTAAGATATGATCTCGAATTATCGGGATTCACAAATATGCATTATCCTAATTGCATTTTCGGGTTAATCAAAGGAGGAAATATTATTAAATCAAAAAGGAAGCAGCCACCGAAGCCGCCGGGTCATCCAAAGCCTCCTGATTATTTGGGCACATCATTGTACCAAAAAATTTAAAAATTTAATGCTGATATGCGAAAAATACTTGAAGATATATCAATGTTGCAAAATGTTAATGCTATTATACTGTCATTTTGATAGGATCTTTTTCTTTATATATTCCTCAATAATGAAAAGTGTATAGAGTTCTTCTCCGGCGATCTCCTGCAACTGTACCAGTTTTGCATGGGGGATATTACTACTAAGTCTTTTACATATATAATTGACACAGATAACAGGCCTTGCCCTTAGTATGCATCCATGTTTTGTCAGAAAAAAGCATAAATGAGGCTTTTCTGCCTGTTGCGGAAGGGTTTTACCAAGAAGAAGGTTTATGAACAAAAGGATGCTATCGCACTTATGACCTATTCTTTCACCACAGCAGGTCCCTTCACCATTAATAGCACAATCATAGCATTCTTTAACTATTCCTGTTTTACTCATTTCTTTCTGTGTGGCCTCGATTTTCCGGTCGAGTTCGATTAACAAATTCCTGAAATCCTCGTTCTGCAGCAGGGATTGACCAATTATATTTTGAAGATGTTGTGCAAAAGCGATTTTGTCTGGAAGTCCCCTGTTAGTGATTTTTGCACTGTAAATATTCATCTATGCCTGTTTGTAATCTCAATCCATTGTAAATAATTTCAGCTATCTTGAAAAGATTGACGGTATCTTCCATGTTATAAATTTTCAGGAGTTCCAGAGCCTCTTTGCTCCCTCTTTTTGCATGCTCCCAGAGCTTTACAGCATCATAGCCATCCATGCCTGAAACCGCTTCATGCCTTTTTATTCCTAACTCTGCCTCAAGTTTTTTAAGTCCTCCTTTAAACCCGAGCCTTTTCGAACCGAAGCAGATGTCAAAATGAGGAATGTCAAATTTTATTTCAGGCATCGACCTTTTTAGGAAAGGAATATCAAATATGGCACCGTAAAAGGTTATCAGATATTTGTATCCGGAAATCTCACTATTAAGATTTTCAGGAGTGAGGTTAGCTCCGTGCACAAGGCACCTGTAGTCGAAGCCGTCATAGATACCTATAAGTGTCACATAGCCGCCGTTATCTGGCATCAGACCATTGGTTTCTATGTCTAAACAGACTGCCTCTGGCTTAAATGTGTTATAGAGCCTCCAGTGCTCTCTTCTTTTTAAGTTGGTCGAGAAATATACTGAATTTGATCTGTCCAGCTCCTGCAGGGCAGAAATAAGGAAATCATCAAACATTCTTTTCTTGCACGGACTTATAAATTTAAGATCGGGAGAATCGATAAAATCATTCCATGAAATTATTCCGCTTCCCCAGAGCTTTTTTTCGAGTTTCTCGCCGATACCGTTTAATATGCTGAGAGTGTTTTTTATCATAATATTCCCATATAAAAGTTAGGCCAGATTTCTAACCTTCTGTAATCCCTTTTTTGCCAGTTCTATATTATTCATTTTAACTTTTTTTTGCTGGTTTATTTGATAAATTGTGATCGTAACTCATTCTCATCTTAGAATCAGACAGGATTTTATAACCTTCTGTCAAATATGAGAATATTGCATTCAATTTGTTCTTTAATGTCTCAGAAGGTAGAGACAGATGTCTATCAGGATGAAATTCCTTTGCAGCTGTGTAATAGGCTTTCTTGATTTTATCCAAAGTTGCCCATTTCTCGATGCCTAAAATGCTATAATAATCTGAATAATTAAGTTTTTTATAAAGACCTTCCACTTTCTTTACAAATTCTTGATCATCAGGATGCATTTTTTCTATATATCCGAATTGGCATCAGGTATTTCTATAGTGATGACCTGCCCTTTTTCACCAAGTTTTTGAATTTCTTTCCCATTAAAAAACAACTTTACACCTCCTGCATTTCCAATTTTTAAAGCAAAACAATTTTTTGCGTGCCATTTTACTGACTCTCCTTGCTTCATTAGAACCTCTCTGGAATCCTTTTTGTCCATAGTTGCTAAAATCCATGTAGTATCTGTTGCGAGAATCTCAAGAATATGCTCAAAGTTTTCTTCAAGGGGGGAGCTTTTATATGAGGTATCCCCTATATCTTCTTCACTTGAGGATGGAAATGGAAGATTATTTACAATTTTTTCGTCTATGGACGCGACAGGAGGCATTGATTTTTTATGAGGGGATTGAAAAAGGGCAAATACTGTGATAATCATTAATAGTATAAGAAAGGATGGAATTAATAAATACTTGATTTTTGCTCTTTTTTTACGAAGATTTTCTATTTCCTTTTTATTACTCTGTGCGGTTTGAGGAGGAGAGACCTGTTGTTCATAAGCTTTTATAATAACATCCGGATCAATATTAAGGATTTTAGCATATTCAAGAATATATCCTCTTGTGTAAACCTCCGCAGGAATTTTTTTAAAATCTTCTTCTTCAATCGCCTTAAGGTAGTCATATCCAATTTTTAGGGTTTCGGCGATTTCCCTGAGGTTCACACCTTGGTCTTCACGCTTCTTTCTGAGTATTTCTCCTACCAAAATACCTCCCCCTAAACAGGTATCACAGAAATAATAACATATGGTAAATATTAGGGCAATAAATCAGAAAATCAGGTTGTAATGAGCTATGTTATTATAAAAAGATGAGTCGAGTTGTTGTAACAGGAATAGGTTCTGTCAGTCCATGCGGCAATTCATTATATGAGTCCTGGAATTCCGCAAGATCAGGTTTATCGGGCATAACGACTATAAAACGGTTTGATTCTTCTCATCTGAAGTGGCAGATGGGGGGTGAGTTAAAGGGTTTTGAGGCGGGTAAATACCTCTCTCAAAAGGAAATAATTCGACTTGACCCGTTTGTGCACTATGCTGTTGCTGCGGCAATTATGGCAATGGAGGATGCAGGATTAATACGGTACTCATCAGTCATCGGGCACCAGTCAATGGTTAAAAAGAATTCGGTGAATCTTTCGACATACGAATGTCAACTGCAGACTGCTGACTATTTGACTTCAGGTGGAGTTATTATTGGGTCGAGCCGTGGTGGAATCAGCACAATAGAAAAAGAGCTTCAAAAATTATACTTAGCACGCCTTACGCATCACGCCTCACGATTGTCTGCCTATCTCATGCCTTCAACAACAATCAGCATGGCTTCCTCTTACGTTGCTCAAAAACTTGGAATAAAAGGTTACTGTCTTGGTATTTCCAACGCATGTGCATCAGGATCTAATGCAATAGGAGAGGGTTACAGATTGATAAAATCAGGCTTCAGGTTCCCTGTACTGTGCGGGGGGAGCGAGGCTCCTTTATGTATGGTATGTCTTGAAGGATATGGAGTAGCAGGTGCTTTATCTAAAGTAAAAGATTCTTCTGCAAGCAGGCCTTTCGACAGGAAAAGGGATGGGTTTATTCTTTCAGAAGGGGCGTGTATTTTTGTTCTCGAAGAATATAAATTAGCTGTGAATAGAGGTGCGAGAATTTACGGTGAGATTATAGGATATGGTAATACTACAGACTCATTTCATCAGACTATACCATCCAGTGAAGGAGAAGCAAGGGCAATAAAAAATGCGTTAGATGAGGCAGGGTTGGAGCCCGGGGATATTGATTTTATTAATGCCCACGGCACCTCAACGCCTCTTGGCGACAAAACAGAGACTGAAGCAATAAAGCTCTGTTTAGGCAAGCAGGCTTATAACATACCCATAAGTTCGGTTAAATCTATAACAGGTCACATGCTCGCTGCATCAGGTGCTCTCGAGGCAGCTTTCACATTTTTGAGTATGAATGAAGGTTATATTATTCCAACAATAAATCTAAAGGAAAGAGACCCCGAGTGCGACCTTGATTATGTGACTGAAATTCGTAAGGCAGATACAGAATTCGCTATATCTAATTCATTTGGGTTTGGTGGGCTGAATGCCGTCCTTGTTTTAAAAAGGTTGATTGTCTGAACTCCTCCATCGCTTCTTGCTCCGGATTTTCATTCAGGGCTCTGTATTTAGGAGAAAAATGCATGACGAGAAGATTTTTAACTCCTGCTTCCCTTGCTATTCTTCCTGTAATCTTTGCTGTAAGGTGGAATCTTTTCAATGCTCTATCTATGTCTTTATCCATAAAATAGGCCTCACAATAGAATGTGTCCGAGTTGCGAACAAATTCAATAATCTTTCTGATATTTTCATCACTTATCGATACATCTGTTACGTAAGATATCTTCTGCCCGTTTGTGATATTTACGATTTTTTTTAATTCGTCAAGTATGTATCTTTTACCGGATACCATCAATTCCATGTCTCCCGGCCGGTCTTCTCTTATAGCCCGTTTCAGATCCGAAAGCCAGGGGCCTACCGGGAAACCCATTTCTTTTAACAGGGCTTTATTGACATTAATGTGGAATTCTTCCTCTATAGAGAAAGCAAGACAGGGGACTTGATGATCCAGTTGTATTGCCTTTACTGTAAACGGTGGTTCTTTTAAGATGATACCGTTGAATTCAGATATGCCATTATCTATCCTCTTGAAACAGTTTTCAGCATGGAAACTTGATAAAATCATTCTGTCCCTGTCGATTGCAAATACTTCAATTTTCAAGGGATATTCCTTTATAAGATTCCATGTATAGCTTCTGAGCTTTCCCTCTACACAATCAGTTATGTTTGAAGGGCCAAACACCCTCAACGGTATCTCCCTTCTTAAAAGCGCCCTGAGGAGTGTATCAAATCCTATGAAATGGTCTATATGTGTATGTGTTACAAACACATCTGTTATCTTCTGTAAATCGCCGGGGTTAAGCCTGTCTATTTTTCCTATGTCAAAAAGGAAAGCCCTTTTTTCCCTTAATATTCTGACAAAGAGAGAAGGGTCTTCATACCGGTCGTTTACAAGACTGTGAATAAAAGAGGGTTTCATGAGTGATTATATCTTATTGTGATATAATATTACCAAAATTAGCACAGAGCGTAAGGAAAAATGGTGGAGTAAATATGTCTGAACTCAGAAAAGATCCGATATCTGGTCGGTGGGTTATCATATCTGTTGAGAGAGGAAAAAGACCGACAGATTTTGTTTCTCCTTCTCAGAGGAAGAAGGGCGGTTTTTGCCCGTTCTGTCCGGGGAATGAATATACAACCCCAGAGGAAATAATAACCTTCAGGCCTTCTGACACAAAACCTAATTCACCAGGGTGGACATTAAGGGTAATGCCGAATAAATTTCCCGCTCTCCAGATATACGGGGATCTTAGCAAGACAGGAGAAGGCATATTTGATAAGATGAGTGGTATAGGAGCCCATGAGGTCATTGTTGAGACACCGGACCATATGCTGTCACTTTCAACGATGTCATTAAAAGCGGTTGAGGACGTACTGTGGGCTTATTATTTGAGGTTGACTGATTTAAGGAAGGACCGGCGTTTCAAGTATGTGTTAATATTCAAAAATGAAGGAGATGCTGCAGGTGCTTCTCTGGAGCATTCTCATACCCAGTTAATTGCACTGCCGATTATTCCCAAACTGGTAAAAGAGGAGACAGATTCCTCCAGGAGCTATTATGATTTAAAAGAGAGATGTATTTTTTGTGATGTCATTAATCAGGAAATTGAGACCAGGAAACGGGTCATATATGAGAATTCGAGATATGTTGCTATTGCTCCATTTGCACCGCGGGCTCCTTTTGAGACATGGATATTGCCAAAAAAGCATGCATCGAATTTCAGTCCGCCTGATAACAATTTTTCACAACTTGCAGAAATACTTCAGGTAATCTTAAAGCAAATGGACAAAATACTTGATATCCCGCCGTATAATTTTGTAATACACACATCTCCATTTTATGATGAAATAAATGATTACTACCACTGGCATATAGAACTTATGCCTAAACTTACAAAGATCGCAGGTTTTGAGTGGGGTTCGGGTTTTTATATTAATCCAACTCCTCCCGAGGAATCAGCAAAGTTTATGCGAGAGGCAAAGATATAATGATAAATAACCAATATCCAAAATCCAAAAATCAAACTCTGAGTTCGGAATTTGTAAATTGGCGGGTGGATTTTAAATGAGAATATTAATCGCAACTTCTGAAGCTGTACCTTATGCAAAAACCGGCGGTCTCGCAGATGTGACAGGTGTCATGTGCAGAGAATACAGGAAAATGGGAATGGATGCACATCTTGTCATGCCTCTTTATAAAAAGATCAAGGATGGCCGGTTCCGGTTGAAAGATACGGAAATACGAATTAATGTCCCGGTAGGGGGCAGAAAAATAAAAGGGAGTATATTTACAGATGAATATGCAAATTATTTTATAGAATGTGATGAATTTTTCGACAGAGAAGAACTTTATGGCACACCGGAGGGAGACTATACTGATAATGCATCAAGATTTGTGTTCTTTTCGAGAGGGATATTAGAAACCTGCAGGGCACTTAACTTCAACCCCGATATAATACACTGTAATGACTGGCAGACAGGACTTGTGCCTCTTTATCTAAAAACGCTGTATAAAACTGACAAATTTTTTAAAAATACTGCTACCCTGCTTACAATCCATAACCTCGGATATCAGGGCATTTTCCCTGTATCAGAAATACTTTTTACAAACCTTGGATGGGAGCTGTTTAACCCCGAAGGGATTGAATTTTACGGGAAGATAAATTTTCTGAAGGCAGGCATTATATCTGCAGATGTCCTTAATACAGTCAGCTATACTTATTCGAGGGAGATTCTTACCAAAGAGTTCGGTTCCGGCCTTGAAGGCGTCCTGAAAACAAGAATTGATGATCTTTATGGTATAATAAATGGGATAGATTATCAGGAATGGGATCCGTTACAAGATAAGTTTATACCTGCCAATTATAACAAAAATGATCTTACCGGCAAAACTATATGTAAGATTGAACTTCTTAAATCACTTTTTAAAACCTCGAAAAAAGAAGACGCTTTACATATACCGCTTATAGGTATAGTGGGAAGATTGGCAGAACAAAAAGGATTAGATCTTGTTACAGACTCTATTGATGAACTGATGTCTTTCGGGGTAAGGCTTGTTATTTTGGGAAAAGGAGAAGAGGTATTTCACAGGAATTTTCTTGAAATAGCAAAAAAATATAAAAGGCTGGTATCGGTCACAATTGGTTTTGACGAGCAACTTGCCCACAGAATTTATGCAGGTTCAGACTTATTCTTAATGCCGTCAAGGTATGAACCATGCGGACTGGGACAGCTTATATCGTTGAGATATGCTACTATTCCGGTAGCAAGAAAAACGGGGGGACCTGCTGACACTATACAGGATTATAACCCGCTTTTACTGAAAGGTACGGGTTTCCTTTTTTCTGACTACACACCTTCAGCTATGATGGATGCCTTAAAAAGGGCATTTTGTGTATATACAGACATGCAAAAAATGAAAAAAATTATAATAAATGGAATGAAAAAGGACTTTTCATGGAAAAAATCAGCAGAGAAATACGTGGAAATTTATAAACTTGCCATAAAGAATAAAAAAATAAATAAAAATAAACTTATGCCATGGACATAGCGCGCAAAGAAAAATTAACAGAGATAATTTTTGAAAATATCAAAGACGGGCTCTTAATACTCGATAAAAACTATAAGATTCTTGCTGCTAATAATTCTATACAAAAGTGGGCAGGAAAACCGGCTTCTGACATAATAGGAAAAGATTGCAGGGAAGTATTTCAAAATAATAACTCTTTAAACCCGCATGGTGCTGCGGAAGTCACTTTTGCAACAGAAAATGTTAATACCGTTACTCAAAAGATACAAATGGATGACAGTATATATTATTCGGAGCTTTCAGTGTATCCGATAAAGAATGAAAAGGGCGATGTTGTCGAATGCGTAATATTCATCAGGGATATAACAGAAAGGACGATCTGCCACGACGAAATTTGCGGGCTTTATAATGAGGTCACTCAAACAAATGAATATATTGGGGGAATTATAGAGCATTCTGCAGATGCAATTGTTACTTCTGATCTCGACGGCATCATAACATCATGGAATAAAGGAGCAGAGGAGATTTATGGATTTTCAAAAGAGGAAGTCATCGGGAAATTTATGCCTTTCGTTCCGGACTTTCTTATTGACCCTGAATGGGAATACAACAGAAGGATAAGGAATGGAGAAGTAATTAAAAGAATAGAAACATTCCGGAAAAGAAAAGATGGCACTATCATAACCGTAAGTGTCACCATTTCCCCGATTAAAAACGTAGCTGGAGAAGTTATAGGGATCAGCGGTATATCAAGAGATATTTCCAAGCTAAAAGACGTCGAAAATGAACTGGTAAGGAGGAATCAGGAACTTTCAAGGCTTTTCTTTATCAGCTCAGCAATGAGAGGAACCCTTGAACTCGATATATTATTAAGAACGGTTCTTACTGCTGTTACTATGGGTGACGGCCTTGGATTTAACCGTGCAATCCTGTTCCTTGTTGATGAAAAAAGGGATGTGTTAAAAGGGGGAATGGGTGTTGGACCAACAAGTCCGATGGAGGCAGGTCAGATATGGGAAAGGTTATCGCTGGAAAAGAAAACCCTATTTGACGTCATGCGTGAGATTGAAACAGGTTTGTCAAGAAAGGACTCCTTTTTTGATAAAATCTGCAGCAGCCTGGAAATACCTTTATCGGAGAACACTATACTGACGAAAACAGTCAAGGAGAAAGCAAGTTTCAATGTTGTCAATGTAAACGAAGAGCCACTGTCTGATCCGATACTCACACAGCAGCTTGGTACGCGCTCTTATGCTGTTGTTCCTTTAATATCGAGAGGCAAGGTAATAGGTGTTCTCTGGGTGGACAATTATTTCAACAGAAAGCCTATTGTTGAGGAAGACATACAGTTTATAAAAGCATTTTCAAACCATATTGCAGCGGCTGTTGAAAACGCGAGGCTTTTCGAGCAGGTAAAACTTACAGAACAGGAACTCGAAAATATATTCGAATCTATTTCAGATATGGTTTATTTCGTTAATAAAGATTATGTTATAAAGAATATCAACAAAGCTGTTTGCAGAAGACTGGGTAAACCTGCTGAAGAGATTATAGGTAAAAAGTGTTTCGAAGTGATTCACGGGACGGAAGAGCCATGGCATAATTGTCCTCATCAAAAAACTGTTGAGACAAAAATGTCATTAGTTCAAGAGGTTGAGGATCCATTTCTTGGAGGCACATTTATAACATCAAGTTCTCCAATATTTGATATTGCAGGTGAATTCATAGGTGCAGTGAATGTAGTAAGTGATGTAACTGAGTTAAAAACATTAAGAGAAAGACTTATAAAAACAGAAAGGATGGCAGCCCTCGGAGAAGTTGCAGCAAAAGTAGCTCATGAAATAAGAAATCCTCTTGTCTCACTTGGTGGTTTTGCAAGGAGACTGCAGAAGAAACTGGATAGCGACATGAAGGAATATGCAGATATAATTGCAAGGGAAGTCGAGAGGCTTGAGGTCATACTCAATGAAATCCTCAGTTTTGTTAAAGAGACAAGGATTAAAAAAGAGATTGTGAATTCCAATGAACTTATAGATGAGGGTGTATCTTTAATGAGGTCTGAGATTGAAGAAAAAGGAATTAATGTTGTCATTGAACAGGGAGAACCTGTCGAATTATATATAGATCCGAACAGAATTAAAGAGGCTTTATTAAATGTACTGTCGAATGCTGTTCAGGCTGTAAACAGCAACGGGACAATATTTATCAAGAAATATGTTCAAAAAGATACCTGTGTTATTGAGATCAATGATACAGGTTCAGGAATAACTGATGAAGACCTGCCGTTTATTTTTGATCCGTTCTTCACAACAAAAAAGGCAGGCACGGGACTCGGCCTTACCATAACACACCGGATCATTGAAGAACACGGTGGAACAATAGATGCTGAAAGTAAAGTAGGTAAGGGAACTACGTTAAGGGTGTATTTACCATTAAAGCAATCAGAAAATTAAAAAAAAGTCAGAAGGGAGGGGAATTTGAGATGAAGATACTCGTGGTCGATGATGACCAGCATATTCAGAGGCTTTACAAGGAAGAATTTGAGGAGGAGGGCTATGAAGTTGTTGCAGCTTCAAATGGTCAGGAGGCACTGGAATTATTTGACAGCGAGATGCCAGACATTGTGACACTTGATATCCTTCTGCCAGATATAGATGGCATACGCCTTCTGAGGCAAATGAAGGAAAAGAGACCAAAAGTACCTATTATTATGTCAACTGCTTATGATTACAGGGATGATTTTGCTGTGTGGGCATCAGAGGCTTATATGGTCAAATCATCAGACCTCAATGAATTAAAGTCCATGATTAAAAATCTTCTCGGTAAACAACAGTAATGCTCAGGGATATATATCTTGAAAGCACACCTTTAAGAGAAGCACTGTCTGAGTGGACAGAAAGACTTAATTCTGAAGGTTTATTAAGGCCGCTTCCTTCTGAAACGATTAAAATCATAGATTCTCTCCGGAGAGTTACTGCAGAGGCTATCATAGCAAAAATATCCTCTCCTTTTTACCACTCTTCAGCAATGGATGGCTATGCTGTGAGATTTGTTGATACATTCGGTGCGTCAGAGAGATCTCCAAAGAGGTTAAAAATCGGGGAACAGGCTGTTTATGTTGATACGGGCGACCCTATGCCTGACGTGTTTAATGCGGTAATAATGATAGAGGATATAAATATAGTCAAATGTCCATTGACCAATGACCTATCCGCTAACTCGTCAGAGGAATATATAGAGATCATATCGCCTGCAACACCGTGGCAGAATGTGAGGGTGATAGGTGAAGACATTGTCGCAACCGAGCTAATAATTCCAGAAAATCAGAGGATAAGGCCTGTTGATACCGGTGCAATGCTTGCAAGTGGACATACAGAAATAAAGGTAAGAAGAAAACCGAAGGTTGCCATTATACCGACCGGCACAGAGATTGTCGAACCTGGTACAGAATTAAAGAAAGGCGACATCATTGAATATAATTCGAGAATCCTTGGGAATATTGTATCTGAATGGGGAGGCGAGTATATCAGATACAGAATTATACCTGACAACCTTAAAGAGTTAAAAACCGCCATACTCGATGTACATGGTAAATGTGATTTGATCGTTGTCAATGCCGGAGCCTCTGCCGGTTCCGAGGATTTCTCCGCGAAAGCTTTAAAAGAACTCGGGGAAATCATATTACATGGCGTAAGCATAAAGCCCGGTAAGCCTGTCATCCTCGGATTGGTCAAAGGCAAACCGGTTTTAGGCATACCCGGTTATCCTGTTTCTGCTTTTATAACATTTAATTTATTTGCACGCCCGCTTATTTACAAATGGCAGGGACTTGATGTGAGAGAGCCCGAAATGCTGAAAGCAAAGGTTTCAAGGCAGATTGCATCCACACTCGGGCAGGAGGAATTCCTGAGAGTAAAGGTCGGAAAAGTAGGGGATAATTTTATAGCAACACCGATCAGCCGCGGTGCAGGTATAATAATGTCCCTTGTACGTGCAGATGGATTTGTTCGAATCCCTGCAATGTCTGAGGGAATCGGTGCAGGTACAGAGGCAGATGTGGAATTGATAAGGTCCAAAGATGATATTGAAAATACAATAGTATGTATAGGGAGTCATGATAATGCACTTGATTTACTTGCGAATATATTGAAGAAAAGGTATCCAAAATATTCACTGTCATCTGCTCATGTCGGGTCAATGGGTGGCTTGATAGCATTGAAGAGGAACGAGGCACACATAACAGGGACTCACCTGCTTGATGAGGAAACCGGAGAATACAATGTGCCGTTCATTAAAAGGCTTCTTTCTGATAAAAAAGTTTTACTGATAAATCTTGTTTATAGACAGCAGGGTCTTCTTGTTCTGAAAGGAAACCCCAAAAAAATAAAAGGATTTGAAGATTTAACGAGACAAGATGTGGTCTTTGTGAACAGGCAGGCAGGTGCAGGGACGAGGCTTCTTACAGACAAATGTCTGAGAGAGCTTGGCATATTAGAAAAAGATGTCAAGGGGTACGAAAGGGAAGAATATACACACATGGCTGTTGCCTCTGCTGTACTTACAGGTGTTGCTGATACAGGACTCGGAATTCTTGCTGCTGCAAGGGCACTGGATCTTGATTTTATTCCTGTTGCAAAGGAGAGATATGATCTTGCAATTCCTTATGAATTTTTTAAGACTGACATGATACAGAATCTTATAGGAATTATAAGAGAAGACGAAGAGTTCAAGAGAATGGTATTAGGGCTTGGAGGTTATGATATATCAGATATTGGAAAGATAATGTATGAAGATTAGCTATCCTTCCCCTGGCAGTTCGATTTTATCCTCTATATCAAGAACTCTTTTTGCTCCTATAAATCTTTTGAAGAAATAAGGTGTTTCAAGACTGTCTATGGTTACTTTTTTCTTTTTTGAAGAAGCATGTATAAACAGGTTGTTACCGAGATATATGCCCACATGTGAAGGGAAGGTCGCATATGTCCTGAAAAAAACAAGGTCTCCGATGGAAAGCTCCTCCTTGTCGACCGGGTTCCCTTCATGGAACTGTTCTCTCGCGGAACGGGGGAGATTTATTCCAACAAAACCGTATACCTTCTGAACAAAAGCCGAACAATCAATACCGAGAAGACTGTTTCCTCCAAAACGGTATGGTATATTAAGCAGTTTTTTCGCAAGGATAATAAGTTTTTCGTCAAAACCTAATTCTTCATCCTTTTCATGTCCAGCTACTTTTTTGATCTCTTCCTCTATTTTCTCATTTTGAAGTGCAACTTTATTTTTTTCCTGTTCTAAAAGAGGCTCCAGCAAAATCTTCTGCCCTGGTTTCAATAAATCTGTTTCAAGGCCGTTTATCTCTCTCAATTCATCTATTCCTGTATTAAATCTTCCGGCGATCTTATAAATACTATCACCTTTCTGGACTGTATAAGTTTTTGGGTTTGTCTTATTTACAATAATCCTTTGTCCGATTTTGATTTTTGAAGATTTAAGGTTATTTAATTCCTTAAGTTCATTTATTGATATTGAATATTTCATTGATAAAGATGATAAGGTATCGCCCTTTTTTATAATATGAAATGAAAAATCATCCCCTTGTTCTGCTGTGTTCGAGTTGCCCTGATTTTCTGTTAGTGTTTGATTCCGGGAATCAATTTTATTACTTGAAGGGATTTTTATTTTGGTACCCGGTCTGAGATTATGTGCGTTTAAATTATTCAGCTTTATAATATCTGCTGCCTTTACATTGAACTTGTTTGCTATTCTGGTCGGGTTATCCCCTTTTTTAATTACATAAGTCACATCGGCATAAGTATTATTCGAAAAAAAGATTATTAGAAATATAAAGCTGACAATAAAAAAATAAATACGTTTCATAATTCACCTCCAAAAATCAAGCTGCTTCTTCCCGTATGAGGTCTTTAAGTGTTGGCAACTCTGATAGGTCTTTTAATCCGAAATATTGCAAAAATTCCCTTGTTGTCCCGTAAAGAAAAGGCCTGCCAGGAGACTCTTTACGCCCCATTATCTTGATGAGCCTTTTTTCGTAAAGTGTCCTGATAGCGCTGTCAGAGTTGACACCTCTGATCTGCTCGATTTCTGCCCTGATTATAGGCTGTTTATATGCAATAATGGCGAGGGTCTCAAGGGCAGGCAGTGATAACCTGCTTGATATGTGCTTGTTGCTGTACTTCTTTATCCATTCAGAATATGCAGGATTTGTGACCATCTGGTAGCCATGGGCAACCTCAACAATCATTATTCCTGTATTACGTTCTTTATACTCAGCAATCAGTTCTTCTAAAAGACTTATAATGTCAACCTCGGGTAGTTCTATTATATCCTTTAATATTGAAACTGTAACTGGTTCTCCCGAGAGAAAAAGAATTGCCTCTATTAAAGATTTCTTCTCCCTGTCTTCCATAACAAAACGGGTAAATCTTACCAGAAAAATATGGAAAATTCAATTAAATTTCTTCAAAAATTCTTCAATAAAGTTTTCTTTT
>JACUUX010000034.1 GCA_014859105.1 Nitrospirota bacterium
CACTTAACAATTCACTTGTGCGGATGCCTAATAGCCACCGCACAGTTCGGGCGTTAGCCACGCATAAAAAGGCAAATCATGGCGGAATCTGTTCTAATTGTAAATGGAGCTATCAGGACGGAGAACTTCGAGTGTCAGGTCTTGATATGATATATATCTAAATTGTCAAAAAGAAGTTTCTCGATTTTTTTAATATCTTTCCTTAAATATTTCTGTTCAGCAATTTCTTTTTCTGTTCTGCTAAAAAGCTTGCTTATAGCTACAGATGTCACGCTGTTATCAAGAAATTTTCTTATCATACCTAATTTATTATCTGTATATTTCCTGGCAAGATAAACAAATACCTTTTTGCATTTATTGAATTTAACCTTCCTCTTAGTTAAGACTCCTTTATCTATATCATAATATTTCATTACAGCCATAGCTATCTCATCAAGGTTTTTCCCATAGCGTAGTTTTTTAGATTCTGGTACTTGCTCTGATATATCTTTATCCCTTAAATATTTTGATGTTATCTTTTTAATAAATTCCTCACTGCCTAATATTGAACTTGCATATGCATTTTTTAACGGATTCTCTGATTCGCTGACTCCAGCATATACAAATCTTTTATAAGCATTCCGTTGTTCCTTCAATGTATTGCCGAATTGTTCCAACACAAATTTTATATTCAGCCACTGAGGTGGCGTCTTTTTACCTATGTAACAAGGCATACTGCTGTAAGTGTAGTCTTCAGGTTTGGATAAGATGCCTGCCCTTACAGGATTGAGATGAATGTATCTGGAGAGATCAAGAAGGTAGCAATCTTTATCTACTAAAATGGCTTTATATCTTCCTTGAAATAGGTGACCGTAGCGTTTATGAGCTTTGTTGAAATATATTGTATAGTGGCCGTTCAAATCCCTCATCATACGGGAGAGGTTTGGCTCAAGGGTTTCTACAAGTAGATGATAGTGATTGTCCATCAGAACATAGCTGTACAGCATTACTTTATAACGGTTATGCATAAGGCTGACGTAGCTGAGAAATTTTTCATTGTCATTTCTGTCTACAAAGATGCTCTTTCTTTCATTGCCTCTTGCGGTTATGTGGTAAAGTGCATATTCGTATTCTATTCTTAAAGGTCTTGCCACAAAAACTCCTCGCCATATTGACTATAACAAAAATAAATATATCATAGTATATATATCATGTCAAGACCTGACACTACTAATTTCCTTCCTTTAGACCCAGTGTAAATAGAAGTACCGCCACCTAAATTTCTTTCAAACTGAGTGTAGTTTGTTATCTCACACTTCCCACATGCCTTCTCTTTTTCATGTTTTAAAGTTCTTTTTATTTCTTGTTCCAATTCTAATGTTATATTTTCTTTTTCTCTTTGCCGAAGTATTTCCTGATTGTATCTATAACTGTCTTCTTCTTTTCCGGATTTGTATTGTTCAACGTCTGTATCGTAATATACTTTTGTTTCCCCTGAAATTGCTACTGAAGTAAAAAATAAACAAACAATTATGGGAATTAAAAACTTACACTTTTTTATAATAAACACCTCCTTAAACCTTCTCACAAAAAGTCTTTCTGAACTCTGTGAACGGTTTTGAGATACGCTCTTCTCTATCAATACCTATGGGATAATATATATCCTGTGACCATCTTCTCGTTGATGAGCATGTTCTATGCCAGTGAAGGACATCATATAACTGCCTGAATTTTAATAATATTATGATAGAAAATAAGAAGGGAATGACAAATTTTGTAAGGCTATACAATGCAAATCAGTTCAGGTACCAAAAAATACTTATTTTTCAGACCCGCTACAGACTTATTTTTTGAAAACATAAGGGAGTATTACTGCTTACCTTTGCCAAGAGGTAAAGTGACTATCTCAGATTACATCTGTAAACTTATTATTTCATGTTCTAAATCATCATAAATTTCATCAATCGTTTTTTGTGTCTCTATAGTCTTTTGAATTGCTGTTACAATCCTGCAATAGTTTTGTATCTCATCAAGGGATAGTATCCTTTCTTTTCTATCTTTCAGCCATTTATCACAAACATGATAACCACCTATTTGATGGCCCCATACATCCTGTGATATGCCTTCAAAATATTGTTCCTTATTGATATAGAGAACTCCTGCTTTATCATCAAACTTCAGTTTCTTTACTCGGTTATCACCTTTACCCTGGAATCTTGAAATCGGTGAATCAAGTTCTGGTGATTTCAGTAAGTGCAGCTCAACAAGCATGTTCCCGTAGTCAGACATTTTCTTGAAAAGTTTATAATCTTTTGTGAAAGGAACCCTCGGAAAATCTATCTTCAAAAATTCAGCGTATTTTGTTCTGTAAATATTTGAGTAAAGCACTGCATAAATGTAATAAAAGATTTCTTCAGGGGCGGGACCTTTTCTAAATTCTTCTGTTAATTTTTCAATAAATGCCGGTGATAGATTCGGCTTTTTCACGGCATATTCTGCCTGTGGCTCAAAAAGCATCATGATATTGGTTAAGGATTTTTTTACAGGATTATCTTTTTTCTTATAAAGATAAAGAGGAGATAAATAGCATGTTGTCTTTGAAGATAAACATCCATGTTCTATTATTTTATCTGTAGCTAAAAAATGAGAATATGGAATAAGCAATTCTTCCCGCTTATGGAAAATTAATCCTAAATTCTCTTTCAACATGTGTTGCATTACTTCTTTTCGTGAACGTTCAATAACAGCATCATGATAGAAAATCCACCGCTCATCGAATGGGCGGTAAAGAATTTTTGTCATTGCCCGTTCCCGGTCTTCATCTTTAATTATTGTTTCTCTTGCATCTTTTAACTTCCAGTTAGATTTGTCGTTTAGATTATAAGTCTGGCGGATAATCTCATCAGGCATTTTTTTGTCCCTGAACTGCATTATCCTTCTTTTTAAGGCATTCCTGTCTAAATCAATTACAAAATTATCCCTTGATGTAACAATTCCAACGCTGTTTACAGGAAAGACATCAGTAATTTTAGGATATCTTTCATATGCCTTTAATAGTCCTTCATCTCTCGGAATAAAAAGATAGAACACAGACTTGGGCTTGATTGTTTTCCATTTTGTTATTTTAATGTTGTGTTTATTGAGCCAATCATATTTTACTTCTCTTATTCCCCAAACTTCAGAATGAGATATTTTCTTCTTTAAGCCTTTCCTTTTGATAAATAATGCAACAGCAACTCCTTGCTGAATATCAAAGACATTTTCATCTTTTGACCCATCAGGACTTTTTTCCTTTTTGAGGCTGTTGCCGTGGAGGTCAAGGATATATATCTCGTCGAAACTCTGCATCAATGATTGGCGCATCCCCCTGAAAGTTGGGTTATCGAGATAGCTGTGGTTCGTAATAAACCCTAAGATTCCCTCACCCATTTGGTCTATCTTCCATTGAGCAAATCTGATGAACTTGACATAATCATCCTGTAACCATTTCGGGTTTTTTTCTCCTAAAGGCTCGTTATCACAAATTTTATAATCTTCAATTAGTCTGCCTATCCAGGTTTTTTGTTTTACTCTGAGATTGGAGTCAGCTCTCTTAGTCATAGCAACCCATTGCCCATTTTTTAATACATAATGTGAAACATATTGGTCTCCTTCTTTTATATTCATCAGTTTTTCGCTGACATTAAAGGAATGTCCTGAATACGGAGGATTTCCTAAGATTACAAGTATAGGTTGTTCCTTCTTCACTTCCCCTGCAAGGTGTGATTCTTCTGACAGGGATGCCATCCCCGGCAAGTCCGTGAAAGCGAGTTCTTCCATCTCAAGGGTGTTGGTAAGGTACAGCTTAACCCTGTCATCCTTCTGCAACCTGTAGCCTAATTCTTCCAACAAGAAAGACATTTTTAAATGACCTACAGCATAAGGAGCCATCATCAATTCAAAGGCATAGAAGTTTTTCAGGATATGCTCCTTTATGAAATTCTCCTTTCCTCCCTCACCGTATTTCGATATAAACTCATCAACAGCAAGTTTTGCTGTCTCTGCTAAAAAGGTCAGCGTTCCTGCTGCAGGGTCTAACACCGTAACTGTTTTATCTGCAAACCCGTCGGGTCTTTTAAACTTTTCTTTAAGGATGCTGTGCAATGAACGGACTGTGTAGGACACCACAGGTTCAGGTGTGTAATAAACACCTCTCATTTCCCTTGTCTTTGGGTCATATTCGGAAAGGAAGGTTTCATAAAAATGAACAATAGGATCTTTCCCCTTGCCCTCATGGAAGAATTGATGAAGTATCTTGCTTACATCCGTGACAGAAAGAATTTCAGAAATATCATCAATAATCCACTCCATCGGCTGGGGGAGGGTGCCTAATGAAACAAACTGAAAGACATCTCTCAGGATGCCGATTGTCTGCGGAATATTGTCATAGGCAAGTTTCCGGTTAAAACCATTCTCTGAACGGGTACGCGCTGCAAACAGCCCATAAGTAATTGTCTGTGCATAGAGGTCTGAAAATTCATCCTCTGTGAGACTGCTGATGAGGTAATCCTTGAATGCCTTGTAAAAGCCTCTGATAAATCCCTTGCCTGTCTTTTCTTCTTCCCTCAGTTCCTGTGCTATAACCTCATCCTTTAAGAAGCGTGTCCGTTTGGCAAGTTCAATAGCAAGGTTCTTTGCATCATAGACTTTTGGTATCGAGAAGGAAAAAAACTTTTCCAGCAGTTGCAGGAATTCGGTCTCCCGCTCGACAGGTGGAGTAGTTTTCAGGTTATGTACTACATATGGCCTTCCGACAAGGACTTTATCCGTCCTGACACCGTTACGGTAAAGCCTGAACTCAAGGAAATTGGTAAGAATCACGTTTGGGAAGGTATGGAGGTATCTCTTTAGCTGCCCGGTGTCCTCTATTCTCTCGAGATTGTCAACACTAGGGTCTTTTGCCTCTATATATCCTGTGATATGCTGTTTTCCATCCCATACCCTGAAATCCGGATTTCCTGCTTCGGTCTTTTTGGGTTGAGGTGTGACGTGAATGTTTTTCTTGCCGATTGAACCGCAATAATCATCAAGCAGGTCTTTCAAGATAGGGTAATAGCTTTCTTCCCTTGCATCACCTCTATTGGTTGCATCGGCTATCTTCTTTAAATATGCTTTCAGCATGAATGGTTACTATTATAAAAAATCCGAGAATAAAATTAGTGACAGAAAATAGTTCTGTTTAGCTTTTTAGCTGTTTCTATCTACTTATTAATTGCTTTGATCGCCTTTTTGTCGTCCGATGTACTGAAGACGCATACGGAACTTTTCCCGGCTCCGGCAGTTCCATACATATAATTGATATTAATTCCCGCATCAGATATTCTTTTTGCAACCTTCTGCAAAGATCCGGTAGTATTAGGCATTTCTACTGCTATTACGTCCTCTTCTTTTGGTGTAATGTTGAGTTTTGAAACAGCCTTTTTTGCCTTTGCATTGCTTTCTATAATCATCATGAAAAAAGCATTATTATCCATTGCATATGCACATACAGCGTTGATATTAACTTTTGCACCTGATATTGCACCGGTTATTTCCGATAGCAATCCGGGTCTGTCAGGCATGCTGAAGCTCAATTGTTTGACTTTTTTTGCTTTAGCCATATTAATACCTCCTCAGGTTGTCTTTTTTCCTTAAATTTTTAAAAAACAGAAAAATAAGTCAATAGAAATCTGGGGGAAAATTTTCAAGGTGATTTAAATACAGGTGAAACTGCCTTCAGTAAAGCCTCTTTTCCAGATTCGAGGCTGGCCTTTATCTCGAAACCCGCTGCATTCTTGTGTCCGCCTCCGTTAAAACCTTTTGCAATACTTGCGACATTTATATCTCCTTTAGATCGCAGGCTTACTTTCCAGTGATTATCATTTAATTCCCTGAAAAATGCTGCTATCTTGATATTTTTCATGACCCTCGGCAGGTTGGCAAAGTTCTCTGTATCCTCAGGCTTTGTTCCTGTCTGTTTGAACATTTGTTTTGTTACAAAAGTTATGGCAAGACTATCCTTTATATCCAGTGTATTAAGAGCCATGATGAGCAGAGCGAATCTGTGTTCAGACCATGTTTCATAAAGACTGTGTGCTACATAGGCAGGTTTTGCACCTGCTTCAACAAGCTCTGCGCTGATTCTGAAAACTTCAGAAGTTGTATTACTGTACCTGAATGTGCCGGTGTCAATGGCAATTGCTGAATAGAGATTTAAGGCAATATCTTCTGTTATTTTAATACCGAGATCCTTTAAAAGATAAAACACCATTATCCCTGTTGCTGCTGCCTCCGGCTCAATCCACTTTATATCTCCATACGTTTGTTCTGTCTCGTGATGGTCGACAACAGCTGTAAGCCTGAAACTCGAATTTTTAATCCCTGCTCTTTCTAAAGTGTTGCAATCGAGAAGGATAACTGGTAAGTGTGAGGTATTCAGAGATGAAATCGAATTTGTGAATTTTTCGCAACCAGGAAGAAAGCGGTAAATTTCGGGGATATTATCTCTGTCGTAAAGAACGGTTTTTTTCCCGAGACGTTCAAGTGCTATCGAAAGAGCTATAGACGAACCAATAGCATCCGGTTCAGGATCAATATGTGTTGCAATAATGAAGTTGTCTTCTTCCTTTAAAAAAGATAGCAGATCAGGAGGAACCTTCATCTTTCCTCCTGATCTCATTAAGAAGCTTTTCTATTCTGCTTCCATACTCTGAAGACACATCAAGCCTGAATTCAATGCTGGGTATGAATTTCATCCTGAGCCTTTTTGAAAGTTCAGAACGTATGAAGCTTTTTGCATCATTCAATATTTCTATTGTACTTTTTTTCTCCCCTTCCCGGAGTACACTAACGTAAACTGACGCCATCTTGATATCTTCTGTAACATCAACACCCGTGACCGTTACAAAACCTATCCTCGGGTCTTTAAGCTTGTAAGTGATTATATCTGCTATTTCTTCACGAAGAAGATCACTTACTCTCTGGGAACGTTTATAAGGATGCATGATTACCTCAGTCAACAGTCATCAGTCATTTAATACAAACGCCTTAAATGAGATGCCAAAACGATACTGAAATAAATTCAGCACAAGGTTCGGCATGATGAGATAAAAGGTGTCATTCCGAACTAGGTTCTGAACTTGATTCGCGGATTGTTTCGGAATCTCAAAGCTGCCAACGACGATAAATCATTTGCGTTTGTAATAGTTTATTCAATTTAACCATTGACTGATTGACTTTTATAATTTTGAAGCTATTTTTTCTATTATGTAATTTTCGAGAATATCGCCTGCTTTTATATCATTGAAATTCTCGATCATTATTCCGCATTCATATCCTGATTGAACCTCTTTGACGTCTTCCTTGAATCTTTTCAAAGAGCCAATCTTGCCATCATAAACAACGATATTGTCTCTTATAACTCTTATCCCATCGCTTGTGCGGCTCATCGAACCATCGATAACATAACAACCTGCAACCATTCCAAGTCTTGAGATATGGAATGTCTGGCGGACTTCTGCCCTCCCGATGGGTTTTTCCTTGAGTGTAGGTTCAAGCAGGCCTTCGAGAGCCTTTTTAACATCCTCAATCGCTTCGTATATAACATTGTAAAGCCTTATATCAACTCCTTCTTTCTCTGCTGACTGAAAGGCTTTTAATTCAGGTCTTACATTGAACCCCAGTATAATTGCGTGTGAGGCGGCTGCAAGCATGACATCCGATTCTGTAATGCCGCCAACTGATGAATGGATTACCTTTACCTTTACCTGGGGATGGATGATATTATCGAGGGCATCTTTTATTGCCTCAACAGACCCCTGAACATCACCCTTTATGATGATGTTCAGTTCCTTTATTTTTCCTTCCTTGATCTTTAAATATAGATCATCGAGGGTTAATTTCCTTACTCTTGCTATCTCGGCAAGTTTCTGTTTTTGATGCCTTGAAAGGGCTACCTGTCTTGCCCTTTTTTCATCTTCAACTACTGTGAAGATATCACCTGATGACGGGACATCTGAAAATCCGATCACTTCAACAGGCGTCGACGGGCCTACCTCTGTGACTCTCCTGCCACTGTCATCAATTAAAGCCCTGACCCTTCCTGCATGCCTGCCTGCAATAAAAGCATCCCCAACCCTAAGGGTACCTGATTGTACGAGTACTGTTGCAACAGGGCCTCTTCCTCTGTCAAGCTTTGCCTCTATTATTGTACCCCTGGCTTTTTTATCAGGATTGGCCTTCATCTCCATTACTTCAGCCTGAAGAAGTATCATTTCAAGAAGATTTTCTATCCCTATACGTTTTTTAGCCGAGACTTCAACGAGGATGTTATGGCCACCCCATTCTTCAGGAATTATGCCGTGCTCGGCAAGTTCATTCCTGACTTTTGACAGATTTGCCTCGGGCTTATCAATTTTGTTTATTGCAATGACAATTGGTACATTTGCAGCTTTAGCATGGTTGATAGCCTCGATAGTCTGAGGCATAACGCCGTCATCTGCTGCTACAACGAGTACGACTATATCAGTGACTTTTGCTCCGCGGGCCCTCATCGATGTGAATGCCTCATGACCCGGGGTATCAAGAAATACGATTTCTTTGCCTTTCAGATTAACCTTATATGCACCTATATGTTGTGTAATACCACCGGCTTCGGTTTCTGTTATTTTTGTCTCTCTTATTGCATCAAGGAGCGAAGTTTTTCCATGGTCAACATGCCCCATTATTGTAATAACAGGAGGTCTTGGTAAGAGCTTGTTCTGGTCTTCCGGTGTTTCAAGATCGATTGTGTCTTCTTCAACAGGTGCAAGCTCGATTTTTACACCGAAACTATCTGCTACTAACAGTGCTGCATCAGGGTCGACAGGCTGGTTAATTGTTGGCATGTACCCTAATTCCATGAACTTCTTTATGATATCTGACAGTTTGATACTTATCAGTTCCGCAAATTCTTTAACCGTGGTACCTTCAAGCAGTTTTATTGTTTTTCTCCGTGACACTGCCAGTTGTATTTGAGGTTTACGTTCTTCTATATGAAAAACTTTATGCTTCCCTGTCCTTTTTACAGGTCTTTGTTCATGCCATCTTTTCGGCTCTATTTTTCTGATACTCTGGAATGCCCTTTGCATCCCGGGTTTTGCCTTAAATTTTTCAATTTTTTCTGTTTCAATCTCTTTTCTGAATCTCTCCGGGATCTTCAGTTCTTCATCTTCAGGTCTAGCAAGTTCTTCTATCTCCTCAACCTCTATTTTTTTCTCTTCTTCGAAAGAAACAGGCGTTTCCTGTACTTCCTTCATTTCAGGCTTTTTCTCCTCAAGAGATACAGAGGGTGCCTGAATTTCCAGTTCAACTTTTTTCTTTTTCAGGGGTTCTCCGGTAACGACCTTTTTTTCAATAGCTGTCTCAGGAATGGATTCCTTTGCAGGTTTGCCAGCCTTTTTAAGCAGAATATTCCTTATCTTTTCGGCTAATTCAGTCTCAATACTTGAAGAATGAATTTTCCCCTCTATGCCGAGATTTGCAAGCTCGACGAGTATAACTTTATTTGTGACTCCTGTTTGTTTTGCCAATTCGTAAATTCTTATCTTCGACATTTATATTTACCTTTAAAAAATTTTGTTAATTGGATCTTGTTAACTATAATTTTTAAATGTTATCATAAAGAATATTTTTAATGCAAACGGGACGGGTTAATCCCGTTGTTTTGCATCAGGTTTTTTATTTATTATTTTAACATTTTCAGAACAAGGGAGTTTTAATAGAATAGATGAAGGAGGCAAATTAAATGGCAAGTTGTTATGTTTGTGGAAAACAAAAAGTTACGGGTAATAATATAAGCCATGCAAACAATAAGACCAGGAGAGTAATAATGCCTAATCTGCAAAGGATGCGTATAATGACTGATAAGGGAGTCAGAAGACAATATGTATGTACAAGATGTCTTCGCTCCGGTCTGGTCAAGAAGGCGATTTAGTTGTACAGGGCGGATTCATTACTCATCCCTCTTATTAAAGAGCATGGAATTCAAGATGGTCTAAGGTTTTTCGAAATCAAAAAAAAGTGGAATAGTTTATTTAATGACCCACTTTCCTACCACATGTCGCCTGTTAAGTTATCTGAAGCTGATTTGCTTATTAATGTCGATTCACATATATGGCTGCAGGAGTTGAATTTTTATAGAGACGATATTATAAAAAAGCTAAGTTCCTATGGTGTTAAAAACGTAAGATTCAGACTCGGCAGGGTATCGAACATAAAATCGGATGTAAAAAGCCACAAGGCAGAAGTCAAACCACTCTCTACCAATGAATTATCATATATAGAAGAGACAATATCTTTGATAAGCGATAGGGAACTCAGAGATAAAATTAGAAAAGCGATGGGAAAATCTATTGCTACACGTAAAATTCAAAATTATAATATCTGAATCCTGAACAAATTCAAAATTCAAATGACCAACTTTCAAAGGGACTTCCTTTGGTGTATTTTAGAATTTCGGATTCAGGATTTCAGTTATTTATGCTGACTCTGCCTGCTTTTCATAGATAAGAATAGGCTTTTCATTTTTTGTAATCGTCTCTTCAGTGATCAGACAGTCTTTGATTCCTTTCCGAGAAGGAACTTCATACATAACATCGAGCATTATCTCTTCGAGTATTGCCCTGAGGCCCCTTGCACCGGTTTTTCGCTGTATGGCCTTTTTTGCTATTGCTGCCAGGGCACTATCAGTGAATTTAAGTTTAACATTATCGAATGCCAGTAGTTTCTGGTATTGCCTCATTAAAGAGTTTTTTGGTTCTGTAAGTATTTTTATCAAAGCTTGTTCGTCAAGTTCATCGAGTGCGGCTATAACGGGCATCCTTCCGACAAACTCGGGTATGAATCCATATTTTATCAGATCCTCGGGTTCGACAAGGCTGATTATCTCACCGATTTTTCTTTCTAATCTTTTTACATTGTCAGACACAAAGCCGAGTGTTTTTTGTCCTATTTTTTGCTCTATTATGGTGTCAAGCCCGATAAAAGCACCACCACATATAAAGAGGATATTAGCCGTTTCTACCTGTATAAACTCCTGTTGCGGGTGTTTTCTCCCGCCCTGTGGAGGTATATTAGCTACTGTACCCTCGATTAATTTGAGAAGGGCCTGTTGTACTCCTTCACCTGAAACATCCCTTGTTATAGATGGATTCTCAGATTTCCTGCTTATTTTATCAATTTCATCAATGTATACAATGCCTCTTTGTGCCCTTTCGGTGTCATAGTCAGCTGTCTGCAGAAGCTTGAGTATAATATTTTCTACATCTTCTCCAACATAACCTGCCTCTGTAAGAGTCGTTGCATCAGCAATGGCAAATGGCACATCGAGTATTTTTGCCAGTGTCTGTGCTAAGAGGGTTTTGCCGGTACCTGTTGGTCCTATTAAAAGTATGTTGCTTTTTTGCAGCTCTATTTCTGATTCAACAGGGCTGTAAATCCTTTTATAGTGATTATGTACTGCAACAGAGAGTATCTTTTTCGCCCTTTCCTGACCTATCACATAGTCATTAAGAAGATGGTGTATCTCCTTTGGAGTGGGTAGCTTGGGATATGCGGTACATTTTACATCTTCATGAAGTGAATCAGCAATTATCTCGTTACACAGCTCAACACATTCATTACATATATAAACAGTTGGCCCCGCAATAAGCTTTTTTACCTCAGCATGCCCCTTGCCGCAGAATGAACATTTGAGAGAATTTTCATCTTTTTTCGCCATTAAGACCTCCTGTCTTTAATGCTACTGATTACCTCATCAACTATCCCGTATTCTTTTGCTTCCTCTCCCGACATAAAGAAGTCCCTGTCAGTATCTGCCTGTATTTTTTCAAGCAATTGACCTGTATGGGACGAAAGTATCTTATTCAGGGTGTCTTTCATTCTGAGGATTTCTCTGGCGTGAATTTCGATATCAGTAGCCTGTCCCTGAAAACCGCCCATAGGCTGATGTAGCATTATCCGTGAATGAGGTAACGCATACCTTTTCCCCTTTGTTCCTGCTGCAAGCAGGAGGGCTCCCATGCTTGCAGCCTGTCCAATACAATATGTTGCTATGTCAGGCTTTACATATTGCATTGTATCGAATATTGCAAGGCCAGAGGACACTATCCCGCCCGGTGTGTTGATATAAAGATGTATGTCCTTGTCAGGATCATCTGTCTGCAGAAATAAGAGCTGGGCTATGACTATATTTGCAACATAATCGTCTATTACGGTACCTACGAAGATTATCCTGTCTTTGAGCAGCCTCGAATAAATGTCATACGCCCTCTCTGAACGTCCTGTCTGTTCTATTACAATTGGAATTATACTCATTTAATCTCCTCTCTCTATAATGGCCCTGGATAGAAGCAGGTCCAGAACCTTTTCCTCATATAGCGAACGCCTGACACTTTCCAGAGAACCTTCTCTGTGATGATAGAAGTTTTTTATGGCTTCGGGTGAAGTTGAAAGCCTGCTGGCAATTAAGCAAATACGCTCATTCACTTCATCCTCTGTTACTGTAACTCCTTCTTTCTGACCAATTTTATCGATAATTATTGATGCCTGTACATTCTTAAGTGCACGGCCCTGAATTTTTGACTGCATATTTTCAATGTCATTCTTTTTCTGTTCGGTATCGCTTAAATCTGTCTCAGACTCCATAATGTCCGATTCGGAGATAGATTCTGTATTTTCTTCATCAGAGCTTGTCTCGGGTATTTTCCCTTCTATCATAAGGGATTCAATCTCCTGGCGTAACATTGTCTCCGGCACTTCAAATGGGGTGGACTCAATAAGCTGTCTTACGATTTCTGCCTTCTGTATCTTCTGTGCATGGTTTTTTTTGAATTGATGTATTTTTTCTTTTAAATTTTCTCTCAGCTCAGACATGTTTTCGAAATCGAGGTCTTTCGCAAATTCATCATCAATGGCTGGCAGATTTTTCTTCTTCACCTCTTTTATAACAAGTTTTATATTAGCCGTCTTTCCTGCTACTTCCTTATGCTTGAAATTTTCATCAAATGTGGTGGTAAACTCTACTATATCATCCTTTTTCTTACCTATTGCCCTTTCCATTATATCAGGTGGAAATATCTCGTTCCCCATATTTGATATTATCTCCTTGAGAGAAGAAATATTTTGACCACTAACTATCTCGCCATCAACAAAATCAAATGTAACTATGTCATCCATCTCGATTTCTTTTTCTGCAACTTCGAACACTGCTTTTCCTTCCTGAAGTTTTTTCAACGCTGCTTCTATGTCTGCCTCTTCGACTGTAACCTGAACATCCTTTATTTTTATATTCTCATAATTAATGTTTTCTATCCGGGGTAATACTTCCACCGTGAAGGACAGGTTGAGCGGGGAGTTTTTCTTAAATTCAATTTCTTCATCAAGCACAGGCAATGTTACGGGTTTTATTGCAGCCTCTTTGATTGCCATGCTGTAATATTCAGGGATTACCTTTTCAAGTACCTCTGCTTCAACTTCCTTTCCAAAACGTTTTTCGATCAAATTCATCGGAGCCTTACCCTGCCTGAATCCAGGTATTTTGACTCGCTGTCTGACTTTCTCGAGAGAGCCTCCCATCTCTTTTTCCAGGACATCCTGGGGGATTTCTATTCTGAGGCGCTTTTTGGTTGTATTAATATCTTCTATTGATTTCAGCAATTTAACCTCCTTACATTGCGGTTTTGCCATAGGGAATGTTCAATATTCTACTGTAAAATACGTATCAAAGCTTTGTCAATTTGAAGGGCGATTTTCAGATTTCTCGATTATAAGGTATAATCTTCTGTGAACCTTTATCTAATTGACGGTAATTCCTATCTCTATCGTGCATATTACGCCATCAGGTCACTTTCAAGCTCTAAAGGCCTTCCTACAAATGCAATCTATGGTTTTACAAACATGCTTTTAAAGATCATAAAGGAAAAGAAACCAGATGGTATTTTAGTTTCTTTTGACTCTCCTGTGCCAACGGAGAGACACAGGATTTACGAAGAATATAAGGCACACAGGCCCGAGACCCCTGGAGACCTGGTCGAGCAAATACCTTACGTAAGGAAAATTATTTCTGCCTTTAACATAAAGCTGCTGGAGATCCCCGGATACGAGGCTGATGACATACTCGGAACCATAGCAAAAAATGCAGCGTCAAGAGGGATAAATGTGTATATTGTTACTGCAGACAAGGATATGCTGCAGATAGTCGATGAAAAGATAAAGGTTTACGACTCGATGAAAGACAGGGTACTGGATAAGGAATATATCATAGAAAGATTCGGTGTAGAACCTGAAAGGATTACAGAGGTTATGGCACTTGCCGGTGATGCAGTTGATAATATCCCGGGTATTAAAGGAATCGGAGAGAAGACTGCCAGAGAACTCCTTTCAGAGTTCAAAAGTCTCGAAGAATTGCTCAATAACCCGGACAGGATAAAGAAGGAAAAACTGAGGTCACTCATATTTGAGAATGCGGATGTTGTGAGGCTGACTAAAAAGCTTGTAACCCTTGATACATCGGCACCTGTTGATATTGATATAAAAGAACTTCGATTAAGGGAGCCGGACTGGGGTTTGCTCTTTCATCTGTTCAAAGAGCTTGAATTCGTAAGTCTGATAAAAATTATTCCTTCAGGGGCAGCGAGTGAAATAAATTGTGAAACGATACTCAGCACAGAACGGTTTAAAAATCTTTGCACATCAGTAGAAAATGAAGTTGCCCTGAATATCGAGATAGCTGGAAGAAATCCCATAACCGGAAGTTTTGTCGGTGTTGCGCTATGTAAAGATAAAAAAAACGCGTTTTATGTCCCAATTTCTCATTCTTATCCTGATGTGCCTTTGCAGATGGATAAAAAGTATTTCTTTGAAATAATTTCGCGGTTCTTCGAAGACGAACGGATAGCAAAGATCGGACACAATCTCAAACATGCCTTAATCATTCTAAAGGGAAATGGTTTCGGGGCTACAGGAACGTTGCTGGATGTGATGCTAGCTTCATACCTGATTAACCCTAACAAAACAAACCACAGCCTTGAAGATATTGCACTTGAATATCTGTCTTACAGGAAAAAGACTCTGACAGAGGTCTTGAATAAAAAAAGTTCTTTGTCGGAAATCCCGATCGAGGAGGCTTCGTCATATGCTTGTGAGTGTGCAGGTTTAATACTTGATTTAAAAGAAATATTATTTGATCGTCTTAAGGAGGACAACCTTGATAATGTATATATGAATATAGAAATGCCACTTATTAATGTGCTTGCCGATATGGAAATAACTGGTGTCAAGATCGATGCAGATAAACTCAATGACATTTCAAAAGAACTTGAAAGGGAAATCGAGGGGATTAAAAGAAGGATCTATTTTCTCGCAGGAGAGGAGTTTAATATAAATTCACCCAAACAACTCGGTAAAGTTCTTTTTAACAGCCTTGGTTTACAACCGGGCAAGAGGAAAAAGACGGGTTTTTCTACTGAAATGAGTGTACTTGAAGAGCTTGCGGAAATACATGAACTTCCCCGCGAAATTCTTAATTACAGGAGCCTGAGCAAGCTGAAAACTACCTACATCGATGTCCTTCCAGCACTTATAAATCAAAAGACAGGGCGTGTACATACTTCATTCAACCAGGCGGCAACAGCTACAGGAAGGCTTAGCAGCAGTGAGCCGAATCTGCAAAATATCCCCGTAAAGGGGGAATGGGGCAGGAGAATCAGGGAAACATTCATAGCAGAACAGGACAATCTCCTTCTTTCAGCGGATTATTCACAGATTGAATTAAGGATACTTGCACACTTAAGCAACGATGAAGGGCTGATAGATGCCTTCAGAAGAGAACTTGATATACATGCAAGGACTGCCTCTGAAATCTTCAGTATGCCGATAGATAAGGTTACGCCTGAGATGAGGAGAGTTGCAAAGACAGTGAACTTCGGAGTTATATATGGCATATCGCCTTTTGGCCTGTCAGAGACTCTCAGCATATCGAGGGATGAAGCAAAGAACTATATAGAACAGTACTTCAACAGGCATCCGGGAGTTAAAAGGTATATAGAAAAGACCATTGCTGAAGTAAAAGAGAAAGGTTATGTTTCGACGCTTTTCGGAAGGAAAAGGGCTATCCCGGAAATAAGGAGTAAAAATTCGAACATAAGACAACTGGGAGAGCGGCTTGCAATAAATTCACCCATGCAGGGTACAGCAGCAGATATTATTAAGATAGCGATGATAAATATCTGGAAAAGATTAAGGGATGAAGGGTTGAAGTCAAGCATGATTCTTCAGGTCCATGACGAACTTTTATTCGAAGTCCCTGAACAGGAAATCGGCGGATTAAGTGATGTTGTCAGAAGGGAGATGGAAGGTAATATAACGCTGGCGGTTCCTGTCATTGTAGGCATTAAATATGGGAAAAACTGGGCAGAGGCACACTGATTATATCGTCACTTAACTTTAAATAAGGTTTCAGGTAAAATATGTTCAGCAAGGAGGGAATATGAAGAAGAAAAAAACTTCTAAGAAATCTCCTGGAAAGTCGAAGAAAAAAGAACTTAAGAAAAAGCAGCCAGAGAAAAAACAGAAAACTACCTTGAAACCTTCCAGGAAAAATGCTCCGGAAAAGAAAGTAGCAAAAAAGACAAAGCCTGAAAAAAAAGAAAAGAGACCGGTCACAAAGAAGGTTAAAGCCGGGACAGAGAAAAAACCTGCAAAGGTAACAAAGACCGGAAAACCAGTAAAGGCTGTAACCAGGGTCAAAGCAAAACCAGAAGAGAAAAAAGTTTTAACGGGAAAAAAAGTCCCTCCTGAGGCAGCAAAAAAGATTAAGCCAAAGGCAGAAAAGAAAACTAAAAAGATAGAAATAAAAGTCAAGCCTGAAAAAGCTGTAGCCAAGGTTAAGAAAAAGCCCAAAGAAATTATTAAAGAGAAAAAAGAGAAAATAAGACCACCATCTGAAATCACTAAAAAAGTTAAGACCGTAAAAATAATTAAAGAAAAAGAACCAGAGAAAAAAGTTGAGGGGAAGAAAGAAGTAACGCCTGAAAAAATAATCGTAAAAGCAGAAAAAAGACCGAAGAAGACTAAAGTAACCGTAAGGAAAAAGGTTCCGCCTGAAGTAATAGAGAGGATAACGGAAGTCAAGGTTGTAAAACCCAAAAAGATTGAACTGGATATAAAGGGGATACCTGAAAAAATTACATCTCCCCCGCTTTTTAAAGAAGAATTCCTTTTTGTTCCATCCAGAGAGCTTCCGTCAGAATACGGAGATAACAGCATTACGCTGCTTGTCGTCGACCCGAATAAAATCTTTTCTTTCTGGGAAGTGCGTGAAGATACGCTGAAAATATTCAAGGGCAAT
This sequence comes from Nitrospirota bacterium, assembly GCA_014859105.1. Taxonomy (GTDB): domain Bacteria; phylum Nitrospirota; class Thermodesulfovibrionia; order Thermodesulfovibrionales; family SM23-35; genus Kmv42. The sequence goes on from JACUUX010000034.1 coordinate 17,384, forward strand.
CTTAACATCAGAGTGTATGATGTTACTGATGTAGATTTTGAAACTACCGGAGCAAATAGTTTTTTTGATATACCAGTAGACGGGAGAATCGGAAAATGTTATATAGATGTCAGCCCGGCAAAGGAATTTATTGTCGATATCGGTATTATATACGATGGTATTTTTATAACAATAGCAAGGTCAAATAGAGTTTTGACTCCCGGAGCGACTATTTCTGAAGAAGGTTTATGGCCTCCAAAGATTTATGAACCCGGTCTTTATATCGGTTATTGAATGTTAGTTTAAGCATTGAATTGCAACATAAGGTTTCACTGCAGCAATATATTGCATTTGTTTTCCTAATCTTTTAAGCGAATAAGACATCTCAAAATGCATCATACAGTTGCATCTTTTGTTTTCAATTAAAAAATATTCTTAAATATCAATATGTTATAGATATGGCATATATATTGCTCTTTTACTAAAGATTATAAAGACATGAAGTAATAAGCATATAAGGATACTATCGGGTAACGCCAGATTAGTTAAATCTTAAATCAAAAAAGGAGGGTATATCATGAGAAGGGCAGGGAGTTTTTTTCTTGTTTTTATCTTTCTCTTTTGTTTGCCAGCAATGCCGGTTATTGCTTCAGATCCAAAGTCGGAAGTGGAAGAACTTAAAAACGAGGTTGAAAAGCTTTTAAAGAGAATTGAAGATTTAGAGAGAAGGCAGGTTGAAAGCGAGGTAAAGACACAAGAGACGGAAAAAAAGGTTGAAGGGATTGAGAAAGTAACAACAAAAATAGAACAGGAAGATGCCAAATTAAAGGAGGAAAAGAAGACAAGGGCAATTACCTACTGGAGGGATGGTTTTAATATCGAAACACCTGACGGTCGGTTCAGGCTGCAACTGGCCGGAGTGCTTCATTTTGATACACGTGTTTTTGAATCAGGTCGAAGCACAGGCGGCTTTGATATCCGTCGGGGGCGTTATGATATGAGGGGGTACCATTACCGTGGTGATACAGAACATGTCTTCCGGCTCCAGATCGAGATGGCTGATGGTCCATACCTGAGAAATGCTTACTGGATGTTTAAATTCAGGCCCGAATTAAATCTACAACTGGGACAGTTCAAGATTCCTTCTGGAGGGGCTGATTGGTTAACGGAAGAGGCACAGGTAAATTTCATTGAGTATGCTACAGCTACTCCTGTCAGTCCATTCTTTGATCGAGGTATCAACATACATAGCTTTTTCCTGGAAGGAAAGGTTCAGACCTGTCTCGGAATGTTCACTGGTGCAGGAATCGATGCTGATATGCATAAAGGCGATCAGGACACTCATAGAGACTATGTTTTACGGCTTCTGCTCATACCCTTTAAGGATTCAGAGAATACTTATCTAAAGGGTATGCATTTTGCCGGAAGCTACCAGCATGGATATCAGTCTATAAAGACGCGAAGGGGTGAAACAGGCAACCGCACAGAAAATTATGAATCAAGATGGTTCAACTGGGTGCAGGATTATGTGGACTTATCAAACCGTCAACGATATGGTGGTGAATTTCACTGGATAATTGGTTCGACGGCGCTAAGCTATGAATTTAACCGTGTCGAATGGGAAGACCTTACAGTGTATGACAGGGCCGGCGGGACAGTGAACGCGATATACCCGGACCGTTATCATGCAGATGTTCACCAGGTATGGATAAGTTACTTCCTGACAGGTGAAGAAAAACAATTCCAGGATGTTTTCTTCTCATGGAGACAGCCGAAACCGCAGAAGAACTTCAGCCTGAAAGAAGGCACATGGGGCGCATGGGAAGTCCTTGCCCGGTATGCCTATCATGACACTTCAAAAGACTTGTTTGAAGGTCCCGGTAGCCTCCTTCAAGGAAGCAATAAAGGTTACTCCTTAACTGCCGGATTAAGATGGATATGGAACCCCAAAGTCAGGATTATGCTTGATGCCAACTACTTAAAAAGCACTGATGGGGATGGAATAATTGTTGAAAGGGCAGAAAAAGGAGGCACTGCAAGAAGCTTTAAGGAATCGGAGACAGCCTTGCTTATGCGTCTTATCCTGACGCCATAGATTAGTTCACAAGAGTGGGCCGCCCTCCGGGCGGCCTCCCTATTTAAGCTCCATTGACAAACTTGACAATACTACCATTTTGTTATGCCAGTTTGTCGTTCGACTGAGCTCATGTCGAAGTCCGGCATCCTTCTTTAAAAAAGGATTCTCACCTCGGCGAGTCGCTGAGGTGACCAGACAAGCCCCGTTAGAAAGCTTCTTTCTAACAAGGCAGGCAGGAATGACGCATTGGAACAGAGTTCGCTATGAATTAAACAGGCTAAGAATGAAGGGCGAATATTCCGGTCCCAGTAATACGTTAGCTTGCAAGGGATAGAGAAAATACATTAAAATCCAATACAAATAAATTCCTTCCCAAAAGTATATCCGCCGGTGTAGCTCAGAGGCAGAGCAGCTGATTCGTAATCAGCTGGTCAAGGGTTCGAGTCCCTTCACCGGCTCCAGTTTTTCCTTTGATAACAGCAGGTTTTGGAGGTCTCGAAGTTTTCTTCTTTTTTGAAACCGGTGAAAAAGTGTCCACATAGTGTCCACCCCCCATTGTCCTCTCAAGAGTGCTTACAACATTCCTGAGAGCGGGCATGGCAACTTTTGTATAGATCTGGGTCGTTGATATGTCTTCGTGGCCCAGGAGGTTTTGAATAAATCTTATGTCATTGCCTTCTTCAAGGAGATGGGTTGCAAAGGAGTGACGAAGCTGATGCGGATGAATATTCCTTGTGATACCTGCTTTTTCTTTTGCGCGCTCTATTGGTCGTCTGATGTCCACCAGCGTGTCATTTGTTTTCGGTGAAGGAAACACCAAATGGCTTGCATGTGGCAGTGTCGAAAGGGCCCTCTTGAGAGTCTGAGTCATTGGTATCAGGCGTTCCTTGTTTCCTTTGCCTATAACTTTAATGATCCCTGCATCAAAATAAATATTTTCCCACTGCAAAGTAAATGCCTCGGTCTTGCGCATCCCGGCATGGTAAAGACAGAGGAATAGAGCATAATAAAATGGTTCCAGTGCCTTGAGGAAAGCGCTCATCTCCTCTTTGGAGAGAGGATCCGGAAGGGGCTTTTTATACGGTAGTTTCTGAGTTTTTTCAAGAAACTCTGAGCAGTATCCCTTGCCCTTTGCCCATTTTACAAGGCTTGAGAGACACATTAATTCAAGATTGACTTCGCGAAATCCTTCGTGTCTGCCTTTGGCCTGGATTTCATGAATGCGTTTTTTCACAAAAACATCCTGCATGTTCTGACTGATAACATCCGGGTGCATATTGCCGAAACAAACCAGGATCGGTCCCTTCAGCATTTTCTTTTTTTCAGCGTGGGTCTTTGCCGCCAGATGTAGCTCAACCCATTCGAGATAAGGGTCTATGATATCCGAGATAGTAACGGAACCGGTCCCGGGCCTGCCGAGCTGCTTTCTTAATTCCTGCTCATAGACGTGAGCTTCCTGTTCACTTCCGCAAAAAATTTCCCGATAGCGCTTCTCTTTTCTGCCCCGGCGTATGTCTATCAGGAATTTCCCTTCTGCTTTTTTGAGAACCGACATTTTCCCTCCGTTTATGATTTTACAGGTCTTTTTTTCTGAATCTCAAGGGCTTTCTTTTTTGCCCTTTCCTTAATTTCCGCAATTTGAACCGGCGGCACTATTCCGATACCGAGAATCTGACATATTCTTTCCATCTGCAATTTGATTTCTTTTATATCTTTTTCGATATCTGCCATTAATTCGTATGCTTGTGAATCTGCATGTTTGTATCCCTTTCATAACTTGTAATGGAACTATGAGGATTGTTTGCAACAGGGCTATACAGGAAAAATCTCCGATGAATCATACGCACTGAAATCCCTGCCGGAATCGTGCGTCTCCTGATATCCTTCTTCCTTTCCGCGATCCGATTGTTCCCTGTCGCCCAGGAGCGTTAAGTCCCTTTTTACTGCTGCGTTTGCAGAGGCAATGGTATCAATTAAAAGATCAGGCCTCAGAATGAAAGCTTCGTGAACAGCCGCATAGGATTTTTGAGCGAGCTTTGTCCTGGTAAGCCCGAAATCTGCCATTTTCACATAACACTCATATGTCCTGAGTTTTGATATATCTGAAGGCAGTACGAGCTTGGAGATTCTTCTCTGGGATGAAATTCCGCCGCCCTCCCTGTGGTCTGTCGTACCCCAGATCTGGTTTTTGGAAAGGACCTCTACTTCGCATTCGCCTATCAGCCTGGAGAAATATTCTGTCGTTTCAGGATCCTGCATCGAAAACATGATCATTGTCGAAAGGGCGTTTAATATCTTCTGTCCGTATTCCCTGCCATAACATGCATCTATGCTTCCCTTGTCCTGTGCGCCAAGGATAGTCACGCTGCCAAATTTTCTGCCTTCAGTCAGAAGATCGGCAAGGGCAGGAATTCTGTTAAGGGTTGCAAATTCATCAATAAAGATAAATATCCTGCGATTGAAAGCAGGTTGGAGATCTGAAAGTATCGATGTAGCAACCACGTCGAAGAACAGGGTGATTAGTGGTCTCAGTGTTTCCTTTGCTGCTTTGAAGTTTGTTATAAAAAGAGAATTGCCATGCTCTTCATTTCTGAGCCACTTCCTGATCGAAAAAATTTCCGGGTTATCATTATCGGGCAAAAATTCGAAAACCCGCGTGTAGGTTCTCAGGACACTTAATATACTTTCTGTCTTTGGAGTATTCTGTTCGATCAGTCCTGCTGCTGCCAGTCCCTTTGGAGAAGACTTCAAAGCGTTATACAATTCTTCTCTGGGCATAACGATATATCTCCAGATGGCTCCGCTGGTTCGGGTATCATTTTCAATGCATAATCTTATAATCCCGCTGAGAACTTCCCTTGCACTCAGGCTCCAGAAGGGATCCTGCTTCCCGGCAGGTTCGGGAATAAGGGATGTTGTAAAGGTGTTGATGTCCAGGATCGATTCGATTTCATTGAAGATATTCCAGGATACAGACATTCTGCTGTCGAAGGGATTGAAAAGGATATCGCCGGGTTTCAGGAATCGCGCAATAAATTCGCCGTGCGGATCATAAACTATTTTTTTGCATGGCCTGTTTTCAATTTCCCTGTAAAGATCGGTAATCCCGGTCGTCTTGCCGGTACCGGTGCGCCCGAATATACCGATATTGAATGGTTCCAGTCTTATCGGCAATCGCAATTTCGGACCAATTGCAAACCGGGTTTTTTCTCCGGATTTCTTAATCTCCCTCACGATTGCTTTTGTCTGTTTGAATTCTGCTCCCCGTATATGACGGGGCCTTCCCATTTTTTCAGCACCTTTTTTGAGGACCATGAGGGCAACCGGATAGAGACCCCATATGATACAGGAACCCGGCAGAATCACCATCAATTTTGGTTTCATGAAACGAAAGGTCTCTTTTAACAAAACTGAAAGAAGCTCTCTGTTGTTACTTTTGATTGCGTCAATTCCGTAATAGAAAAAAAGTCTCTCCACTTCGCCATAGAACAGGTGAATAATTGCGAACACGGCGAATATCTGAAATAACAAAAAGAGGCCGATGAGTCGGCCATGCATTTTCATCGACATCCGGGCGTTGTTAACCATAATCTCCCAGCTCTCGTGTGGTTCAATCTTGTTGGACAACTAAACCTCCTTTCCGCTTTCTTTTAAATATTGTGAATACCGTGCAACTTCCTCCATGATCGCTTTTGCGATCTGCTCTGCCTCTTTGTCTCCGTGCACTTTCCTGTATTCGGCTATTGTCGAGAGACTGGCACGAGTGGCATGATACTGAATTTTTTTGATTCCCTTCGCCAGCTCCTGCAACATGTTTTCGATGTGGACTATCCTCTCCTCGTGCTGTCTGCCTCCGGATTCAATCCTTTGTTCGACTATAAGTCTGACCATCTCGGAAAGCGTCAGCATCCTCTGGTTAGCCTCCCTGAGAAGCATCTGGTGATGTTCTTCCTTTAACCTGAAAGAGATGACAGGCAAGGTTTTATTCTGATAACTCATGGTCCTCCTTTCTCAATAAAATTTTTGTAAACACAGGTACTCCGGCGTGGTGTGCCAAATGACGACGGGATATACCCGCAATCTGTTGACTCCTGTTTACACAGCATTATCAATAAGTTATGTTTTTCCTGAGAAACAGAATGTTGCGTGGGTGTGTATGTAACCCGCGCTCTGCTTCTGTACAGCCTTCCTGCTCTTATCTGATGAATAATCATGCGGACATTTCGATTTCTTTTTCGGGCTCCTTCTGCTGCAGGTACCCTGTGTCACTGTCATCTTTTCCATAATCCTGTTGTTCACCATCTTTTTCATTGTCCTTTTGTGTTTGATCGTTCCCTTTCTTTTCCGGGCTGGTTGTTTTTTCTGATGAGACAGCTTCTCTATCCTTCTCTGTCTGTGATTCATTTTCGTCTTGGGTTTGATAACCGGTCACATGGTCAAGGGTAAACGATTTCTCCTGAGCCTCCTTTGTCTGTTCCCGCAATATTTCAGTGTCGTCAGTGTATATCTGAATATCACTCTTCGCGCGGGTAAGGGAAACATAGAACTTGTTATAATCAACGCCCTGTGAAGTATCTGCATGGTAGAAGACTTCATGGACGCTCTGTCCCTGGGCTTTGAAATCTGTGACTGCATATGCACTATCAATGTAGGGATACTGGCTAATGTTAAAAATTACTTCCCGACCGTTTGAAAGCTCTACCGTAAAGTCTCCGTTGGCTGTCAGGTTTTCAATTTCTCCCCGCAGGCCATTCTTGACCTGCAAATGACTGTCGTTCTTTGTGAAAATGATCTGGTCACCTGCCGCAAACGAAGCCTCTTTTTCTGAATAAACCGAAATCTTGTCTCCGTCTTCCTTCAGGTCTATTTCACAGATTTTTTCTCTGTCTGTTTCGACTGTGATCCTGTGATGGTCGTAATCGACTTCATCAATAATCGCTTCGGTTCCTGCCCTGCCTATTACTCCCGACTTCCGGGCATAGATATGTTCTCCTGCCGAATAAGCCTGGGCAAAATGTTTTTCTTCCGGCAAAAGATTTTTGCTCTCCCGCACGGTAAAGGTATACTCTTCACCGGAAAGTCTGCCCTGTTCTTTGAGTTCTTCCCGGATCAGGTTGTTTAATTCGTTTCTGTCTCTGTTGGAGCTGGTGATGACGAGAGAATCACCAGGACTGTCGAGGGAGGTGAAATCCCTCACAAGACTGTTTAATCGTTCTGCTCTTTCCGGTAATTCGTATATCCTGGCGTGTTCATGAAGCTTGTCGAATACAGAATCAATATGCTCTATTTTCTGGGCAAGTTGGGCAACGTCCAATATCATCCCTGTGTCCTGCCGGACAACTGAATCCATGAACACTGTATTCATGGCTCCCATGCTCTGGAGTCTTTCAAATATCGGGCCTGCGTGAAGGCTCTGTAACTGTTTGATATCGCCGACAAGCACGATTTGTGCGTTTGCCTCGCCGGCTTTTTCCATCAGATCATACATTTGGCAGGATCCGATCATTGATGCCTCGTCAACGATCCACAGTTCCCGTTTTTCGGGCATGAAATCATCGGATGCAAGAAAGGAGTGTATGGTCTGTGATTCTATCCCGGACCCTCTCTGCAACTCTTCTGCGGCTTTCCCGGTATATGAAAGACCCCGGACTGTTGTCCCTGCTTTTTCAAGCTCTTCCCGGACAGCGTGAAGCATGGTAGTTTTTCCGGCTCCTGCGCTGCCCTGAATGCCGGTGACGAAATCCTCCGTGGTGAGTATATGCTCAACTGCCTTTTTCTGATCATCGGTCAACTCACGATAGGTGTTTTCTATAGAAGCTCTGGCATCTTCAGCTGACATTGCTGCTTCATGAGAACCTTGGCCAACCCTGACCTGGTCTAAGATATTGCTTTCAATTGCCAGCATCTGCTGAGTAGTGTATATGCCGTATGTCGAATTCAAGGTGACAATTTCAGTGTCCTGTTTCAACTCATGGAATGCTTTTTCAAGCTCTGAAATGCGATATTCACCGACCGCAAACTTTCCGGCTAATAAAAGCACATCTTCTTTCGAAAACGTACTCTCCGTCTGTGTTATCAACTCAGCTGCACGCCGTACGTAATCGAATTCGTTCATCCCGGGTTCTTTCTTGGTTAGCTCATCGAGATTAGCCATAATGGACGCATTCACAACATGATCAAGAATGGTCTCTGATGTATAACCCAGGTCTTTTATCCGGTCCTGCCAGCTTTGCCTGATGTCATTGATATCAACGTCCTGTTTGGCTTCACGGCTCCCTAATGCGGCTATTTCCCTCAGTTTCGACTCTTGCGCGTTAGGATAGAGACCCGATTCTTTTAGCTCTTTGATTTTGGAATCGATTTGCTCACTTCGCCTGCTGAAAACGTCAAGCAGGGTTTGATCAACTCCGTTGACCTCAAACAGACCTTTCTCGTCGCTTCTTATCGTGTAGCCTATCTCTTTCAGGTTTGCTGCCAGTTCATTGCGATAAAATTGACCGATAAGCATTTTATTGTCGTAGATTTCTTTATAGTCGACTGCTACCATTTTCCCGTCTTCCCTTAATGTTTGATTGATGACTACGGCGTGTGTATGCAATTGAGGATCAAGCTGGCGTGAAAGATTGTGCTGAAATGTTGCGATCAGAAGATTTCCTGTATCGACTCTGCTCACTCTGCCGCTATCGGATTGTCGTGCCTGAGCGTAATTAGCTTCTACATATTGCAGGGTTGTCACCACTGCACGATCATGTGCATCTCTGAATCTCTCACCTTCCTCCCCGCCGACTATCTCACTTAAAATGGATAGGGATTTTGGTACGCTGAATGTGAGATCAACACCGGCCCTTCGTTCTCCCTGGTTTTTTCCAACTCCTGCATGAATAATCTGATTGCCCTGAAGATCTTTTCCTTCAAGAAGGTTGACAAAGTCATCTTTGTTGACGGATCCGGTTAAGTCTAAGAATGCAGCTCCCTGTCCGATCCACTGCCCTTCGTTTTGGGTATAATAATTATCCTTCTTGTAGTAACTCGCTGCCTGCCCTGCACCAACGGATGTTATTGATACCATAAGTTCCCCTTTATTTTACTCACCTTTTATCAAAATATAACTCACTATTGTTTTATTTGTCAATAAATTAATTTTAGTGAGTTGATTTTTTTATTTATGTGATAGATAATAGTACATGAAAAAGAACCTCGGACTGCTTTTTGAGATAACCCGAAAGGCTCTTGGTCTCAGTCAACTCGATGTGGCAGGGACAGTCAAAATAGACAGATCTGCCATATCTCATTTCGAAGCTGGAAGAGCGACAATTTCCTCAGATAAACTTCAAGACATGGCAAGCCTGCTGCATATTAATCCCGATTATATTGACGATAAATCAGAAATACCGTTCAAAAGCAATGAGCTTGTAAAGTTTCATGTTAAAGGCTTGATACCTGAACTTGAGGCATTATATATCCTGATTTTATATAACCAGCAACTTGAACTGATTTCGCTTATCCCTCCCATGAACATTCTGGAAAGACTCAAGACCCTGCCTTCGTTCAGGACATTGGCTGCCCTGTTTGATACCCATACGCTGTTCGGATTAATGATATACGCAGTGGCGGCAAGAGATGCGGAAAATAATTTTTTTCTTGTCAGGCATAAGAACCCAAATGAATTCCTGATCTGGGGTAAGCAGGATCTGAAAAGTCTGGTGAGCAATACGATTATCGCAACAGGAAAGAATCCTGAAAAAATTGTTTTTACCCGGCAAGAAATTACCAGAGAGTTATATGAGAAAATTCGTAGCTGGAACAATATTAAAAGAAAAGATATCGAGCCTTTATTTGCAAAACAGTTACGGGAAGAATATGTAAGTCTCTCAACAGATGAAAAGGATCTCATTGAACTTATTCGCGGGAAAAAACTTGATCCGAAAAAAATCGCCAAAAACTTGCCACAGGGAGATAAGTCTGAGACTTAATCAGAAATGAAAATTGTAAAATCTGTTCGGATTCATGTTACGTCTAATAATAAAACTGAAGTTACGGAGACAAACAAATGCTAAGGAAACCGGTGGTAGTGAAGAATAACAGTGTCATCGCAACTTGTTATTTATCGATGCGCAGCAATAAAAATGCCGAAGGACAGCCATTTAGTTGCGGGTTTGACATAATGAGAATGGAAGGCATGACTGACACGATCGGGTGTTCAGCGGAAGAGTACTATAATCTTTTACACGCCATAAGAAAAATTAAAACCGGAAAAGAAAGTGTGACAATAGGTAATTGGAAACTCATGAAAGTGAAAGAGGCGGGATCTGTTTATTGCACCATTGGCAAGAGCGGAGTCCTTATATCTGTTACAAAACGAAATTTTAATGATTTCATCGAAGCTGCGGTATCTCTTTACGAGAACGAAGACGTTAGTGCAGACCTTGCTGTATCTGCCAAATGTGAGTGATGTATAGAAAGAAGAGCTGACACAATAACCTCGGGAGTCAACAAAAGCAATTTCCTTTCAATTCTTCTCCTTGGCTTTTGTGAGGAATCACCGTAACCCCTCATTGGCGGTTTATACAATTTCTGCATATTGCGTATCAAGAAAAGCGGGAGGTATTCATATAATTTAAAAGAGTTGCTCTATCCTAATGTTGCACTTTTGTCACTATTTTGCATATGATATTTTTAATTTTGCTTAACGGGATAGCTGTCAGTAAGAGGAAAATGATTTGACAGAAAAAACCGAGGTTAAAGTAATAAAACCTTCCATATTAAATGATCTGCATAGTTCCATTCCAAAAGGACACCCGATGTAATTCCTAAAAGGTTCTTAAAGTTTAAGGGGGATGAGATGGACAAACATACAAAGCCTGCTGCAAGAGAAATTATAGATGACTTTGCGGTCGAAATCGAGAGAAGAAAACAACCAGGCCCAAGACCACAAAAGACTGTTATTGACTTTAGGAATGAACGTAAAGATGGTATAGAGAGAGAAATCTATTACGTACCGGTAGAATTACTGCGTTACCGTAAAGATAATGGAAGAATAGCTTCAGATGTCCTGCATTACGAAAAACTTAACGGTTTGCTTGATGAGCGAAGTGCTGCCGCACAAAAGGTTATTGAAAAATTCCTTTTTGAAAAAGACAAAGAAAAAACGGAGGAGCTGAAACTTTCACTTGAGCATGAAGGACAGAGAGAACCTGCTATTATCACATGTGATGGGTTTCTAATAAATGGAAATAGAAGAAAAATGGCATTGTGTATGATGATAGAAAAAACGAAGGATAGCAAATATTCCACTATGAAAGTAGTAATTCTTCCAGGGAAAAATGATCCAGGTGGCCCCCCTACATTGAAGGAAATTGAGCAGATTGAAAACAGATACCAGCTTCAAAGTGACGGCAAAGCAGAGTACTATAATTTTGATAGAGCCCTTTCAATAAAGCGCAAAATCGATATTGGAATTTCATTAGAAGAACAATTACGCGACGATTCGAGATATCGCGGACTTGATAGCAAGAAATTCAAGAAAGCTCTTGAATATTATGAAAATGAATATTTAAAACCCTTAGAATGTATCGACCGATATCTTGAATCGCTCGGCAGGGAAAAGTTATATAACACGATATCGACTGGCTATAGCGATTCAGAGGGACGTTGGCAGGCTTTCCGTGATTACTATAATAGTGTATATCTCAAACTTACTGATAAGACACAGCTTGTTAGACTGGGAATTAACGAGCATGAAATAGGGAAGATTGAAGACGCCTGTTTTAAGATCATTAGAAAAAGAGAATTTCCCGGAGAATTACCCAAGGCACACATGATTATCAGGCAGATCCCCAAAATACTCGCAAATCCAGAAGCAAAAAAGGAATTAATGAAGGTGTCTGGGGTTGATATATCTCCTTCAAAAGAAAAGTTAATAAACAAAGAAGGCATTCCAAATACCTTGCGTGACATTGACAAAATGTGGGGGCAGGAAAAAGGGTCCGTGATAATTAATCAAGTCAAAAAAGCCCTGAATCTTCATACCCAGAAAAAGGAACGAGAAACACCCGTTGCGTTATTGGAGGCGGCTCTCAAGAAACTTAATCATGACGATATGGATACCTCTTCGTTAAGTATTTCAGACCTTGAAAGGGCTATGAAGATAGCTCGACAGATCAAAGAAAGAGCGGCTGAGGTAGAAAGCGAACTTTATCGTTATCAGAAGAACCTGCCAAAACTTGCGGAGAAATTCAAGAGGAATAAGTAAAAGGTTGTATGTGATAGCAGTAGATCTGGAACAAAATAGAATAATTATTCAAAGCAACGGTCCTTCGAAATTATCGCCTGCTCAAGTCAGTCAGCTTTACTATTGGGGATTTTCACATATTACAAACGATGACCAGTATATTCTTTTATCAAACAAATATGAAGATATTTTGAGAAGACTCATCAGCTTTTTTGATAGTGAGCATATTGCATATTCCTTGTCGGAGAAGTGTGCAAGTTTTCTTCACAAACAGCGACAAAACGAACGTGATTTTGAAAACGTTAAGGCTTCAGCGGCATCTTTCAAGGATGGAAATATTCATTTCAACCATTTTGATGAATTTACATCTTTTTTGCGGAATAAAATTGATAGGCATTTAAAAGATCATCAGGTTAAGGCAGCATATCATTTATATTTAGTGAGGAACGGTGCCAACTTCTCGGTGCCGGGCAGTGGAAAAACGTCAGTAGTATTAAGCGCTTACGAAAAACTGAGACTCGAAGGTAAGGTTAATCTTTTATTTGTAGTGGGTCCTCCCTCATGCTTTGGCCCATGGAAAGCAGAGTTTGAACTAACGCTGGGGCGCAAACCTCAATATAGAATCTTGGCAGGAATTGAACAATCCAAGAGGAAATTGGAATATTATACTCCGTCATCTGACAAGGCTGAATTATATTTGACAACTTATCAGTCACTTTTGAATGACCAAAATGAAGTAGCTACTTTTTTCATGCAACAGGGCATTGAGGTTTTTTTGATTATTGATGAAGCTCATTACATAAAGCAGCTCGATGGAAGCTGGGCGAATGCAGCCCTGAAGGTAGCTGATTATGCCAAATATAGATGTGTTTTAACAGGCACGCCCTTACCAAGGAGTTATACCGATATATTTAATTTGTTCGATTTCTTGTGGCCGCATAATGCTCCGATTGATACGGAGACTAAAATCAGGATTGCGCTTGATGAAGAAAAAGGTGATGAAGTTTCAGCAAAAGAAAAACTAAGAGCTACTGTTGGCCCTATATTTTATAGGGTGAGGAAATCCGAGCTTGGCCTTATGGCACCCGTCTTCCATCCGCCTCACGTTGTGACAATGAACAAATATGAGAGGTTGATTTATGACGCTATTATAAAAAAAATAAGAACTTACTCCAAAGAGGATTATCTTAAGAATATAGATTTGGTAAATAGATTGAGACGTGGGCGAATTATAAGATTGAGACAATGCGTTTCTTATATTAAATTATTAAGCACCGCCGTCGAGGATTATAAAGAAGATCTCTTAGGTGGAGAAAAAGATTTACGTTCCCTAATTATCAACTATGACAGATTGGAGGTGCCTTCAAAGATTCAGCACTTAAAAGAAATGGCCATAAATTTATTAGACCAAAATCAGAAGGTTCTTATTTGGGCAAATTTTATAGGCACACTAAAACTCATAAGGCGTTCTTTATCTGAATCTGGAGTTAGATGCAAGTTAATTTATGGAGAGACTCCTACTGAAAATGAAACCTTAAAAGATGAGGAGACCAGAGAGAAAATTGTTAAAGAATTTGTGAACAACAGAAGTAACCTCAATGTATTGATAGCCAATCCAGCGGCTTGTGCAGAATCAATATCTC
>JACUUX010000035.1 GCA_014859105.1 Nitrospirota bacterium
ATGTCAGTTCGATTTCAGGCTTTTCAAAATTTCCTGAATTGCAGGTTTCACTTGAGGAATAACATCTTTGATTGTATGCCAGACAAGTTCATATTTAATGCCGAAATAAAAATGGATGAGCCTGTCCCTCATTCCGGCCATTTCTTTCCAGGGAATCAGAGTATACTTGTTCCTAATCTCCTCCGGGATCTGCTTCGCAGCTTCACCGATTATTTCGAACTTTCTGATTACTGCACTGGATGTCTTATCGTCAGTTTTGAATTCGTCAAAACTTATCCCTTCTACAAACTGCTCGATGGCGAGCATAGCCACGATAATATCCTGAAGATATAACGAAATGTCTCTCATACTGCAACTTTTTCCCTTAGAATAATATCTTTAATCTCTTCCCTTAGATCGTTTTCGGGGACAACGTCAACCTTCATATTCAGATTTTCCTCAAGGAATAGAGCCAAGCCCATCATGTCAATGAGATTTGCTCCTTCCTCAAATTCGACCAGAACATCCAGATCACTAGTTTTTTTCTGTTCGTCCCTTACATACGAGCCGAAAACGCCTCTTATTTCTGCCCTAAAGCGTTTTCTTGCTTCTGCCTTTAAGCTGCTGAGGGTTTTCAGAATCTCATTTTTGGATATGCTATTAACATTTATGTAATCTTTCACTTATCCCTCCCGACTACGGGAATTATATTTTTCATCTCTTTGAGACTCCTAAGTCTCATTATAGATCTCATATTTTACCTGCTTTTCCTAATAATATCCCGCAGGGCGCCTTCCAGACATCCTTTTAGGTTGTCCTTCTTCATAAACCCGGTATTCCCTGGGTTCTTCAAAAGGGTTGTTTAGAATTGGGTTATCAACTACAAGAAATATGCTTCACCATACTTGAAATTTCAAACCTCATATTTCAAATCACTTTCTCACTCGTTATGATCTTTTCTGATCAAGTCATTATTTTCTACCCACCACTCAGTTCCGAAGTGGAATATGCCCAAAGGGAGCTTGTTATCCGCAAGGGGATTATGAACACAGTGTATTTCAACGCCAATTCTATTAGGGCGATTAACAATATTCATATACGAGTAAAGAACGGCACTGATTCCTGCATAATCCTTATCCATAAAAATATTGGTCGGCACAGGACTACCTTTTGCAGTTGTAACAGCATCCCTATATTGATGAAAAGAATTGACCAGCGTTCCAGATTGCTTGTCAAGTGCGAATACCAGATTACCGAACGGTAGCACGCTTAAAACAATATATGGAAGTGTCGATGCAAGTGAACTATAACGAATCCTTCCTCCATTAATAGCAATTATGTAGAAGTCATCGGCATTTATTATGCCTTTACTTCTATAACTTTTGTATTTCTCAAACTTTTCTTGTATGGCTGAAGCAAAACGAAGGATTATTTGATCTGACGGTTGGTCAGAGACTTCATTATATCTATACTCAGGCACTGAGTTATCACCGGTTCCTGATTCTGGCGCAGTTGCTTCAACCCATATTGAACGATTATTCCAAAGCAGGTGTAAATCTGGCCCTTCTTTTTTTGTTTTTTTCTGAAGATTGAAGCCAGAATCTAAGAAAAGACATCCAAGATATATTTCCCATGACTTTGCATGAAAATCTTTTCTTGCATCATTTAAAAAATCAGGTTCCGCATATGATTCATATTTCTGCCAAAGTCTTTCAACAAAATCATGGGCATCTTTTCTATCCGGATTATCTCGAACACGATTATAGAAAGGGTCTACCGCTTGTCCCGATGAAAAGAAAGAACTATCCATAATCCTTATTTCACCTCCCTGACAACCATTACCTCATTCCCTCTATGATCAATCACTTTGACCGCAATTCGTTTTTTTTCTTTCCATTTTTAAAAGGCAGGAAATTGAGTACAATTTTATCCATGAATTGTATAACCTAATTTAGTTAGTTGCTGATTACTCTGCCAGTTTTTCCATTCTTCCAAAACCATTTTGAGTCGTGGTCCTAACCATTCACATACTGCACCTGCAGTGGATTCAGGCTCTGAGACATCTGCCAAAAATAAAGGATATTGTAATTTGTTGGTATCAATATCGATGCCTTCTCCATCAATAACTGTTTTAATTTTTTCAGCAAATAAAATAGACATTTTCATTGTGGCAGTCTGGACACCTTTAGTTTTTAATTTTGTCGATATTCCTTTTTTAAACACGCCTCTTGGAAGACTGACTATTGCAAGAATTTTACAATACTTGGATACATATCTTCTTAATAGTTCATCGTGCGAATTTGAGAAGAAACCTTGTGGCAGAACAAGACATATCTTACCACCGACTTTGCATGACCTTACAGCCTGCTGAATAGAAAAATTGTATTCTGAAAATATATCATCTTTACCGTCTCGGTTAAGGTCTCTTTCAAGATTCTCTAATACTTCATTGATATCGTCTCTTTCATATTTAGAACTGCCTGCTGGATTGCTTATAATCAGATCCCAATTATCACCTAAATAAAATAATCCATTAGTCTCTTTTATAGGAATCTGGCTTATTACTCTACCTTTTTTACTGAAGTATAATGCCAGATATGTTGTGGCAATTATTACAGGCAGAGAATCGATGTCTATTCCTAACATATTTTCCATAGAGATTCCTTTTCTGGCAGCTTCGGCGAGAAAGCCTCCACTTCCACATTCAAAATCAAGAACCCTCCAGTACTTATCTACTTTTCCTATCAAACCAAACATGAATTCAATGACACACTGTTCGGTGAGATACTGATTCAGTCTTGTTCCCTGAAAAGCTCTCAATATAAAACTTCTGTACTGTTTTGCAATTTCAGGATTTAAAGAATTGATCAAATCGAATCTCCTATGGAGATCTTTTATAAGCTCCTGACTGAAGAGTTGAGTATCAAGTTCTATAAATGGGGACCGAGTATCATAGGTATTCTGATTTTCGAGATAATTGACGATATGTCGTGATACATCCTTTATTACTTTAGGAGTTATTTTCCCATCCTGAGTGGTAATATAACTTGCAACAAGTTCGTTTAAAAAATCTTTGATAAAAGATTCTGCAGTAAGAACTTTTGCCTTATATCCTTTTATAAGGCCATATATTTCAAGAAGTTTATCAAAGGTTAAGATACTGATCGGTTCTGCGATTTGCTTTAATATGCCGTCTTTTGATACATCGAAACGGTGATGATAAAACTTTATTTCTCTGCCAACAGTCGTAGCGATATAACGAGGCGAACGGCCAGAGGGGGCGTAGTGTTTATCATCTATGGGAAAATTTCTGATATAATTTTGAGCTTCCTTGAGTGCTGATTCATGTGATTTGTGCTTTCGCTTTGCCTCAACAAGCAAGATTGGCTCTCCAGAATGGTAATAAACTATATCCATTGTAGACCCGCTTCTGCCTCCGCTTGGCCTATATATAGGGACATCATTTGTTTTAACTCTTTCATGGTCTCCAGCCCCTGGATAGCCAAGTTTTGTAAAGAGGGGGATTATGTCATGAACAATGTAGGAAGTCTCTGACCTTTCAGACATCAAATAACATCTTTCCTCTCGCCTCTTATGACTGCCTCTGTCTTAGCAATAAGTTCTCTCAACATATTTTCAGCAATCTCAATATTTTTCATATAACCTGCCTCATTCCCTTTTGCTTTAGCCTCCATCGCCTTATTGTGATAAGCTGCCATCTTCTTATATTCAGTTTCGATGTGGGATTGAATTTTATCTAAGATTAAAGCAATTTTTATTTCGCCAATTTCAGAAGTGCTTATTTTTGCTGATTGGATTCCATGATATATTTTTTCGATCTGTAACTGCCCGAATATTGTTAATAGAAAAATATATAAGTAATAGCTGTTTATTTTAGGGTCTCTGATGATAAATAAATCTCCAACACACGATTTTTTTGATACCTTGTCAACTATACCAACTCGTCCTATTGCACCAATACCTGAGCCAGCAAAAAGAATATCGCCAATCCTTAATTGGGTCCTTTTTAGTCGCTGGAATGCATTATCAGAACAATAATTTATATCTACATGGTTGAGCCCTGTAAATAGCAGGTCTTTTAGTGTTCTGTATTCACAGGTATATTTTTTGCCTATATATTCTCCTTTACTGGCTCGCACATGGTCAGGAGCAATAATAGGAGAGTTAAGTAAGTCTTTTAGAGAAGCAACTTTATAGGTTATTTGTGACAATGTCTGGTCATATTTTGGTATCCAAAATCCAGCGTCCCATCTGCTTGCTGGTTTTACAGCGAATAAGTCAAACATTGTTTTATCAACTCTTGCCATTATAAAATTGTTAGAATAAACTGTTTTCTCTTTATTTAAGCTTTCCCTCATAATAAAACTCCTTATATTGCTCTGAGATTTGTTTTAATCCATCGCCTTCCATTTTATTAAGTTCTGCAAGGAATACAGGATAGTTATGATCAATCATCCTTTGTTTCTTCAAGAATAAAATGCTTGTCTTTGCCGAGGTCCCTACATGTTTAAATGCATCTCTGGGCAGGGCTACAATTGCTTCAACTTTGGTGTTTTCTGCAATAAACTCTCTCACATAGTGCATATTGGAATTCGACAGTATTCCATCAGGAATTATTATTGAAATCCATCCACTGTCTTTGCATAACTGAATAAATCTTTCTATGAACAATGCTTCAATTGGTATTGATTCAGCCTCCTTTGCAGTAATATTTGAATATGCTGTTAAAGGTTCAGCAACCAAGGCATCAAATAAACCAGTAGTTGTTTTTTTTTCATTATTTTTTTTACGATTATTTTTATAGGTAAATATCTGGAAACCACGCAATGAAGTCAATAATTTTATTGCTTCTGCAGTGGGATGTAGTGAAAGGTCAATGCCGATGCCTCCATAAGGGGGATTGCCTATAACAAGATTAAATCTTTCATTTTTGATATCTTCTTTTTTTAATTTGCCATAATATTTATTTTTATGCTGTTCCCACTCAATAGGCAACAAACCGTTCTGATGAAAAAAATGTGCCTTGAGTTTAGTCTCATCATTATCAAATGCATTAAGTAGATTTATAGAAGACCACCTGTTAACTACTGCCTCATCAATGTCAATCCCAAAAACCCAGTCCGGTTTTGTAAATCCTCTTTCGATAGCCTTTTTTAAAAAAATCCCTTCACCACAAGCAGGGTCTATAACAGAAGGATAATGTTTTGGTTTATGAGCTTCCCATCTTCCAGTTTCTTTATCTTCTTTCTCTTTCCAGAGAAGCAAAATGTCATACATAAAATCAACAATCTCTGGTCGAGTATAAAATATCCCTAAATCCTGCTTTTTCTTTTTTTCATGTCTAATTTCGTGCTCTAATAACAAATTTAATTCCATCTCTCTTTGATATCTTTTTTCTTAAATCACATTTTATCTTAATTATAAGATATTATATCCGATCCCAATTTCCACACAAGCTGAGGGTCGAGATGTGGGTCATATTCATATTTTTTAGGCTTAGGTCGTGAGGTATCATACGAGGCAAGTCCTACTGGAACAAAATTCTTTCTTGTTTCGCTTTCATGTCGGTAGGCTTCTACATCTTCTTCCTTCTGCTTTGCCCTTTTTGCCAAATCAGCCTCCTTTTCATATATAAAAATATTAATATCATTAATAATAAATTGCAATAATTTGTGTGGTCTCCGAAGCTTCCTGATCGTAGGTGTCTATCTGAACCATATTTTTAAATCTTTTTTTCTACTATATTTTTAAAAATTCATCAAAATGGATTTCTGAATAAACATACATGATTATCAGCTTAAGTACAAGTGCGTGTCACTTCGAATGTTGCGCTGACCAGATGAAAAGCATGCTACTTCTTTCTATATGAAGTGTTCATCTTCGACGGGTTAATTTACCGAGATATACGGGAAAGAGATTGTATTCCTTTAAGTTATGACATTCTTTCCAATCTGTTCCTCAAGTTCCCTTGCCTCACCACTCATCAGTCTTTGTATCTCATCCGTAAGACACAAAGCCTAACGCGCACTCTTACGGCCTGCCGGTCTGTATCTCGCCATTCTTTCCCTTACCTCGAACCCGATTCCCCTTTTCTTTGTCTCAGGCGGTGTCATTAATTGCCGGATAGCGTCAAAGACTACTTTGAACTGTGCATCATACTTCTTTTCCATCTCTTCAAGTTTCCGGGCAAGGTCTTTATGTGCCGAGAGCATCTCGCGGATTTTAATAAAAGACCGCATTATTGCGATATTAACCTGTATTGCTCTTTCACTATTCAAAACAGTGGAAAGCATAGCGACACCTTGTTCTGTAAAGGCATATGGCAAATACTTCCGATGCAGTCCTCTGCCAGTCTTTAAGGTCGCAATTTGCGACTTTAAAGAAAACTCTTCCTCTGCTGTCAACTGAAACATAAAATCATCAGGAAAGCGTGAAAGATTCCGTCTTACTTGCTCATTAAGACGCTTTGTCTCAACCCCATAAAGTTCTGCAAGGTCGCTATCAAGCATAACTTTATGCCCCCGTATCATATAAATTCTTCTTTCAATTACCTCCTGCCTAACTAAAATTTCCATTGCCTCCTCCAGCTTGAAGTCACAATTTGTGATCTCATGTTTGCAACCCGTTGATTATAAAACTAAATATTTCCTCTTGAGATCGCAATTTGCGACCTCATAATATTATCCTGATTGTTCCAGTAATTTTGCCACATTATCAGCTATCCGTTCTTCCAAATCTCTTGCTTCCGTATTCAACCGTTCAAGTTCTTTATTCGATCCCTCAAGTCTCTCATAAAAATCACCATCGTCTTCCGATTTCTGGGCAACCCCAACATACCGCCCCGGATTAAGTGAGTATCCATGTCCTTTTATATCTTTCAATGTGGCTACTTTGCAGAGACCGTCTATATCCCGATACTTACCTTTGGGAAAGTGTTCCTTCATCAACTTCTCACTTCCAGCGTCGGTCTCGATATCTTTGTCGCGATAGAGCCTTACTATATTTGAGATAAATTCAATCTGCTCAGGTAAAAAGTCTCTGTGGGCGCGGTCTATTTGCCGGAATATATGTCTTGCATCAATAAATAACACCGTATCTCTATATCTCGCTCCTTTCGCCGGCAAACCCTCACCCGACCTTAGGCCACCCTCTCCCATTGGGAGAGGGGATGGGGGTGAGGGAGGCAACTTCGCCTTTCCTTTATCTAAGAACCAGAGAGTACATGGGAGCGTGACGGTATAGAAGAAATTAGAGCCGATGGAGGTCATCACATCAACATGGTTGTCCTCTATCATCTTCTGCCTTATCTCAAGCTCAGACTGCCGGGCATCACTTGCGGAATTTGCCATCACGAACCCTGCCCTGCCTTTGTCATTTAAAGCAGAAAGGAATATTTGAATCCAGATATAATTGGCATTATCTGGCTTGGGGAGGCCGTAGGGGAAGCGTTTGTCATCCTTCAGCTTTTCCTTGTCAACGCCATTTACATTAAATGGAGGATTTGCCATGACAAAATCGAACTTGCCAATTGAGTTGTGGATGTCGTCATAGTAAGTATTCCCCTGCTTAATATCTCCTGATAATCCGTGTACGGCGAGGTTCATCTTGCAAAGCCTGATTGTCTCTGCTGTCTTTTCTTCTCCGAAGATGCTTATCTCAGCGCTCGGCCTCTTCTTATGCCGCTCTACAAATTTTGCACTTTGGACGAACATGCCTCCGGAGCCGCAGGCCGGATCGTAGATTCTTCCGTGAAAAGGCTCGATAACATCCACGATAAGCTTGACGATTGAAGTCGGCGTGAAAAACTCGCCACCTTTTTTCCCTTCGCTCATGGCAAACTTGCCGAGGAAGTATTCATATATCTTCCCGAACACGTCGCCTTCGATGTCCATAGGGATGTTTGAGAACTGCTTGAGAAGAGCAATGAGTGTATCCTTTTCGAAACGGGTATATGTCTGGGGCAGGACTCCTTTGATTTCATCATTTTCTGACTCTATAGCCTTCATGGCATTATTAACAGCCTTGCCGATATTCTTCCCTTCAGGTAAATTGAGGAGATGGGAGTAACGCGCCTCGTCAGGCAGATACATCACGCCTTTTGCCTGATAATCTGCCTTGCCTATTTTTCTCCTGCTTACGGCAGGCAGCTTTTTTGTTATCTTTTTTTCTGCCTCTGTGAACTTATGGTCAGCGTAGCGGAGAAAGATTAAACCGAGGACAGGAGCTGAGTATTCCTGTGAGGAAAGTTGCGAATTTGCCCTGAGCTGGTCTGCCGCAGCCCAAAGTTTTTTCTCGATTTCGTTATTATTGCCGATAGCCATTGTGAAAAAGACCTACAGGTACGGCATTCTTCCTTGTATCAGCCTCATGCCTGTAGGCTTCTACATCTTCACCGGTAGAATCTTTGCTTTTTCTCCCATTCGCCATACCACTCCTTATTAAGGATAGATATTGTCATAATTATAATTTAATCGTAATTATCCCGCATACTTATTTGACCTTAAATACATCGAACCCTTTCAGATAATCTTCGTAGTCTATCGGGGATTCCACGCCAAATTCAGCCAGGAGGTCTATTGTTTCACTTACGGACAATTCCAGCTTTGATGAAATGGTACCCAAAGACATCTTCCCTTCCCTGTAAAGCTTTATCATTAAGAACTCCCATCCGTATTCTATAAGCTCTCTCGCAACAGTGGATTTGTCTTTATTAACCATCCTGG
The DNA here is from genome assembly GCA_014859105.1 of Nitrospirota bacterium. Classification (GTDB taxonomy): domain Bacteria; phylum Nitrospirota; class Thermodesulfovibrionia; order Thermodesulfovibrionales; family SM23-35; genus Kmv42. Next base: position 8,724 of record JACUUX010000035.1, read on the forward strand.
AAAGTTCGTTGATTCTTTTAAGCTCCCTGTCTTTCAGCCTTAGACTTATTACTGACATTATTCGCCTCCTTTCAGCCTTTTTGTGGCATCTTCTAATATTCGTTTGCTGTAGCGGCCATACAAGGACAATTTTTCAAGTTTTACAAAAGTCATGTCTTCGTTAATTTTTCTATTTTCACTAACATTTATTAAAAAGTGTATTGCAGTTGTAAATTTATGGTTGAGTATCTTACAAGCTTTTATACTTGGCAAATCATCTACAGCAAGTGGTAATCTCTTTTTTAATGCAAGGACAAGAGCTTCCGCCTCACCGATGTGAATTTTAAAATCCCTGCATAACTTTTCAGCGCTTCCCTTTTTTGTTACGCTGGCAACTTTTATCTTGCCATTTTTAATTAATGAAGAAATCAATTTTGCATCAAACAGGTCTTTGCCTGTACATTCCGACCTTACCATTTCCGGAACTATTATTTGAATATCTTCAGAGATAATATTCAGGATTTCAATCTTTGCCAACAATATAAGTGTTGAGGAATCAAAAACTATTTCCATTATGCTTACAATATACTACAAGTGTATACTTCAAATCAATAATTTTGTATCTTTTCGGTATCAGTCATAAGTCAGGTTGAGGCTGCGGGTCAAGATGGGGACAATTGATAAGAGAAAAAAGGCGATAATATAAGTTAATGTTTTTGTTGTATAATATCTTTTGTGTTTCTTGTAGGTCTTACAGGCAATTTCGGTATGGGGAAGAGTACAGTACTTCCTATGTTCGAAAAGCTTGGTGCTTTTACTCTCGATACAGACGACATTGTCAGGTCACTGCTTACTGAGGAGGAAGTGCTTAAAAAGATAAGAGAGATCCTGGGTGGCAAGGTATTTAACCCGGATGGCAGTCTTAGCAAAGAAAAAGTTTCAAATGTTATATTTAATAATGCTGTATTGAGACGTTCTTTAGAAGATTTACTTCACCCTCTTGTATTTGAAAGGATAAATTCTTTTTTGGAAAAAACAGACAAAAAAAACAGGATTGTAATAGTCGAGATACCATTGCTTTTTGAAAGAGGATACGGGAACAGATTTGACAGGAAAATTACAGTGTATACCACTGAAGAAACAGCTTCAAAACGCCTTGAGGCAAAAGGCATTGACAGACAGGAATCGCTTTTAAGGTTAAAATCACAGCTTCCGATTCAGGAAAAGATTAAACGTTCTGATTTTGCAATAGATAATGACGGCTCAATAGAAGATACGTCGGCACAGGTAGAGAAAATATATAATAGGCTGTTAGAAGAGGTGGAAGATGCAGATAATAAGAGGGCTTGAGGCATTAAATGAGGCTTATCCAGATACTGTTTTAACAATAGGTAACTTTGACGGAGTCCATCTCGGCCATCAGAAGATATTTTCAAGGGTTATTGAGAGGGCGAAAGAGATAAAAGGGACATCAATGGTTATGACATTTGAACCTCATCCTGTGAAGGTATTAGCACCTGAAAGAGAGATAAAATTGCTTACACCGTTTGAGGAAAAGGCCAAAATTATAGAAAGTACGGGGATAGATGTTTTACTGTGCGCGGCCTTTAACAGAGAGTTTGCCAGTTTGCTTCCTGATGAATTTATAGAAGATGTACTCGTAAAGAAAATTAATGCCAGAGAAATAATAGTGGGTAGCAATTATGCCTTCGGAAAAAACAAAAAAGGCACTGTTGATATTTTAAGAAGGAGGGGCAGGAAATTCGGGTTTAATGTCAGAGTAGTCAGGCATGTTAAGATTAACGGAGTAATTGTCAGTAGCAGCAATGTAAGAAACCTTCTTATCAGGGGGTCAGTTAACGGAGTTTCGAATCTGCTCGGAAGGGCTTATTCGATAGAAGGAACCGTAATAAAAGGGAAAGGAAGGGGCAAAAATCTTATGGATATTCCCACTGCAAACATAACAACTCCGGTAGAGATTTCGCCGAAAGAAGGTGTATATGCTGTCAGAGCCGCCTTTAACGGGGGTATTTATGACGGTGTCGCAAATATAGGGAAAAATCCAACTTTCGGTAATTCAAATACGAGTTATGAGGTACATTTATTGAATTTCTCTTATAATATTCTTGGTAAAAAATTAAAAATATTCTTTATAGAAAGGATAAGGAATGAGCGCATTTTCCCCGATGTCCATAGTCTCGAGAAGCAAATAAGAAGGGATATCGAATACGCTAAAGAAATTTTGAGAATCAAAAATCCAAAATTGATATAAGATGAACCCGGAACCAGCGATAAGAATTGTCATTCCGGGCGAAGCGGGGAATCTCATCTTTTAGAAAAAGATTGCCACGCACCCTGCGGGTACTCGCAATGACAGGCATAATATTTACCGCTGAATCCGGGTTAAAATTTGCTCTATTGCCAAAAATATAAAAAATATATTAAATTATAAGAATAAGAATAATAGCATTTTTGGTTACTTTATTTTATAAGAGGAGGTAAGATTGAAAGAAGGAATTCACCCGCAGTATAAAGAAGCGAAGGTTGTATGTGCATGCGGAGAGATATTTGTAACGAGGTCAACGAAACCAAAGATACATATTGATATCTGTTCGAAGTGCCATCCCTTTTTTACAGGAAAGCAAAAAATAGTTGACGCTGAGGGCAGGGTGGAGAAGTTCAAGAAAAAATACGCAAGGGCCCGTTCTTCAAATACTGAAAAGTAGATAAACTAATAAATAAAAGTCGTTAGTCAGTCCTTTTGTGGCTAACGGCTTTTTTGTGAACTCTTATATGAAAAATATTGGCGGACAGGCAGTTATCGAAGGCGTTATGATGAAAGGCAAAAAGGGGTGGGCAGTTGCAGTCAGAGGGCCTAAGGGTGATATTCATTTAAAAAGAGAGGAACTGGCGGAGTTGCCTAAATTGGTCGGTCTTCCCCTGCTCAGGGGAGTTGTAGCTTTGTTTTCCGCCCTTTTTATCGGCATAAAAGCCATAGAGTTTTCCGCAGGCAAGGCTTACGAGGAGGAAGACGGAAAAAAAATGAGTCCTGTTGCTATGGGTTTTACCATCGGATTGTCTATAATCCTCGGTATTTTCCTGTTCATACTGCTACCATTATATGCAACCAGACTTTTAGGAGTAATTTTTGTAGCTGTTTCGGAGAGTTCGCTCATTTTTAACCTTGTTGATGGTATCATCAGGATTTTATTATTTCTGCTGTATATAATCTCAGTCGGCCTGTGGAAGGAGATGAGGCGTATATTCGAGTACCATGGTGCTGAACACAAGGTTATCCACGCATATGAAAATGGGAGGGAATTGACTGTAAGCAATATAAGACTCAACAGCCCTCTGCACCCCCGCTGCGGTACGAGTTTCCTGCTCATAGTTATGGTCATGAGTATATTTACCTTTTCTTTTATTCCGCAGGAATGGTCGTTCACCTATAAATTTTTGTCAAGGCTGATTCTTATACCTCTTATTGCCGGCCTTTCGTATGAATTTTTGAAACTGTCAGCAAGAATGAAAAATAATTTGATGATGAATGTATTGATACAACCCGGACTTCTTCTGCAGAGACTCACAACAAGAGAGCCCGATGATTCTCAGATCGAGGTTGCTATAAGAGCGCTGGAGGAAGTCCTTACAATAGAGGAAGCAAATGCTTGAGAAACTTAAAGTAATAGAAGATAAATATGAAGAGTTAACAAACCTTCTGACTCAGCCCGATGTACTGTCAAATCCGGCAGAAATCCAGAGATGTTCAAAAGAACAGGCAGAACTTAAGCCACTCGTGGAGAAAATCCGGGAATATATCAAGCTGCTGTCTGATATCGAAGAGGCCGAGGAGATTTTAAAAGGGGGTGACGGTGATCTACGCGAACTTGCACAGGCAGAACTTAACGATTTGAAAGAGAAAAAGCCAAAAATAGAGGATGAACTGAAGATCATGCTGCTTCCAAAAGATCCACGTGATGAAAAGAATGTGATACTCGAGATAAGAGCAGGAACAGGAGGCGAGGAAGCTGCACTCTTTGCTTCTGGCCTTTTCAAGATGTATATTAAATACGCCGAGCGTAAGAGATGGAATGTCGAGATGATTGAAATGAACTCCACAGGACTCGGTGGCATCAAAGAAGTTATCGCGTCCATACAGGGTAGAAATGCTTACAGCAGAATGAAATATGAAAGCGGTGTTCACAGGGTTCAGCGGGTTCCTGTTACAGAAGCATCAGGGAGAATCCATACATCTGCAGCAACAGTTGCAGTACTTCCCGAGGCAGAGGAAGTTGATGTGAAGGTAGACGAGAAAGATTTACGGATAGATACATTCTGTTCTTCCGGCCCCGGTGGTCAGGGAGTAAATACAACTTATTCTGCGGTCAGGATAGTGCATGTTCCAACCGGGCTAATCGTTCAATGTCAGGATGAACGTTCACAATTGAAGAATAAAGAAAAGGCAATGAAAGTTCTTCGGTCAAGGCTTTATGAGATAGAGATGGAGATAAAAGAAAAAGAAAGGGCAATGGAGAGAAAATCACAGGTAGGCACCGGTGACAGGAGCGAGAAAATAAGGACATACAATTTCCCACAGAACAGGGTTACCGACCACAGAATTGGCCTCACACTCCACAGGCTTGACAGAGTTCTTGAAGGAGAACTTGATGAGATATTTGATGCCCTGATTACACACTACCAGTCGGAAAAACTCAGGGAATTATAATTTTAACAAAGTTATGGTATAATACCAGATGCGGAAATTTATAGTATTAATATTTTTTATTATAATTTCTATCGTAATTTTAATTCTTCAACAGAGCACCTATAGCACCGAAAAATTTGATCATGAATGTTCGAAGTGCCATAAGTTGTCCAATGATGAAGCATCAAAAATACTGAAAGGAGCCGTCCCTGATATAAAAGTTCTCGAGATAAAAAACAGTCCAATAAAAGGAGTCTGGGAAATTACCGCTGAGACAAAGGGAAAGAACTCATTATACTATATTGATTTTTCGAAAAAGCTTGTTATTGCAGGCTCAATATTTAATATTGAAACAAAAGTAAATTTGACACAGGAGAGATACCTTGAGATTAACAAAGTTGACGTGTCACAGATTCCACTTGATGATGCTATTATTGTGGGAGATAAAAAGGCTGAACACAGGATCATAATATTTACAGATACTAACTGCCCCTACTGTGCAAAACTCCATGAAGAGACAAAAAAAATAATTGAAAAGAGAAAAGATATAGCCTTTTATGTAAAGATGTTCCCTCTTAACCAGAGCTCAATTGAGAAGGCAAAGGCTATCGTATGTGAAAAATCCTTAAAGCTTCTTGATGACGCCTTTGCAAAAAAACAATTGCCAGAACCGAAATGCAAGACGTCAGCGATTGATGAAAATTTAAAGCTCGGCAGAAAGATTGGCATCAATGGCACACCCACTCTTATATTGCCTAACGGAAGTCTGATCCCCGGATATAAAGACGCCGATTCACTGATTTCTCTTATTGATAAGTCCTCTTAAGCAATTTATTTAGTATCGGCTGATTTTTTTGTTCAATTTTGATTTTCAAAAAGAAACGGATAAAGTTCTAACAATTTTTTCAAAAGCAGGTATCGCTCTCCGGGTGACAGGGTCATATAAAATGGGGATTCCATCAGTATCAGGATAAGTTTTTTGATCTTATCTCTCTTTGTTGATATAAAAAATTGGTCAGGGGCATCTTTTATGCTCTCACTTGACTCGATCATAATGCATTATCCTCATGCGTCAATTTTCCCGCTCAGCCAGGATTTATACCATTGCGGCACCACGATACGCACTCCGCTTCTTGACTGTCTGATAGTTTCTTCTACATACTGCAGTCTCTCCTCGATGTCTTCACACCATTGCCTCAATTTGTCAAGTTCCCTTAGAATGTCCTCTAATGTTTCCATTTCATGCATTACATTTGTCCTTTGCCGGATTGTTTTTTATATTCATCGTGATAATTTGAGGTAAATGCCTCATAACCAATAAATTTATCTTCTGAATAAAAGGGATCAACTTTTTTTCGCCTTGCAAATTTCAACATAAAACCTTTAAGTTTGGCAAAAATATTTAATCTTTGCTTTATCTTTTCCATTAAAAGCTCTCAATAAACCAATCATTTTTAGCCTCTATTAATTTTAATAAGCATATTTTATGCCAAAAAATTTTTTATAAACCTTTGATATTCAAGATAAAAATTATTCAGAATTAGATAAAAAGACAGGTATTGACAAAATATGTCAATGAACAACGCTGCGGCTGAGACCGCAGAGTATCTGAATTTATAAATGTCTTTGAAGATATCCTTTCCAATTTTATCTTCAGCAGCATAGACGAGAGAGAGTTTTGCCTGGCAGGATTTTGCAAGGGCTATTGCATACCTTGCTGCAATTGTAGAATTGCTGAATTCATTAACTGCACCAAGGATTCTTTTGTACATATTTTGAATTATAGCTATTATCCAATCGATTCACATGGAAACGAAATGACAAACAATGAAGAAGATTTCAAATGAAATGTTAAAATAATTCATGTTTGATAAGTCCTGTAAGAATCTCCTCATCAGGGGAGTGAACTGGATAGGCGACAGTATAATGACCCTCCCGGCCTTAAGGGCTCTCAGGAAAGGGATGCCAGAAGCAAGAATCTCTCTTCTTGTTAAACCATGGGTATCTCCTATTTTTGAAAGTGATCCTAATATAGATGAAATGATTATTTATGGTAATGAATATAACAGTACGTTTGGAAAGATAAAACTGTCGAGGTTGCTTGATAAAAAAAATTTCTGTAGCGCAGTTCTTTTTCAGAATGCCTTTGAAGCTGCTTTAATCGCATTTCTCGCAAGGATAAAGGAGAGGGCTGGATATAACAGAGATGGAAGAGGTTTTCTTTTAACTATACCCGTCCCTGTTTCTAAAAATGAAAAAAAAGAACATCAGATTCATTATTATCTAAGACTTATAGAGCAATTAGGTCTAAAGGCTGAGTTTTCATATCCATATCTATATATCAAGTTTGAAGAAAGATTGAGAGCAAGAGAGATGTTAAAGGAGATGAAAAGACCTGTTCTGGGTATTAATCCCGGTGCAACGTATGGTTCTGCTAAAAGATGGCTTCCTGAAAGATTTGCTGAAGTAATGGACTGGTTTATAAAAGATACAGATGGGAGTGTGGTGATTTTCGGAGGCAGTAATGAGGTGGAAATTGCAGAGGAAATTGAATATTTTGTCAATAGACAGGGGTCAAATCCCCCCATCCCCCCTTTACTAAAGGGGGGTGAGGGGGGATTACTAAATCTGGCAGGAAAGACATCTCTTAAAGACTTGATTTCACTTATTTCAGAATGCGATGTTTTTGTTACCAATGATTCAGGACCAATGCATATTGCATATGCGGTCGGAACACCTCTTGTCGCAATATTCGGCTCTACAGACGCCAGGCTTACAGGACCTCCGGCAGGTGAGGAGGTGAAGGGTAATATAGTAATTTCATCAGGGCTTGCCTGCAGTCCCTGTTTTGAAAGGAACTGCAAAAATAATGATATGAGATGTATGTATGAAATAAGCTCAGATGATGTTTATCATGGTATTAAAGAAATCCTGCCTCTGAAACCGGCGGTTTTCTTCGACAGGGACGGTACATTATGCAAAGATACAGGCTATATTAATAAATATGATCAGCTGCAGATATTCCCCCAAATTGAAAGTCTGAGCCTTTTAAAGAAAAGGGGCTATAAAATCATAGGAGTTACAAACCAATCCGGTATAGCAAGAGGACTCGTGGACGAAGAATTCGTAAAAGAGGTTAATGAAATGTTCAAGAATCAATACGGCTTCGATGATTTTTATTACTGCCCGCATCATCCTGATGACCATTGTCCATGCAGAAAACCTGAACCGGAGATGCTTTTCAGGGCAAGAGCCGGATATAATGTTGATTTTAAAAAATCATATATTGCCGGAGATAAAGAATCGGATATGCTCCTTGCAAAGGCTGTTGGTGCAAAAGGAATTCTTGTTCAGACTGGAGTAGCAAGAGAATCAGAGTATGCCGATTTTATTGCGGAAGACCTTAGAGAGGCAGTGAACTGGATATTAGAAAATGAAAAAAGTTTTTAGGCATTTACATGTCAGTTTTGTCATTCCGGGCTTGACCCGGAATCCAGTTCCTCTCTTTCTGTTCTGGATTACTGCTTTCGCAGGAATGACATATTCGACCTTATAAAGTGCGACGATGGATTCTTTGATTAAATTACCTTTAAAAAATCCTGAAAAAATCCTCATCGTTAAACCAAGCTCTCTCGGTGATGTTGTCCACAGCCTGCCTTTTCTGAATGCAATAAAAACATGTTTCCCGCAGTCAGAGATCCACTGGGTCATTGCAAAAGGGCTTGAAGGACTTCTTGAAGGACATCCGATGATTGATAAGCTCTGGATAATACGGAAAGATGAATGGAAAAAAATTAAAAATGTGAGGGAGACCGTCGGCGAAATAAAGACTTTGTTTAGAAATTTAAAGAAGGAAAAATTTGATATCGTAATTGATTTGCAGGGACTTCTCAGAAGCGGGGTAATAACGTCTGCTACCGGTTCTGCAGTCAGGGCAGGTTTTTCAGAGGCAAGGGAAGGCAGCAGGTTGTTTTATACACAAAAGGTCGAAGGGGGGAAAAATATTCACGCTGTTGATCGATATTTGAAAATTGCTGAATTTCTGGGGTGTGATACATCGGATATTCGATTTCCCTTACCGTTGTTTAAAAAAGAATCATTTCCCACTTTCTTACATTCAGAAGATTATGCAGTATTTGTTCCCGGCGCAAGATGGAAGACCAAGAAATGGCCTCCGGAGAGTTTCGGAAAACTTTCGTCACTCCTCCCTGTCAGAACGATTATTACAGGAAGTAAGAGTGACATAAATGTAGCGAATGAGATTGTTGATTTATCAAACGGCAAAGCTATATCTATTGCAGGTAAAACTGAACTAAAAGAATTAATAGAGGTGATGAGGGGTGCAAGATTTACTGTAAGCAACGACTCGGGTCCCATGCATATTGCAGCGGCCCTCGGCGTTACGGTATTTGCTTTATTCGGACCCACAGACCCTGTAAGAACGGGACCCTACGGAAAAGGCCATACTGTAATCAAAGCAGAAATATCATGTTCGCCCTGTTTTAAAAAAAGATGCAAGGATGTAAAGTGCATGAAGAGTTTATCTGTAGAAAAGGTCTATGAAATTATAAAACTCAGCTTTTCTTGATACCCTCTCGTACGATAGCTATCTTACCTGTTCTTACAAACTCTTTGATACCTGCGGGTTTGAGCAGCTCGATAAAAGCCTGTATTTTCTTTTCATCACCTGTAACTTCCACTGTATAAGTAGTTTTGCTCGAATCCACAACCCTCCCTCTGAATATCTCCGTAAGCCGTAAAACCTCTGCCTTGTCTTCCTGTTTAGGCGCAACCTTTATCAGAACCATTTCTCTTTCGACATGGTCGAACTCGGTCATATCAATTACTTTTATAACATCTATAAGCTTATTAAGCTGCTTTGTTATCTGTTCAATTATCTGGTCATCGCCGCTGGTAACTATGGTCATGGTGGATATCTGTGGATCTATGGTCTCACCAACAGAAAGACTTTCAATGTTATATCCCCTGCCGCTGAAGAGACCTGCAATCCTTGAAAGTACCCCGAATTTATTTTCGACCAGAAGAGAGATAGTGTGTCTCATTTATTTCAAAGCCTTAAGCTTTTTTTCTGATTTTTCTTTTTGTTCTTCAAATAACATATGGTCTATGGGAGCATTAGCAGGCACCATAGGATAGACTTTTTCCTTCCAGTCTACAATGAAATCCATGAACACAGTTTTCTTGATTTTGAACCCTTCTTTGAGTACAGGCTCAACTTCACTTGGCCTGGTTGCCTTGAGACCAGCTGCACCGTAAGCTTCTGCTACTTTAACAAAATCAGGGACTACCTCGAGGTGGCTATATGAATATCTTTCATGGAAGAAGAGTTCCTGCCACTGTCTCACCATGCCGAGGTAATGATTATTCAGTATAGCGACCTTTACAGGAAGTTTGTTAATAACTGCTGTTGCAAGTTCCTGAATATTCATCTGTATGCTCCCGTCACCGGCGATATCTATAACGAGCTTATCCGGGTGTGCAATCTGTGCGCCTATTGCAGCAGGGAAACCATACCCCATTGTACCGAGCCCTCCTGATGTAAGTAATGTTCTCGGCCTGTCGAATTTATAGAATTGTGCCGCCCACATCTGGTTCTGGCCGACCTCGGTAGTGATGATAGCATTTCCTTTTGTAAGATCGTATATTTTTTCAACAACAAACTGGGGTTTTATCACCTCATCGCTATATGTATATGTCATCGGCCTCTCTTTTTTCCATGTATCTATTTGCCTTAGCCATGCTTTACGAACTTCATCCCATTGCTCTTTTATATCTTCTTTCAGAACCTTATTCAGGGCTGTAAGAACTCTTTTTACATCTCCAACTATAGGGATGTCAACACGCACATTCTTTCTTATAGAAGTTGGATCAATATCTATATGTATTATCTTTGCATGGGGTGCGAATGCATCCAGCTTGCCGGTTACCCTGTCATCGAAACGCATACCTATTGCTATAAGTAAATCAGCCTCCTGAATTGCCTTATTCGCATAATAAGTGCCATGCATTCCGGGCATGCCAAGGGACAGTTCATGGGTTCCCGGCAAAGACCCCAGGCCCATCAGCGTCATTGTTACGGGGATGTCTATAAATTCTGCAAGTTCTCTCAATTCCCTGTAGCCGCCGGAAATAATTACACCCCCACCGGCAATAATAACCGCCCTTTTAGACTTCGCAATCAGATGTGCTGCCTGTATTATCATCCATTTATTACCTTCATATGTCGGGTTATAGCTTCTGATCTTCACTGTCTCCTGCCAGATAAATTCCGCTTTTGATGCAGTCACATCTTTTGGCAGGTCTATCAATACAGGGCCGGGTCGGCCTGAGGTTGCTATATAAAATGCCTCTCTTACAATATTTGAGAGGTCTTTTATATCCTTTACAAGAAAATTGTATTTTGTACATGGTCTTGATATACCAACTATGTCAGCCTCCTGAAAAGCATCATTGCCTATAAGCATAGTAGGCACCTGTCCCGAAAATACGATAAGCGGTATAGAATCCATTGACGCAGTGGCAATGCCTGTTATTGTATTTGTAGCACCAGGGCCTGATGTCACAAGCACGACTCCCGGTTTACCGGTGGACCTTGCGTATCCATCGGCAGCATGGACTGCTCCCTGCTCGTGTCTTGTAAGAATTAATTGTATATCCTTGTTGTCATAAAGCAGGTCAAAAATATTCAAAACAACCCCGCCGGGGTAGCCAAAAATATGCTTTACACCCTCTCTTTTAAGACTTTCGATTAATATTTCGGCTCCTGTAATCTTCATGATATCCTTCTTAAGTCTAAATTTTTAAATAATTTTAACATAAAGCGTGATTGATATGTCCATACCTCAAACCGTTTTGTTATAATTATTTTTTAAATGTTATTTTAAGCTTAAAATAGAAATCCGATATAATCATGAGAACATATGGATATAGAAGGTGATATCGGAAGAGCTAAAGAGGGTTAAATGGAAGAAATTAACGAACTTATAGAACAGCGAATAAAGAAGCTTAAAGAACTGCGTAAAATGGGGATTGAACCCTTTGACGGTCATTTTGATGCGCTGGACCATGCGGTAAATCTCCTTAATAAGTATGCCCCTGTATCCAGAGAAAATCTCGAATCCGACCCTGTTTCCTGTTCTCTTGCGGGCAGAATTATTTCAATGAGAGACTTCGGCAAGGCTGCTTTTGCCCATATACAGGATGTTACAGGTAAGATACAGATTTATTTCAAGAAAAACATACTTGGAGATAAATTCCCCCTGCTTAAAAAGCTCGACATAGGAGATATAATCGGATTAAAAGGCAGGCTATTCAGGACTAAGACAAATGAACTTACAGTGGAGGTTGATGATTTTGTTTTCCTCGCAAAATCCCTCAGACCTCTGCCTGAGAAGTGGCATGGTCTGAGAGATATAGAGACAAGATACAGGCAGAGATATGTAGATTTAATAGTCAATCCTGAAGTGAGGGAGACATTTATAAAAAAAAGCATCATAATAAAAGCTACCAGAGACTTTCTTGAGTCAAAGGGTTTTATAGAGGTCGAAACACCCATGATGCATCCTGTTCCGGGTGGTGCCACAGCAAGGCCTTTTAAAACACATCACAATGCCCTCGGTATTGATTTATATCTCAGAATCGCCCCGGAGCTTTATTTAAAAAGACTTCTTGTTGGCGGGTATGAGCGGGTATATGAACTTAACAGAAATTTCAGGAATGAGGGTATATCAACAAAACATAATCCTGAATTTACAATGCTCGAATTCTATATTGCATACAGAGACTACCGCTTTCTCATGTCTTTTACAGAGGAATTGATTACCTATGTTTCTGAGAAATTGCTTGGAACACTAAAAATACCATATGGTGATGCAGTTATAGACCTTACACCACCATGGCCAAGGATAAAAATGTTTGATGCCTTGATCGACAGAGGTATTCCCGAAGATATTTTATATGATGCAGGGAGAGCCCTCACATGGGCAAGGGCAAATGATATAGAGATAAAAGAAGGTACTTCACCGGGTAAAATTCTCGATCAGATATTCAAGGAGAAAGTTGAACCACAAATTATCCAGCCCACCTTTATTATTGACTATCCTGTTGAACTTTCGCCTCTCGCTAAAAGAAAACCTGATAATCCGGAACTTACTGAAAGATTCGAGCTTTTTATTGCATCAAGGGAGATTGCCAATGCTTTTTCAGAATTAAATGATCCCATAGAACAGACTCAGAGGTTTCTTGAACAGGTAGAGGCTAAAGAAAAAGGCGACGAAGAAGCACACTATATGGATGAAGATTTTGTGAGGGCTCTTGAATACGGTATGCCACCTGCGGCGGGGGAAGGTATAGGCATGGACAGACTTGTCATGCTTTTGACAGATTACCAATCCATCAGGGATGTAATACTTTTCCCGCAGTTGAAGCCGGAACAATAAAAAGATGCAAAATCCAAGATACACGATACATGATTTAAGATATAGACGTTTTTTCTTTCTTTATCCTGTATCTTGCATCTTATATCATGTATCCTAAGATATGAATCTTCCTTATCAATTATTCATAGCTCTGAGATATCTCAAATCTAAAAAAAAGCATAGAGGTATCTCGGTTAATACCCTGATATCAATAGGAGGTGTTACAGTTGGAGTAATGGCGCTCCTTGTGGTTCTTTCTGTAATGAGCGGATTCCATGAAGACCTCCAGAAGAAGATACTCGGAGTTAACGCCCATCTCGTTGTTCTTAATTACAGGGGGACCATGTCAGGTTATGAAGATATCGTAGAAAGCTTAAAGGATGACAGGGATATTGTATCATCATCGCCATTTATATTAGGCCAGTCAATGATATCCTTAGAGAGCAGGACCCATGGGGTATATTTGCGTGGCATAAACCCTGAAATGGAGGTAAGGACAACCGATATATTGAATTATATCAGAGAAGGTAAAATTAAAGACCTTGTCGCTGAAGACGGAATGCCCGGCATTATACTCGGGAAAGAACTCGGGACCATGATCGGCGCTTTCAAGGGAGATGTCGTCAATATTTTATCACCAATCGGGAAGATAGGCCCGCTCGGAATGCTTCCGAGAGTCAAACAGTTCAGGGTTGTGGGGATATTTGAGGTAGGGATGTTTGAATATGATTCGAATCTCGTTCTGATAGACCTGGAATCTGCTCAGGAATTCTTTGGTATGGGAGACGAAGTCACAGGCATCGAAGTCAGGCTGAATGATATATATAAAGCGCCTGTAGTGCGGGAGAGGATACAGGAAAAACTGGGTTTTCCTTTATATGCTAAAGACTGGATACAAATGAACAAAAATCTTTTTTCGGCTCTGAAATTAGAAAAATTTGCCATGTTTATAATTCTGGTTCTTATAGTCCTTGTTGCATCATTCAATATTGTAAGTACATTGATTATGAATGTGATAGAGAAAAAGAGGGAGATAGCTATTTTAAAGGCAATGGGTGCAACTGACAGAGGGATTATGTCCATCTTTATGCTGCAGGGCCTATTGATAGGACTTGTCGGAACGATTATCGGCGTTGCCGGTGGTTATATGCTGAGTTATATAATCAATACGTATCAGATTATAAAACTGCCGGCAGATGTTTACTATCTGAGTCATTTACCTGTAAAGACGAAATTGTTTGATTTCGTGGTTGTTTCCCTGTCTGCTGTTATAATAAGTTTTCTTGCTACAATTTATCCTGCAAGGCAGGCAGCAAAACTCAGCCCTGTGGAACCTTTGAGGTATGAGTAAGCGATATCCCGCTTTTGATTGAGTGAAAGAGATTTATATGTTTAAATTCATAAAGAGGCTGATAGTATTTACGGCGATTGCAGTAATCGTTTTTCTTGTCCTTTCTTTCTGGAGAGGGGGAGAACCTTTCAGGTGGTTCGGGAAGAAAACAGAAAAGGCCGGAGAGGTCATTAAATACAAGAGTGAAGAAATCGGGGAAGAGGCAGATAAGATAAAGAGAACAACAGACGGAATAAAGGAAACGACTGAGAAAGTGACCAAAGGCATAAAGAAAACGGGAGATAAGGTAAAAGACATCACAGGGGCAAATGACGAAAAGGAAGGGAATGGAGATTGAATAATCTGATCGAAACAAACGATCTGCGAAAGTCTTTTACCACTGAAGCAGGTGCCCTTCAGGTACTAAAAGGCATCAACCTGACAATCAAAAACGGCGAGATGGTCGGAATAGTGGGTGCATCAGGTGTGGGTAAAAGCACTCTTCTGCATATTCTTGGCGCACTCGATAAGCCGACTTCAGGCAGAGTTCTTTATAACGGTTCTGATATTTTCTTGCTCGACAGGAATTCCCTGTCTTCTTTCAGAAATAAAACAATAGGATTTGTTTTTCAGTTCCATCATCTTATGCCCGAATTTACTGCACTCGAAAATATTATGATGCCAGGACTAATAGGAATGGAGTCAAGGAATCAAGGGAACAGGAATTTTAGCCATAAAGAAGTAAAAGAAAAGGCAGAAGAACTACTTGACCGGATGGGTCTTTCCGGGAGAAAAAGACACAGACCGGGAGAGCTTTCGGGTGGCGAACAGCAACGTGTTGCTGTTGCAAGGGCTCTTATCCTTGAGCCAAGTGTAGTTCTCGCAGACGAACCCACAGGTAACCTGGATACAAAAACCGGGGGGGAAATCTTTGATAGTTTTATAAGGCTCAATGAAGAAAAAAAGATTACATTTGTCATTGTTACCCATAACGAGGCATTATCAAAACGCTGCCACAGGATATTGAAGATGGTGGATGGCAGAATAATTAATAATGGTTAGTGTCATGAGGAACTTTATTAGCAGATATTTATATATATGCTCTGATAATATCATATGCTTGAATTCTTTAAATTAGGCCATTACAGGGTTACCCTCACCCCTGAAAGCACAATTTGCATGCCAGCATTTAATAAAGGTGGTATCTTAAGGGGTGCATTTGGTACTTCCTTAAAAAGACTTGTTTGCTCCATGGATAAGAGGACGGGCTGCGGTTTATGTATCCTGAAGGATAAATGTGCTTACACGCTGATATTCAATCCAACAGGTATAAATCCGGCAAAGAGATTACAGAATGTTCCGCGGGGATATGTTTTGAAACCACCACTCGAAAGGGAAAAGGAGTATACCCCGGACAGACCTTTATCATTTGAAATGATTTTGATAGGAGACAGAATAAATTATCTGCCATATGTGATAGTTTCTCTAATTGAGCTTGGAAAGGCCGGAATAGGTTTGAACAGAGGCAGGTTTATTCTCGGTGATATAAGAGTAACCTCCACTTACCCTCCTTTAGAAAAATCTTCAGACTCCATTTACGATCCAGTTTCAAATACGGTTAAAAATATTCTTAATCCTATAACAGGGAGTGAATTACTCGAATATGCCCGGAAGATTAATCGGCACAAGGTAACACTTCAATTCCTTACTCCGGCCAGGATTAAATTTAACCCTACCGCAGAGAAAGGCAAAAGCAATGTTGTGAGGGTACCCGAATTTCATCATATCATCAGGAGGTTGCGAGACAGGATTAACGCCCTTTCCATAACTTATTGCGGCGGGCCGATCGATGTGGATTTTAAGGGCATTGCAGAAAGGGCGGCTGAAGTAAAGACAAGAGAGGCGAATATCAGGTGGATAGAAATAAAACGGAAAAGCAGGACCCAGCCTGTTCAGCATGACCAGAGCGGGTTTATTGGTGAGATTACCTTTGAAGGGGATTTGGAAGAATTTCTGCCATTAATTATTTTGGGTGAATATGTACATGTTGGTGAGGATGCAGTCTTCGGGAATGGATGGTACAGGATTCAATATTCTTAAAACCCTTACAGGCCAGAACCTTATCCGCATCAGATCGAAATTTATGAGATATTATCAAAAATCGAGCCCCTCTCCCCGTGCGGGAGAGGGTAAGGGTGAGGGTGAGGGTGAGGGGTAAATCTTTTATCCTCAGAGCTCCAACAGGAAGCGGAAAGAGTTAGGCGGTATTTGTGTCTTTTGTGAAAATTAGATGATCATAATTGACGATATAATTGAAAGTATTAGAGCGAAAAGAATAAGGATTACAGACCATGCTGATGAAGAAGCGTATAATGACACATTATCACTTGAAGAAATCTACTCATCAGTTCTAACAGGTGAGATTATTGAACAATATCCTGATGACAAACCCTATCCGAGTTGTTTAATCTATGGTAAAAATATTAAAAATGAGCCTATTCACAGTGTTTGGGCGTATAATATAGAAACAAAGGCATCGGTTTTAATAACGGTCTATCGCCCTGATCCAGATAGATGGATAGACTGGAAGACAAGGAGGAAGCCATGAGGCTTTTTGAAAAGTGCCCTGTATGTGGGGGCGAAGTCGCAGAAAAAGAGGTAGAGAAACTCTTAAAGGGGGGCAAAAATACAGCGGTCGTAAAAGTTACTGCTGAGGTATGTCTTCATTGTGGAGAAAGGCTATATTCTCACGATACGATCATCCGGTTTGAGAAAATCAGAAAGAAGCTTCAAGACGATGATGTTGAAGAATTTGTTCCAATTGGCAAAACTTTTCAAGTAGTTTAGTAACTATTAACCCTAATCAAGAATTCATCACAATGCGATTCAAAACCCTCACAGGCCATGACCCTTATCCACACCAGATAGAAACCTATGAGGCTTTGGCGAAAGGCGAGTCAGTTATCCTTCGGGCACCAACAGGAAGCGGAAAAAACCTAAAAGTATGATAAAATCCTTATCATACCTTATAGGTAAAGCTATTGGATAAACGAGAATGATTGGAACGGTGATTTCAAAGAATGGTAAAGTGATAAGGCTGACAGCCGAAAGGTGAATTATGGAAAAAGTAAAAGACATTTTAGACTCAATTCCGTATTTACTAAGGATGCCTTCTAAGCGTATATGGGTTGATTATGATGAGGAAGCAGATGTGCTTTATATAAGCTTTAGAAAGCCACAGCAAGCCAATGACAGCGAAATGGAAGACGATGTTATTTATCATTATCATGACAAAGAGCTTGTCGGTCTCACAATTCTTCATGCTAAAGGTAAGGGTTAAGGTCTTTTGTCTGGTTTATGCTACTTTGTAGCTAGTAGCTTATATAAACATATAACCCCTTTTCCCCTTGCGGAAGAGGAGGATTCAAAAGGTGGCTTTCTTTATGCAGTTCAAAACCCTCACAGGCCATGACCCCTACCCCCATCAGATAGCAACCTATGAGGTATTGGCAAGAGGCAAGTCCGTTATCCTCAGAGCACCAACAGGGAGTGGGAAAAGATGGGAAATAATATGAATTCAATTTTTGAATTAGCCAAGTCAACCGGCGAAACGTGGTTTGAGCATTCAAAAAATACTTACCATTTAGGGCGAGTATTATGGTCTCTATGTGAGAAAGAAATAGCAAAATACTTTACTAGAAATGAATATTGCTGGTGCTGCTTATTCCATGATATTGGTAAACTCCTTTGGAAAGGATTTGATGATAGACATACCCCCTATACTGAGAAAGCAATTTCAACATTTTCAAAGCTGAAAAACTACGAGAATCTTTTAAAGCAATTTAACATTCCAGATTTTTCTGTAACCCCCCGATTAATTTCGGCAATTAAAGATCATCATGACAATAAGGTTAAGGGTTCTGAGTTTATCACCCTTGCAGATTGTATAGCCTCCTCTGACTATGGATTTATAAGTGAGTTAGATACAAGTAGCTATAGCAATTATCTGAAATTTTTGATCTCTGATCTTCAAGCACTTAGAGGTTATTATCTTATAAAAATTACTTTCCCTGATAGTTCTTATCTTGACAGAGTTAAGTTCGGTCAGGTTTTTTTAACCAAGATGCTCAGGGAAGCAGCATGGAATATGTGCGAAGATGAGTCTAATTCACATTATTTGTTTGATACTCAAAATGGCTGCAAGATTTTAACAAAATATTCGCCCGTTGACTCGGGTGTAATTATAAAGAAATATTTTAGTAATTTTCTAACTCAGCAATTTGAGCAAAATTTTCCAATTTCAATGCTCGTTGGTGGCAAAGCGGACGATTTCGTTAAGGTAAGGCAATATATACATGAAAATAAATTAGTCCTGTTTATTGATGAACTTTTAAAAGGCTGTCTTCAGGATATCTTAAAAGGTTTACAACAACAAGCCAAAATCGAATTGAAACCAAATGATATGAATGAAATGGAGAAATTAATAGAGCATGTTAAAAACTATACCGGTTTAACTAAAGATGAAATATATAAGGTTCGTGATTATGATAGCTTTTGGCTTGGTTTTCATTTAGGAGTTACAGGAGCATTGCCAAGACAGTGTAGCAACATAATCGAAGAAAGTAAGAAAAAAGGGAAATTATTTTTGAAACCATTATCGGGGTGGTTAAAGGAAAAGAATGCAGAAGATTCAGATATAGCTATTAATCTGTTGTTGAAAGATATTGGCATGCAAATAGAAGGAAAAGCCTATAAGGATGTTATATATCAATCTGTAGCACGTTTTTGGAATAGAAAAAATTGCTTTTTAAAACCTGATAATAATGTTGCGAATCTTCAAATAGAACCACTACTGGATTTTATTGCAATAAATAATCGTTTAGCACCAGAACTTTGGAGTGACAAAAACAAAGTATGTGCTTCTTGTGGTACGTTCAGACCACATTTAGAGGGCGGTCCTTTTATAGTTGGATTTACTTCAAGATATCGAGAAACCGTTGGCAAGGCAAAGGAAGACCAACCATTATGTCCTCTTTGCTATTATTCAATGTTGATTTATGCCTACTTGACTGGCATTGAAAAAGGAAAAAGTTTGAGACCCAGAGATTCAGCATACATCGTTTTAACTGGAGTACATATCTTACCCAATATTGAAGGTTTCATTAATGGGACGAGTTTATTTTCAGTTGAGATAACTAAGCGGTTGGAAAACTTTAAAAAGCAGTTTAACTGTCGGGAGGTTATAATTTACACTCCACATGAAATTGATCTTGATATGGTTGTTTACTCTATTATTCCAAAGAATGATGCCTATCGTGAATATCCATCAATCCAACGATATTCTATCCTTTCAGAGATTAGGGATTTGATTCAATCTTCGGAAAATATTTTAGGTGTTGGCATTCAGAATAAACCAGAGATAAAAGGTCCGAATATAATTAAATCACAGGAAGGAGAAATAGATTTAGCCAGGATTTCAGAAACCATTGACCTTTTTAATTTTATCAGAGATATAACCTATGATCCCAAGACTCTTATCTTCTATTTCAGATTATGGCAACAGAATTCCGTCTTAGCTTTATCAAAAATAATTAAGGATAGCAGTTCAAAGAAAAAAGTATATATTTCACCAGAAAATTTAATAAAGGGGGTGGAAATGATGCCAAAAGACGATTTGTTTTTCCAATTAACACAACAATTATGGCAGACTGTTGCTCTGCTTAAACAACTGGCTTCGGGATATGGCAGTAATTATGAAGTAGGGAAACCGGTTAAAAAGTTCAAAGGGACACCGGAGAGTCTGGACTATCATATGAATTATCTTCTTAAAGATGCAAAATGTAGTCCTGAGAGTAAAGAACAGGCATTGAAGTTGGTTTTTGAACTAAGAGAAAAACTTTCTAAACTCGACAAGAGAGAACAGAGAGAGTTAGGGAATTATGTTAAAAAGACTACACATTTATTTTCTGCCATTGCTTGGCAAGAAATAAAAAAACAGAAAGGGGAAAAACAAAATGACAGTTCTGAATAATCTGAATCTTCCAGAATTTATTGATTTCAATGAAGCAATAGATATTGCTCTTTCGGGCAAGAAAAAATCTTTAAGGAGATGTTATATCCCGGTCGGTGATGTCGTCACTATCGCAGGGTACAGGACATTGGATGCCCCGGCTCTATTTACAACGAGTGAAGAAGGGACAATTGATAAAGTAGCGTTCGAGGGTAAAGAAAGGGTTGTTTTAACCGGTTTAAAGCAAAGGGCAGTTATTCGGAGGATTCATTCCAGCTTTATAAGAGGCATTATTGGTGATAATTATAAATGCGTAGTTCCCGATAATCTTTGTGGTCACTGTGTTAACTGTTTTCAGTTTGGTTCCATGAATTCTGATACCGGTATTCAAGTAAAGAGCAGAACAAATATTACATCCAGTTTTTCTTTGCAGAGTGCAGATGAGGCAATTTCAGAAGACGAAGAGTTTCACATCATGGTTCATAGTGATTTATCCATGGCAAAGGGAGAGGGTGAAGGAACTCAAAAAGGAGCTTCTATTTATACCAATGAGGTTATTAAACCAGAAACTGTGTTTCCTTTTTTAGTTTATATTTATTCGCCAAGTCAATTTGATATAGTTTCTTATATCAAGTCACACCTAATTGCTGATTTAAGAGGATATGGCAGCTATTCAACTATTCGAAGTCAGGCAAGATCTGAATTTATCCTTATCACAAAAGACCTGTCTTTAAGTCCCTCGGTCATGTTGAATAAATCTAAAGAAGAAATTTTGAAGTCTGTTGAGAATAAACTAACAATAACAGGAGATAGCGCTATAAAATCACTGGCAGACCAATTCGAATCAATGGCAAATACGTATAAGAATAAACTCTATCAATTAGGAAAATAAATTATGGTGTGGTATCGGGTTGATTTTCAGCTTGAAGACTTTGGGCATCACAATGCTCAACTCATTTCTAAAAACTACCTTACATATCCGTTTTTTACCCCGACGCAGGTAGATTATGCTTTTACATATGGAGAAGATTTACTAACTCATCCCGATTATGATGAAGAAAAACCTTTGAGCACTCCGGCTAATCCATTAGAACCGGTCCAAATTATTCAGAGACTTTATACAATCCGCAACTCGCCTTTGGAATTGGGAAAGTATCCTACTTTTGGAAAAGTACAGTATATCCCTCCCGGAACAAAATTCTCTGCTTACAGCCAGCATAAACCAAAGGCTGAAGTAATAATGATCGGGAAAAAGAGAAGGGTGGCAAGAATACTTTTTATTAGTGAACCGATTGTTCCGGGAGAGGAACACTTTAAACTTACAAATCCTGATTTAATATCTCACGGTCATTTCAGATTGCTGAATCCGTCTGAATATCAAATATTGGCTATGTCTGCCAGATGGGTTTATGGACGATTCAAAGTTGAAAAAGTTATCAGGCTTGACGATCATTATTTTATTTCGCCGATTATAGAAAACATAACCAGTGCTTATTCAAAGTAATACACCGGATACCGCTGAAAGGTACAATTTCAAATACCTTAAATATCCATTCTCTCCCTTTAAACATCAGAGAAAGGTATTTGAGAGGATATATCATTCCAACATACTTCTTGAATCTCCAACTTCTTCTGGAAAAACTGCCGCAGTTGTTTATCCAATTGTAGATCAGGTGCAGGATTCAAATTGCAGGGCATTATTTATCTATCCAACAAGAGCATTATTATGGGATCAATATCAAACAATATCGAGAGTCGCTTCGGAAGTTTCTCTTGGTGTCGCAAAAATTGATCCTTATACTCCTACAAAAGATTTGTATGGGATATTTGCCCGGAATCGTATTATTGCAATGACACCGGATATTTTCTATCTTACCCTCCTTCGAAATGCACAACATTACAAACGCTTCTATGAAAAAGCCGTAGAATCTATAAGCCACATTGTTTTTGACGAGGTGCATCTCTATGACACTTATATGCTCTTCAATTTAAGAAATTTAATTATGATAATCCGTGAGATTAATTCTGAAATAAGGATTCACTGTCTGTCGG
>JACUUX010000036.1 GCA_014859105.1 Nitrospirota bacterium
ACCTTCAATCCTGAAACAGACTCTACTATTATTTTTTCGCCTTTTGAAATCAATTCATCAGAGAACGCTGACCAGCGTTCGCCGTGTAATGCTACCATACCGCCGTCTTTTGATATATCTGTTACTGCAGTTCCACTATCTCCAATAAGGCCTTCCGCTCCTGTAACAGGCTTTCTTTTATATGCCTTAAAGGCAAGCCCAAATGTCAAAGTAAAGAATAAGGTGGTTATAATCACAGCAGGAAGAATTATGGAAAGAGAGAGTTTCATAAAAGGTGCAGGTGATTCGAACAACATCAATGACCCTATAATCATGGAAATTACACCGCCAATCGTAAGTACCCCATGGGATACTATCTTTACCTCAAGTATGAAAAGGATGATTGCAAGTATGATTAACAAGAGGCCTGCATAATTTACAGGAAGTGTCTGGAAAGCGTAAAAAGCGAGTATCAGGCATATTCCTCCGGTTATACCGGGGAAAAGAGAGCCGGGGTTTGTAAGTTCAAAAAACAGGCCATAAAAACCGAGAAGCATGAGGATATAGGCGACATTAGGGTCAGAAATGAGATTAAGTATCCTGTGTCTAAGCCCCATTTCTTCTCTTATAACAGCTGCATTTTTCGTATTGAGAACTTTCTCGCCAATAACGGTATCTGCCTTTTTACCATCTATCTCTGAAAGGAGGGATTTCAAATCCTCAGTAACGATGTCTATTACATTCTCTTTTAATGCTTCTTTTTCGGTAGCAGATATGCTTTTCCTGACAGCATCTTCTGCCCATTTAGCGTTTTTCCCTCTTTTCTCTGCAATCGATTTTATATACGCTGCCGCATCGTGAGTAGCCTTTTCAATCATTGTTTTATCCATTTTCTCACCAATACCAACCGGATGCGCAGCCCCGATATTTGTACCCGGTGCCATTGCCGCAATGTGGGCTGCTAATGTTATAAATACACCAGCTGAAGCAGCCCTGCTGCCACTGGGTGAGACAAAAACAATTACAGGAACTTCGCTCCCGATGATATCTTTGACTATGCTCCTCATAGAAGTATCCAGTCCCCCTGGTGTATCAAGCTCAATAATAAGTGCCTCGACATTTCTCTCATTTGCTTTTTTGATATTTTTCCCGATGTATTCTGCTGTAACAGGATTGATGACGCTGCTGACAGTAATAACCATAACTTCTTTCCCCGGCTCTTGGGCAAGAGCATCAGAAGCAATAAAGAAAAATATAAAAAATATAGATAAGATATTAGCAAACATATATTATCTCTTAGAAAAGATTAAAATTTATTATTTCCTGCAGTCTTGCAAGTTGTCCGGCAATCGTACCAGGTCAGTCATTCCTGCCCCATATCAAGCACGGGATAAACTACAGCAGGAATCCAGAAAACAAAGGTACTGGATTCCGTGTCAAGCACGGAATGACACATAAACATCTTCATTATTTGCAACTGCATTTTTCGGATTAATTAAAATTATAGATGTTGGAGTTATAAATTGCAACAAATCTAACAAAATTGTCACCATAGCGTGTTAACTTTTAAGCATCTCTTTAAGAGTATTAATAACTGATTCACCCAGTGCATTCAGATTATAGCCACCCTCAAGAGCAAACACATAAGGCAGAGACGGAATATAAGAAGTGGTAGAACGTAAAAGAATACCCCTTACTATGCTGCGCATGCCCTCACTTGTTACATTGATGCCGGAAAGGGGGTCACTTGCATGAATATCATAACCGGCTGAAACCATAATGATATCGGGCCGGAAGTTTTTTATAAGTCCTGGCAGAATATCGCGGTATGCGTAGTAATAATCCTTATCACCCGAGCCGGATTGAAGAGGAATGTTATATGTAAAGCCTCCCCCTTTGCCTCTTCCTCTTTCTGAATCTTTTCCGGTTCCGGGATAGTGCGGATACTGATGGGTACTGAAATAAAACACAGAGTCATCTTCTTCAAAAATATGTTGCGTTCCGTTTCCATGATGTACATCGAAATCAACTATAAAGACTTTGTTATATCCTGTTTCCTGAGCAAACCTTGCACCAATTGCAATGTTATTGAATATGCAGAATCCCATGGCTCTGTCTGCCTCGGCATGATGGCCGGGAGGTCGAACAGCACAGAATGCACTCCCTATTTCTCCTCTCTTACATCTATCTATGGCTTCAATAACTGCGCCCGCTGAAAACATTGCTGCCTCAAAAGAATTTTTTGAGATGTAAGTGTCAGGGTCAAAATAACCTGTAACGGTTTTAATTGTATCAAAATATTTTTTAGTATGTACCCTGAGTATGTCTTTCTCATCCGCCATGCGTGGTTTTATATGGATGAGCTTGTCCCATATATCCGATTTCTTGAGGGTTTCGATTATCTTTACAAGCCTTTCAGGAGATTCAGGATGTCCGGAAGGCATTTCATGTTTTAAGAATATGTCGTCGTATATAAATCCGACTTTTTCCATCAGAAAATACCCCTCACCCTAACCCTCTCCCGCAAGGGGAGAGGGGACTTCATTTCTTTCCCTTCGCTTGACGGGAAGATAACCTTAGTGTTGGAAGTTGCATAGCCATAGGGGACTTCCCTATTATTCCCCTCCCTCGACGGGAGGGGTAAGGGAAGGGTGATAGATTTCATTATTCTTTTAAAACAATCCTTTAACCTTCCCGGTTTTCACGTCTACATCAACACGCCTGAAAGCAGGATCTGAGCTTGTTCCAGGCATGAGGCTGATATTTCCCGCCACTGGACAGATGAACCTGGCGCCTCCGTAAGTCAGAAAATCCCGAATGCGCAGTATCCAGCCTTTCGGCACACCCTTCAGAGTTGGGTCATGAGAAAGGGATAAGTGGGTCTTGACCATCATTGTAGCATAATCTTTGAATTTGGGATCTTTCTCAAATTTCTCAGCTTTGGCTGTTGCCTCTGCGGAATAACTTACACCGTCAGCACCGTAAACCTCTTTAGCAATAAGTTCTACTCGTTTGCGAATAGGTGTGTCGAGGTCATAAAGAAACTTAAAATTAACCTTATCATTACACGCATCGAGAACAGCGTCAGCAAACTCCAATGCACCTTCTCCTCCATAATGCCAGTGTTGTGATACAGCAACTCGTGCACCGGCAGCCTCACACATTCTCCTGGTCAGTTTTATCTCTTCGTCCGTATCGGTATGGAAACGGTTTATGCAGACTACTGGATTAATACCCGCTTTTTTAACTGTATTTATATGATGTATTACATTTGCCATTCCATCTTCGAGCCATGCGAGATTTTCCTGAAAGTATTCCTTCGGAATAGGCCTGCCTGGAACTACAGGAAGTGCCCCCATATTAACTCCGTGATGTTTTAAAGCCCTTATTGTAGCCGTAATGACCGAGACACTCGGAATATTTCCTGAATAACGGCATTTAACATTCCAGAATTTTTCAAAACCGATATCAGCACCGAACCCCGATTCTGTTAGGTGATAATCAGCTAATTTTAAACACATCTTATCAGCTACAATAGAAGACTGCCCTACCGCTATGTTGGCAAACGGGCCTGCATGAACAAAACAGGGCTGCCCTTCTATTGACTGAAGCATATTTGGATTTATTGCATTCCTCATCCATGCAGTCATTGCACCTGCGACTTCCAGATCCTCGGTAGTTATAGGATTAAACTGTTTATCATAGGCAACAACGATTCCACCTATTCTTTTTCTGAAATCTGCAAGGTCGCTGAAGATGGACAGTATAGCCATGACCTCTGATGAAACAGCTATGCCGAATTTCGAGGCCATCATGAAGCCGTCCATCTTGCCACCTATCCCGATGATGATATTGCGTAGTGCCTGAGCGCAGAAATCTATAACCCAGCCCATCTCAACGTTTTTAGGGTCTATATTAAGACGTTTCAGGTTTCTCCTTGCGAGCCGCTCATCGCTATAATTGAATTCATGCTGCAATCTTGCTGTGAGTGCCACCATGGCAAGATTATGTGCATTCACGACTGCATTAATATCTCCCGTAAGGCCGAGTGAGAACTCCGTCAGGGGGATACACTGTGATAAACCGCCTCCTGCTGCAGAACCCTTGATATTCATGGTTGGTCCACCGGAGGGTTGACGTATGCATGCGGTAACTTTCTTCCCGCGTTTGCCTAATCCCTGAAGAAGACCAAGAGTAGTCGTAGATTTACCCTCGCCGAGAGGGGTAGGTGTAATCGCTGTTACCTCAATAAATTTACCGTCAGGTTTATCTTTTAACCTCTCCAGAACCCTTGCATAATCTACCTTTGCAATATAATGACCATGAGGCAGGAGTTCATCATATTGAATATCCAATTCCTCTGCTAACTGCCGTGATGTTTTCATGTTTTTTTCTGCTGCTTCGGCAATTTCCCAGTCTGCATGCTTAGTGGGCTCAAGTGGCATTTTTTAAATCCTCCTTTTATAATGAATGTCATTAGTCAATAGTCATTTGTCACTGGTAAGAGACGTCAATAGTTAGGAATTTCCATATTTGACTAATGACCAGTGACCAATGACCAGTGACGCTTATAGTTTCTGTCTCAGTAGCTTATTAATGCACTGAGGAATTTATCGTTCATCCTTCTCAGATTCTTGCTCATTACAATTGCAATTCTCTTAACGATATTGAGCGCAAGAGCACAATCCTCTTCCATAAGTTTTTCGAATTCTTCTTTCGGGAAAAGCAGGAGGTCCGTATCCTCAAGTGCTACGGCTGTTGCCACATGTTTTCTGTTCTCGAGAATAGAAAGTTCTCCGAAGAAATGACCGGCAGGCAATACGACCAGAGTTTGTCTCCATCCATCAGCAGTTACTCTGGATATTTCGATCTTGCCGGAAAGAATAAGCCAGAGGCCTTTTGTGTCATCTTTTTCCTCGAAAAGGTATTCTCCTTTTTTAATTGACATCTGTTCAACTATTCCAGCTAATTTATTGATTCCTGCTTTGTCAATGTCCTGGAGTAAAAGCTGCTGTTTTAATATGTCCGGCTTAATCATGGTTCCTCCTTTTTACTTTATTTTAGCTTAATTGGTTCTATTTTGACTGCACAAACTTTTAATTCAGGGATCTTTGAGATGGGGTCAAGCTTCCTGCTTGTAAGTATGTTTGCTGGTGCCTCCTTGAAATGGAAAGGTATAAAAACAGTACCCTTCAAAGGTCTTTCAGAAATCATTACTTTAATCTTTACAGAACCTCTCCTCGATGAAACATTTATGAGATCACCGTCATCTATACCCAACCTATCTGCATCTTCAGGATTAATCTCTATGTACGCAAAAGGTGATACTTTATTAATAGCGTCAATCTTTCTGGTCATAGAACCTGTATGATACTGAAACAGTTGCCTTCCTGTCGAGAGAAGAAAAGGATATTTAGCATCCGGCAATTCTTCAGAAGGTCTATATTCGACTTTTGTAAAGGATGCCTTTCCTCTCGGAAAACCGCCTTTGAAGAGATAGGGGGTTCCAGGATGGTCGAGAGTAGGGCATGGCCATTGCAGTCCTGCCTTTGAAATCCTTCCATAGTCTATGCCTGCCAATGCCGGCCATAGCTTTCGAGCTTCCTGAAGTACATCTTCAATAACGTTATATTTCATCTCATATCCAAGTCGTTTTGCCAGTTCAATTATTATATACGAATCTTCCTTTGCTTCTCCAGGCGGCTCAACAGCCTTCCTCACCCTTTGAACTCGCCTCTCTGTATTTGTAAACGTACCATCTTTTTCGGCAAAGCATGCAGCGGGTAAAATTACGTCTGCAAGTTCGGCAGTTTCTGTCAGGAATATATCCTGTACAATAAGAAAATCCAATTTTTTTAATGCATTAATCGTATGCTTCATGTCCGGATCACTCAGAACAGGATTTTCTCCCATAATGTACATAGCCTTAATGCTTCCATTCATTGCAGCCCCTGACATTTCAGTTGCAGTAAGACCTGTATTAGAAGAAAGGCTTGCACCCCATGGCAACCACGCCATTTCAAACTTCTCCTTAATGCCCGGAATGTTTACCTTCTGATATCCCGGATAAAAATCAGGGACGCAGCCCATATCTGTAGCACCCTGGACATTGTTCTGTCCTCTAAGTGGGTTAACACCTGTACACTCTCTGCCAAGATTGCCTGTCATCAGTGCTAAATTTGCAATGGAATAAACATTTTCAGTGCCGTGTGAATGTTGAGTAATACCCATTGTATAATAAATACCGGGCCTTACAGCATTACCGTAAAGAAGAGCTGCCTTTATAATAGTTTCTTTTGGAACACCTGTAATCCTCTCTCCTTGTTCAGGTGTATATTCTGATAAAGATTCTTTGAATGATTCAAAGCCTTCTGTGCGTGAATCTATGAACTTCTTGTCAATCAAATCTTTTTTCAGTATTACATGCATAATAGAATTCAAAAGGGCAACATCGGTTCCCGGCCTGTGTTGAAGCCATAAAGTAGAAAACCTGACAAGGTCTATTTTTCTCGGGTCGGCAACAATAAGTTCTGCTCCCCGTTTAACGGCCTTTTTCATTTTTAAACCAATTATAGGATGGGTCTCGGTAGTATTAGAGCCTATAACAAAGATGACATCATGGTTTTCGATCTCCGGAATGGAATTTGTCATAGCACCCGACCCAAAAACCGTTGCCAGACCGGCAACAGATGAACTGTGTCAGTATCTTGCACAGTGGTCAACATTGTTTGTTCCTATAACAACCCTCATAAACTTCTGAAACAGATAATTCTCTTCATTTGTACATCTTGCAGATGCAAGCCCTCCTATTGCGTCAGGGCCATAATTCTCTTTTATCTCTTTAAGCCTTTTCGAAACGTATTGGAAGGCTTCTTCCCACGTCACCTCTTTAAAGAGTGCGGCATTATTAATCCCCCCACGCCCCACTTTAGTAAAGGGGGGTAAGGGGGGATTTGTCTGTTTAACATTGAATATTGAATTTTCTTTCGGGGCTATTCTGATAAGAGGTTTTGTGAGTCTTTCAGGGCTGTTTACAAATCCATAACCAAACCTGCCCTTTGCGCAGAGCCATCCTTCGTTAATAGTCTCTTCATTTGATGAGATTCTTATTATCTCATTTCTCCTGACATAAAGGGTTATATTGCATCCACATCCGCAATACGGGCAGATTGTTTCGACTTCTTTGAAATTCTGTCTTCCCTTATGAGCCCACATCTTTCCGGTCAGTGCTCCGGTAGGACATACTGCCACACACTGACCGCAGAATTCACAATTCAGATCCTTTTCAAAGGGGGGGCTGACTCTTGTATTGAGTCCCCTGTAAGCAAAATCAATTGCTCCTACTCCCTGTATCTCATCACATATTCTTACGCATTGACCGCACAGAATACATTTTTCCATATCCCTCGTTACAAAAGGGTTGTTATCCTTTTTGCTATAGACTCTGATTTCACCCTTAAATCTGTTTTCTCTTAATCCATAAAAATATGCGAGTTCCTGGAGTTTACAATCGCCTGATCTTTCACAGAGCATACACTCATTCGGGTGGTCAGAAAGGATCAGTTCAAGGTTTGTCCTTCTTAATTTTTCTAAATAAGGACTTGAGGTATTAACAATCATTCCTTCTTTTGCAAATGTTGTACATGATGCAGCAGGTTTTGCTATGCCTTCTATTTCAACAAGGCAAAGTCTGCAGCCTCCGTAGGGAGAGAGTTCAGGATGGTGACATAAGGTAGGGATTGGAATATCGAGTTTTCTCGCAGCATCGAGTATGGTAGATAGTTTTCTTACCGTTACCTTCCTGCCGTCTATTTTGAGGGTTACCATGTTAAAACCTCAACTCTTGTAAGGCATAGGTCTGAAAACTCCCTGTCTCTGTCATTCTGGCTTGTCCAGAATCTTTCTTTGAACAACCCCCTAACCCCCTTTTCTAAGGGGGATTCGGAATAATTCCCGACAAGCGGGAATGACATACATGTAACCTTAATTATGAACTTCTTAGTATATAATAAATTTTTGAATATTTCTTTACTCTTCACGCCTAACCTTTTATGCCTTTAAGATCGCCTTAAATTTACATACGTCAAAACACGTCCCGCACTTAACACACAGTTCAGGGTCGATCTTATGTGGCTTTTTTCGTACCCCTCTGATTGAATCTACAGGACATGCCCTTTTACATGCGCCACAGCCTGTACACTCTTCTTCTATGATAGAATATGTTATAAGATTCCTGCATACTAAAGCTGGACATTTCCTGTCTTTTATATGTGCTTCATACTCATCCCTGAAATACCTGATGGTACTTAATACAGGGTTAGGAGCAGTCATTCCGAGACCACACAGGGAAGTTGCTCTTATATGGCTGCCGAGATCTTCGAGCAGTTCTATATCGCCTTCTTTGCCATTGCCATTAGTAATTCTTTCCAGTATCTCAAGCATTCTCTTCGTTCCTATTCTGCACGGAGTGCATTTGCCGCATGATTCTGCCTGTGTGAATTCAAGGAAAAACTTTGCTGTATTAACCATGCAGTTGGTCTCATCCAGAACGACCATGCCACCTGAGCCCATTATTGAGCCAACTTTTGCAAGTGATTCGTAATCTACTTCGATATCAAGGAGCGCTGCAGGTATGCATCCTCCCGAAGGACCTCCGGTTTGTACTGCCTTTAAAGACCTGCCGCCTTCGATACCTCCGCCTATATCATAAATTATCTCCCTCAGGGAGATTCCCAAAGGCACCTCAATCAATCCGGAATTTTTTATATTTCCTGTTAATGAAAATACTTTGGTTCCCCCGCTCCTTTCAGTTCCAAGATTTCTAAACCAATCGCCGCCATTCAAGATAATTTTAGGAATATTAGCGAATGTTTCAACATTGTTCAAAACCGTAGGCTTTTCCCATAGTCCCTTTTCTGCAGAACGCCACAGTTTGGGGGTTGGCATACCTCTTTTTCCTTCTATAGAACGCATCAGTGCTGTTGCTTCCCCGCAGACAAAAGCGCCTGCACCCTGGAATATTCTGATGTCAAAGTCAAAACCCGTATCAAAAATATTTTTGCCGAGATAACCTTTTTGCAAACATTGATCTATAGCTTGCTGAAGTCTTTTAACTGCAAGGGGATATTCAGCCCTCACATAAATATAGCCTTTATGAGATTCTGTCGCCTTTGCACATATAATCATTCCTTCAATAACAGAATGGGGATCGCCTTCCATTACAGACCTGTCCATAAAAGCACCCGGATCCCCCTCGTCACCATTACATATTACATATTTCACATCAGATTTTATTCTTAACCCGAGCTCCCACTTCAGCCCCGTGGGAAAACCTGCACCGCCTCTCCCTCTCAGGTTGGATGTCTTGACAGTCTCGACTATTTCTGAAGGGCTCATTGAGGTCAATGCCTTATGTGCGGCCTTATAACCTCCTGCTTCAATATAGGCATTCATGTCCTCCGGATCTATTTCTCCACAGTGAGACAGTACCACCTTTATCTGTTTTTTCTTGAAGTTATCATAATCTTCTCCTGCAATCCATTCTTTTACAGGGTTATCTCCTAATATGTGTTCTTTAACAATCCTCGGAACCTTTTCGGGGTTTATGTTTTCATAAATCGTCTCTTTTCCATCTATGATAATTTCTACGAGCACATCTTTTGCGCAAAGTCCCCGACACCCTACTTGATGCAACGAGCACTGTTCTCCAAAGGATGCATTTATTCTCTGATTAGTTAACTGCCCTTTGAATGCCTCAATAACGTCATTTCCACCTGCTGCTATTCCACCCGGACCCATACAGATCTTTATTTTTATGTTATCCCCTGACATATTTACTTCTCTTTTTCAGTTTCTCAATTTCCTTAAAAAGTTTATCTAAGGTTACCTTGTTGAGAACCCTTCCATTAATAACGACTACAGGAGCCATACTACAGGTACCGATACAGGCAACTCTTTCAACTGTAAATTTTCCATCTTCAGATGTATCCTCCTCAGGGGGAATGTCCAGTTCCATTAAAATTCTGTTTATTAGTCTTTCAGAACCCTTGACATGGCAGGCTGTGCCACGACAGACGGTTAAGATATTTTTCCCCTTTGGTTTCAGATGAAACTGGGAGTAGAAGGTGGCTGTTCCAAAGAAACGGCTTGCAGGAATATCAAGTTTTTTTGAAAACCAGTTTATAGCCTCTTCGGGGATATAACCAAAATTCTCTTCTATATCCTGAAGGATAGAGATAACATTACCTTCATTTTCGTAATAGTTTTTTAATATTTTCTCAAGAATTTTTTTCATATTTAACGATTACTTAAAAAGCAAAAGCAAATTAACATAATAGAAAAAATGAAGTCAAGTAATATAGAAACAGAGTTATATAATATTTTTTCTATAACTTAAAGCTTAATTTTTATTATGCATAATTTATAAAGTATTTATATTATAAAAGAATAAATCAAATTTATTCAAATTTAAAGACAAAAGATTATTTGAGAAATACAAACAGTATGTTTTATAATTTATAAAATTTTCCTATAAAAGCCCTGTTATGATATCAAGAATATTTATTTTTTTAGTAATCATTATTCTGTGTCATCCTGCATATGCAACTATACTCCTTGACCGCGTTATTGCAGTGGTTAACAAAGAAGTTATAACATGGAGTGAACTATATAAAATGATGGAGTATGAGGCAGAAGACAGGATAAAAGAATTGACTGAGGAAGAACGTATGAAGTTATTCAAAGAATATGAGGCACTATTTCTTGAACAACTTATCGACTTGAAACTTCAGATTCAGGAAGCAAAAAGACTTGGTTATGGGGTTACACCCGAAGAAATAAATGAGGCTATCGAGAACATAAAAAATAAATATTTGTTAACTGACAGTGCTTTTGAAGAATCTCTTAAAAATGAAGGACTGACCTTTGAGGAGTACAAAGAAAGACTTTCCGAACAAATACTTCTAAGTAAGTTTATTAACCGCCAGATTCGCAGTAAGATAATTATCTCAGACGAAGAAATAAAAAAGTATATAGAAACGAATAAAGAAAATATTGACGGGGATGAAGCATTCAGAATCAGACTGATATTTTTTAAAAAACCAGAGAATGAAGAAGATAAAAGGAAAATCGAAGAAAAAACCCATTTAATCATTCAAAAATTAAAAGAAGGAGAGGATTTTTCAATATTAGCAAGGGAATATTCAGAGGATACCTCAGCTAAGATAGGGGGTGACCTTGGTTTCGTAAAAAGGAACCTTATCGCAAAAGAATTCATTGATGTGCTTTCTCGTATGAAGAAAGGAGATTTCAGTGAGCCTTTCTGGACAGAAAATGGGCTTCATATTATAAAACTCGAGGAAAAGGTCTCCGGACAGAAAGTGGAAGAAATTGAGGAAAATATGAGGGAACAAGTGGTAGAGGCAAAGTTTTTGAATAAATATAAAGACTATATAAGGGGTTTAAGGGAGAAAGCACGTATAGAGATAAGATTATAAAGTTTGGAGGTGTCTATTTCGGTTTCAAGATTAGGTGTGCTTGCATCGGGAAGGGGGTCTAATTTTCAATCGATCATTGATGCTGTAAAAAATGGAAAACTAAATGCAGAGATAGCTGTTTTAATCACTGATAACCCTTCAGCATTCGCAATTGAAAGAGCAAAAAAATATGGTATCGGATACATAATAATGATGCCGGATGAATATGCTTCAAAGGATGATTTCTTCAGAAATATTGCCTCTGAACTTAAAAAAAGGGATGTAGGATTAGTCATTCTGGCCGGCTTTATGAGGATTGTAAAAAAACCTCTTATAGATGCCTTCCCAAACCGGATAATGAACATACACCCCGCACTTTTACCAGCCTTTCCCGGATTGCATGGTCAGAAGCAGGCTTTAGATTATGGAGTAAAGATTTCTGGCTGTACAGTCCATTTTGTAGATGAAGCTATGGATACGGGTCCAATTATAATACAGGCTGCTGTGCCAGTTTTAAATGGAGATACAGAAGAAACCTTATCCGAGAGAATTTTGAAATTAGAACATAAGATATATCCAGAGGCTATACGTTTATTTTCCGAAGGCAGGCTCGAAATTGATGGTAGAATCGTCAGGATTAAGGATAGCGTATCACCTGATAACTCTCTTGTTAACCCTCCTTTAAAAAACGAATAACAATTTCGCATCTGTTGGACATTTGTCTATTCTGATAATTTTAGTACAAAAAATCTGCTTGACATAAATATTAGCAAATGCTAACATTTTTCTCATTAGTGCTCCCTGACATGTTTTATGTTATTAATCCTCAAAGATTTTAAAAGTTGTTTAACCCGAAAAATGCAGTTAGTTCCATAAAGCCTTACAAATACATGAGATGCTGAAATAAATTCAGCATGACATTATTATGCATAAAGCCTTGATAATTGTCATTCTGGCTTGTCCAGAATCTTTCTTTGTTTACAGAAGGATTCCCGATCCGCCTCAGGCGGAGGAATGACGGCTTAACGTATCAACCATTGGAACGGAGTTCGCTATGTATAAAAGATAGTTAAATTATCGAGAGGTAAAGTATCAAATGGAGGAAAAAGATGAGAAAATATGGTAATAAGTGGATATTGGTTATCCTTGCCTTATTGATACTCCTGACTGTTGCAATACCTACTAAAGCTGAATTGCTCGATCAATCAATTTATAGCACAGGCCTTAAGTCAGAAACATCAGATGAAATAAATGTCACGGATGTCAGTGTTTTTATGAAAGACGGGCTGCTGGAAGATGCTGTCAGGGTATCAAAAAGAAAGGGAAAATTTGACATTTTGAGCTTTCGATTAGACACCGATGCAACACAAATCCCCTCTCTTGTTTTGAGTGTTTTTGTCAATAACCTTTATGCTACGGGAAAGATTATCGATGGATGGGGAACCCAGACCGGACGTGTATATGCTTATAATGAAGACGGTTATTCTGTCCGGTCGACAATGGCTCTTGAATTTACCCTCTCTTATGGCTGGAATGATCTGGACGTTACACCGCTTATTCATCTTATGGACGGGTTCGGGTTTGTAAAGTTCAGAATTGTTGCTGTACGGAATTGGTTTGATATTTCCGAGGCAAGATTCTCTGTTATAAACAATTCACCTGTAGCGGTATCGAACGGACCTTATAACGGTATAGCTAATAATCCAGTCACTTTCAGAGGTGATGCTTCATACGACCCTGATGGTGAGGCTATAACATATCTCTGGGATTTTGGGGATGGATATACATCTACTGAAGCAAATCCGGCACATATATATACTTCGGCAGGCAGGTACACCGTAACTCTGACCGTTACCGATACAGCCGGGAATTCTGATACCGATACCGCAATTGCCATAATAATAAATGAAACCTTTGAAACAATAAGACCTTCCGATGCTTACAATCCCGGAAGCTGGATTAATCCATCTAATGGTTATGACGGAAATCCTGCTACCTATACTTATTTAAAATCATCAGATGGCACTCCTTCCATATCCTTCGGCGGCTATTCATCTAATGAATCAATGAATGCCTGGCAGAGCAAGTCTGATTACTGGTATTCCGCGTGGCTATTCATCACGTTTGAGGGACAAGTTTCCGGGAGGATGGATGATCTAATCGAGATTGTTGCTACAGACCGGAACGGAAACTTGAAACACACGATACTTCCCCCGACAGTTGGGGTAACAAAGAAAGAGTTCGTCCAGAAGTTAAATATGTCTGA
This sequence comes from Nitrospirota bacterium, assembly GCA_014859105.1. Taxonomy (GTDB): domain Bacteria; phylum Nitrospirota; class Thermodesulfovibrionia; order Thermodesulfovibrionales; family SM23-35; genus Kmv42. Next base: position 13,720 of record JACUUX010000036.1, read on the forward strand.
TTGGGGTGATGGCTTCAGTAATATAGAGAATCTCCGTGTCAGGGTAAATGGCTATAAACAGAAAGGTGCTGACGGTGCCGAATCGAGAGTTTATGATATCCGGATTGATGGTGATTCGGCGTTACCCTTAAAGGACTATACGCGTGGTGTTTTTTCCATACTGCCGGGGAATGATGATAACTTAACAATCGCCTATAGTCCATCGGAAGTAATGTATGTACATACGGATGACGGCGACAGGGTATCACAAAGTGGTTCTGCAAATCAGTATATGATGCACCAGTTCAAAGAAAAGACTCCTTCACACAATATAACAATAAATTGGAATGGCCAGATAAATGAGGCAGGAGTGGAGGCATATGCACAATCGTTTATACCGAATAATTCAGGTTTGCTTACCGGGGTAGGCATATTCTTTAATAAAGCGGGTTCACCCAATGGATATTTAAGGGTACGGATAAAGTCTGAGCTTGGTGGTAAAGTTCTTGCAGAGAGCAGAACTATTACAGAAGCTTTCCTTGATATTGGTGGCATCTGGAAGACATTTACCTTTGATAATCCTGTTTCTGTAACTGCAGGAAATACATATTACATAGAAATATGGCGAGACATAAGTGATGGAATCAATTATCCCGAGGTAACGGTAAGAGAATGTTCAAATTTTGAAGGTTCTACATGGTGGCGTTCTGCTGGTGACTGGTTAGCAGGTGGTTATCGAGCAATATTATTTGAAGTCTATATCGATAACATTTTAGATGTCAATTCCCGTTCCTGCAGTGTCCCTATCTCAGGGAATAGAGCAATACACGGTCTTGACTGGAAAAATATTTATCTCGAGGCTTATAACAGAGTATCCTCTTCCTGGGTTCATCTGGATACCGGCTTTTACGATGGTTCAACAACTGATATTGATCTTTCTGGCGCGGTGTCCTCCGATTACTTTGATGAAAATGGATGGACTGCTGTAAGAGTTTATGCATCAGGTAATGATTCTGTAACTTCTTTAGCAACTGACCTGATAGATTTTATCTCCACCCCGGTGCCACCCCTTTCAATCTCCATAACATCTCCACAAGATGGTGCGGTAATAACTTCGTCTCCGATAACTGTTTCAGGAAATGTGAGTAATGATGCAAATGTGACAGTTAATGACGTTCAGGCATCGGTAAGTAACAATGCTTTCTCGGCATCGATTCCCCTTAATGAAGGTTCAAACACTGTGACAGCCACAGCTACTGACCGGAATAACCAAACCGCATCTCACAGCATAAATGTTATCTTAACAACAAAAGGAAGTATAACAGGGAGAGTAACGGATTCATCAACAGGTCTTTCACTTCAATCAGCAAGCGTATCAGTAACAGATTCTTTGAACATCACTCAAACTGCTTTAACAGGCATTGACGGCATATACACCATTGACGGCATTGCATCCGGAGATTTTAACGGAAGCGCCACCAGGGACGGCTACGATACCTATAATTTTTCAGGGACTATGTCTTCCGGTCAGGCCATAACCATTAATGCAGCCCTTAACCCTGTACTTCCGGTAATAAGCAATATAGCTGTAAGTAACATAACCCGTGATTCTGCTGCTATCACATGGACGACTGATCAACCGGCAGATAGTCTTGTTGAATATGGCACGACAACATCTTATGGAAGTTCGGTAAAGGATTCGGCGTTGATAACGAGCCACAGCATTACATTAGCAAACCTCACTCCTGGAACGACATATCACTTCAAGGTCACATCAAAAAATGTTTACGGTTTTTCTTCGTCTTCAGGGGATGATACATTTACAACCAGGATATTTACAGCTACAACTATTGGAGATTATGGCAATGTCACAGTTATGGAAGTTGAAGGAAACTACAATGCCAAAAACCCTGACGGATCATTTAATGTTATACCAAGGCAAGAGATAGCAAAGGAATTCTTCAAAAACCATCCTGACGAATATGATTTCTTTATTATTTTCTCTAATTTCGACTTTTCAATGCCTGATGCAGATGCAAAGGCTTTTTATCTTGAAGTCAGCAATGATACACAGGGCATAGGAAAGCCCCTTTTCGATAATTCAGCACTATTTGGAAGCAATGGTAAACTGCAGGGAATTATAGATATGGGGAATATCTCAAATCTTTCTGTAAACATAACAGATCCTAAATTTGAGGAGACCATTCATACACTCGCTCATGAACAGATGCACAGATGGGGTGCAAATGTAAAATTCAGGGACATAAGTGGCATTATCAGCACAGCCCTCCTTGGAAAAGACGCCACCCACTGGAGTTTTCTCCTTGATTCGGATGCCTCTGTCCTTTACGGCAATGACTGGCATGACAATGGAGACGGCACATTCACATCAATAAGTACAAACAAATACTACAGTCCCCTTGATTTATATCTCATGGGGCTTTACGATAAATCACTGATTGCCCCAATGCTACTTATCGAAAACCCAGCCATTGATCCTGCTAAACTGCCTGAGCTTGGAACAACTATTTCTGGAACAGCACGATATATCATAATAGAAGATATTATCGCTGCAGAAGGTGGGAGGATTCCTGGCTCTTCAGAATCGCAGAAGTCATTCAAGACAGCCTTCATCTTGATAACCTTACCGGACACATTCACCGGAAATGAATTAGGTGGGATTGAAAACATAAGAAATGCCTGGGCAGGAAGATTTTCTGCCCTTACCGGTGGCAAGGGCAGTATTGCAGACGTCACTCCATCCATTACCATCGCCATAGCTACTCCTCAAAATAATGATACGATAACAGGACATGATGTTATAGTCACCGGGGCTATTATTAATAACACAGGGAAGGAAACAGGAGTGACTGTAAATGGAATACTGGCAGCTGTATACGGTAATCAGTTTATAGCCAACCATGTGCCATTACAAGAAGGTTCTAATACCAAAACCATTACGGCAATGGATACAGCAGGAAATACATCAACAACCTCGATGACAGTAAATGCCGTAACAACCGGAAATTATATACAGTTAACATCAAACATAGTATCAGGTATTGCACCGCTTGAGGTAACGTTAAGAATAGATGGTTCATTTAGCATTGCGAACTCAACATTAAATATAACAGGCCCGGTACAGCCAGAAATTCTTGAGTCAACTGTCGATGAATATAGGGTAAGAATGATAGTAGAAGGAATCTATTACTTTACAGCCAGCGTAACAGGCCCTCATGATATTGTTTATGAAGATACAATTGCAATCGTGGTGATGAACAAAACACAAATGGATAATTTGCTGAAAGGGAAATGGGATTGGATGAGACAGAAGCTGGCAGAGGGGAATATAGATGCAGCCGTTGCAAGGTTTGCTGCAAATTCTCAAGGAATTTACAAAGATCAGTTCACCGCACTCCACCCGGTTCTTCAGGATATTGTAAATGAACTCAATATGGCTCGAATTGATATGGTCACTGTTGAAGACAAAACAGGAGAATATGAGATTTTGGTTGAGAGGGAAGGAACGATGTTTTCACTGCACCTCAAGTTTATAAAAGATAGCGACGGTCTATGGAAAATATGGAGTTTTTGATAAGGAGTCGATATGAAAACTATAAGTTTTTTCTTAATGATTGTATTTGTTTTATCTGCATTTTCTGCTCCAGCGGCTGCCGGTGGCCCCTGGAGGGGTAAGATCATAGACATAGAAACAAAAGAACCTATTGAAGGTGCGGTTGTACTTGCGGTATGGCAGAGGGCTTATAGGACAGTGTCAGGAGATAAAACCTATTTTTATGAAGCAAAAGAGGTTTTAACTGATAAAGAAGGTAATTTTGAAATACCAGCCTACACACCGATTAATTTATTGCCAATAATAAGTTATATAAGAGGACCGGAATTTACAATCTTCAAGCCAGCATATGAAAGGTATCCAGGCAATGAGTTGATTGTATTTCCGATAAAAAATATAAACGTTGTGAAATCAGTGAAATGGAAGGACTCTCAAAATTTAGAATCGATAGAACAAGGCATTGAAAAAGAAGGAATCATGTTTATAAATCGTTCTTTAATAGAAAAGATTGATAGAGATGTTTATCTCAAAAAGATTGCTCCTTATTCAATCGTTTTTATTCCTTTGGAAGACTCTGAAAATAAAGTGAGAAATCTAAAAATTCCGTTTGACTATGAGATTACCGGTGATTTAGATAATGTATGGCGTGTGTGGCCAGATAGCCTACCAAAGCCGTTTGAAGTTTATACTGTAGTAGGTTTAAAGAAACTTAGAACGAGGGAGGAGAGAATAAAGAAGTTGCCATCCGGTCTTATGTATGAGGAAGCCGAGAAAAAGGCAAAGAATTATATGCATCTCTTGAACGTCGAGAGACACAATTTGGGTTTAGATCCAATTCCTATGGAAAGGAGGCAATATAAATGAGGAAACTCAGAATATTATTCACGTCCCTATTGTTTGCTTGGAGTTATATTCTTCCCTTTGATGCGACTGCTTTAGAAAAAGCAACTCATTTCGACTTAAATGGTAAAATCGTTGTTCAAAATCAGGTAAGCCTAAACACTTATTTAAAGCTCAAGTTGGGTTTGTCGAAAGGTATAGAAGAGATTATAAATGGTAAACAGGTAATTAAGTGGATTCAAGAAGGCGGTGTTAAAGAAGATGAGCCGCTGAATACTCGGTCATTTAATCATTTCCATAATCCCTTGAAACCATGGGATAGTGCTGGCTTAAAAGGGACATTTCAATCAGCGGTAATATGGGCTCAAGAACAAGAAACATTCGGTTCTCTTTTTGGTGGAGACTGGTCATGGAAGAAGGCGCGAGAGTCTTTTCATAAAGGCTTAACGGCTGTAACTAAAACTGATAGAGAAAAAAATCTTGCGGATACCTTTAGAGCATTAGGGCAGGTAATGCATTTAATTCAGGATGTCTCTGTTCCTGCCCATACGAGGGATGATGCCCATGTGGTCGGATATCACTACGAAAAGGCAGTGGATAAGTTAAGGACCAGTAATAATCCGATATTCTTGGATGCAGTTGCGAATCCTGTTGCCTTTGATTCCTCTATCCTTTCCTATTCACCAAACCCGTTAGCCCCAATTCCAATTGCAAAGATATTTGACACCGATATTTATTACAACACGAATCCAGATCCGAATGTGACAGCCCTCGATACCATTGGGCTCTCTGAATATACTAATGCAAATTTTGTAAGCGAGGGTCTGTTTGCTGCAAATTTTCAAGACTTCTTCTATCCAAGAATTGAAAACACATCAATAGTTCCAAAACTTTATACAGGGACATTAGGGACTTACACAAGGCAATACTATCTAAAGAATTGTTGTGGCGAGACGAATACTGGTAATGGGTACTTACTCGCGGTTGTGGACTATCTTGACTACTGGAGACAAAAGTATCCACTCCTTAGTGCTGTACTACCTAAACTTCCCATTTTGGATGATAATGTTTATAAAGACTATGCTGCTCTTCTCATTCCCCGTGCAGTTGGCTACTCGGCAGGGCTGCTGGATTATTTCTTCAGGGGAAATATAGAGATAACTCTTCCTACTGATGGAGTCTATTCTCAGACGGACGACCTTAATCAAGGATTTACAAATGTAACCCTCCTTGCCAGAAATACCACATCTGCCGGTGAACAAATGACAGACGGAAGTATTGAGCTCGTTGTGAAATACAGGCTTGCTCTTGAAGACCCATTCAGGAATTATTCTGAGGACTATCCTTTCCAGGCCGAAAATTCTTTCCGGTATATAGTAGTCCCTGAGGCAAACGATATCCGCTCTATTCCGAGAGACAGTCCTGTCTCGCTCACCTTTGATCTCAGCCAGAATCCGATTCCTCTCTATGCCATAGATGTCTATCTTCAGGTTGTTTACAAAGGGAGTCTCGGAAATGAAGATGGGGTTGTATCTGTCGGTTTCAAAGACATAAGCGAGCCGACGCCTGTAGATCTTTTTAACGATATGGACAGAATATGTCTGAACGGGATCTTCTATGTAGCAGGGAGTCCTGAGGCAATTGCTCAGGTGGATACAAATAACAACGGGATAGCAGACGAGTGGGATGTATATGCCCATGATGCAAAGGATATATATCTCAGGTTCTCCCCTGCCAGTAAACCCCGATATGCTTCAACCACTGAGTATAATTTCCACATCCCATCCCTCACTGCGGGGAATTTCTTAAGGGCATTTTTCATTCTCACAGACTACCAGTTTAATTATAGTTCTTACAATATTTATGTAAAGAAAGACCCCGAAGACCCATGGATACATTCACCCCTGCCCGTGATAGGCCTATATTCTGGTAAGGCGATAAAAAACCAGACAGATTATGTAGAAGATGTTGCAATCTGTGATCCCCTCGGTGCACCTTGTTATGTATGGTGGTATCCGACATTTCTTGCCTATAGAGGAGTTGAGTTGTGGTGGGGTGGGGGAATCATGTTCATAAACAATGCGTATCCTGTGGATTCTGAGTGTTCCTGTTATGAGGGCATTCTGAGAACTTGCCCAAGTGGTGCTCAGGCACAAAAGACGATGGATACCATGAAACAGGAAAGATTGCTTAAGGAGCATTCAGTAAATGATTCTTTAGGGAGCATGAATGTACAGATGATGCCTCTTATTGAAAGGCAAAGACGAAATGTTGCAGATTAATGACCGGAACATTTATTAGTCTGTAAATGAAATATCGTTTTCTTTAAGGAAGCAGGATGCCTCATAAACACACTGAATCGACATGATTATTTAATCCAGTGTAGTGTTTCACAAATAAAATTGTATTTATAGTGTCATTGCGAGGAGCGTAAGCGACGTGGCAATCTTTATCTTCAAAGGGTTTGAGATTGCTTCGCTATCGCTCGCAATGACAATTTATTGTCGTCTTTTTTATGGAATACAACACTATCAAACCTGTTCTTGATGCATTATGTTTCATGGATAAGTTTCGATCGTCGCAATAATGAAAACATTAAGGTTTCTTTATAAGGTGTTGTCATTGTGTTTCTGCAACGTCTAGTGTATTGTCTCATAAATAGGTTTACATATTCTGTCGTTCCTGCCCCGTATCAATTACGGGATAAACTCCAGCAGGAATCCAGCCCTTCGACAAGCTCAGGGTGTCATGGTGAGCCTGTCGAACCATGGATTCCGCATCAAGTGCGGAATGACGAGAAAAAGCCAAAAAACTTAAACAACTTTTAAGATCTTTGAAAATTAATAACATATAATTATTGGCAGATACAGTATTTAAGCGGATTTAAACTCTTTCGAAGAAAGAATTTACCTCGGAAGACCCGATCTTATCGGGGCTGAGAATGAGCAAAAATACTGTATCTGCCAATATATGCAAAATTTATGAATTAAAAGGGTTAGTATAACTCCATATTGTTGGATTATTTTGGATTAATACATAATAATCAAAGGATCTTCGGATACGATAATTTAAAAGAATGGCACTTTCATCCTTATGAAAGCCCTTCTGAACATATACTCTGTGATAAGCCATCTATAGACAAGATCATTTCTGATATAAAAGTAGTTTACAACGCTATCACAAAGAAGAGGCGGCATCATGTTGAATGAATCTTCAACCACCATGCCTGACGGCAGGCAGGTTATCCAGCGTCTCTGGAACTATTGCAATGTCCTTCGTGATGATGGCGTCAGTTATGGCGACTATGTAGAGCAGTTGACCTATCTCTTGTTTCTGAAGATGGCAGATGAACAGACAAAGCCACCTTTCAATAGACCCTCAATCATATACTTGAAAGTCTTGGCATGAAAGGAAGGAATCAGAGCGTTTCAGAGCTTTCACCTATAATGAACTTATGCAGAGAGACAAAGTAAGTCTTGATATATTCTGGCTAAAAGATGAAAGCCTTGAAGACTCTGCAAGCCTTCCAGACCCTGATGTACTTGCAAGGGAAATTGCTATGAATCTTGAGTCTGCCTTAGAGCAGTTCAGTACTATTTACGATAACCTCTCTGAAAAATGATTACCTTAGAGTATGTGGGCTTACCTGATATACATCCTTGAAGCACCTTATAACTTATAGTATTATATACTCAAATGAGGATATCAGGCGGAATTGTAAAAGGAAGGCGGACAGCTACGCAAAAGCTCTTAAAAAAGACATCAACCATTGAGAGACTAAGACCTACTTCTTCTAAAGTCAGAGAGGCAATTTTTGACATATTAAGGAATAAGATTGAAGGGTCGAGGTTTGTTGACCTTTATGCAGGTACAGGAACTGTTGGGTTTGAAGCCCTGTCAAGAGGTAGCAGCAGGGCTGTATTTGTAGAAATGGATAAACTTCTGGTTGAGGAAATTAAAAAAAATATCTGCAAATTCGGATTTGAGGAAAAAGCGCAGGTGATTAATACCACAGCGGAAGAATTCCTCAAAAAAGCATTCGTTATAAAGGAAATTTTTGATATATTTTTTGTAGACCCTCCATATTATTCTGAAGAAATAGAAAAGGTACTACCCCTGATAGGGGAAAAAGGACTTCTAAACGAAAACGGTTTAATAATAGTAGAGCATTTTTTTAAAAAAAGAGTTACAGAAAACCTGGATAATTTAAAGATACACAGGAGCTATAGATATGGAGACACAATGTTGACATTTTATAAAAGGAAAGACATATGAAAAAGATAGCCATTTATCCGGGAACCTTTGATCCGTTCACTAACGGACATTTTGACCTTGTAAAAAGAGCAATTTGTATATTTGATGAGGTTATAATTGCAGTGGCACCAAGCGGAAGAAAGCATCCTCTATTTGATATTCAGGAAAGATTAAATTTGATAAAAGCCTCAAACAAAGAATTTAAAAATGTGAAAGTTGAAGCGTTCACAGGTCTTCTCGTGGCATATGTTAAGAAAAAGAAAGGTATTGCCATTCTCAGGGGTTTAAGGGCAGTTTCTGATTTTGAATATGAACTCCAGATGGCACATATGAACAGAAGATTAAACACAGATATCGAGACAGTATTCATGATGCCGAGTGAAGAATACAGTTTTTTGACATCAAGCATAGTAAAAGAAGTTGCATCTTTCGGAGGTTCTGTAAAGGGTCTGGTGCCAGATGAGGTCGAAAAGGCATTAAATGATAAATTTAAAAAGACGAAAGATTGAGGTACGGACACTGCACTATTTTTTAGAAACAGGAGATTGATATGCCACACATTGAAATTCCCATCCCCCCACACTTTAATCCGACCAGAGTTAATGAAATATGGAAAGTCAGATATCAGGAATTGGCTGACGGAGCAGAAAAATGGGCAATAAAATATGACATAAAGCCATCATACCACGATAAATTCAAAATCTGTCTGGTAGCTATAGATGTTCAGAATACTTTTTGCATACCCGGATTTGAATTATATGTCGCAGGGCGTTCAGGAACAGGGGCTGTTGATGACAACAGAAGACTTTGCGACTTTATTTACAGAAACATCGACCTTATTACCCAGATCTGTCCAACTATGGACACCCACCAGGCAATGCAGATTTTTCATTCTATATATCTGGTAAACGATAAGGGAGAACATCCGCCGCCATTTACAATAATTTCTGAAGAGGATGTTAAAAAAGGTATTTGGAAATTTAATCCAGTACTTTCCTATAATTTCCAGCTCAGCGAGGAATATGGTCAAAGACATCTTATGCATTATACCGGACAATTGAAGAAGAGCGGTAAATATGACCTTACTATATGGCCTTATCATGCAATGCTTGGCGGTATAGGACATGCTCTTGTTTCCTCTGTTGAAGAGGCTGTTTTCTTTCACTGCATAGCTCGCTACAGTCAACCAGATTTTCATGTTAAAGGAGACAGGCCATTCACAGAACACTACTCGGTTTTAGGCCCTGAGGTGCTGAAGGGGCCGGATGGAGAGATGATTGCCCTGAAGAGTGACAGTTTTTTTAAAAAGCTCTTAGACTTCGATGCGATCATAATAGCCGGGCAGGCAAAGAGCCATTGTGTGGCCTGGACAATCGCCGATCTTTTAGAAGATGTTTTTTTGCAGGACAGGAAGTTAGTAGAAAAAATATATCTGCTCGAGGATTGTACTTCTCCTGTGGTTGTCCCTGGTTTTATAGATTATACAGAAAAGGCTGATGAAGCTTTCAAAAGGTTTGAAGATGCCGGAATGCATATAGTCCGGTCTGAAGATCCAGTTGAGAGCTGGCCCGGAGTAAGGCTTTAATTTGTTTAAGTAGTAAAATGAATAGAAGTAACAAAGTCAAACGGATGCCAGATATATGATGAAGCTGCAGAAAAAACACGTACATGTATTTATTGTGTCTGATGCAACAGGAATGACTGCAGAGATGGTAATAAGTGCAGTACTTGTCCAGTTCAAAGAGATAGAACCGGTTTTCAAAAAGTTTCCCTATATAAAAACAAAGGAGCAAATTAAGGCAATATTGACACAGGCCGAAGCAGTTGAGGGGATTGTAATATATTCAATCGTCTCACAGGAATTAAGGTCATGGGTCCGCAAGGAAAAACGGAAAATGGATGTGTTTACCATCGATCTCCTCGGACCAATGTTAGACCGGATAGGCAGGATGTGGAATTTAATACCTACTTTTAATCCCGGAATACTGAGAAGGGTAGGCGAGGAATCCATACGTCTTGCAGAATCAATTGATTTTACTCTCAGACATGATGATGGACAGGGCATAGATACTTTAGAATATGCAGACCTTCTGATCCTCGGGGTTTCGAGAACATCTAAAACTCCAACCAGCCTTTATCTCTCCTGTAATAATAATTTAAAAGTCGCAAATGTGCCTATTATTGAAAATATAAAACCGCCTGATAATATTTTTAAACTCAGGATGCATAAAGTTGGCCTCACCATAGCGCCGGAAAGGCTTGCCTTTATAAGGGAAAGAAGGCTTAAATATGCAGGAGCTACGGATTACCTTGATATAACGCATATAAAGAAAGAACTGGGATACTGTCATCGTATTTTTAATCAAATAAAAGGATTGCAGATTATAGATGTGACAAATAGTTCTATAGAGGAAGTTGCCAACAAAATATTTGAGGCCAGACAGTAAAATGAATTGAACAGAATAATTTTAAAGAGGAGGTGGTTTTCTTATGCATGAACAAAAAATCGTGCTTTGGTTTAAGGATATGGGGAAGGAAGACATCCAGCTTGTAGGCGGAAAATGTGCTAACCTCGGTGAACTCTTAAGCAAGGTTGGGGTACAGGTGCCTGATGGTTTTTCCATTACTGCATATGCATATAAAATGTTTTTAGAAAAGACAAATGCAAACAAAAAGATTGACTCTCTTGCTGCAGAAATGGACACATCAGATATGAAGTCATTGCATGATGTATCCAGAAAAATCAGGAAATATATTGAAAGCATCGAGATGCCAGAGGAAATAGAAGAGGAAATACTCAATTCTTACCAAGAGCTTTGCAAAAAGACAGGCGATAAAAACCTGGCAGTTGCTGTCCGGTCTTCAGCTACTGCTGAAGATTTGCCGGGCGCAAGCTTTGCAGGTCAGCAGGAAACTTTTTTGAACATCACTCAAAAAGATCTCTTGACGAGCGTGCAAAAATGCTGGAGTTCTCTGTTTACACCAAGGGCCATTGTCTATCGCAAAGAAAAGGGGTTTTCAGAAAATGAGGTACTTATCAGTGTGGCAGTCCAGGAGTTGATTTATTCTTATGTATCCGGCGTTATGTTCACAATTGAACCTGTGAGCGGAGCAAAGGACAGGGTGGTTATCAATGCCTCGTGGGGACTCGGCGAAGCTATTGTAAGCGGTCAGGTGACTCCGGATGAATATACCGTAGAAAAGGGAAGTTTTAAGATTCTGGAAAGAAATGTTGTAAAAAAGGTGAAGCAGATTGTCTCAGATAAAAAAGGTGGTACGCGTTGGGCAAAAGTCCCTGAGGAAATGCAGGAAAAGCCAGCCCTGAATGATGAAGAAATTGTTCAACTTGCACGTTATGGCGTAAAAATAGAAAATCATTATAAAGTCCCACAGGATATCGAATGGGCTATAGATGATAAAGGCAAAATATTTATTCTTCAGGCAAGACCTGAAACAGTGCATGGAATTAAAAAAGAGATAAAAAAGGAAGAGGAGACGGGTGCCATGGAAAAAGAAGTGCTTGTTAGAGGTATGGGCGTAAGTCCCGGACAGGCATCAGGAAAAGTAAAGGTTATTAAGAATGTTAAAGGTATATCAAACTTTAAACAGGGTGAAATTTTAGTTACAGAAATGACTGCTCCTGACTGGGTTCCCGTGATGAAGATAGCCTCGGCAATTGTTACAAACCTGGGTGGAAAAACATGTCATGCTGCAATAGTAAGCAGGGAACTTGGAGTCCCCTGCGTAGTTGGTACAGAGAATGCGACAAAATTATTAAAAGACGGGGATCTTGTAACCGTTGACGGACAGAGGGGTCTCATATTTAAAGGGTCTGTTGAAGAAAAAGCAGAAATGAAAGCACCTTCGGTAGCTTTAGAACAGCCTGCACAGGTGATAACTGCTACCAAGGTGTATGTAAACCTTTCCATCCCGGAGATTGCACAACGAGTAGCAAAAGAAACCAATGCAGATGGTGTGGGTCTTTTGAGAGCTGAACACCTTATGCTTGGAATAGGGAAGCACCCGAGACTTCTCATGGAAGAGGGTGGAGAGCAGGTGATGATTGATAAGTTTTCACAGGGGGTAGGGGAGGTAGCGGAGGCTTTTTATCCCCACCCTGTGGTCTACAGATTTCTTGATTTTAAACCGGACGAATTTCTTGAGTTACCCGGCGGTGAAAAATATGAAAAAGACCATGTCGGGCCTAATCCCATGATCGGTTACAGAGGGGAGTTCAGATATAGCAAGGAGGATGATATCTTCAGGCTTGAATTGAGGGCTATAAGGCAGGCAAGGGAGAAAATGGGGTTTAATAATATCTGGGTTATGATTCCTTTTGTAAGGACACTCGATGTTTTCAAAAAGACAGTTAAAATTATGCAGGAAGAAGGATTGGATCACAGGAATGACATCAGCTTTCAGCTCTGGATCATGGTAGAAGTGCCGAGTGCGGTTTTTATGATTGAGGAGTTCTGCAAGGAAGGGATAGATGGTGTGAGTTTTGGAACTAATGATCTCACGATGCTGATACTTGGAACAGACAGAAATGATGTATCTGTACAGGAGCTTTATGATGAACGCAATCTCGGTGTTCTCAGGGCAATTGCCTATACAATGGCCGTTTGCAGAAAATATGGAGTAACGACATCCATCTGCGGACAGGCTCCGAGTGTATATCCTGACTACCTCGAATTTATGATACGTTGCGGGTGTACATCTATCTCCGTGAATCCTGACACGGTAGTTTCAGGAAGGAGAAATGTTGCAATGATAGAGCAGAGAATTCAGATGGAAAAGGCATTGGGACTTAAGACTAAGCCAAAAATTGCGAAAATACCAATCGAAGAGGTGTTTTTTTGGAGGCATTTGGAAGAATAAAAGGTCTGGCTGACTATATATCACGAAAATACACAATTGCAGCTGAAATAGGTATAGGGCATTTTCCTGATATGGCCTTTTCCTTGCTCGAAAGAGGTGTAAGGGTCTTTGCAACGGATATCAGACAGTTTAGATATGAGAGACTCAGGGTTGCCATGGATAATATAGTAGAACCGGATTTTTCTCTTTATAAAGGAGTGCAACTTGTCTATTCTATAAGGCCACCCGTTGAACTTGTACCGTATATGTCAAATCTTGCAAAAAAGATTTCAGCTGATCTGATTGTAAAACCACTTGCTTCTGAACATACAGGGGGGGAATTAGTCAGATATGGTAATACAAATTTTTTTATATGGAAGAACCGATGAAAAAAGCAAAAAGAAGAAGCACGTCAAAGAGGAAAATTATATACCTGGTTGGAGAGGGCACAGGCGAGACGATCAGCAAGATTGCCAGAGCTGCACTTGCACAGTTTTATCGTGAAAATGTTCTGGTAAAGACCTTTTTTCTGGTAAAAGACGAGCAGTATATATCTCGTATCATCAAGCACGCAGCAGAAGATGATGCGTTAGTAGCATTTAGTGTGGTGCAGCCAAATTTGAGGGATTACCTGATAAGAGAAGCAAATCGCTATGGTATAAAAGCAATTGATGTGATAGGTAATTTCATCATTCAATTATCAATATTTCTAAAGGAGAAACCTCTGGAGATTCCGGGAAGACAATATATTCTTGATGAGGATTACTTCAGGCGTATTGAGGCTATAAATTTTGCTGTTAAACATGATGATGGAAAACTGCCGCAGGGTCTAAAAGATGCCGATCTCATTCTTATAGGGCTTTCAAGAACAGGGAAAACACCTTTGTCAACATATCTTGCCAATCAGGGATGGAAGGTTGCTAATGTCCCTGTTCATCCCGATATGGACACTCCTTCAGAATTATTCCAGCTTGACCAGAGAAAGATTTTTGGCCTGATTATTAACATTGAAAGTCTTGTAAAACTCAGAGAAGCGAGATTAGAGCAGCTGGGGCTTGGGTCTAATGCAAAATATGCTGACCCGGTTCAGGTAGCTGATGAGATTGAATGGTCTAAAGAATTCTTTAAAAATAATCGTCGCTGGCGGGTCGTAGATGTTTCTAACAAAGCCATTGAAGAAGTAGCTGCAGGCATAGTGAGTGCTTATCAGAAGAAGCGAAAAAGCGCTTAATCCTCATTTTGATAAGTCAATAGGATGATAATTTTCTGAATGGAAAATGTAATTCTGAAAACAGAATTTACCGACATTTCTTTAGTTAAACGTGGAAAGGTAAGAGATATATATGACATTGGTGAAAATCTTCTTCTTATAGCTACGGACAGGATTTCTGCCTTTGATGTTGTTTTGCCGAACGGAATACCCGGTAAGGGTAGGGTGCTAACGCAGATATCATTATACTGGTTTAACCAGACGGAGAAAATAATTCAAAATCATATTGTAACTGTTGATATTAACGACCTTCCTGAAGAATTAAAAAAATATTCTGAAATCCTTGAGGGAAGAAGTATGCTTGTAAGGAAAACAAAACCTGTTCCTGTTGAATGTGTTGTAAGAGGATATATGTCAGGTAGCGGATGGAAAGAATATAAGAAAAACAGGAGTATCTGCGGAATTCAACTGCCGGAAGGACTCGCCGAATCATCAAGACTTGATGAGCCGATATTTACTCCAACAACAAAAGAAGAACACGGACATGACGTGAATATTACATTTGAAGATGTCAGAAGAATAGCAGGTGATGAACTTGCATTTAAACTAAGAGATATAAGCCTTAAAATATATTCACAGGCAAGAGACATTGCTGAAAAAAAGGGTATTATCATAGCCGATACAAAGTTTGAATTTGGTATGCATAACGGCAATCTGATGCTCATAGATGAGCTTCTTACACCTGATTCATCACGTTTCTGGTCTGCGAAGGATTATGTTCCGGGTAAGAGCCAGGACAGTTATGACAAGCAGATTGTGAGAGATTACCTGCTTACCCTTGATTGGGATAAAACCTATCCTGGTCCTTCGCTGCCTGACGAGATTATCCAGAAGACAGCCAGAAGGTACATGGAAATACTGAAAATTATTACGGGCTGTGATTTACATTAAATAATCCGAATTTCTTGATATTTTTGCGAACTATAAGTACAGTTTAAACGTAAACCTGGAGGATGGTATGAATGGAGGATTAATTCAAGGTGCATGGAAAATTGGTACAATCATGGGAATACCTATACGCTTGCACTTCTCATGGTTTATTATCTTTGGTTTAATAACATGGTCACTGTCCACTTATTATTTCCCGCAGGTAGCCCCTGAGCTTCCGGCAGCTTCTCACTGGATTAAGGGAACCCTTGCTGCATTGCTTCTCTTTGCATCAGTTGCTTTTCACGAGCTTGCCCATTCTTATGTTGCAATGAAGTACAAAATCTCTATCGTAAGCATTACACTATTCATCTTTGGAGGAGTCGCACAGATGAAAGGCGAACCGCCGCATCCAAAGGCGGAGTTCAGGATTGCCATTGCCGGCCCTGTATCGAGCTTCTTCCTGGCCGCTATTTTCTTTTACTTGTCGGTGAATACGGCAGGTGGAGTAAAGGCACTTTTTGCTTATCTTGCACAGATCAATTTTATCCTCGGGGTATTCAATCTTATACCGGGGTTTCCTATGGACGGCGGAAGGGTCTTAAGATCTATAATATGGGAGAGGAAAAAGAATTTTTTTTATGCAACCAGGAAGGCATCGGGGATAGGGCAGAAGATAGCACTTTTTTTTATCTTTATTGGCATATTCTCAATATTTACAGGCATGCCCTTTGGTTTATGGTTAATGCTCATCGGATGGTTCCTTTATACAGCAGCCCAGGCAAGTTATCAGCAGTCAACCATCCAGGAAACACTCTCAGACATTAAGGTAAGGGATATAATGGCTAAAGAATTAGTAACTGTCAGTCCCTCTACGAACCTTGAAGAGGCTGTGAATAACTATTTTCTTCGTTATGGATACGGAGGGTTTCCCGTTGTTGCTGATGGGAAATACCTCGGTATGATAACCCTCAAAGAAATCAAAAAAATACCCAGGGACACCCTCCAGAAGACGAAAGTATCCGACATTTATGCTCATCATAACACACAATGGGAGATATCAATCGAAGACGAGGTAATAAAAGCCCTTGAAATTATGATAAGAGAAGATGTCGGGAGGCTTGTCGTAAAAGAAGGTGATGCAATTACAGGCTTGATTACAAGAAACGGCATTGCAAGATACGTGCAGCTTTCAGGCAAATAACTAATCCCCCCCGACGGCTCCTGAGCTTAAGGTAGCTTAAT
This sequence comes from Nitrospirota bacterium, assembly GCA_014859105.1. Lineage (GTDB taxonomy): Bacteria > Nitrospirota > Thermodesulfovibrionia > Thermodesulfovibrionales > SM23-35 > Kmv42. Next base: position 30,606 of record JACUUX010000036.1, read on the forward strand.
ATAAATATACATGGAGGTAAGAATG
>JACUUX010000095.1 GCA_014859105.1 Nitrospirota bacterium
TTGCTATACTTGTTGTACTGCTCATTAAACTTACGGGTCATAAAGTAATCATAAAATAGGAGTTTGTTTCATCTTTTTTACGACCTTAATGAATGAAGTTGTCATAAAATTTTTTGGCTTAGAATGTTAAATCGCTATTCAAAATGAAAAGAGGATAATTATGAAGAAGTTATCTGTAATGATAGTCGCAGTTACGTTTATTTTGAGTGCATGTGCTTCTGGAGGCGTCATTGTTACGGAACCAGTTTATTATCCTGACGGTGCTCAGATCAAAATCCCTCCGGGACATATGCCACCGCCCGGGAAATGTCGCATCTGGTATCCGGACAGACCGCCCGGCCATCAGCCTCCACCCGGTGAGTGTTGGGATTTAAAACGTCGTGTACCGCCTGGTGCAGTGCTCATTTACGGTAAATAAAGAGATTTTTCTGGCTTTATTTCTGTCACTCATGCCTTTGCATTAGTCCGTCATTTGTCGGAGAAATGCATGCCCACATTATTTTGTATATCTGTCGATAACTTCTTATCATGTTGGTTTTTAAATATCATAATCTCACACAACCGCAAATCAACAAGGTAATTTTAACTCTTTCTACCTCAATTTATCTTTAAAGGTCAGTTGTTTGATGATTGGAAAAAACCTTATTGTGCCATTATGCAGGATGAACTGTGGGATAAGTTTAAAACTAAGTTCAGAATTCGTTACAGAGAAATAAAATCGTATTCTACTGAAACCTTTTTATTTTTTGTCTATTCGATTGAATACAGCGACAGAGATAACCGTTATCACATTGGAAATTATAAAGTTTATGCTTCAAGGTGGATAGATTTGCTGTTTTCTTTCTCTGTCGAAAGTGAATTGTTATTAGATTTTAGTGATATTCGACGGCTAATTGAGAGAAAAATTGAACAGCAAAATCCAATTCTTTCAATTTGAGAAATCGTAATGGGAGTAATATAAGACGAAAAATCAGGATGCTCTATTTTGATATTGCCTGCAACAGAGGGATAGCAGAACATTGGCGCTTCCGACCCTTGGGTAATAGCCGGTATGAAGACCGGCTATTATAGACTGTGGCTGGCAGTTTTGCCCAAACTTTATCCGATAGTTTTTTGGGGCAATAAACATTTCTAAGGCGACTCAAATTTTACACTTTGTAGGTGCAAGAGAGCCTCTCAATAACTTCCTGAAAGAAACGCTCCAGAGACCTAATAAAAGTGTGAGTGTTACAAGCCGGATTCTTCAATCGCAGAGAGAACCAAATTCTTAACAGCCCCCTTTGATAGGTTGAGATAATAACCATATAATTAGCCATACATTTATATTGCTATTTTGGTTTGGTTGTAGTATAGTATTTGTATGAGTAGAATTCGCTTTGAGTGGGACGAGGAGAAGGACCTGACCAATCGTGCCAAACATAACGTCTCTTTCGCACTTGCACAACGTGCTTTTCTCGATCCACACCGTATTATAGTTGAAGACATAGATCATACCAAAGAAGAGGAGCGATTCTACTGCATTGGCCGCGTTGATGACGGGATAATAACTGTAAGGTTTACATTTAGGGGTAATGTAATCCGCATCTATGGTGCAGGATATTGGAGAAAAGGGAGGAAGATTTATGAAGAAAAAAATAAAATATACTAATGAACCCATGGGGAAGTTGAGAATAATTAAAGACTTTCTGCCTCCGCCGGAGGAGCTCGTTCTAAAGGAGGAGAATGTTAAGATAACAATTTCTCTAAACAAATCCAGTGTTGATTTCTTTAAGAATGAGGCACAGAAACACCATACATCATATCAAAAGATGATCCGACGGCTTATAGAATGGTACGCTTCGCAGCACCGTAAAAGTGCCTAAGTATTCACGTAGATGCTGTTAAGAAAATTCGGTGTTTCTTACAGGACGAATGACGCGCGGTGTTCAAGAAAGGACTATGTTGCAAACATCTTCCTGAAATGCATTCTTCCCGTAAAATTGAAAATAGTGTAAGTTATTATCGGAATTCAATAACGGATAGAATCGACATATAGCTGACTAATATTACAAATCGGATATTATACGACCGACTAATATGATATTTCGGATATTAGTCGGAGTAACGGGACGGATAACATTACAAAAAGAGTATTAGCAAGAAACTATCTAATAACTGGTTCGGCTGGCATTGATAAAGGAGGTATACGCATGGACATGTGGAAGTTCTTTGACATCACGCATCGGGAGCACATTCTCTGCAATCCGATGAGTCTTGAGAAACTTGAACAGCTTATCACACTTCTGCCTCTGAAACCTGGGGCACGCGTGCTTGATATCGCCACTGGAAAGGGCGAGTTTCTCATCAGGCTTGCAGAGCGGTACCGACAAATGACAGGGACAGGAGTTGATTTCTCTCCCTACTGCATTGCTGATATCCACAAGAAGCATCAAGAACGTGTTCCGGATGCCCAACTCCATTTCTTGGAGATGGACGGGGCCAAGTATGTCCCAGAGACCTTAGAGAGCTTTGATCTGGTAGCCTGCATCGGTGCGAGTTGGATTTATGGCGGGCATCGAGGGACGTTGATCGCGCTGCAGAAGATGGCAGCCCCAGAAAGTTGGATCGTTGTGGGAGAGCCGTACTGGCGGCATGAACCGGACAGAGAGTATTTAGAAGCGATCGGACAGACACGGAACAACTTCGGAACACATTATCAGAATGTAGAGGTCGGGCGAGAGCACGGATTGGAGGCGGTCTACACACTCGTAAGCAGCCAGGATGACTGGGATAGATATGAAGGGTTACAGTGGTACGCTGCGGAAACCTGGGCGAGTGATCATCGGGATGATCCAGATGTGGAGACCGTGCTAAAGCGAGTGCGTGAGAGTAAGACAGCGTATCTGAAGTGGGGACGAGAAACGCTGGGGTGGGCGATTTATGTGTTCAAAAAGGCGGGTATAGCACATTTCTATGGCTAACGCGCCTTATTGGGCATGCCCATGATGAGCCAATGAGAAAAGAGGCATCACCGCCTCCGAACAAGCCGTTCCACCGGATCGGCGGGAAAAGGCGCCCGCCTCCCGGTGAACTTCACATTATCAGACAAAAAGAGCTTCACCTGTAGGCTTTATGGCATTGATTCACCAGAAAGGGCTAACCGTGGTAGTCCTAGTCAGCCATATGGAGATGAGGCATGGGAAGAATTGAAGGCGTTGGTCTACAAGCAGCAGGTGACAGCGGAACTCACCGGCGAGAAAAGTTATAGGCGTGAGATATGCGTCATAAAGAAAGATAGCGTGGACATCAATCGGGAGATGGTTGCCCGGGGTTATGCTTGGGCTTACAGGGAATATCTCAAGGGTCCCTATGCGAGTGAGTATATAGATGCTGAAAGAGAGGCAAGATCCAAAAGGCTGGGGTTGTGGCAGCAGGCTAATCAACAGCCACCTTGGGAGTTTACGAAGATGATTAGAAAATGAAAAAATTATCTTAATATTTATAAATAGGTGGGAAAGAGCCATGATGACTATTATAAAAAGACTTATTTTTATTTTATCTTTAGCGATCTTATACATTATTTTTAAAGAGTTATTAGAACTATACATGGCTGCTAAATCACTGCATCCAATTGCAGGATATATACTTTTAATAGCTATTTTGGGATTTATTACTTATTTTATCGGAATTCCAATTTTTAAAATAATAAGAATGCCTCGATTCTATGGACCCACAAAAAATAAAGATGAAATCCCCTCAATAATAAAGCAGAGAATCGATAATTTTAGAAATAATAATTATTTAATCAACAGAGGGTTTGATTTCAACAGTATTACATACAGTGAGGAAACTTATAAAAAAATCATTGATGAATTGCAAACTGAAAGCCAAAGAATAAGAAAAAAATATGTATCCCAGTTGTTCTATAGTTCAAGCATCTCACAAAATGGTTTTCTTGATGCCATATTAATTTTGTCTTCAAGTATTAATCTGGTAAAAGAAATTTTTATCCTTTATAACGGCCGCGTCTCAAACAGAGATATTTTAACTATTGGCAAAAAAGTTTACTATTCTATGGCGATTGGCGGCTCTGAAGGAATTGAGTATGCGACAGAAGAAATAATTTCAAAAGTAACTTCAGAAGGTGTAAAAAGTATCCCTTTTATCGATAAAGTGATGGGTTCAATAGCCGATGGATTTGTAAATGCTTTACTCTTAACAAGGATTTCTTTAATTACAGAAAACTATTGTAATTTGATTTATATTGAATCAGATAGAAGTTTGCTCCCATCTCCAACTTTTATACTCGAGACAACTAAAAACGTAACAGTCGATGTCGTTGACAAAGTAAAAGACATTTTGAAAAAAATGGCGGCTGACAAATTTGAAAAATCTGTTGATTATGCAAAATATGCATTAAATCCTGCCGGATATGTTTTAAAGCAGTGTTCTCAATCGATTCAAAAAGCTTCTACAAAAACAGTATATGCAACTACAGAGGCAGTAAATTGGGTTGGTTCCGGCACAGCCCAGATTCTTAGCCTTTTTAAAAAGAAAAAATCCTCACCAGAAAAAATAGTCGAATAATATGCTAAACATTCATAGAGACTGCCCTAACTATTTATGATAGCCAAGAAAATTATCGCTTCAATTACAGAAAGTTTCAAAGAATACATTCAAAAAGGTTTATTTAGTAGGGATTTCATCGGTCCAGATCAAGAGTATTATGCTGGCGGTAGATGTCATTCAAGGGTTCTTGGCCTTATTATCCAGTGTCTCCTACGTTTAGGTTTCTATGTAGATGTTGAAAGGTCTATATATTTTCATACTCCAAAGATCAATGGTAAGAGGAGGATGAATAAGTTTAGGCCAGATATAACGGCTGTAGATCCTGCTGACCATATAATCGGTATTATAGAATACGAGACAATTGATGCAACTAGAGAACACCTTCTTCATAAAATTGATTATTTCAAGAGGTCTTTGCCAGCAAACCTAAGCATCAAGTTCGTTTTATTCATTACTACTTTGCCAACGCTGACCAAACGGCCAAATACTTGGATCGAAAAAAACCGCTCAACATTAGTTGAGCCTTTAACCAATAAATTTATTCAGTTATCGTCATCCTTCCCGGAAGTAGAGTTTGTTTTCGCCTATCTGAACGAGGACGGCATTTATCTGAATCTTATTATCAATGGAGTGATTAAGGAAAAACAAAAAAATAAAATATTTAAATAGCATTTCGCCACATCCTCCCCTCCCCTTCCACACCCCTGCACTTTGTCTCCGAGACTCCGGCAAAGTACATCCCCTCTCCTTCCCGACGGCCTCCCCCCGAAGGAAAAGGGGATAACGAGTTACCACATCTCCTACAAGGCAAGCAGAAAAGACAACCGTAATCTTTTCGTATTACCGTCCCCGCAAACTTTTGTGGGTCTTCCAACCTCTGTTTTTTAGGTAACTCAGCCTTTGTAGTGGGGCGGGTGCCCGTTCCACTGCTTACATGTCATAGCTTTCTTACTGAATGAAATCTGCACTCTCAAATGGTTAGATCTTTGTGAGATGTACTTCCTGAAACAGAGATTTTGAAATTTGCTTTTATGATACAACAATGCAAACAGA
>JACUUX010000096.1 GCA_014859105.1 Nitrospirota bacterium
TTATTTTTACATCGAATAAATCGTATGGTGATTGGGGTGAGATATTCCATGATCAGGTTATCGCCGCAGCTATGCTGGACAGAATTCTGCATCATTGTACCACGATAAATATCAAAGGGGAAAGTTACAGGCTTAAAGAACGGAAGAAACATGGGTTGACAATTCCACGAAAGTAGGGCTTACTTCTTGATGGAAAATTTGACAGTTGAGAGGAAACTTTATAAATGGGTGGGGAAATTTAGACCGCTGAAAATGGGGAATTTTATGCCGTTGTTGACAAGACCGCACGCTGAAAGAATAATAGAACCTTACTCATATCTTAAGGCATCAACAGGCTTCAATTTTGATGCCTGATATGCGGGAATTACTCCTGCAAGTACTCCCACTGTAACCGATACAGACAATGCCATAATTATTGAGTTCAATGATACTATTGCGGTACCTCTCATTATAGGAAGATTCCCCATAAGCGCAGGCATGAAGCCTGAAAGAATTGTTCCAAGGATTATGCCTATGATCCCCCCGACGAGTCCGATAAACCCTGCATTGAACATGAATATAAGCAAAATGTCATGGTTGCGCGCTCCAATAGCTTTCATTATTCCTATCTCTTTAGTCTTTTCAAGGACAGAAGTGAACATGGTGTTTGCTATCCCGACAGCACCGACGATCAATGAAACTGCTGCAATCGCGACAAGAAATGCATTCAGTGAACTTAGTGCTTCTGCTCTTGTTTGCTGGAATTGCCTGCTTGAAGAAACCGAAAAATCCCTGTCTTTTTGGGTGACGTGTCTCGCAGTCATGAGTTTATTCTCGATTTTCGCGATCACTTCATCTAACTGGTCTTCGTTCTTGATCTTAACAACAAAAGAGTCGTAGATACCGTTTTTCTTGTCTTCGATCACCTGGTATGCCATCTGGATAGGCATATAGATGTTCGTGCTCTGGTCATCCAGAATTCCAACAACTCTGAAAGCGCTGCCTTCTATCGTGATCATCTTATTTATCCCGATTGGCTGATCAAAATAAGAGGATGCAAGCCTTCCCCCTATAACAATTACATTCTGATCAGCAGAATCAAGCATCCGACCATTTTTTATTTCACTCGTAGTAATTTGAGACCACACCTTCTGGTCAACACCTGTTAAAGATACTTTGCCTGACTTGCCACGATAGGAGACTTCTACACTGCCTCTGATATTTGTATCGATCAGCGCGATATCTGGTATGCCCTTCAATGCCTGAAGATCACTCCTGCTCAATACTATTTCTTTGTCCGTTGCCTGAGCTCCTCCTGAAAAACCTCCTTCGCCTCCGCCGCCTCTCATAACAAACATGCCCGCACCACGGGAGAAACCTGGTGATATCGTCACAATATCGCCACCAAGACCGCTTAGCTGAGCAGTCATTGATTGCTGCATCCCTTCTCCTATCGATACAATGGCAATTACTGCAGCAACGCCTATCACTATGCCCAGTATAGTAAGCCAGCTTCTAAGCTTGCTGTGAAGCGCCATATTAAAAGCATACATGAAACATTTTTCAAGCTTCATTTTGACCTGCAGGGATTATCATTTCTTGCTTCTGAAAAAATCCTCTATTCTGAAATCCGGATCAAGCAATCTTCGATTCTTGTACTTTCGATAGCCAATAACTCCCACAAGCACAGCTATTCCAAACAAATACCATTTATAAGTAGAGAATACACTTTCCTGCTGTACAGTTCCTCTTCGTACCTGCATAGCCATTTGTCCGTCAGCAGCCGCCATGCTTTGAAGTCCAAGTTTGACTTCTTTCTCAACGACTTTTCTTTCTCCCATGGTATCAGTATAGGCGATTTGCATGAGCACTGTTTCAGATGAGCTGTTCATAGTTCTTTGCACAGGATTTCCCTGGAGATTGGCATCACTTCTGGTGGTCATGTTCTGGGAAGTCGTAGTGCCCGTTGATGACTGCAACCTGAAGCTTGCAATCGTATAGTCCCCTTTGTTCAGATTCCCTATTATGACTGAATTTGAGCCGCCCACTCTCCAGCTTCTCTGCTCTGGAATGATCACCGATACCGAGTATGCAGGATTGCTTCCAACATTGGCAATGCTGAATGACGTCTCGCCGCCTGTGCTTTCGGAGAAAGCGACATCAAAATCGGTTCCACCGCCAACATACACTCCTGCAATTGTTGAAATCTTCTTCTCTTCCATTATTATGGAGTCATAATAGCTCAAATACAGGTTCAGTTTATATAATCCCTGCTGCGCATTGGTATCTGCAATCACCTGATATTCCAGATCAACGCTGTCGCCAACGTCAATATACTTAATGTACCTGGTATTGTCGCTTCCGACGGGAAGAATAATGTTGTTACCATTCTCCCAGTTGAACGTCATATCCCGCAATGGTGCATTTCCTACGTTATTGATCGTGAACTTCAGGCTGGTCTGCTTTCCAGGAACAAGCATCGTCTTGTCGATATGAATGACTTCGGCACTTTCCCTGCTCCTCACATCAATGTACAGGCTTTTTTGAGCAGCATCGCCTGAACCCTGCTCATAATACTTAACTTTGAGTTCGTAACTTCCTGCGGGTGCATCTCTGTCAACCCGCATCCTGTACTTTACTATCTTTATATTTTCATTTGATTGTCCCTTATAACCCTGGATTATTCCGATGCTCTGAACTGCGCTTTCACCGGATACAATCTCAAAAGGATACGAGGGTACAATTTCAAGCATAAGATTGCTGGCAGTCGTACCGCCTATATTTTCGATACCTATACGTACTTCTACAGTACCCCCTGCGATAGCAGGATCAGGGTCATAGTTCGCAAGGCTTACTGACAGTACTGTCGAGCCTGCCAGACCCGCGTTGACTGCGGGGGTGTAAGCCGTCAATAGCAAGATTATCAAAACCGGAAATATTGTCTTTTTCATATCTATCAATCCTATTCCCCGCATTTAAATGCGGGGACTCATTTCACTCATCATTTTCAGATATTTTTGTTATCTGCCCATCTTTCAGTTCAATTGTTGTGTGGGCATATTTCGCCAGATTAAGGTTATGAGTGACCATTATGATCGTTTTCCCCTGCTCTTTCCATAATCTGTGAAGCATACTCAGAACTTCTATACCTGCAACACTGTCAAGAGCCCCTGTCGGCTCATCCGCGAGGATTATCTCAGGATCGCCTGCCAGGCTTCTTGCGATGGATACCCTTTGCTGCTGGCCTCCAGATAGCTGTGCCGGTCGATGATGCATCTTGTCGCCCAGTCCTACAGATATCAGTATTTCTCTTGCCCTTTTTGCTGCTTCCCGATCATCATATTCCAGGAATTCCAGTGGAAGCACCACGTTCTCAAAAGCAGACATTGACGGGATCAGGTTATATTGCTGGAAGATGAAGCCGATAGTCTTACCTCTTAATGATGCCAGGTCTGATTCGCCCAATTTGCTGATGTCCTGCGATTTGAGATAGACGCTGCCTCTGGAGGGAATGTCCAGGCAGCCTATCAGGTTCATCATTGTCGACTTGCCGCTTCCAGAAGCGCCTATGATAGCCACAAAGTCTCCTTTCTTTATTTCAACGCTTACTCCTTGCAGTGCCGGTACCTCCACTTCGCCCATCCTGTAGATTTTCCAGACATTCTCCAGATGGAGAAGTACATTATTCTCTTTTTTTAATGCCATTTACCTGAAGAACGGAGATGGCTTAGTAGAGGTCATCAGGACTTTGTAATCCGTACCGTTCATGGTCAGAGTTCCTGTTGAGAGCACTTCACCTTCATATTCTGATATTGATAGCGAGATGCGTCCTGCTGTAGCTGGCGTAAAGTTCGTCTGGTCAGTCCCATGCGGGGGTAGCGTCAGTACATCTCCGGTAAGAGACTGGTCATCATAGCCTGTTATGTTGAGGACATATGCCTTGCCTGCAAACCTAAGATGCGCCCTGATCCTGGTCGATATTTCCGCATCGTTTATTTCTTTTGCGATCTCATCCGGGCTTTTCTTCTGCCAGAGCAGTGAACGGATAAAGCCCGGTGAGGCGTCACTCGTTTTTATAGCATTCACATGCAGGATGTGGTACTGATCTCCATCCAGCGCAAACGCAAACCCGTGTCCCATGAGTACAGGCTCAGTAAACAGTTTTACATGTCCTCTTTCTTTACCAATGCCCATACCAAAGGGCTGGGCAAACACGGTTACTGCCGAAACAAGCATAACAGCAGCGAATAGTATTGCTGTTTTTGTGATTAGCCTCATTTTATTCACCTCAAATGCCCACTTGGACTGAACGATACTTAACTTCGATGCAGAACATTGATATTAAATAAGCTTTATTTCAGTTCATTTTCTGATAAAAACCATTCTGAAAGTTCGATAACGTTCGTCCTTCCATATTCATGCTTTTTTATTATGTTTCTCCTCTTTAGAGCGTTTATTATGCCTGTGAGCGAAGATTTTGGAATCCCTGTCTCGTATCGAATATCAGCCTGGGTTGCAGCGCCACCGTTCCTTAACAGTAGGCCTATTATCGCTCGCTCTTTATCAGAGAGAGTATCTATGACCTTTCGCATCTCGCCTGTGATATGGATTTCTTTTGTTTCAGGTATTACAGGTATTATCTCCGTTTCCTGGTTCTGGGATTCTTTCTTCTCATAAATAGCTGTTCCTTTATGTATCCTGTATCTATAAAACGCGAAAGTAGCTCCAGCGATCAGCAAAATAATTAGTAAAATAGAGACCAGCGGGGTAAATAGACCTTTTGATTGGTCAGATACATCGATTGGCAGTTTGTAATTCACCCTGATCCACGGTGATACTACCCTGTATCCCTGTATGGATAAGGTAAGCGAGTCCTCCTTTACCTGGAACTGATAGTTGAGTTCAGGTTGTATCTCAAACCTCGTTATCTCAGAACCAGGTGGAAGATAGAGTGCTAAAGAATAGTCTGAGTAGTAACCATCTAAAGAGAAGTTAAACGACCATGTATCTGCGCTCTTTGATGTCAGCATATCTGTAACAGCATAGAGCTGGTTAGTATTGTTATCAAAAGTGTATTTCATGCCATTTAGGAAAGACATATAAGACAGGGATTCAGGCGTGGCATAGCCTGTCAGGAGTACTCTCCCGGAATTATCTACATACCCATTAAGCAATATCTGCTCCTCGCTTATTGTCTCCTGTGCATCCACTGAGGATATCAATATTATCAACAGGAACAAGAATATTTGGATATTCATACTAACGCACTATTATGGATACTTGATGTAAAAATGTTAGCTACTGAATATAGATTCGAAAATATGGGACCGCTGAGATTTGAACTCAGGTCTCATACACCCCAAACATGAAGGATGGTCCAGGCTACCCTACGGCCCCTGTATCTCTTAGTTTTAATGTCCACCGGCCCTTTGGGGTTTTTCCGGGATATGATTCAATTTCAATCACCGCAA
>JACUUX010000097.1 GCA_014859105.1 Nitrospirota bacterium
TCATGACCCTTAAGCGCTCTAAGAATCAATTAATTTTGTTACGTATAGCACCTGCAACTGTGCATAAGCGGCATAAGATAAAAAATGATGATTTTCATTTGTACTATTGCATTTCTTAATTGGAGGGTATTATTCGTCAAATGTGTAGACCTGGCCCCTTGCCTTCCATAACAGGAAAATGCCTGATTTCAAGAGGTAGTGATAGATGGTGGCTAAACAGCGGATTTCTTCAGGAAATGACTCAGCAGAGTTTTGAATTCGTCCGGCTTGTCGAGATAGCATGCGTGTCCCGCCCCCTTTGATGACATGAGCCTCGGAATTTTTGACATGATCCGCAAGAGTCTCCGCATTCTCCGGAGGGGAAATATTGTCTTTTTCACCCCATATGCCGAGAATAGGAACCGTAATTTTCTTCAGCCTGTTGACGATGTTCTGAACGTGCACGGCTCCTGCGACAACCCTCGTGAGATGTTCTCTGCAGGTTGTCGGTTCATTGCCGCTTATCCTCAACTGGTTCAAAAGTTTTTTCAATCTTAAGAAACTTCTCAACCTCTTATGCTATCACAAAAATGCTGATTATATGATAAGATAAAACTACTTATGAAGATTTATCTTGATGTCTGTTGTTTGAACAGACCATTTGATGACCAGGTGCAAGATAGAGTACGCCTTGAATCAGAGGCGGTTCTCTCTATCCTGAATCATAGCAAGGTTAAAGGCTGGCGTTTACTGAATAGCGAAGTCATCAGTATTGAGATTTCTAAGATACCCGATAACGATAAAAGACATAAGGTTACTATTCTGTCTACCATGTTACAATCCCATATTGGTGTTGATGAAAATGTAGAAAGACGAGCATTAAAACTTGAGAATTTGACTTTTAAACCCTTTGATGCCTTGCATATTGCCTGTGCAGAAAAAGGCAAAGCAGATATTTTATTGACAACCGATGATGACTTTTTGCGTAAGGCATCGCAGTGTAAAGATACCCTGAAGGTAAGGGTAGAAAACCCTGTGAGATGGTTAATGGAGGTGATTGTAAAATGAGCATTCAGACATTAGACCCTATCGCCATAAGGAAATTAGGATTAGAGGCCTTAGCAAAGGCTCTGGGACCTATAGGAATGGTACGTTTTCTCCAGCAGTATGAGGGTGGGATAGGTAACTATACCAAAGAAAGACAGGAGTGGTTAAAAGATTTCACTGTTAAGGGTATAGTAAAAGAAATAAAGAATAGACGAAAGTCCTGAGCCGGTGAGCATATGCACTATCACTGAATAATGGTTATCGATAGCCATATCCACTGCGGGAAGGAATACCCCTTCGAAACAATATCTCCTCTTCTGAAGAAGGCAGGAATCGGAGGTGCCTGCCTCTTCGCTCCTGTAGAAGAAATTTATGACCGTTTGGACTACAATTTTCAGGATAACCCCGAATGGCAGGAGAAAAGAAAAAGGGCAAACCATTATATTCTGAGCCTGGCGCAAAATGATAAACAACATTCTGCAGAACGACTGTTGAATCCTGTATAATTTTAAATAGATATTTACTATCGTTGCAAAAGTAAAGGAGATAAAAATGAAAAAAGTCGTTCTTTTTGCATTCAATGGTGAACTTATGTGTTTTATCCATGTTCTTCTCAATGCGTTGGACATGAATGCCAAAGGGTATGATGTGCGAATTGTAATAGAGGGTGCGGCAACGAAGCTTATCCCAGAATTAGTAGCCGAAGGGAATCCAATGCATTCATTGTATAACAATGCGAAAGAGAAGAAGCTCATTGACGGGGTCTGCAGGGCATGTTCTCATAAAATGGGCACTTTAAAAGATGCAGAAGCTCAGGGGTTAAGACTTCTTGATGATATGTCAGGGCATCCCAGCATGGCGAATTATAAAGAACAAGGGTTTGAAGTAATCACATTTTAAAAATTTCTTAAATCATTATAAAGATAGAGGAGGAACAGGACAACGAGGAAGAAACAAATTATATGTATGTTTCACACGGGAAATCCTCATTGTCTAATAAAATCGTCGTGTGTAGTTCCATGTGATGCTTGCGCTCTTTCTTGCTTTGCTGAGGTATTGGTTATAGGGAGTTATGTTGAGCTCAACATAACTCCCTAAACTAAACTTCCGTTTGATTTTCCATTAAGATCAACCTTTCGAACAGAACTTCAGATTATTTTCTAAATCGGCAATTATTTCCAATTCAAATTAGCGTATTATCTTCAGAAAAACCAATGCGCAAACCGGGATCGGCACTGAAGCGCTGACGATCCACGTATTCTTCGACGTAGCTCCTGATTTAGGCTTCCATTCTTTGCCGTCAAAGACCCACGTATTTTTTGATGTTGCCCCTGATTTCGGCTTCAACTCTCTCCCATCCCAAGCATATGTAGTTGAAAGTGCATTTTCGGCAAGCCTGCGTGAAAAAATAAAGGGAGAAAAGGTAACATCGGCACATCACACGGATAAAAGGAGGATGACCGATGTTATAAAAATCACAGCCTCGGCTGGAAGTAGTTCAGCGGTTCTTCGAGGAATGGAGTCGTAATAAGAAACGCCGGGAGATGATCCCGCAGGCGCTATGGGAGGCAGTAGCCTCCCTGTCAGGACAGTATTCACATCCTAAAATCCTGATGTTTGCGGAGGTAGCCCAGTAATAGAGGGGACGATTTATGATGACCTTGCCTATTATTATGACAACCGCTCAAAAATCGAGCAGGATATCTTAGAAAACACGGAAGAAACAGTCCGTGGCACAACCGATTATGCTTCACCTCGATGAGGACATCGATCAACTACTCACTAAAGGCAGCATTTTCTTTATTAACTTTTAATCTCATTTCTTTTTTTTCTTAGATACCTTCAGGTCGCTTAACATCTTTGTAATGGCAGGTTCTATCGCAGGCAACTCTTTCTTTACAACTGTCCAAACAATTTTGTAATCGATCCCGAAATAGAAATGAGTGATCTTATCTCTCATCCTCGCCATGTCTGACCAAGGAAGGTCTTTGTACTTTGCCTTTAACGCCTTTGGTATATTCTTGGATGCTTCTCCAATATTTTCAATCTTAAACGCAACAGCGCTCCTTGTTTTCTCATCAGCAAGAAACTCCTTGCGATTCATTTCGCCGACAAACTCCTTTATGTACTGCAGCGCGTCATAAATATCACGGATAAAGAGCTTCCATTCTCTTTTCATATATAGACGACCTCTTTCAATATGATTTTCCTGAGCTCAGGGCGTATCCCCCCTTTTCTGACAAGGTCAACCTTTTTCTTGAGAAGCTTTTCCAGATACCTTTCCATCTCGATGAACTTAAGAAGGCCCGGGATGTTTCTCTGGTCGAATTCAACGAGGATATCAACATCGCTCTTCCTTTTCTGTTCACCGCGCACAAAGGAGCCGAAGATACCGATCTCACTTATCTTGTACTTCCGGCTTACCTCTTCCTTGTGGTCTCTTAGTATTTCCTTGATTTCTTCAATGCTTTTTGTGGTTTTCTTCATGGTTTTATTTTATCAATTTTGTTTCATATTTGTTAGATTTTCTTTTCGGGGACTGATAAATCGAAAGTTCCAATAAATGAGAATATATCTTTGTGATAACAAAGCCGATTACCGTAATCTATCCGTTGTCTTGGAGGTGAAGCAGGGCAAGGACATCTTTTATTGTCTGTCCCCGGGCCTCTGCTCACTCCAGAATGTTCACGATATGACGCCTCTCTGCTTTCTCAACTAAAACACCGTATTGCCTTGTTATAAATAAACCGAGTTCTCCCTTCGGAGTATAAGTCACTATACTTTACCCACCCAATCCAGTTGCCCATCTACCAGGAAGGCAAGAAGTCAATCAAGATCGACATGATGCCGGTATCGAAGGACTGGGAGGGCTGTCTGGTGGTATCGGAAAGGAAACAACACCAAGAGGACCCATTTTAACAATGCAGATACGTCCTGAGAATAAACATCGCTATCCTTTAAACTGGAAAAAGATCGTCAAGCGAATCAAAGAACGTACAGGCAATAAATGTGAATGGTGCGGGGCTGAGAACTATGCTCCGCATCCGATCACAGGTGCTAATGTCATTCTCACTGTAGCGCATCTCGATCATACACCCGAGAACTGCAACGATGAGAACCTGAAGGCACTGTGTCAGCGATGCCATAACTCTTACGATGCAAAAGAGAGAGCCAGGGGAGTAAGGATTAGAAGAATGTGAGCTATGAATATTGAGTCTTTATTTTAAAAGTCAATTACTCCAAATCCGGTACAAATTATGCTTATTAAGTTATGGAGAAAGTATGTTTAAATCTAAATGTGATAACCCAAATTGCGGGTGTGTAAAATATCCATTGCAGTTTGCTCATTGCCCCGTGTGCGGAAAACTGTGTTTATGGGAGGAGCTTAAGTATCGCGGGGATGAACCATTTGACATCCTCCGCATGCCTAAAGGCAGGGGATTCCCGATGATAGCTGAACAGATTTTCTGTTCAAACTGAGCTCACCAACGAGCGTTTTCAGGTCTTTAAAGACCTGAACATTCCCGAAGTTCTCACCCAGATGTCCGTCTTCGTTTCTGCAAGAGCAGCTCTGTTGCCTCTTATCCAGGCACAAGACAAAACCTGAGTTCTGTCTACTTGCTGCTTGACTTGAATAAACTCGGTGACTTGCAGTTAGCAGTTGTCTATCTGCATTGTGGTATTCACGAGCTATGCTCTCCCACTCACCAAGGTCCGGACTGCAGAACAGTCCGAGATAAGCTGATAAAATATCTCTCTGTGATATACACCCACATTCACAACTATGAAGTCTCTCTGATAGGTTTTTCTTTCGTTTGACTCCACATACGCACATTTGAGATAAAGCATTTTTTAACGGCAGCTTTACTGCTTCGTTCCCAGCATTTTCAGCTTTGGAATATACATCTTTTATAAAATACGAAGGGGCATAGCTGCCAACCGACTTGCCATAATTAGACTGCCATGATTTATATTTGTTCTTCTCTGTCTTAAACAAGCAACCTAATGCTACAAGTGTACTTGATAGCTCGTTGAGTGCGGCCTTACGTGTCTCTTTAACCAATCTGTGAAGTTCTCTTATTTTAGCCTGTGTTTCGATATAGCCTTTAGACCGTTTCCACTTTAAACGCTTACCTTTTTTAATAGTTCCGTCAGGGTTATAGTTATCAGGATTATTAGCCCTTCTTTGCCTGTCAGTTTTACGCTGTAGTATCCTCATCTGCCTGCCATATTCAACAAGTTTGCCAAAAACAGGTTGAAACATTGCTATCAGGTATTGTTCATTTTTGAGAACAACTGCCATGTTCTTAGGCCCCATATCGAATGAGACCCAAAACTGTTTGTAAAGTCCAGCCTCTTTGATCTTTTGGTTCTTCTCCAAATTAGTTGCTATAAGTAAAAGCATTTTTAATGATTAAA
>JACUUX010000098.1 GCA_014859105.1 Nitrospirota bacterium
GTCGCTGGTTCAATTCCCGTCCACCCCGCCATAAATTTTATGGCTTATTTGACAGAAGGTCGTCAGGACTCAGATACATTTATTTTGAAAGATTGAGTATTTGCTTTGTCTGCCTATAGATCAGAGTCAAGTTTTATTATGAAACAATTCTGATTCTTGGGAAAATCCAATGAATATATACTGCCGGTTGTATAAACATCACCTGAAGAGTTTATCGCAATAGACGATGCATGTTCATAGTCGCTACCGCCTAAATATGTTGATGCCAGAAGAAACATTAATCCCCTGTCAAATTTTGACACAAAAATATCTGAGTATTCACTCGATAACGAGATTTGATAAGCACCGGGAGTTACAGGAAAGTCTGATGACCTCGTATGTCCGGTAACATATATATGTCCTGAGGAGTCAACAGCGACTGCGCTAACATACTCATGCTCACTACCGCCAAGGAACGTTGATGAAATAAGAAATTTTAAATCTTTATCGAATAATGATATAAAAGAATCAGCTTTACCTTAAATATAACATGATAAATGCCTGATGATTTTTATTAACCCACTATAAAATAATAATTTTAAAAATAGAGGTATTTTTCTATTATTATAATTTTAAATTATAAAATCAATATGTTTTTTCTTCTGAAATACTACTTGATTAAAAAAAATGTGCTGTGGCAGCTAATTTTAAGCCTGGAAGGGATACTGCCACAGCAAAGGAAGGTGGCGTGAAGAGGAGGTAGAACTTAAGTAAATGTTAATAAAAAAATATCTAAAAAAATGTGATTAGGATTACAAAAATAAAAACCCCTGCAACAAAATGCAGGGGTCTAACCGAGAATATTCACGAATTATTGTCAGATACAGTATTCTCCCTCATTCTCGGCAGGTAATTATCAAATTAAATTATTTTTTGTAAACCAATCAAAGATTTATCAGGCAGTGTCTTCTTCCAGACAACTCTTGCTTTAAACCTGTTATCTTCAATAGATAGATTTATATCGTCACCTGCGGTGATCGGTAGCTCACTAAAAATTTCAACACATAATCCGCTCCGGGAAAGGTCTTTTGTGTTTGCCTGAAGACTCTGTCCATTATGTGGAAAACCAAAGCTAATCTTCTTTGTGGTACGTTCTTCGTTCCTCCTGTCAGAACCGTGTTTACCGCTGAAAATATGCCCGCAGTATGGACAGGGGGCATAGAATTGCCGGTCAGCACTGTACGAAGCCTTATTACACTTTGGACAAAGGAGTTTAAACATAACTCACCTCCTTGAGGCATTTTTCTCTTATGCCTTTATTATCCTGGAGTTTCTTAATCCCTTCGTAGCATTTCTTGTATCAACAACCAGTCTGCTGTTCTTCAAAAGCCAATCATAATCATATTTTGAGTGGTTGGTAATAATTACAGTACAGTCATATTTTTTAAGATTTTTCCCGGTAAGCTGAACACTTTTCATGGTCAGATGAGGATAGTGTCGCATACCGGAAAAAGATGGTATGAACGGGTCGTTATAGTCAACTCTGGCTCCTTTGTTTTTAAGCATCTCAATTATTTCAACCGCAGGTGACTCCCGTATGTCGTCGGTATCCTTTTTATATCCTACTCCAAGAATCAGTATTCTGGAATTTTTCAGACACTTACCAGTTTTGTTAAGGCAGTCGGTTATTTTGGATACTACATAATCAGGCATGCCTGTATTGACTTCACCTGCCAGTTCTATAAAGCGAGTATTGAAATCATATTCCTTTGCCTTCCATGAAAGATAGAAAGGGTCAATGGGAATGCAGTGACCTCCGAGACCGGGGCCTGGATAAAAAGGCATAAAGCCGAATGGTTTTGTTGAGGATGCCTCTATCACTTCCCATACATCTATTCCCATCCTGTCTGCAAGCAGCTTCAGCTCATTAACAAGTGCAATATTTACTGATCGGAAGATGTTTTCAAGTAACTTGGTAAATTCAGCAACCTCTGTTGATGATACTGAAACAACCCTATCAACTATCTGACTGTAAAGAGCCTCTCCCGCCTTTCTGCATTGAGGTGTAATCCCGCCAACTACTTTCGGGATATTCTTTGTATTAAATTTGGGGTTTCCGGGGTCTTCCCTTTCAGGTGAGAAAACAAGATAGAAATCTTTCCCGGCCTTAAGACCATTATTTTCAAACTTAGTCAGGAGTATTTCTCTTGTTGTGCCGGGATATGTTGTGCTTTCAAGCGATACGAGATGCCCTTTCCTGAGATATCTTGCTATTTCATATGATGTCTTCTCGACATAGCTTAAATCCGGCTCTCTATTCTTCTTTAAAGGTGTGGGAACGCAGATTATTATGCAGTCGGCATCCTTTAATTTCGAATAATCCGACGTCGCCTCAAATAATTTTTTCTTTTTCAGACTCTTTATCTTTTCAGACGGGATATGTTTTATATAGCTTTCCCCCCTGTTCAGCCTTGCCACTTTTTTGGGATCGATATCAAAACCCGTTACATTGAAATCTTCCTCGCAGAAACGTATCACAAGAGGAAGTCCTACATATCCCAGTCCTATAATTCCTATTTTCGCCTGTTTATCTCTGATTGCCTTTATTAAATCCATACTTTGTATTTCTCCTATTAGTTATCTTTATCCCTTCCGTAGCGGTCATCGAACCTAACAATATCATCCTCTTCAACATATTCCCCGTTCTGGACCTCTATGATCTCGACTGGAACCTTCCCGGGGTTTTCAAGCCTGTGAAGCGTAGATTTTGGGACATACGCTGATTCATTTTCGTGAATAAATATTTCATTATCACCTATAGTGACTTTCGCAGTGCCTTTCACAACCACCCAGTGTTCTGATCTGTGATAATGCATCTGAAGGCTTAGTTTTTCTTTCGGATTTACCACAATCCTTTTAATTTTATAACGCAGGCCATCCTCAAGAATTGTATAACTACCCCAGGGTCTATAGGTTGTTACATGTTCTTCCACCTCTTTTCTTTTATCTTTTTTCAGTTTATTCACTATGTCTTTTACTTTCTGTGTTTCTCCTTTTTTTGCAATCAATATGGCGTCTTCAGTCTCAACAACAAGACAATCCTCTAATCCGATTGTGGATATATGTCTCTTATTACCGAGAATCAGGGTCCTTTTTGTATCTATTGTTAAAACATCACCTTTTTTTACATTATCGTCTCTGTCTTTTTCCAGTACATCGTACAGTGAATCCCATGAACCTATATCATTCCAGTATAGTTCAAGGGGCAGCGTTACAACCCTTTCAGATTTTTCCATTACTGCATAGTCAATGGATATATCGGGCATCTTTTTAAAGTCTGACATCATACCGTCAAAATCCCTGTTGAGCAGTTTCCCGATAGCCGGCATATGTTTATTAAATTCTTCTAATATTGATCCTATAGTAAAGGCAAACATTCCCGAGTTCCAGAAATAATTTCCAGCCTCTACATATCTTTCAGCAGTCTTTTCATCAGGTTTTTCTGTAAATTTCTCTACTTTCATATATTCCTGAAATTTAGCTTCCAACTTCCTATTGCTTACCTTTATATACCCGTACCCTGTTTCAGGTCTTGTCGGTCTTATTCCAAAGGTGACAATATATCCTTTTTTTGCAATTTTATCCGAGAGTTTGATATATTCAGTAAATTTATCAGCCGGTCGAATTATATGGTCTGAAGGTGAGACAAATATAACTTCGTCATCTTTACTCCCAAGTTTTTCCATACAGTATTTAATGCCAAGGGCTATTGCAGGGGCGGTATTTCTGCCCGCAGGTTCGAGAATTATATGAAAATCCGAAACTGAATTTAAGGCCGATGACATAACCAGAGGCATTAAATCTGCTTTTACATGGAATTTATAATCATTGTTAGTTATTACCATGATATTCTCAGACGGCATTATGTTTAAAAGTCTCTCTGCTGTCTGCCGGAGAAAGGACTTATCTTCATTCAATTTGAGAAACTGTTTTGGATAATTTTTTCTTGACAGGGGCCATAGCCTTGTTCCTGAACCACCTGCAAGGATAATCGCCTTCATTTTGCCTCCATTGCGTCTTTAAACTCTTTTTCCAGAAATGCCCTGTAGCTTTTCAGACTCTCTTCGTCTTCTGCCTCTACTCTCAATACAACTACAGGTTGAGTATTGCTCGCCCTTATCAGTCCCCATCCCTTTTCAAAAGCCACCCTTACCCCGTCTGTTGTATTGATATCTTTAATCCTGTACGGACAGCTCCCTTTACTGCTATATTCAGAAAACTTCAATACAATTCTTTCAACCATATCTCTTTTTCTATCATCAGGGCACTCAAGTCTTATCTCGGGTGTGTAAGACAATTGTGGAATATCTGAAAGGAGTTCCTTAATATCCTTTCCTGTGGTTTTCATTATCTCTACGAGCCTGAGGGTAGTATAAATGGCATCATCATATCCGAAATATCTGTCAGCTATAAATATATGTCCGCTGAATTCTCCGGCCATAAGTGCTTCTTCTTCTCTCATCTTCTGTTTCACCAGTGAATGACCTGTCTTCCACATTATGGGTATACCCCCGTTCTTCTGTATATTATCGAACATAATCTGTGAACACTTAACATCACCAATTATCTTTGCTCCCTTTTTAAGTTTTAACAATTCACGGCTCAGGATTATCATCAAATGGTCTCCCCACACGATCTCTCCATCTCTATCAACAACCCCTATTCTGTCCGCATCCCCGTCATATCCCACGCCTATTTCTGCTCCTGTTTCCTTTGTCAGGGAAATCAGATCCTGGATATATTCTACGATTGTCGGGTCAGGATGATGATTTGGAAACCTCCCGTCAGGTTCGCAGTAAAGGGGCACCACATCACAACCGATGCTATCAAGAATCTCAGGTACAACAAGACCTGCTGTTGCATTGCCTGCATCAACCACAACCTTTAATCTTTTATACTGTGGGTCTTTCAGATATGAGAATTCCTTAAGCATATAATCCTTATATGCACTGATTATATCATACTGACTTACCTTCCCATGTCTATCAGCACTCATCCATTGTTCTCTCAGTATTATTTCTTTCAATTTCTGTATAGCCTGACCATGGATAGTCTCTTTTCCGATGCTTATCTTAAAGCCGTTGTACTCAGGGGGGTTATGGCTGCCTGTCACCATTATGCCACCGTCTAAATCAAGATGGAAGAGAGAAAAGTATTGAAGGGGGGTAGGACATATCCCTATATCATATACATTAAGACCTGTTGAGATTATGCCCCCAATGATACCCGATGCAAGATCTTCAGAACTAAGTCTGACATCCATCCCAACGCTTACATGTGTTGCCTCTGGATTTAGATTCTCTAAAAGAGTGCCGAAAGATTTTCCAATAAGAACAGCGATGTCTTTATCGATTTCTTTTCCAACAACTCCTCTTATGTCATATTCTCTGAATAT
>JACUUX010000099.1 GCA_014859105.1 Nitrospirota bacterium
GTTAAGAGGGGGTGAGGGGGAGTTATTCTGAACAACGAAAAGGCAGTAAACTTTTTTAACAAATAAGGTGTAATATTCACTTTTAGTGTATTAAAATAAATATAGTTCAATTTTTAAAAATTGAACCCGTGGTAAGATTGTTATATTATTTGTCATTCCAGCTTGTCTGGAATCCGTTAACTCCCTCTTTAGTAAAGAGGGGTCAAAGGGGGAAGAAATGAAGAAAGATTCCGGTCAAGCCGGCATGACAAGCAACCTTGTCCGTCATTCCCGCAGTCTGTTGAACGGGAATCCAGAGCCTTTTCATAACGAACTGGATTCCCCCATCAAGTCGGGGAATGACATATAAAAAAGAAGTCATTATCCGGCTTGACCGGATAATCCAGAATTATATGCAAAAGAGCTTTTATGTTTATATATTAGCGAGCAAAAGAAACGGGACTTTGTATACCGGAGTGACCTCTGATTTAATAAAGCGTGTTTGGGAGCACAAAAAAAAATTAGCAGAAGGATTTACCGAAAAATATTGTATAGATAAACTTGTCTATTATGAACAGTTTCAAGATGCAGAATATGCTATAAAGAGAGAGAAAAGATTAAAAAAATACAATCGCAAATGGAAACTTGATCTTATTGAAAAGTCGAACCCGGAGTGGAAAGATTTATATGAGGAGTTAATATCTGGATTCCCTGGTCAAGCCAGGGAATGACATAATTTTATTAATGCAAGGGACTACCGTAATTTGTTAAATCGGGGAATGAAAACAAGAAATGATTCCATAACGAAAAGGAAAGGACATAATGAAAAGAAAAAAACCTAATGAACTGGACAGGATAATCCAGAGGATCGATGTTATTGAGAAAAAAAGGCCCAGCCACAAAGAGGTGCTCGAATTTTTAAAAGATATAGTAAAACAGCAGTATAAGATAAAGCCTCTGATAAATGTGGAAGCGGTTGACATAAATAAGGAGATGGCAAGACTCCAGTTGAGGGAAGGATTTTCTCTTATAGATAAAAAGGACATAAAGCTGAATATGGATACAGCCACGACCCTGTTTAAGAAAATATGCAGGGCTATCCAGAGAAAGAATAAAAAGATCGCCCCTGAAATAAAAAAGATAAATCAAGCCTTGCGTAAAAATGAAATAGAGCTCGAGGAAATATTTAAGAGACTGCTTGCCGGAGATAATGGATATCTCGATTCAATAGGTGAGAAGACCGGATTAAACAAATGGCTGTTAATCTCTCTTGCAAAAAGCAGCATCATCCCCTTTTTTGAGGCATATGCAGACAGACTCAAGGGTTATGTGGAACTGGAACCATGGTTCCGTAGCCATTGCCCTGTCTGCGGTTCTGAACCTTTAATGGGAGAGTTAAGGACTGTTGAAGGAGTTGAGGGAGTAAAGTTTCTCGTGTGTTCTTCATGCAGTTATGAGTGGCGTTTCAAGAGGCTTGCGTGTCCGTTCTGCGGCAACTCAAACCATGAGAAGTTGAGGTATTTTCATACTGATGCTGACGGAAAGGCATACAGGGTGGATGTGTGCGAGGAATGCAAAAAGTACATCAAGACCATAGATTTAAGGGAGTTAAGGATGGATGTTATACCAGTTGTTGAAGACATGGGCACCCTTCACCTTGACATCATTGCCCAGAAAGAGGGATATAAAAGGGGGGTTTCAGGCATTCTGGAGATAGAGGAATTGGAGGAGTGAAGAAAACTTATTTTTCTCGTCATTGTCCGGCTTGACCGGACAATCCAGAAAAATTAATATATCGTCATTGTCCGACCCCCGATTACTAATTTCGAGGGCATGCTTGATCGGACAATCCAGAAGGAACTGGATTCCGCATCAAGTGCGGAATGACAAAGAAGAAGAGTTGCTCAATTAAAGTAAAGGACACCATGCTTAAAGACAACTTTCATCGCACTATAGACTACATGCGGATATCAGTTACAGACAGATGTAATCTGCGTTGCGTATATTGCGTGCCCTCCGGCGGTCTTAAGCCTCTGGAACACAGGGAAATTCTCCAGTATGAAGAGATAGTGAGGATTTTAAGGATAGCTGTTAATACAGGCGTGAGAAAGGTACGCATAACAGGCGGTGAACCTCTTGTAAGAAAAAATATTGCCTACCTTATCAGGATGATAAAAAGAATTGAAGGTATAGATGAGCTTAGCATGACAACTAATGGCATCCTTCTCGAAAAATATGCTGAAGAACTGGCAGATGCAGGCCTTGACAGGGTAAATATCAGCCTTGATTCTTTAAAGCCGGAAAGATACAGAGAGATTACAAGGTGTGGGGATATTGATGCTGTATTAAGAGGCATTGATGCTTCTGAAAAAGCCGGTCTTATGCCGGTAAAGATTAACATGGTTCCTATCCGCGGACTGAACGATGAAGAGATCGCGGAATTTGCAAAAATAACTTTGAAGTCTCCATATCAGGTAAGGTTTATTGAATTTATGCCTTTCGGAAAAGAAGATATGTGGAATAAGGAACATTTCATCTCTTCGGAGGAGATAAAATCTATTGTTGAACAAATAGGCGATCTTATTCCTGCAAAGATGAGGAAGTCAGGTCCTGCAAGGTATTTCAGATTTGATGGTGCTGCCGGTGTAGTTGGCTTTATAAGCCCCATCAGCAACCATTTCTGTAAAGAATGCAATCGCCTCCGGTTGACTGCTGACGGCAAATTAAGGCCGTGTCTTTTCTCGGAAACCGAGATCGATTTAAAACCTGCCCTTCGAAACAACAGCTCTGATACAGAAATCGAAAGGCTTATAGAGTTATCCATAGCAGTAAAGCCCAAAAGTCATTCTGTTAAAATTGAAAACTTACTCTCACCTGCTGACTGTTCTGCGATGAATACCGTCCGAAATACTCATAAAAGACCCATGTCACAAATAGGCGGGTAGAAGAGAGCGGACCAAAAAAAATCCCCGGAAGTATTCGCCTCCGGGGATTTTTTTTTAATAATCTATTTTTTTATCTGCTTGCCGATTTTGTCGGTAAATCATGAACGTCTATATGGCACTGTAAACAATTCGGAAACTTCTTCAACAGCCCCTCACCATGAGGTTTCCCATGGCATTCCTCACATGTGGGAATGTACTTATGCTTTGAGTGACATTGTGCACATGTTACCAGTCTGTGCCTGCTCGCACTTGCCTCAAGTTTGTTAAAGACTGCGCCGTGACATGAACCGCAGACTGCATTTGGCACTGTATGAGCATAGTTTATATTAATAGGTGAATGAACAGGATGGCATGACAAGCATTCCGGATCTGTCTGTTTTTCTACATGGGGCCTGTGGCATTCCATGCATGAAGGAATGTATCCATGCCTGTCATGATGACACATTGAACATGCTACCTTAGTATGCTTACTCGGGTTCTGCTTGAGTTCCTGCCCTACTTTAGCATGACAATCTCCGCACATTTTTGCAAACTCGGGAGTCATTGCCATTTGTGTTTTGGGTGCATGGGGATTTGAATGACACTGTGCACAGGCTGCGAACTTGTCACCGTGAAAAATTCCATGACATGTCTCACACCTGGGCATGATCTCTTTCCAGTTCTGTCTAATCGGGTTATAAGCATGAAATTTTTCATGACATTGCACGCAGTCAATCCGGTGTCTGCCGCCTTCATGTCTGATTTGATTGAAGATGGAGAAATGACAGGGTCCGCACTCGGCTGTGGTGAGAGGTTTAATGTCAACATCATAAGGAGACACCGGCTCCTTTTTTTCCGGTGGAACTGTTTCAGGCTTTGCAGTTACCACAGGTTCTGCTTCTACAGGTGCTATGGGTTGTGTCGCACAGGCTACTATTATGAGTATTACTGAAACTAAACTTCCTATCAGTAGAACCGCTTTTTTCCTACTATCCATTTATCTTCCCCCCTCCTTTCATTTTCCTAAACTATGTGCATTTATATGGCATGCATTACATTCTTTAAACTGTGCCAACATTGCAGGTGGATGAGGCGAACCGTGACAGGTTTCACACGCGGGAATCACCTTGTGCCTCTCCTTGTGGCAGAAAACGCATTCAAGGGCAGTATGTTTGGTCTGTGCAGACTTAAGCATATCAGAGATGTCCTGATGGCAGGGAGCACAATATTTTGAAGGCATATCCTGACCGTAAGTAATTGTAAGAGGCTGATGGGCAGGATGGCATGTCAGGCAATCTTTATTGACCATTTCCGGTGTATGGGGTCTATGACAGTTCATACAGGGCGGTATGTCTTTATGGGCTGAATGGCATACGGTACACGCAACATTTGTATGGCGGCTTGGATACTCCTTCATCTCTTTGCCCTGAGCAGGATGACAGGTAAGACATGGGCCTGTGATATTGGAGGCTAATTTCATTTCAAGGGGGGCATGCGGGTCTGAATGGCAGCTATTACAGCCGGCCAATTCATAATGCGGAGTGCCCGAATGGCATTCACTGCATGCAGGGATAATTTTGTCTTTTGGCACCATTGGCGGATGTCCTTTGTGGCAATCCATGCAGTTTACGGCAGTCTTGTGTTTGGCACCTTTACTATCTACAGTTGTAGCAACTGTAGAATGGCATTTTATGCAATCAGCATTTGAAAGGTGTAAAAGTGCTTCTGCTGCCTTCTCCTGAGCAAGACTTTCTTTCTGGCCGGAATAGATGGTGAGGGATATTACAAGGATAAATATTAAAAACAAGAGGAGAGGCAAAAGAGATTTATACCTTTTTTTCTTGCATAACTGGAATATTTTCATTACAAACCCCCTTGTAAGTATTAATCTATAAAGATCCTAAAAGTTGTTTAAGATTTTCAATTCTGTCATTCCGACTTGTTCGGAATCCTTCTTTTCAGAGAGATTCCAGACAAGCTGGAATGACAAACAAGGCATTCACTTATAACATCTTTTTTATTTTTATGTCAAGGGAAAAATAGGGTCACCGGAAAATGGGGCTAATCAAAGCAAAGGTGTGTAAAATTTGAAAAAATGAACCTCCCTGCGGCAAGACCGCAGGGCATCTAAATTTATAAATATCCTGGATTTAGTCATTCCTGCGAAAGCAGGAATCCAGAAAGGTAAAAAGACTGGATTCCGCATCAAGTGCGGAATGACAGAAATGTAGTAACCCTGTAGCAAGACTACAGGGAATTATCAAGTTACAACTAAAGTTCTATATATTTTTCAACCTGTTGTAGCCTTGACAATTATACTGTTAATAATTAAAGTAATTTATTGAAGAATAAAGAAATAATTATTATTTTTATTTATTAGTGATGCTGTTCCAATGGATGGCATTGACCGGAAAATACCCCTCACCCTTGCCCTCTCCCGCAAGGGGAGAGGGAATACTGAGGTGGTTCTCTCCCGCAGGGACAAAGGGGATACTGAGATGATACTTCCCCGCAAGGGGAGAGGG
>JACUUX010000100.1 GCA_014859105.1 Nitrospirota bacterium
TCCCCTTTGTCCCTGCGGGAGAGAACCACCTCAGTATTCCCTCTCCCCTTGCGGGAGAGGGCAAGGGTGAGGGGTATTTTCCGGTCAATGCCATCCATTGGAACAGCATCACTAATAAATAAAAATAATAATTATTTCTTTATTCTTCAATAAATTACTTTAATTATTAACAGTATAATTGTCAAGGCTACAACAGGTTGAAAAATATATAGAACTTTAGTTGTAACTTGATAATTCCCTGTAGTCTTGCTACAGGGTTACTACATTTCTGTCATTCCGCACTTGATGCGGAATCCAGTCTTTTTACCTTTCTGGATTCCTGCTTTCGCAGGAATGACTAAATCCAGGATATTTATAAATTTAGATGCCCTGCGGTCTTGCCGCAGGGAGGTTCATTTTTTCAAATTTTACACACCTTTGCTTTGATTAGCCCCATTTTCCGGTGACCCTATTTTTCCCTTGACATAAAAATAAAAAAGATGTTATAAGTGAATGCCTTGTTTGTCATTCCAGCTTGTCTGGAATCTCTCTGAAAAGAAGGATTCCGAACAAGTCGGAATGACAGAATTGAAAATCTTAAACAACTTTTAGGATCTTTATAGATTAATACTTACAAGGGGGTTTGTAATGAAAATATTCCAGTTATGCAAGAAAAAAAGGTATAAATCTCTTTTGCCTCTCCTCTTGTTTTTAATATTTATCCTTGTAATATCCCTCACCATCTATTCCGGCCAGAAAGAAAGTCTTGCTCAGGAGAAGGCAGCAGAAGCACTTTTACACCTTTCAAATGCTGATTGCATAAAATGCCATTCTACAGTTGCTACAACTGTAGATAGTAAAGGTGCCAAACACAAGACTGCCGTAAACTGCATGGATTGCCACAAAGGACATCCGCCAATGGTGCCAAAAGACAAAATTATCCCTGCATGCAGTGAATGCCATTCGGGCACTCCGCATTATGAATTGGCCGGCTGTAATAGCTGCCATTCAGACCCGCATGCCCCCCTTGAAATGAAATTAGCCTCCAATATCACAGGCCCATGTCTTACCTGTCATCCTGCTCAGGGCAAAGAGATGAAGGAGTATCCAAGCCGCCATACAAATGTTGCGTGTACCGTATGCCATTCAGCCCATAAAGACATACCGCCCTGTATGAACTGTCATAGACCCCATACACCGGAAATGGTCAATAAAGATTGCCTGACATGCCATCCTGCCCATCAGCCTCTTACAATTACTTACGGTCAGGATATGCCTTCAAAATATTGTGCTCCCTGCCATCAGGACATCTCTGATATGCTTAAGTCTGCACAGACCAAACATACTGCCCTTGAATGCGTTTTCTGCCACAAGGAGAGGCACAAGGTGATTCCCGCGTGTGAAACCTGTCACGGTTCGCCTCATCCACCTGCAATGTTGGCACAGTTTAAAGAATGTAATGCATGCCATATAAATGCACATAGTTTAGGAAAATGAAAGGAGGGGGGAAGATAAATGGATAGTAGGAAAAAAGCGGTTCTACTGATAGGAAGTTTAGTTTCAGTAATACTCATAATAGTAGCCTGTGCGACACAACCCATAGCACCTGTAGAAGCAGAACCTGTGGTAACTGCAAAGCCTGAAACAGTTCCACCGGAAAAAAAGGAGCCGGTGTCTCCTTATGATGTTGACATTAAACCTCTCACCACAGCCGAGTGCGGACCCTGTCATTTCTCCATCTTCAATCAAATCAGACATGAAGGCGGCAGACACCGGATTGACTGCGTGCAATGTCATGAAAAATTTCATGCTTATAACCCGATTAGACAGAACTGGAAAGAGATCATGCCCAGGTGTGAGACATGTCATGGAATTTTTCACGGTGACAAGTTCGCAGCCTGTGCACAGTGTCATTCAAATCCCCATGCACCCAAAACACAAATGGCAATGACTCCCGAGTTTGCAAAAATGTGCGGAGATTGTCATGCTAAAGTAGGGCAGGAACTCAAGCAGAACCCGAGTAAGCATACTAAGGTAGCATGTTCAATGTGTCATCATGACAGGCATGGATACATTCCTTCATGCATGGAATGCCACAGGCCCCATGTAGAAAAACAGACAGATCCGGAATGCTTGTCATGCCATCCTGTTCATTCACCTATTAATATAAACTATGCTCATACAGTGCCAAATGCAGTCTGCGGTTCATGTCACGGCGCAGTCTTTAACAAACTTGAGGCAAGTGCGAGCAGGCACAGACTGGTAACATGTGCACAATGTCACTCAAAGCATAAGTACATTCCCACATGTGAGGAATGCCATGGGAAACCTCATGGTGAGGGGCTGTTGAAGAAGTTTCCGAATTGTTTACAGTGCCATATAGACGTTCATGATTTACCGACAAAATCGGCAAGCAGATAAAAAAATAGATTATTAAAAAAAAATCCCCGGAGGCGAATACTTCCGGGGATTTTTTTTGGTCCGCTCTCTTCTACCCGCCTATTTGTGACATGGGTCTTTTATGAGTATTTCGGACGGTATTCATCGCAGAACAGTCAGCAGGTGAGAGTAAGTTTTCAATTTTAACAGAATGACTTTTGGGCTTTACTGCTATGGATAACTCTATAAGCCTTTCGATTTCTGTATCAGAGCTGTTGTTTCGAAGGGCAGGTTTTAAATCGATCTCGGTTTCCGAGAAAAGACACGGCCTTAATTTGCCGTCAGCAGTCAACCGGAGGCGATTGCATTCTTTACAGAAATGGTTGCTGATGGGGCTTATAAAGCCAACTACACCGGCAGCACCATCAAATCTGAAATACCTTGCAGGACCTGACTTCCTCATCTTTGCAGGAATAAGATCGCCTATTTGTTCAACAATAGATTTTATCTCCTCCGAAGAGATGAAATGTTCCTTATTCCACATATCTTCTTTTCCGAAAGGCATAAATTCAATAAACCTTACCTGATATGGAGACTTCAAAGTTATTTTTGCAAATTCCGCGATCTCTTCATCGTTCAGTCCGCGGATAGGAACCATGTTAATCTTTACCGGCATAAGACCGGCTTTTTCAGAAGCATCAATGCCTCTTAATACAGCATCAATATCCCCACACCTTGTAATCTCTCTGTATCTTTCCGGCTTTAAAGAATCAAGGCTGATATTTACCCTGTCAAGGCCTGCATCTGCCAGTTCTTCAGCATATTTTTCGAGAAGGATGCCATTAGTTGTCATGCTAAGCTCATCTATACCTTCAATTCTTTTTATCATCCTGATAAGGTAGGCAATATTTTTTCTTACAAGAGGTTCACCGCCTGTTATGCGTACCTTTCTCACGCCTGTATTAACAGCTATCCTTAAAATCCTCACTATCTCTTCATACTGGAGAATTTCCCTGTGTTCCAGAGGCTTAAGACCGCCGGAGGGCACGCAATATACGCAACGCAGATTACATCTGTCTGTAACTGATATCCGCATGTAGTCTATAGTGCGATGAAAGTTGTCTTTAAGCATGGTGTCCTTTACTTTAATTGAGCAACTCTTCTTCTTTGTCATTCCGCACTTGATGCGGAATCCAGTTCCTTCTGGATTGTCCGATCAAGCATGCCCTCGAAATTAGTAATCGGGGGTCGGACAATGACGATATATTAATTTTTCTGGATTGTCCGGTCAAGCCGGACAATGACGAGAAAAATAAGTTTTCTTCACTCCTCCAATTCCTCTATCTCCAGAATGCCTGAAACCCCCCTTTTATATCCCTCTTTCTGGGCAATGATGTCAAGGTGAAGGGTGCCCATGTCTTCAACAACTGGTATAACATCCATCCTTAACTCCCTTAAATCTATGGTCTTGATGTACTTTTTGCATTCCTCGCACACATCCACCCTGTATGCCTTTCCGTCAGCATCAGTATGAAAATACCTCAACTTCTCATGGTTTGAGTTGCCGCAGAACGGACACGCAAGCCTCTTGAAACGCCACTCATAACTGCATGAAGAACACACGAGAAACTTTACTCCCTCAACTCCTTCAACAGTCCTTAACTCTCCCATTAAAGGTTCAGAACCGCAGACAGGGCAATGGCTACGGAACCATGGTTCCAGTTCCACATAACCCTTGAGTCTGTCTGCATATGCCTCAAAAAAGGGGATGATGCTGCTTTTTGCAAGAGAGATTAACAGCCATTTGTTTAATCCGGTCTTCTCACCTATTGAATCGAGATATCCATTATCTCCGGCAAGCAGTCTCTTAAATATTTCCTCGAGCTCTATTTCATTTTTACGCAAGGCTTGATTTATCTTTTTTATTTCAGGGGCGATCTTTTTATTCTTTCTCTGGATAGCCCTGCATATTTTCTTAAACAGGGTCGTGGCTGTATCCATATTCAGCTTTATGTCCTTTTTATCTATAAGAGAAAATCCTTCCCTCAACTGGAGTCTTGCCATCTCCTTATTTATGTCAACCGCTTCCACATTTATCAGAGGCTTTATCTTATACTGCTGTTTTACTATATCTTTTAAAAATTCGAGCACCTCTTTGTGGCTGGGCCTTTTTTTCTCAATAACATCGATCCTCTGGATTATCCTGTCCAGTTCATTAGGTTTTTTTCTTTTCATTATGTCCTTTCCTTTTCGTTATGGAATCATTTCTTGTTTTCATTCCCCGATTTAACAAATTACGGTAGTCCCTTGCATTAATAAAATTATGTCATTCCCTGGCTTGACCAGGGAATCCAGATATTAACTCCTCATATAAATCTTTCCACTCCGGGTTCGACTTTTCAATAAGATCAAGTTTCCATTTGCGATTGTATTTTTTTAATCTTTTCTCTCTCTTTATAGCATATTCTGCATCTTGAAACTGTTCATAATAGACAAGTTTATCTATACAATATTTTTCGGTAAATCCTTCTGCTAATTTTTTTTTGTGCTCCCAAACACGCTTTATTAAATCAGAGGTCACTCCGGTATACAAAGTCCCGTTTCTTTTGCTCGCTAATATATAAACATAAAAGCTCTTTTGCATATAATTCTGGATTATCCGGTCAAGCCGGATAATGACTTCTTTTTTATATGTCATTCCCCGACTTGATGGGGGAATCCAGTTCGTTATGAAAAGGCTCTGGATTCCCGTTCAACAGACTGCGGGAATGACGGACAAGGTTGCTTGTCATGCCGGCTTGACCGGAATCTTTCTTCATTTCTTCCCCCTTTGACCCCTCTTTACTAAAGAGGGAGTTAACGGATTCCAGACAAGCTGGAATGACAAATAATATAACAATCTTACCACGGGTTCAATTTTTAAAAATTGAACTATATTTATTTTAATACACTAAAAGTGAATATTACACCTTATTTGTTAAAAAAGTTTACTGCCTTTTCGTTGTTCAGAATAACTCCCCCTCACCCCCTCTTAACCTAAGAGGGGGAAT
>JACUUX010000101.1 GCA_014859105.1 Nitrospirota bacterium
ACTCCCGAAAACCGGTATCGGTTTGGTGGGAATGGATACCCTAAAATCGGTATCGGTTTGGTGGGAATGGATACCCTAAAATCGGTATCGTTTATGTGGGAATAGACCCCCTAAAATCGGTATCGGATTGGTGGGAATTACACCCCTAAAATCGGTATCGAATTGCTGGGACGTAACATGAAGATCCCAGAATTAGCTTCTTTGGTCAAAATATTCATGAGTGACAGATTCTAAAAAACTCAATACCAGAAGTACTCCACATCAAATCCTCTTAATAATCTTTTTGTAAACTTCTTTTCGATTAATAATAGCTAATATCCAGACTTCATTGCCCTCGACTTTGTAAACTACCCTATAATCGCCGACTCTTAGTTTCCAATATCCTTTGAGCGTTTTTCTAAGTGGCTCTCCGTATTGATGGGGTGATATTGAAAGACGTTCTTCTACAGCTTTTTTAATACGCTTTTTTAGAGTTTCATTCAGTCGGGGGATGTCGATGTCTCCGACATCAGGATGATATCGAAGCTCAAAGGGCAATTCTACCAGACCTCATCATGTTTAAGAGATTTTTTCCTGCTAAAAGTTTTTTCTCTGGTTTCGGCGAGCTGAGTAAGGCCAATATCTTCTTCAATTTCTATTGCTTCTTTCACAAGATCACGAACCTTCAAAGATAAGGAAACTCCGTCTCGTTCGGCAAGAGTCTCAACAGTATTATATAAAGGCTTTTCAAGAACCACATTGATTCTGGGATTTTTTGTTGGCATAGAACGCACCTCCTTAGTGATACACTTATGATACACTATTTCGGGGTTTTTTACAATTACCTGAAATCAAAATGTGCTGGTCGATAACAATTATCAATTGAAGTCAGTGGTTTTATAGACTACAGCAAGTCTGAGGCTTTCAGGAAGAAAGTTTTCCGATCTGTTTCATCCTGAAGTCTTGAACTTTAGAATCTGGTATAATTGAGAAAAATTTGAAGAGATAACTATAACCTATGAGAATGAAAGTCAACGAAAACTTAAGAAATGCTATCTTAGAAGTGATAGACAACCAAATCAATGCTAATGATCCAGCTGAAACAGCAACTACTTTGAAACGTCTGATGGATGAAGGGTATTCTGAATTTGAAGCGAAACAGTTTATAGGACAAGCTCTTGCGGTTGAATTATTTTATGTGATGAAACATAAGGTTCCATTTAATGAGACGAGGTATATAAACAATCTAAGAAACTTACCGAAAGAACCTTCTGAAACATAAACTTCTTTCAGAAATGTGCAGCGTCACCTTCTTCCTCTGCAGCCTTCTAATACCTAATTGAAGCTACTCAATTCAACTGTTAATAGTGATTTTTATTTGACTTCGTGTCATCCCTTTATAAATTCTGTTCAAAGATAGAAGTAAATGAAGTTTTTTCTCATAGAGTGATATGATTAAGGGAGATTTACGATAGCGGCTGTGGGTAGTTTTCTGTCAGCCATAGCCGGAAGAAATGTCTGGAGGACAGTTATGGCCAAAGGATCAAATATATCCCATAAAACCAGAAAAACTAAGATTTCACTTGTTAAAACATCAGACCGTGAAATAGGTATTAAGAAGGTCATAGAGCTTCTTGGCATAAGTTCTGTAAAGGGGCAAGATGTGCTGCTTAAACCAAACTTTAACACTGCAGACCAATTCCCTGGTTCTACTCACAACGACACGCTTACTTATTTAATATTACACCTCAAGAAGATAGGGGCCAAAAGTATAACGATTAGTGAAAGAAGTGGACCTCCTGATACACATAGTGTTCTAAATGAAAAGGGCATATATAGCCTCTGTAATAAACTTGGCGTAGGGCTTATAAATTTCGAAGAGCTGCCTCCAAATGGCTGGACAAGGATAAGACCTGAAAAAAGCCACTGGAGAGACGGCTTTGATGTTGCAAAACCTATTCTTGATTCAAAATGTATTGTAACGACTTGCTGCCTGAAGACTCACGGGTACGGAGGAGTATTTACAATGTCTCTCAAGCTATCTGTTGGCATTACTCATAAAAGAAATATGAGAGAACTCCATACGTCTTTTTTAAGTATGAGGAAGATGATAGCAGAAATAAATCAGGTTTACATTCCAGCATTGATAATTCTGGACGGTATAGAGGCATTTGTGGACGGTGGTCCAATGAAAGGGAGTAAGAAGAGAGCTAATGTAATACTTGCCGGAACCGACAGGATTGCTATAGATGCATTGGGACTGTCCATATTAAAGGAAGTTGGTAGTAACAAAGACATCATGGGGAGAAAGGTTTTTGAGCAGGAGCAGATATCAAGGGCTGCTGAGTTAGGGATAGGAATAACCAGTCCCGAGGAGATAGAGATAATAACCGATCCTGATGATGCGGTTAGCAAAAAGTATGCAGAAAGGTTAATGGGGATACTTTTAAAAGGCTAACAATAAAATATAGGCAGGCCTTAGTTGAGGTTGGTTATCACGCTGTCTATAACTTCCTGAATGAAGAGTTTACAGTCTTTTAAAAAAGGTGTATATTTGAATTGGTAATCTATAGTTGGAATATACAACCTGAGTTTGGATATGAACGCGTCGTCTGATAATCCGCCCGTTAAAAGACATTTAATAATTCACTGTTTAATAGTTTAACAAAGAGGTGTAATATGAAACCAAAAGTTTCTTTGAATGAACTGAAAAATGAAATTAGCTCTATAAGAAAGAGATACCCAACTTTCAAAGACGATTCTGCTTTTGTTTTCTAGTTCTTATACGCTTATTTAGTTGATAAGGAAGAAATTGCAAAAGCTGCTTTGACAGGTAAAGAAGGGGGAAGAGGTGGTGAAAAAAATATTGATGCTATCTATATAGATGAAAAAGAGAAACAGTGTAATATAATTCAAGGTAAGTTTCATATCTATGAGGGCGTTAGCGAAAAAAGAAATGATGTCTTGACTTTTGCTGATTTAGGTCTTAAACCTTGGGAACATAAGTCTATATTAGAGACGTTTTATTCAAAATTGGACCCATTAGCTCTTGAAAAATTTAAGGAAGTTATAAACTGTGTTAAAGATAAAAAATATAAATTAAATCTGTACTATATTACTACGGGTAAATGTACTGATACGATAATTAATGAGGCTAAAACACGAGTAAGACAAGCACATGAACCCGTAGATATTTTCGTGCTTACTCTTAAACAAGTATTGAACACATTTAAGAATTATTTAGACGATATTACTCCTCATATTCCTCCTTTAAAACTTAGAATCGTCTCTGAAAGTGTAATACAACAAGAGGGGTTGATACATAGATTCGATCCCCAAAGGAAAATTGAAACATGGGTTTTATCGGTCAATGGTTACGATTTGGGAGAAATGTATAGAAAAATTGGCAGAAAATTATTTGCAAAAAATATACGAGCGTGGTTAGGACCTACAGATATAAATGAGTCGATGGCAGAAACAATAAAGAAAGAGCCGGATAATTTTTGGTATTACAACAATGGAGTGACCATCGTTTGTGACGATGCAAAAAGAGAAACTCAGGGGGGAGAGGATGTCATTATTATAAATGGGGCTCAAGTCATTAATGGTCAACAAACAACACGAACATTGTATGAAAATGATTCGAGAAATACAAATATATTAGTAAAAATAATTAAAATCCCACGAGACTCTGAAGATGAAGTAGATTATGACAAACTTGTTAATTCAATAGTTAGAGCTACAAATTGGCAAAATTATATCTCTCCATCTGATCTTGTTTCAAATGATTATATCCAAGTTTTTTTGGAGAAAGAGTTAAGAAAAGTTGGGTACCAATATATCCGCAAAAAAATGAGTAAATCAGAAGCAAGAAGTTGGTTTGGTCAAGGCTTCTATCAGATAGATAAAAAAGAAATGGCCCAAGCGGTAGCGGCTTGTCTTTTTGATCCTGTCATTGTAAGGAAAGGCAAAGAGGGTTTATTTGAGGACCCGTATTATAAATCTATTTTTGGCTCAAAACAGATACAATTTTATCTGTCCAAATATTGGTTGATGAGAAAAGTGAAATATGTTGCACGAGGTTATCCCGAAGGATATTATCCAAAATGGATTGTTCTAAATTTTGTATGGAAAAATATAAGTAGAGATATAAGTTTGGGATTATCAGAAAAACGTTTTCGATTTGCTTGTGAACAAGAATTATCGGAAGTTCTTAATCCACTTCATAAGCTTATTGTAGATACTTTTAGAGCATGTCTTAAATTCTATCGTTTAAAACGTGGTAAAGGGAAAAAAGCAAAAAATCTTTCTTCTTTCTTCCAACTTTCCAAACTTCATTCTGAATTTGACAAATTTTCGACATCTGGTAAAAATCGATACCGTAACAGTTTTAATAATAATAATATTAAGAGATTCAGAAAGAAAATAAATGAGTTAGAAATTGGGGGTTGATTTGGCTGGTTTCTGGTTGACTACTTTTTGGCTTAGCTCCTCGATGTCAGCTTGGTCATATAAAAGGTGCGTATCTGGCTCCATGCTTTGTCATTCCGCCGAAATTATCCATTTATACCGGAAATCTTCAGCTTTCATCTCATCTTGATTACATAGACTTGTAGGTGCAGTCCAGAGTGTGAAGGCGTTTCGTTTTTATAAAGCAGCCGTGCATGCTTCAGGACAAAACTGTCTTTTCCGAAGAAGAGATCCTTTAACGTTTAATGCAGGGAGAAACTGACACCGCCAGTCATCCTGATGGAAGATCAGGACGGATATTGGCATGGATTTTTATTTTTCTTTCGGCATGCGTGGTATGGGACGAAGTCTGCGTTCTTTACTGGATCCTTCGTGTGCGAAGTATCAGGTGTACAGAGCTCAGAATCCCTTCTCACAGTACTTGAAACTGGTCTTGCTCTCTTATGACCAAATAGTTCGTCCCGGAGTCTTGCGAATTCTTTCCGGTGTTCAGAATTCAATTACCTGCCGAGCGGGTCTTGGGGGCTATTTGTCCCTGTGTGAAATGCCGGAAGAAATTTTCATCTATAGCGAGTCAAAAAGAAGAGGATCCCAATTTTTATTGACGGGTGTGAATAACACCCTGCTATACGTAACATAACCCGCTTTTTCTTATATTTTCAATTAGTTAAACTGTTGTTTGTTACCCTCTTTTTACAGTTTCAAAAGCATTTTCGCCTATTGGCAGAGTTCTCTGCAAAACAATATCGATGGCTTTATAATAATCCCGCTGCACTTTTAGATTGGAAACCCTACAGTAGCACTGGGTAGTAGTAATCTTGCTGTGGCCCAGCAAATCCTGAATCGTAACGAGAGCAGCATCTGCATTTAACAACTGCGTTGCCATGGTGTGTCTCCTATGCCGAGTTCGGCATAAGAGACACTATTCCGCGT
>JACUUX010000102.1 GCA_014859105.1 Nitrospirota bacterium
TATCACTATAATTGACTAAATTTTACATCATACTTCTTTCATCTTTTATTTATAATTCGCACATAACCTCAGCCCTTGTTCTAATAAATATTCTGGTTTATATCCCATGATTTCCTCAGCCTTTGTTATATCCGCATAACTTTCCCTTATATCCCCTACCTGCTCAGGTGCGAACTCTGGCTTGAGTTTCTTATTGGAGATCTTAATTATAACCTCAGCCAACTCCTTGATTCTGGTCGGTCTGCCTGTGCCTATATTAAATATCTCTCCTATCGCTCTCTTATTCTCCATTGCTTTAAATATGGCATATACGACATCTTCAATATAAACAAAGTCTCTGCTCTGGTTCCCATCACCAAAGATCACAGGGTTCTGGCCATTACTTACCCTCTCTCTTATTATCTTAACATCAGATGATAATTCTATATTATTCAGATTGTTAGAGAAATTATCCAGAATAGTAACTTCGTTGCTATCTGAAAGCCGCTCACATAAATATGAACCTACCTGTCCCAGTCCTCCTGTAATCAGTATCACCACTTATTTCACCACGCCTAGTATATTTTTAAAGTATTTTACCATTTCTCTTCTCCTTCTGCCAGCATAAAATAGACTGGGGTGAGCGAAGCGAACAGCAGCGCCTCTTCCTGCGCAGCAGGCGCACATGCTATGACCCGTCGGAGACGGCGCTGTTCTTGTTGAAGACATCATTCAAAGAAAGCAGTCGGACATCTGATTTCTACGTGTTCGCGGTAATTCGTCATCTGATTAACTCCTCTTCGATCTCTTTTTTGAAAACATATCCGTCCTTTTCCTTAAGCTTGTTAATTATTTGTGCAATCTCTGACCTCTCAATCAGTTCCCTCCGTTTGCAAGCAAGCAGCACTTCTGGAATGTTATAAACTTTCAAACCTTCTTTCCTTGCAGCATTTTCAGCATCCCTGTCTTCTATAAAGGCAATTTTATCTTTTGCAGAAGCAATTACACTGAGTTCGCCTGCTCCAAGCATAGGGTATTTTTTTTGTAAACGCGAGTAATCCCTCGACTCCACTATCCCTATATTTCCCTTTTGTATTTCAGTAATGAGCGGCTTTATCAAATACCTACACTTGCTCAACTCCTCATATACTTCTATAGTTATGTGTATTCTTCCAAGCCTTGATATTATATGAAAATGGCTTATCTTTAGAAGAGCGCTGATGAAGCCTGTATCTGCTATAAAACCTCTATTAACTCTTCTGCTCTTGTCTTCAGTTCTTTGAGAGATGCAGGTCCCCTCCTTATCTCAACATTATTTTTAATCAAAAGTTCTTTCATCTCTTCATACGACAAATCCGCAATTTCACTTGTCTTTCCCAGACTTGCTTTACCTTCTTTATAGAGTTCTACAGCAATTTTTTCTTTTAAATCCTTATTGACATCTAAGAACATTTTAATCGCTGTGTGCAGGATTTCTTTTTTATTATACCCAAGCCTTGTTGTTGCCTCCAGAATATCTGTTTCATAGTTTAACATGCTTTCCTCCTTTCTGAGGTATTTCTATTAGTTTTTGATAATGCATATATAGTCATTTCCCTTATATAGACCTCACTTTCAGTACTTGTCGAAAATTTCCTAACTTTCTCACTTATAGCGCGGACTGAATATGTTGAAAAGCCGAAACTTCGGCTTGCGCAGTACCCACGTATGGCGAAGCCATACGTGTATGCGGTGTAAACTGCCGCAACAGTTTTTGAAAGGACGAAGGCAAACTACAGGAAGCCCGTAAAGACTGTGGTAGAGCATTGCGTATTTTTCTCCAGTGAGTTTACTTAATCCGTATGGTTAGAGCGGATTGGTAGGATGCTCTTCATTGATCGGCAGGTTCCCTGGCTTTCCATATACTGCTGCCGAGCTTATATATAAAAAAAGCTCTATATTCTGCTTTCTGGCCGACTCAAGAAGGTTTAGAGTTCCATTTATTCATGTAATCTATTTCGACCGGATTACAGGATAAAAGGAATAGTGGTACTATCTCTCTGCAAGCTTTTCAAGGATTTTCTCAAGGCGCTGGTTATGCCCATCCATTCTGATTAAATGTTCCTTCATCCACTGATTGTGCTCTTTCTGTTCATATATATAAGAATCAAATTTCAAGTTCAAGCTGTCCATTCCTTCGCTGACATTAGGAAGCTCTGAAGTACCACTTAATATTTGTTTGAGCAGATCATTTTCTGTATCCAGCTTTCGACCAATATCCGCAAAATCATCTGTTGAAAGCCTCAGAAATCTCTGAGGAAGATATATTTGAAAAGGTATTTCATCTTTCACAATCTTATCGATTACCGCGCCCTTCTCTGCCCCTTTGACTTGCAGTTGCTCAAGAAATTCTGCAATTACCCCATTCTCACAGCAGCATACCATTTTGACGCTGCGATCAGTGTCATTAAAAGCAAAGCCCCTCAGGTCAAAAAATCTTGCAATATCCTCCACAAGAGCTCTAAAACCAATATCTTGGACTTTTCCTGTAAGCATTATGTTGTAGCATTTTTGCATTATTAAACTCATATATTTGAATGATATTAAATTTAACCCGTCTTCTGAAAAGCCGCATCCTCAACGGCCAGCACTTCATCCACAAGCAGGATGGAACCCTGTGCCCACTTAAAGCAGGCTGCCTACACGTCCACGCATGGTGATCCTTCCTTCTGTCGGCTCTGTGATTCTGGCGCGGGCTGAATATGTTGAAAAGCCGAAACTTCGGCTTGCGCAGTACCCACGTATGGCGAAGCCATACGTGTATGCGGTGTAAACTGCCGCAACAGTTTTTGAAAGGACGAAGGCAAACTACAGGAAGCCCGTAAAGACTATGGTAGAGCATTGCGTATCTTTCGCCTGTGAGTTTACTATAGATAGAGAAATTATCCAGCACAGTAACTTCATTGTGCTCTGAAAGCCGCTCACATAAATATGAACCTACCTGTCCCAGTCCTCCTGTAACCAGTATTTTCATTTATTTCACTTCATCTAAACCATAAAAAATGACCGCTGTCACTATAGTCTATTTATAAGCGTTATCATGATGTTCAAAACTAAAAAGTGTTATCTTGTTATCGTTCTTATCAATTCCATAAATAAGCACAAAAGAGCCTATTTGTATTCTCCGTTTGCCTTTTAAGATATTTCGTAGAGGCTTACCAATCTCCGGGTGTCCTGCGAGGATTTTGAGTCTCCTTTTTAAATGTTCATAGCGGACTTTATCGTTCTTATATAACTTTTCTATTTCTTTCTGTACCCCTGGATGTGCTACGATCCTGTACGTCATTTTTCAACACTTTTCAAGAAATCATCCATGCTTTCGAAATCAAGACATTTGCCTTTTGAAATTTCTTTTTCAGCAGTTTTGACCCGTTCAATAAAATCTGATTTAAGAGTTTCTTCGGGGGGATAACTGCTTTCATCCAATTTTTCCTCGATTCTCTCCAATTTTCCTATGATTTCTGTAAACATCATCTCGATATCATGACCTTTAAACGAATTTTCCATATTTTTATCTCCATAGAATAATCATCTTTTAACTTAAAGCCTTTTTCTCTCATTTTTTTGAAAGTTTCCACCAACGAAGCGCAATTCATGGCACTTCATACCATACATGTGCCAAACTCCGCTCAAAAGCGGCGCATCCGCGGGGGTCTGGGGTCGCAACCCCGGCGCCTTAATCAGAAGCTGCCACCAGGAAAGATTGTCCTATAGGTTGAAAGTCTGCTACTTCTTTGCGTTCCAGCTTTCTTCTGATCTCTTCAAAGCTTCTAACAGTTTCCTGCGAATAGAGGCGTTCACCGCAGTGAAGACAGACATCTGCCCTGACCTTCAGGACAGCAGTATGAACACCTCCACGTAGAATTTTCTCAACCTCTTTATTCACAAGCTCCCCGCCACAAACCGGACACTTCTCGAATGGTTTTATTGCTTGGTTCATTTTTTCCTCGTTTGCCAGTTTATCCACCTGGAAGGATTTGGCCTGTACAATGTAATAAGCACCGCCCATTTCGTTTCTCTGTTGTATGCCCAGACGCTATGAATGGGCTCGCTTTTGAATGTATTTCCATATATCAAACAACTTGGATAAGGCTTATCATCGGAATACTCTTCAATAATTTCACCTGATAGTATCGAGAAAAATATTTCTTCATATGAAAGTTTATCATTTTGGGCTTCTTCATCGGCATGGTCGGTAATACGGATACTGCCTGATTGGATCGCTTGAATTATATCTATAATTTTCATTCACATACCTCTCACATCATTAGTGATCCAAAACAGCAAACAATACATATGCCAAACCCCGCTCAAGAGCGGCGCATCCGCGGGGGTCTGGGGTCGCAACCCCAGCGCCTTAATCAGAAGCATCACAACCATTCCGGCCATGTCACATTCATCCGTGCCATAATTTCTTTCAACTCTTCATAAATCTTCCTGTCCAGCTTCAATATCAGCAGCCCATACACCACTCCGCCCAGCACAACCGGCACCAGTGTAATCCACACATTCGACAGCGGCACAACCAGACGGTACACACCCAAAACCGCACCCATCGCAATTGAAGCTTTCAAAAAATTCAGCAAACTGCTGCGCTCCACCCTAAGGGTGATCTTCCGTGCCAGTACACGCCGTGCCAGAATCGCGTGAAGGGTCATTGTCACAAGTGTTGCAACCGCTGCGCCTGAAATACCTATCATGGGTATCAATGCCGCATTCAATGCAATATTGGTAATAACTGCCGCAACCGTGATATTGAACAACTCCTTTAACCGGTTCATTGCAGTCAGGTATGCGGTAAAAAAATACTGGAAAACATTGACAATCTGTACAATGAACAGTATCATAAGTGTTGTATAACTAACAAAATCTGCGCCATAGAAAAAATACAGCAACCTGTCGCCAAGCAAAGCGCCGCCAACGAACAATGGCAGTGCCAGTATGAGCGAATATGTGAATGCGCGGGAGAGCGACTCTTCGATTCGCCCTGTTTCGCCAATCTGGTTCCACCGGCTGACCTTTGGATATAATGTTCCTTGAAGTGCAGTTGTGGTAAATGCTGCAAGCGAGGTGAACTGGAATATGACCCGGTATACACCCACATCAGCATTGCCCATGAAATAACCGATCATAACCGAATCGGAATTCATGAATACCAGGCTCCCACCTGAAATCAGAAATGACCAGAAAGAGAAGGAAGACAGGCTTTTCAGGTGCCTCCAGCCAAAACGTACAAAACGCAGGTCGAAAAAACG
The DNA here is from genome assembly GCA_014859105.1 of Nitrospirota bacterium. Lineage (GTDB taxonomy): Bacteria > Nitrospirota > Thermodesulfovibrionia > Thermodesulfovibrionales > SM23-35 > Kmv42. Next base: position 5,274 of record JACUUX010000102.1, read on the forward strand.
CAGCTGCACTATGGACCCAATAAGCATCCCCA
>JACUUX010000103.1 GCA_014859105.1 Nitrospirota bacterium
TCAGGCAAATCAAGGGCGTGAAATCCGTTAAGAGCAACTTGAAAGTGGAAGAGAAAAAGTAGATGGATAAGGGGCTTTCCGTGAAAGCATTCCTCATGTATTCTGCATTCCCGCGGGGTGCCCCTTCAACTGCAAGTTTTGTGAACACATACGCTGCTCTATGGAGAGGAATAAGCATCATTTCTCCGGAGACGGGTAGCTTGAAAGGAGAAATACTATGCCGTTGATTCAATTAGTGATTGTTTTAGTGGTCGTCGGAGTAGTCCTATGGGTGATTAACCGCTACATACCGATGCAATCTACCATAAAGAAAATTCTGAATGTGGTAGTGATTATCGGGGTGATTATCTGGCTATTGAGTGTCTTCGGAGTCATAGGGAACCTCTCAACGATTCGTATTGGGAAGTGAAGAGTATGAACATAGTCTCATTAGACTGAAAGGAGGATGATATGTTGTGGATGCTCGCTGTGATACTGATAGTTCTGTGGGCGCTGGGGCTGGTGACCAGTTACACGATGGGCGGGTTTATTCATATCCTGGTGGTTATTGCTGTTATCGTGGTGCTGGTCAACATTATTCAGGGACGCAGAGGTTGATAGCCTGCACGAGGTTATCAACCCATACAGGATTACAACAGAAAGGGGGAGCAAGACGAAAACGCTTCTCCTGCCGCTGCTTGTGGGAGCTATTGCGCTCGTGGGCGGCATTGTATTGCCGGTCATAGGAAAAAACAAAAAGGGCTGAAAAGGAGCAAAACGTCTCAATTACGAGGAGTTAGCTATGGAGAACAAACGAAAAGCATACGAAGAGAAGCTCGATGCGCAGTTGGATGAATGGAAGGCGCAGCATCACGGCATCAAAATTCAAATGAACAAGACAAACGGCTATGTTGCCAACAGCCATGCTAGGAGTCTTGCCGAAGCGATAATCGCTCAATCCATTGAGGACCTCTGGGACCCCGTGTGCAGGAAAGGAAGCCTGATTTTTTTTGAGGGCGCCGGGTTTGTACTCTGCTCCGAGATTGCGGGGATCAGTTATATCAAACGGCTTGCCATGTTAAGAATGCTTGCGCATGCCAACCCAATAATAGATTTACGCAACATGAGAAAGGCACTTTAGGATTAGGCAGTATGCCTATTCATTCTGATGGGAAAAACTCAGGAATGCGGGCTTCGCCTGCAAGGGAGGTAATGTCATGTCAATTTTAAAGAAGGTTATGCTGGTCCTTTTCAGCAGTATGATTATCGTTTCGTTTGCCGCCTGTAAAAAAGAAGGTCCTGCCGAGCGTGCAGGAGAGAAAATAGACGAGACTGTAGAAAAAGCCAAGGAAGAGATGAAAGAGGCGGCTGAGAAAGCAAGTGATAAAATTGAGGAAGCCGGAGAAAAAATGGAGGAATCTTTTAAAAAATGACAGGGATGACAGGAAAACTGGCCGCAAAGAAACGTTACATTAAATATTCAAATTGACCGGGTCGGTATATTGCAGGCTCTGTTTCTGCTTGCACAGCTAGCAATCTCCTGGTTTCGAAAGATTTGAATGGAAGTACAAATTATTTTATAAAAAACACAGGAGGCAATATGATCACATTAATAATCATGGTTATCATCATTGCGGTGGTGACGCTCTTTTCGGTACAGAATGCGATACCTGTTGCAATCTCATTTTTCTTCTGGAAATTCGAGGCATCCCTTGCAATCGTTTTATTTCTCTCTGTTTTGGCAGGTGTGGTCATAGGATTTACTGCAGCATCTATTTTCAGAATGAAGTCGTCCAGGAGGAAACAAAATTTAATTGACAGAGAGAAGGAGCGCGCTTTGAACGATTCACCTGAAAGAGAAGATACATAAGATGATGACACGGTACTATGATCTTTACCGCAGTTGATGTGAAATAATTAAATGACGAGGGACATTCCATGAAAGCACTACTCATTTACCCTGAATTCCCGGATACCTTCTGGAGTTTCAGGTATGCCCTGAAATTCATTCACAGAAAGGCGAGCAGTCCGCCCCTCGGATTGTTGACTATAGCAGCGATGCTTCCTGAAGCGTGGGAGAAAAGACTGGTCGACATGAATGTGGAAAGCCTGGATGACGAGGACGTACTGTGGGCTGACCTCGTTTTTGTAAGCGCAATGTCTGTCCAGAAAGAGTCGGTGAAAGAAGTGCTTGCCAGATGCAAAACCGCGGGCGTAAGGGTTGTCGCCGGCGGTCCGCTTTTCACGACCGAATATGAGGCGTTCGGGGAGGTAGATCACCTGGTGCTGAACGAAGCCGAAATCACCCTGTCCCGCTTCCTGGAGGATTTCCGGAATGGCGTTGCAGGCCATTTCTATACCACTGATCAGTGGGCAGACATGCGGGAGACACCTATTCCGCTCTGGGGGCTTATTAACATGAAACACTACGCTTCAATCAATATCCAGTATTCCAGGGGCTGCCCATTCAATTGTGAGTTTTGTGACATTACCCTGCTCTGCGGTCGCACGCCGCGCACAAAGGATAAAGACCAGATTATCAGGGAGATCGAGAGTGTTTACGCATCAGGGTTCAGGGGCCGGGTCTTCTTTGTCGACGACAATTTTATCGGGAACAAGAAAAAGCTGAAGGAGGAGGTTCTCCCCGCCATCATCGAGTGGATGGAGAGGAGAAAGCATCCATTTACCTTTAATACGCAGGCATCCATAGAACTATCCGATCATAAAGACCTCATGGAGATGATGGTCAGGGCAGGATTCGATGTCGTCTTCGTCGGCATAGAGACCCCCCATGAGCAAAGCCTTGCAGAATGCAACAAATTCCAGAACAGAAACCGCGATCTCCTCGCCAGTGTCAGAAATATACAGAAGTCCGGCCTTGAGGTGCAGGGAGGATTTATAGTCGGTTTTGACAACGATCCCCTTACGATTTTCGATACCCAGATCAGGTTCATTCAAACGAGCGGGGTTGTCACCGCCATGGTCGGCATTCTCAATGCCCTTCCGCGCACGCAGCTCTACGAGCGACTCAAAAAGGAGCAGCGGCTGGTGAAAGAGACATCGGGGAACAATACGGATTTCGCGACAAACTTTATCCCAAGGATGGAATATGACCTGCTGATCAACGGCTACAAGAAGATCATCAGCACCCTCTATTCGCCCAAACATTACTATGAAAGGCTCAGGATATTCCTGAGGGAATATATCCCCCCCAGGAAAAAGAAGAAGGTCTTTCGATTCAGGCCGCACTATTTCGGCGCGTTCTTCAGGTCAATTGTCGTCCTCGGGGTAGTTGGAAAAGAACGGTTACACTATTGGAGACTACTGCTCTGGACCGTAATCAGCCGTCCACGCCTTCTTCCTCAAGCCGTTACCCTCTCGATCTACGGGTTTCATTTCCGAAAGATCTTTGAAAAACGCCTAAGTTGATAAGGAGAGGAGACTGGAGATAAAGCCGGGGAGGTGAAGGAATCCAAGAAAAAATTACAGGGTACAGGGATGACAGTAAGAGTGACCCCTGAAGAAACGCGATCGTAACCACTTAATATCGGGAGGTTCCATGGATAAGTCATCTCACTATAATTAAAATGTGTGAAAGTGCAAAAGTGATTCAAAAGCAGTGGAAACCTGAGTTTGGAGACTTTTTTGTCTCGAAGTCATTAGACCTGACTTCAGCATGTCAGTCAGTTACCAGTGATCTTGAGAAAAAGGCATCCTATTTAAAAACAATAAAGGCTGTCTGGCTGCCAAGACAAGACGAGGTGCAGATCGACATGGAACGGTTTTGTCGTGCCGTCGACCGGGCAGTGCTGGAGCATCATTCCCGGCCTTCGGGACTGCCGTTGATTCTGGCGACGCTGGCGGAGCATCATCATCTTTTCCACCGGGTCAGCCATAACCCGTTTCTGATGGCGGAGGGACTCACGATCAATCCCGATGTCCTGCCAATCGATGAACTTCGGGAACGCGCCTGGAATATTGTCGAGCCGCAGTATGAAGCGCAACTTGCCGCACTGGCCGACGGGTTCGCCGTAGCGAAATCCAAAGGGTTTGGCAGTGACGATCTGGCGGAGGTTGCACAAGCGGCGGCCACCGGGCGGGTTGCCACGCTGCTGATCGAGGCTGACCGCCAGATAGCCGGTCGGCTTGACGGCTCTACGGGTCGGGTAGAAATTGCTGACCTCTACGACCCGCAAGTCGATGACCAACTCGACGATCTGGGCGAGCTGGTCGTGAAGATGGGCGGGCGGGTCATGGTCATTCCGGCAGACCAGATGCCGGCGCGGACGGGACTGGCTGCCACCTTTCGATATTGAAACATATCGGGCATCGGACAATACGCAAAACGCAGAGGCCCCTTTGTTGCGGCATAAGAAGGTTCACGACATCCAACAAAGTAAGAAGAATACCTGATATATCAGGAGTCTCCTGATATATCAGAAACCGGCAACCTTCAAAGTATCATTCCTTCATCGTAGTTTTCTCTGAAATTTCAATGATTTCAAAGTCTTAGAGAACCCTTTCTTTCAACACAGGTCCTGGCACAACTTATGCTTTTAACAATATGTAGTAAACGTTTAAAGAGAAAGGAGAAGAGTCATGGAAACCATACTTATAATCGTTGTTCTGCTTTTGATCTTCGGCGGTGGTGGATTCTACTGGAGCAGGCGGGGCCGTTAGGCACCCATAAGGACCGGGGATGGGAGCACGAGCGAAGAAGGCTATGATGACCGAGACCGCGGAGGCCATGACGATCATCGTTAAGGCGATGACGAATGGGGATCGGATGTCTGAATGTAAGGAGGCCGGGTGGATACGAAGATACTTGTGACATTAAGAATGATTGTCCAACCTGAAAGGCGGAGTGATCTTTTAGAAACGATGAGGGGGATGCTCGAACCCACGCGGGTCGAAAGGGGCTGTCTGAGTTATCGTTTCTATGAAGACGTAGAAGACAGAAATACCTTCTTCCTGCTGGAGGAATGGAATACACAGAAAGATCTTGAGAGCCACATCCGCACAGACAATCAGCGTCGGCTTCTCGCGCTCATGGATCTCCTGAGCGAGCCGCCTGAATTGCGATTCAACACTGTGTCGCACACGGCGGGAATGGATCTCATAGAAAATGTCCTTAAGACAGATGTAGCGAGATAAGAGGAATATTACGGCTCCACTCTTAGAGAGGGATATGCTGCCGGGTTCGATGTACGAACATGAGGCAATGCCTCATGTAACAAAAGGAAGTTGCTATGCTTTGGATGATCTTCGGGATACTTGTTGTGCTTTGGCTGTTGGGAC
>JACUUX010000104.1 GCA_014859105.1 Nitrospirota bacterium
AACCCCCTAACCCCCTTTACTAAGGGGGATTCAGAAGGATTCCCGACACACGGGACTGACACCTATTGGAACAGAGTTCGCTATGAATTAAAATACCTAAATATATTTTTTCAATCTCACAAGGCTCTTTAGTACGTCTTCGGCAGTGTGGGCCTCGATTGTATAAATAAGGCTTTTACCTTTCAGACTTGAAAATAGCATATCAAAATCGAATGAACCGTCGCCGATTGCAAAATGGTCGTCGAATGTCCTGTTGTTGTCATGAAGATGGAGTTCAATAATATAGGGGTTCAAATGGCTTAACCATTCATTGAGTGGAATCCGGGAAAAAAGATTAAAATGACCTGTATCAAAACATATACCGAAAGATTCAGACCCCATCTCCTCCATCAGGCGCCTCAGGTTAACCGGGTCATCTTCAAAGATATTTTCTATTGCTATTTTTGTGCCTATTGCACCGGCTTTTTCCTGTATCAGTGTCCATGTTTTTAAACTCTTTTCAAGCCATAGGTCCACATTCAATGCATATTTCCATTTCTCGTAACCTGAATGAAAAACTACTGTATGAGATTTTAATATCTCTGCTATCTCCAGAACCCGTGTAAACCTTTCAATAGTAACAGCCCTTACCTTTGTGTCCACAGCACCCGGTGACAGATCCATAAACGGAGCATGAATGCTAAGAGAAGGATTATAGTCAAGTTTTTCTATAAGTCTCAAAACATAAGAATTATCAATGGCGTCAAGGGTTCGGGAATCAAAATAGATTTCTATATTTACACGGTTTTCTTTAATGAAAACCAGATGACCCTCTATCCTGTCAAATGGAACATGGATATGAGGATTTATCATTAATTCTTTGCAGCAGGCTCTGTCCTGGACTCTGTCTTTTTGTCAGACTTGCCTTTTTCATCCGGTTTTTTCTTTTCAGCACGTGCATAGTCCGTAACATACCATCCTGTTCCTTTAAGGACAAAGGAGGTTTGCGAGATTAATTTATGCATTGTTCCCCCGCAATCAGGACAGGTACTTAACGGCTCGTCATTGAATTTTTGCATTACCTCACATTGTTTACCGCAACTCAGACATTCATATTCGTATATAGGCATTATCTGAACACCTCCGAAAGAACCTAAAAATTTTCTTTATTATAACATAGTTTGTACGATGTCATTCCAGCTCGTCTGGAATCTTTCTTTAAGAAGGATTTCGGACAAGCCGAAATGACAGTATAATACTTAACATCTTGCAAAATTAACGATGGTTTTGATGATTCAATTAAAAATGGAGAAGTCTTTTTATGCATTTAGGTATTGAAAACATCCTTTTGTGGGTTTCATGATCGTAATATGAGAGGTTTCCAAGCTTTCTTGCCTCGAGCCTTTTTTTAAGAGTGGGGACAGATAAGTTAGCCGGACTGTGTTTCAATGAACCTATGGCAAATGCCCATAAAGAGTCAAAACTCGGTATATATTCATAATAAAAAGCTGATATTGGGAAAATCTTTCTCACAGCTTTTAAAACCTGGGTACAAACTCTTTTACTGTCTGTGTAATCAATATCTGTTGCATGCGTCACAAAAATCCCATCACTTTTTAATGCCTTTCTCACTAAAGAATAAAATCTCTCGGTATAAATTAACATAGCCGGACCCTCTTCAATAGGGTCGCTTATGTCAGCAATTATGACATCATACTTACTTTTAGTTTTTTTGATATATTCCATTGCATCTTCTATTATCAACTGCACTTTTGGATCATTAAATGAATTCATATGCCATCCATGCAGATATTTTTTACAAAGATCAACGAATTCTCTGTCGATATCAATCATAGCAGTATGCTTAACGGTAGGATGTTTAAGGACCTCTCTGAGGGTTGCACCTTCGCCTCCGCCGAGGATTAATATTCTTTCAGGTCTTTGATGCAAAATCATAGCAGGATGTACGAGGGCTTCATGATATATGAATTCATCTTTTTCTGCCGATTGAATCTTTTTGTCGAGTACAACAATACGTCCAAATCCTTCAGTTTCAATTATATCCACTTTCTGAAACTGTGTCTTTGTCGATAGAATATATTTTTTTATCTTATGGTATATCCAGCGATTTTCGCTGTCCTTATCAATAAACCATTCTGCTTTTTTCATTATGAATACTCTTTAAATCTACCATTCGAGCTTTCTTTGCATAAGCCTTTCATATAATCTTCCCGTCAAAAATGCCTGCCGGTGGATTTCTTCATCATAATATTTTGTAGATATTTCGAGTTTGCGCCTTGTTTCTCTTGGCGAAAGTTTTTTGGATGCTACCGCAAAAGCCCACCAGTTTCCTGGATAAGTTGCGATCGGAGCTGTGTATAAATCCACTACGGGAAATACCTTTTTAAGCATTTCCTGGATTTCTATTACCATATCTTTATGAAAATGTATTGACTCTGTATGTGTTACAAACATTCCTTCATCTGTCAAACATTTTTTAACGGATACAAAAAATTCATCTGTAAAAAGACTTCGTGCAAAACCTATGATATCTGTTGAATCAATAATAATGGCATCTATATCAGAAGTTTTTCTTTTTGTAATAAATTCTGCACCATCCATTATTTTTATTTCAACACGCGGATCTTCAACCCCTGAGGATACAGCGGGAAAAAATCTTCTTGAAATATTGATTACTTCTTCGTCTATTTCAACAAAAAAGACTTTCTCGACGGTTTTATGTTTTAAGACTTCTCTCACAACACCTCCGTCTCCGCCACCTATAACTATAATCTTTTTAGGATGTTGAAGGGCATGCATCACAACATGAGTAAGCATTTCATGGTAAAAAAACTCATCTCTCTCGGTCAGCTGAACAACATCATCGAGTATGAGCATCTTCCCGAAATATTCATTTCTTATTACCAGAATTTCCTGAAATTTACTTTTACCTTTGTAAAGAATTTCTTCTACATCATAAGCATATTCGACCGGGGCATATGGGGCTTTCTCAAAAAATTTAACCATTATATATTCCTCGCTATATAAGAATTGTTTTCGGTATCGAAAATCCATTAAATTCTGAAGCATATGAGACGGTATATGCGCCGCTCGAGAGTATGAGTATTAAATTGTTTACGTCCGGTTCAGGAAGTGTCACATTTCTGTCTATGACATCAAAACTGTCGCAACTCGGGCCTGCAATAGTCCATAATTTCTTATGTTTTGACTGTTTATTACATTCAACTATATAGCTGTATTTTATTCCTCCTACGCTCTCCATCAGTCCATTAAAAACACCTACATCAATATAAAGCCAATCCTCATCTCCCCGTTTTGCTTTTCCGATTAAAGATGTTACCAGTACACCGGCATCGCCCACAACTGCCCGGCCCGGCTCTATGTGGACTTCTATGTCTTTTGGAAATCTGTCATAAATGAGGCTATTCACATTTTTCTCTATGGTTTCAACAGTGATAACATTTTTTGTATACCTTATCGGATAACCTCCGCCTATGTTTAAGAGCTTTAATCTGATCTTTTTCTTCTCTGCCAGGTCCCAGAGTGCCCTTGCCTTATCGAGTGCGATGTTCCAATTATAAATATTCGTACACTGTGAACCGACATGAAACGTAATTCCAGAAGGATTAAGCCCTTTATCCTTTGCATAGAACAACAGTGATAAAGCATCTTCAAGTTCAACTCCAAACTTTTTGCTCAAAGGCCATTCGCTGCCTTCATTAGGCACCGATAGCCTTACATAGACATTACAACGGGGTATAATTTTTACCAATTTATCCACTTCTTCCGGAGAATCGTAAGAGAAGAATTTCACACCGTAAGATGCGGCCATCTTCAGAAATTTAAGGGACTTTACAGGATTACTCGATATAATCCTTTCTGGCTTAATTCTTAATTTTGACAATACTTCAAGTTCACCTTCTGAAGATATTTCAAACCCCAATTTCAATTTATCGAGGAATCTCAGAATTTCAATATCAGGGTTTGCCTTGACTGCATAAAAAACCTTTGAATTCATGATATGACTACCGATCATAAGTGATTTTTCTTTAACCTTTTCTTTATCTATCAAAAGAAACGGCGTTTCTATTTTTTTCTTATCAAGGTATTTCAATGTTTTAAACAATGTAGACTCAGGAACTATATTTGCGTGAACTTTGTCAACTTTAAAAGACCTTAGCATGACAACTCCTCCTAAAAAACATGCGACTGTATGAATTTTGGATTTCTATTTAAAGGTATTTAAAAATTTTTTTCAATAGGGACAGGACTTTTTTAATGGCCGCCCTTTCTTGCCCTGAGAAGTTTTTTAGCAGTAATGCGTACTCCTTCTGCTACGTTTCTATTCTTCTCAAGAACAACAAGGTCTTTTGTCTTGAGTTCACTTACAAGATTAACTGCTATTCCGGCAGGTGTTTTGGGATTTGTTACAAGCGCCAGTACTATATTATAGTTCTTCATCCATTCTCTCTTTTTTGTTACCTTTCTGAGAGCTTCATCAGATATAGAGCGTGACCTTGAAATGGCCTCTACCTCTGTCTCTGTAATCTTCGGATTTTCTAAAACATTCATTGATACTTCTTTATTCGCGTCACGTAAGAGAATAGACCTTGCTTCCTTAGACCCTCTGAGTGCAAGAAGTATCCTCTCTGAAACACTTAATTTTTGAATCCTCTGTAAGAGTGTCTGTTTACGTTCTTCAGGATGTTTATGAAACTGTGTACTTGCAGCTTTAATTTGTGAAGGGACATTCAATATATTAGATACATTGTTTCTAACATATTCAGGGATATCTGGAATATTGAGTAAAGTTTCCAGAATTTCAGGTCTGTTCATATTCGCTTTAACTATTTGCTCAAAAATTGCAGGTTCAGTAGATTCACCTATTAGAAGCTCAATTAAATCTCTGGAAGCTATTGAAAGATCAATACCCGTTAAAACTTTATCTTCATTCATACATAGAGCCAGTTTTCATATATAAGAAAAATATGTTTTATTTTACCAAATTTTTTATTTTTTAAGTAGTTATAGAGGTAAAATACTGTAAAAAGGGACGGTAAAGGGACGGTAAAAATAAAAAGTCCCCAATACAGCACACCGGCTGGTTGGGGACTGATTTTTGCCTTTAAATATTTGTTGCATCT
>JACUUX010000037.1 GCA_014859105.1 Nitrospirota bacterium
ACCAGTACTAATAGACCGTGCGACTTGACCCTTTTCTTCCCTCCTGCTGTCAAGGGTGAAATAGGGCTTATATAGAAAAAAGCCCTAATTTTGTGCTGTGAGGGGTAATTAATGAGAGAGAGAGATATCTTTGAAGAGATAATTGATATAGGTAAAAGAAGAGGTATAATTACCTACGATGAAATAAATGATGCGCTCCCATCAGAGTTCTTTTCTCCTGATGAGATAGAGGATCTTATGGATATTCTTCAGGACATGGGAGTTAAGATCGTAGACCATGAAGAAGCAATCCCACCTGAAGAAGAAATGGAGGAAGAGTTAGGAGAATATGAGAAGACAGAAGACCTTGTACAGGCATACTTTTACTCGATGGGAGATATATCTATACTTACGAAAGATGAAGAAACGGAGATAGCAAAAAGACTCGAGGAAGGAAAGACTATAATAAAGGAACTTGTTACTACTCTACCTCTTTATAAAAAGCTGGAAGCCAGCTTAAATGGAGACGAGGAAGAGATTAGTGCAGAAGAAGAAAAGGCCGATGAGGCCACTACAAAGACTTTAGAAACACTTGAAAATCTTATAAAGGAAGTGGAAGAAAAGAACAGCAAGATTGCAAGGTATGAATCTTTAAAGGGTCTTAAAAATTTGCTTAAAGAAAAAAGGAAGAAGAATGTCGATACAAAAAAACTCGAAGCATTAGCAAAGGATGTTGAGAAGACCTATAAAAAAGTTGAAGCCGAAGTTGGTGTCAAAATAAATGAGATCAGGTCAATGTGGACACGTATACAAAAGGCTAAAATACTTATTGAGACTGCAAAAAATGAGTTGATAACCCGCAACCTCAGACTTGTTGTAAATATTGCAAAAAATTATGTTGGCAGAGGTCTGCCTCTTCTTGACCTGATACAAGAAGGGAACATAGGCCTCATGAAAGCTGTAGATAAGTTTAAATACGAGAAGGGCTTTAAGTTCAGCACATACGCCACATGGTGGATCAGGCAGGCAATTACGAGAGCCCTAATAGATCAGACAAAAACTATCAGGGTTCCAGTCCATATGATGGAGTTCTATAACAGGGTGACAAAGGCTTCGAGAGAGCTTACGCAGCAACTCGGCAGGGAACCAACAAATGCGGAAATTGCCCAAAAACTTATGGTTCCAACCAGAAAAGTTGAAGAGGTTTTCAGGGCAATCCAGGATCCTATTGCGCTGCAAACCCCGGTGGGCGATGAGGATACTGAACTGGAAGACTTTATAGGAGATAAGAATAGCCCGTCTCCTTATTCTGACGCGGAGAAGATAGAAACTTCAGAACAGATTCAGAAAGTTCTTAAAACTCTTACACCTAAGGAAGAAATGGTTATAAGGATGAGGTTCGGGATAGGAGCAGAAAGAGACCACACGCTTGAAGAGGTAGGCAGATATCTCTCAATAACGAGAGAAAGGGTTAGACAGATAGAAGCAAAAGCGTTAAGGAAGCTCAAACATCCCAGCAGGCTTAAAGCCCTCAAAAGACTGACAACTACTCCTGCGTAGCTGCTGTTACTTCATCTCCTGTTGTTATTTCCCTGTTGACTTTTCTGACAATGGCTGTTGAAGTAGTATCTCTGGTGTTGATGACCTGAATTAACCCGTTTATTATTTCACATTTATTTTGTAATGTTGTTGCAAGCAAATCTCCGACACCCAAGCCATCTTTTTTGCCCTTATCAATATAAACAATGTCCCATGTGCTATTGATAAGTTGAGATTGTTTTGAAGCAACAATGTAACCATTGATATCTGGTTTTCTGGGAACCTCTTCTGCCAAAGGGGTTTCTATTTCATAAAAATTATCTAGAAGATTACCTATTGTTATTTCACTGAAAGACTCTGTAATTCTTACCTTGGTGCAGTTATTGTTCTCTAAAACTTCTGCCACTCCGAGTATCTCGATGAGATACCCGAGATTGTTACCAGACTTCGGATGTTTTACCTTTTGAACCGACCTGATAATGTAAAACTTATCACCTTTATTTGCAGGGTTTTTTGTTTCGATATAGGCATAATCACCCTTAGAAAGCATGGATTTGTCATCTGCAGAACCTGTTATTTTCCCAACATAATCCACTGAATCAGCAATATAACCACTTGTAATCAGAATATTTTTATTAACAAGGTATTCTTTTTTAACAGGTACAATTATTTTTTCTACAGGCTTTTCGATTTCTGTTTCAGGTTTAGGTTTTTTTGCTACAGGTTTCGGCTCGATAACTTTTTGCTGTAAGAGGTGTAAAGGGATCTTTATTTTTTGATCAGGGTAAATTTTGTCAGGATTTGAGATCTCTGGATTCTCCTTCCAGACCTTTGGCCATAAAAAAGGGTCTTTTAACTCTTCTCGAGTGATATCCCAAAGTGTATCACCTTTTTCCACTTTATAGTCCTTAAATTCTTGCATTTGTGCTGAAATAAAAAAAGGCAATAAAACGGAAAAAGATAAAAAAACAATGCTAAACATTATATAGTTTTTTGTTCGCATGGTTATTCCTCCTTTTAAAAAATTTTTACTTTACCCAGTTAGAAAATTTTCTAACGGTTTACATAGAAAATAACGGAGATATTTAAAACTGTCAAGTGATATTATTAATTTATCTTTATAGTTTGAAATATTCAATGTCAAACATCTGCTTTAACTGTTTTAAGGGTTTCTGGTATATTTAAGTATGAAATATTCAAGGATGTTTTTAAAAGTTGTTCTCATACTGTTATTAACATCTACTGCCCATGCCTCGGAAGTAAAAGAATATGTATTAGAGAATGGATTGAAGATAATAATTCTTGAGGAACATAAGTCGCCTGTAGCAACATTTCAGGTATGGTATCGTGCAGGTTCAGTAGATGAACCTGCTGGTAAATCGGGATTGAGTCATTTTCTTGAGCATATGATGTTTAAGGGTACTTCCGAGTACGGTCCTTCAGAGTTTTCAAAGATTATTCAGAAAAATGGGGGGACTGATAATGCATATACAACAAAAGAATATACTGCGTATTTTGGACTTTTGCCATCAGACAGAATAACGATAGTAATTGACCTCGAGGCTGACAGGATGCAGAATTTGACTTTAGATACGAGAGAAACTATTTCAGAGAGAAATGTTGTTATGGAGGAAAGGAGATTAAGATATGAAGATGATCCTCAGAATTATCTTTTTGAAGAAGTTGTCGCAGCAGCCTACAAGGTGCATCCTTATCAAAGGCCTGTTATAGGATGGATGTCTGATATCACTTCAATAGAAAGGGATGATCTATATGAATATTATAAAACATATTATTCACCTGATAATGCATTTATATTGATTGTAGGTGATGTAAATGCAGGTGAGATTTTGGAAAAGGTCAGGCATTCTTTTGAGGATATTCCATCCGGAAAGCCTAAAGATAGAATAAAATCTGTAGAGCCAGAGCAGAAAGGGGAGAGAAGGGTATACCTCAAAAAAGAAGCGAAGTTGCCTTATGTACTTATTGCTTTTCACACTCCGAGTTTTCCCCATGAGGATAGTTATGCATTAGAGGTCTTAAGCGTGATTCTTTCAGGGGGAAAGAGTTCACGGCTTTATAAATCTCTAGTTTATGAGCAAAAAATTTCACTTTATGCATCTGCCTACTACAGTAGCTTTAACAGGGATCCATATCTGTTTTTCTTTTCATCCACAGCTTCTCCGGGAAATGAAATAAAGGACGTAGAGACCTCTATTTATAAAGAGATCGAAAAGATAAAGAAAGAGCCACCTTCAGAATACGAAGTCCAGAAGGCAAAAAATCAGATTGAAGCATCTTTTATAATGGATCAGGATTCTATATTCATGCAGGCAATGAAATACGGTATATTCGAGATTATAGGGGGCTGGAGACTTATCGATATATATCTTGATGGGATAAGAAAAGTTACCACTGATGATGTAGTGAGAGTAGCAGATAAATATTTAACAGAAGATAACAGAACAGTAGGAATATTAATACCTGTAAAAAGTCAAAATTCAAAATGAAAAAATCAAAATTCAATAAATTATTTATTTCATTAATTTTAAGTTTTGCATTTTTATTTTTAAATTTAAATATCGTTTCCGCCTTTGATGTAAAACGGACTGTTCAATCAAACGGCCTGGTTTTATTACATTCAGAAAATCATAATCTGCCTGTTGTTATGGTTACGCTGATTATGAAAGCAGGCCAGATTAATGAAACAGAAGATAAGTCGGGACTCGTAAACCTTGTGGCAGTCCTTCTCCCCGAAGGTACTGAAAATCGCAAATCAGCTGATATAAGCGAAGAAATAGATTTTATTGGCGCATCACTTAATGTATCTGCGGGAAATGATTATATAACTATTACACTTTCGATTCTGAAAAAAGATGTCAACAAGGGATTTGAAATTTTTTCCGATATACTTCTTAATCCTGCTTTCCCTGAGGAAGAGATAGAGAGAAAAAAGGATCGGATAAAGGGCTTTTTGATCCGGTTTGAGCAAGAACCTTCTTTTATTGCAGAACGTGCATTTAAAAAAGAAATTTTCGGAGAACATCCCTACGGAAGACTGATTGAGGGTTCTTTACAGACTATTGACAATATTACGAGACAGGATATAGTAACATTCGATTCACAATATTTCCTCCCTAATAATTCTATTCTATCAGTCGTGGGAGACGTCACATCCGGAGAATTAGACAATTTATTAGAGAAATATCTTGGCAACTGGAAGAAAGAAGAACTGCCGCAAAAAGTCGTGAGAGAAACCGATAAGGCAAAGAAGGAAAAAGTCATTAAAATAGACAGGGACTTGACACAGGCGAATATCATAATAGGCGAACTCGGAATAAACAGAGACAATCCTGATTACTACGCCTTTTCCGTTATGAACTATATCCTCGGAGGCGGAGGTTTTTCATCGAGACTGATGCAATCCATCAGAGACGAGATGGGACTTGCATATGATGTTCATAGTTTTTTCACTGCTTACAGAAAAGGGGGTTTCTTCCAGATAGGTCTCCAGACAAAAAATGAGTCTGCAAATATTGCCATTGAAGAAATAATCAATCAGGTCGAGAAAATGAGAAAGGACGGTATTTCAGAACAGGAACTTACGGATGCAAAATCTTATTTGACCGGCAGTTTTAAGAGGAGACTTGATACTAATAGAAAAGTCGCTGATTTTCTTGCTTCCGTTGAATTTTTCGGTCTTGGCATCGATTATGTGGAAAAATATCCTGGGTATATTAACTCGGTAACAAAGGAAGATGTCCTAAGAGTTACAAGGAAATATCTTGACCCCGAAAAATTTGTGTTTGTTATTGTAGCAAATCTTGAGAAGGCATCCATCAAAATTCAGTAAATCAATTGACAAAAAGTCAGAAATCTTAAGGCATCTTCCGTCAGAAAACTGCTGAATTATTCCGGCTCTAAACGGTCGGGATCGAAGGCATATCAAAATCTATCAAGCTATTAAATATTAGCCCAGTTAATTCATAAATTTTCATGATCAAACATGGGATAGAGTATTTGAGCGGATTTTTTTGCCGATAGTCAAATACACTATGTAAAAATAAAGAGGCAAAAGCCTCGGAGGGCGATAGCCCGAGAATGAGCGAAAATACTCTATCCCATGTTACTATGCACAAACTTTGTGAATAATCCGGGGTAGATCTGGTGGCGGTGCAGGGATTTGAACCCCGGACACTGCGGATATGAGCCGCATGCTCTGACCAACTGAGCTACACCGCCAGTTATAAAACAGTGAATAGTGATTAGTGGATTAGTAAGAAATTATAACAAAAGAAATATCTTTAGTGGAAGAGTTCAAGCCTTCGGATTCTGATATTGATTAGGATGCCTATTGCTATCAGATTAGAAAGAATGGCTGTGCCACCGTAGCTGATAAATGGGAGGGGGATCCCGACAACCGGCATCAAGCCTAAGGTCATCCCGATGTTAATAAATGAATAGATTAAGAACATAAATGTAATCCCGAGTGCAAGTAGTCTACCAAAGTCGTCCCTGGCCTTTTTGGCCGTATCAAGTCCTCTAAGTATCAGAATAAGGTATAAAATCAATAAAAACGAACTTCCGAAAAACCCCCATTCTTCAGCGAAAACCGCGAATATAAAGTCCGTATGTTTTTCCGGTAAAAATCTGAAAGGCCCCTGTGTACCTTGCAGATAACCTTTACCGAAAAACTTGCCTGAGCCCACTGTAATTTTGGATTGGTTTAAATGATATCCTATCCCTGTCGGATCCATTTCAGGTTCTATGAAAGCTGCAATCCTGCTCTTCTGGTAATCTTTAAGCCCTCCCCAGAATATATTTCCAAGGAAAGGCAGGGATATCAAGGCTATTATTACAAACAATATCGCAACTTTTTTATAGAGACCTTTTGCAAGTATTAAAGAGGCAAAAATTGTAAGGACTATTAATGCTGTTCCAAGGTCCGGCTGTTTTACAAGAAGTATGAATGGAAGGAATGTAATCAGAAAAAATGCCCTGAGAAGTGAAATTGCGTCAATTTGACTTTTTACTGCACTCAGATACTGTGCAAGCATTATTATGTAAATGAGTTTGAAAAATTCAGAAGGCTGGAAAGAGATGAAACCGAGACTGAGCCACCTCTGCGCCCCCGTGCCTATCTTTCCAGAAATAAAAACAGCTAACAATAGAATAATACCAATTATGTAGAAGGTAAGAGAAAATCTGCTGAGCCAGATGTAGTCAAAGCTAATAATAAAAAGTAAAGCTACAAGTCCCAATATGAGCCATGCAATTTGTTTTAGATAAAAACCTGAATGTCCTTCGTCTGAAATGGGACGGGTAGCACTGTAGATCGTCAGGATTCCGATAACGGAGATCAAGATAACAACTGAAATTGTTATCCAGTCAAAATTTTTGATAAGTCTGCGATCTATTCGGAACATTTATTATTAAAAAAGCATACAATTAAGGCGGGCATTTTGCGCACACAGATGTAAATAGAGCAGTAGAAAGATATCTGTCTCCCCTGTCAGGTAATATGACAACTACAAGACCTTCTTTCAGTTCACTTGATTTTCTTAAGGCTATATGCATTGCAGCACCACTCGACATTCCAGCAAAGATACCCTCCTTGACTGCCAGCATCCTTGTGGTGTTAAATGCCTCTTCGTCATTAATAAAATGATGTTCATCAAGCATTTTCGGATCGAATATCTTCGGTATAATAGACTCAGACAGATTTTTAAGACCCTGAATCCTGTGATGTAAAACAGGTTCTACTCCTATGATCTTTATATCTTTATTGAACTCCTTCAGCCTTTTTCCTGCTCCCATCAGTGTACCTGTAGTGCCCATACCTGTCACAAAATGGGTAATCCGTCCTTCGGTCTGCTCGAATATTTCTTTACCTGTAGTCTCATAATGTGCTAAAACGTTCGCCTCGTTGTCAAACTGGTTTGGCATGAAGTATTTATCAGGTTCATCAGAGAGTATGCTGTGAGCAATTCTTATTGCCCCATCAGTGCCTTCATCCGATGGACTTAATATGAGCTCTGCTCCGAAAGCCTCGAGAATTCTTCTTCTTTCAATACTAACACATGCCGGCATGGTCAGTTTTACTCTATACTTTTTGGCAGAGGCGACCATGGCTAATCCTATCCCTGTATTTCCTGATGTAGCCTCAAGAATGATCTTATCCTTCGCAAGTATCCCTCTTTTTTCCGCTTCTTCAATCATATAAAGGGCAATTCGGTCTTTAACAGAACCGCCGGGATTGTTGCCTTCGAGCTTTGCAAGGAGCTTAACCTTTGGATTTGGATTTATGCTATCTATACTTGCAAGCGGTGTGTTGCCTATACATTTAAGGATACCCATTTTTAATTATAATTTAATTGTATCATTAATGGTCAAGAAAAGCAGATGAAAAAACAATTAATTGATAAACTTTTTTAAATGAGATATAGTATGAAATATAGAATTTGCTGAAAGTATTATATGAAATTTAGTTCATATACAAATATTAATTCCACCCTCACTCTTGATTGCAAGAGTGAAAAAATAGATTTTCCAGTATCTCGTGCCTTTCTCATTCATATCAACACAATATGTTTATGTATGGAACAGAAATTACCTTAAAAACAGTATGAAGTTTTTTGATAAATTGATATCTATTTTTGGCCAGAATCCTCCTTATAGGTCTTCGCATATGACCGGGGAGGGTATTCTGAAAAATAATATTAACGGGAGAACTGCTATGATGCAGGGGAATGTGGTTTTCAAAGAAGGCGAAAGCCCTCAGCAGGTCTATACAAGAAGAAGACGGTATCCGAGATTTTCGGTAGAGGGCATTGACATAAGTTCAAAGATGATTTTTACTGAAGGCATAAAAATTTCCAATATAAGCGTCGGAGGGGTCTGCATTATTGCAAAGAAACTATTTAATCCAGGTAACAAGGTTCTCGTCAGGCTCAAGAGTGAGCGTTTCCATGGTCCGCTCAATGCCATGACTGTATGGAGAAAACCAGGTGGCAGTATAATTGATGCCAGCGGAAAACCCGTTCCAGTTTATAAAGCGGGCATTCAATTTAAAAATATTTCCTCTGAGGCTTTGGTTTATTTGAAGGATTTCATGAGGATATCTGGCGTTCCAGAGGAAAAAACTTACAGTGATGCTTATAAGCCGAGTGCTTTGAGATATGTAATAACGAACAACGAAGAAGCTGTTCTGCATTACCCGGAAACATGCATTGTAAAGAAGATAAGTCTTAGCGGCATGCTTGTTGAAACAAACCGTGAACTCGAGATTGACCGAAAGTACCCCATGGCACTTTTCATCCCTAATGAGGATCATCCCATAAAGTTTCGCTGCAGGATAGCCTCTCAAATTCCGCTCCAGGAAACGAACAGCTTTGATACGGGAATTGAGTTTCTCAATTTAAAGGAGAATGACAAATTAAGACTGAAGAGATTTATTGCTTACCTTTCAGTAAAACAAATTACTTAGTTTGAATCCGGCCCTGTCTTTTTATTTTGTGAATTAAAATATGCTTCTATTGTTTTTTTTGCTATAGGTGCTGCCACTGCCCCACCATGACCACCGTGTTCGACCAATACAGAAAGGGCTATTTCGGGTTTTTCAACGGGTGCGAGGGCAATAAACCAAGCATGATCTCTGAATCTTTCAGGAAGCAGGGCGGAATCTTTTTTGAGTGATACCACCTGTGCTGTACCTGTTTTCCCGCCTATATTTATCAACTGTGATTTTGCTGCCCATCCGGTTCCACCATTGTCATTTACGACACCAAGAAGACCTTTTCTGATAACTTCAAGGGTTTCAGGTTTTATATTAGTTTTTCCTGCAAGCAGTGGTTGAGAATCCTTAATAAGTAGAGGCTTAAACAGATTTCCGCCGTTTGATACTGAACTTATCATCACAGCCATTTGCAAAGGGGTTACCGAAATGTATCCCTGACCTATAGCTGCGACAAAAGTCTCTCCGGGGAACCACGGTAGTTTTTGTGTTTTAAGTTTCCATTGAGCATTTGGTATCAATCCCTCCCGTTCGATTCCAAGTTCGATTCCCGTCTTTTTACCTAACCCCAGGTTCAGTGCATAATCATGTATTTTATCTATACCGAGTAGCCTGCCGGCCTCATAGAAATATACATCACATGATTCTACTATCGCTCTGTGAAGAGAAACTATACGGTGACCATTTTTACGCCAGCAGCCGAAATGCCATTTGCCGTAGCTGACTCCACCTCTGCAGTTCACCTTTGTATCAGGAGTAATAACTCCCTCCTCCAAACCGGCGATTGCAGTTACAATCTTGAATGTCGAGCCGGGTGGATACTGGCTCTGCAATGCCCTGTTGAGCATGGGGGTTTTTTTATCTTCCATAAGAGAAAGCCAGTTATCGTAGCTTATTCCTCTTGTAAAAAGATTTGGGTCAAAAGAGGGTTTGCTTATCAGGCCAAGTATTTCCCCGGTATCGGGTTTGATGGCAACGAGGGCGCCTGCTCTTTTCCCAAATGCCCTGTCAGCCTCTATTAAAAGATTAATATCCAGACTGAGTGTTATATCCTGACCTTTTAAAGGTGGTTTTTCCTGAAGTAATCTTATTTCTCTTCCGAGTGCATTGACCTCAATTATCTTCTTGCCAGGTGTGCCTCTCAGTATATTGTCAAAAAGTTTTTCTACTCCCCACTGTCCGATAAAAGTGTCAGGATGTACATTTTTGAATGCAGGGTTTTTTGACTGTGACGGACTAATTTTTCCAAGATACCCTATGAGGTGCGAGCCGACTTCCCCATAAATATATTCCCTGCTGACTTCGGTTTCGATAGTCAGGCCCGGGAAATCAGAACGTCTTGCTTCTATATAAGCAACTTCACTTAAAGAAAGGCCCTGTTTCAGTCTTATCGGCATAAACGGGCTTGATTCTTTTTTGTTTATCTTTTCAAATATCTCTTCTGATGAAACGTTCAGGATTTTCGAAAGCGAAGAAATTTCATTTTTGTTGAAATCTTCAGGTATTAATGATGCATAAAAATATGCTGAATTTTTTACGAGGGGAGTGCCGTTTCTATCAAATATCATTCCCCGGGCCGCAGGTATATTTATCATCCTCATTCGGTTTGCTTCCGAGATTTTCATATATTCTTTGCCCTGAATAATTTGAAGCTGCCAGAGCCTCAATATAAGCAGAAGTAAGGCAAAAATAACTATGTAGATAATTATCGAAATTCTTTCAGACTCATCGTTCAGCTTCATCTGAAAACCTCTCAATCATTTTTCATCCGGCTTGATAAATATGCCCAGAGGAGCATTTAATAAAGATTGTATCAGAATTATGAATACAGCTACGCCGATGCTTACAGGCATTATATCAAAAACGCTTCTCGACACAAAAACAATAAAGCTGTCTGTTATAGTAAGGATAGAAATACTGATGATGCCTAAAACAGGTGTCCAGATAAAGAGTTTGCTGGAGATGAGAGAAGAAAGATAACCTATCATGCCCTTGCTCAGGAGATTAGGTCCCAGAAAAGTGTATGAAAGGCTGTCTTCCACTATTCCAATGAAGGACCCAAAAAACATTCCGTTAATTTTTCCTCTTTTTACGCCCAGATAATATGCCAAAACAGCTGTAAAATTTGGGGTAACATCAAAGAGTGATACACTTCCCTGTATGATAATTGTAAAAAAAATAATAACTGCCCAGAGTATATAATTCATTCCCTTTTTATTATCATTACAAATTCTGTCCATGTATTATTTACAAATGGGATTACTTCTATATCCTGAAAAATTCCGACCCCCTTTTTATCAACTTTTGATACATAGCCTATTGGTATGCCGGGAGGGAAAAGTAAATCAAGTCCTGATGTTATTACAACATCACCTTTTTTTACATCTTCTTCGTAATGAATATACTTCAGTTTACACTTCCTGAAACCGGTACCAGATATTATCCCTTCGGTTCTGCTATCCCTGAGTCTTGTTCCAGCTGAAAAATTTATATCAGTAAGGGGGAGTAAATATGAGTAAGAATAAGATACACTCGAAATTTTTCCTGCCAGTCCTTTATCTGTTATTGCCACCATATCTTTTGCGACCCCGTCTTTAGTACCTTTGTCAAGAATCACTGCATTCGACCACGGGTCTATGCTTTTAGCAATAATGCGTGCAGCTGTAACATATCTGTGCTCTCTTTCTTTTAATGAAAGAAGCTCTTTTAACCTTTTATTTTCTTGAATTGCTTCGATAAATTTTTGCTGTTCTTTCAGAAGCCCCGAAAGTTCTGCTTTAAGTCTTTTATTTTCTTCTTCTCGAAGTAATAGTGTTTTGAAAGGTGACGTAACAAAGTTTTTTATAGAATTTTTCAGTTCATGAAACCTGTTTATTGTATTACTCAGAAATTGAAACGGCGATATATGTTCTCTGCCACTCTGGTAGGTCATTAAGCCTATGGATATTATAATAAAAAGGAGAATCAGCAGCCTTTTTTTAGGCATTACACATTAAGCGCAACTCTTTTAAGCAGGTCAATTTCATCAAGCATTTTACCAACACCGCGGACCACGGCAGTAAGAGGGTCTTCTGCTACCATAACAGAAAGTCCTGTTTCTTCTCTTATAAGCAAATCCAGCCCCCTGAGAAGAGCTCCTCCCCCAGCAAGTATTATTCCTCTGTCAACAATGTCAGATGCCAATTCCGGAGGCGTATTTTCCAGAATGACCTTAATCGTATCAAGTATTACATTGACAGGCTCGGTAAGAGCTTCTCTGATTTCGTCTTCATTGATGGTTAGAGTTTTAGGTATGCCCGAAATTAAATCTCTTCCCTTAATTTCCATTAAATGTTTTTCACTGCCCTCGGTCTTGTAAGCAGATCCAAGATTATTCTTTATCTTTTCGGCTGTCATATCACCTATCATAAGGTTGTATTTACGCTTAATGAAGGCCATGATGGCTTCGTCCATCTTGTCGCCGCCAACCCTTACCGCCTTACTGTAAACTACCCCATCAAGAGATATGACAGCAACATCTGTGGTGCCGCCGCCTATGTCAACAATCATATTGCCTGATGGCTCGCCAACAGGAAGTCCCACACCTATTGCAGCGGCCATCGGCTCACCTATCAAATAAACCTCCCGTGCTCCCGAGACCTGGGCTGCATCCTTTACCGCTCTCTGTTCAACCTGTGTAATCCCGGAGGGAACCCCGATAATTACTCTGGGGGAAACAAAACTCCTTCTGTTGTGTACTTTTTTTATAAAATACTTGAGCATCTCTCCCGTGGCATCAAAATCTGCTATAACCCCATCTTTCATCGGTCTTATTGCCGTGATATTAGCCGGGGTTTTACCCAGCATTTTTTTTGCCTCTATTCCCACCGCCACAGGTTTTTTGTTATCTTTTCTTATTACAACAACAGAAGGTTCATTACATACAACCCCTTTACCTTTAATATATACGAGGGTATTTGCAGTGCCGAGATCTATAGCAAGATCGTTCGAGAACACACCGAGAATTTTATGGAAAACCATTATATCTCCTTTTTTGCAGGACTTTCTACTACGATTGTTTTCGCAATCTCATCGCCGAGCCGCATTTTATCTTTACTTCCGAGCAGTATAATAAACTCAAGAACAGAAACAATCAGTATAAATATCCAGCCGATCCAGATTATTTTATAGAAAAGAAATCCGATGCCAAATGTACTGTTTCTGAGAAAAGACTCTCTTATAGTACAAGGTGTATTTTTTTCTGAAACGATAACTCTGAGACCTATAATCTTTTTCCCCAAGCTCCTACCGTCGAAAAGGCCGTCTCCTATCAATAAATAGGTAAGACCTGCTAAAAACCCAGCTTTTGGAAGAACTTCTGCAGCTGCTGCGATTATGATGAAATCGAGGATTTTGGAGACGGTTCTTAAAAGAATCCCTGCCTTTTGAAAATCCCCGGACATCAAAAAATATAACAAAAAATTTCTTAATTTTGCAAGGGCTGCCCGGTTTAGCTGGTTACACAGTTTATTGAGTTTACATGGTTTATTGTGTTATAACTCCATAAACTCAATGAACTCAAAGACTTCATTAACACGAGAAACCCGATAAACTTACAAACTCAAGGAAAGAACTAAATATGGAAATAGTCCTTGCAACAAGAAATAGAAAAAAAATAGAAGAAATTAAGAGAATTACTGAAGGTATGCCGGTCTCCATTTATACACTTGACGATTTTCCCGGATGTCCTGAGGTAGAGGAGGATGGGGTTACATTTGAAGAAAATGCAGTAAAAAAGGCTTTAGCTATTGCTAAGTGTACAGGTAAACATGCACTTGCCGATGATTCAGGGCTTGAGGTATTCGCATTGGATGGAGCGCCCGGGGTTATGTCCTCAAGATACGCAGGTGATAAAGCAGATGACAAAAAAAATATCGAAAAACTTTTAAATGAAATGCGTCCAGTAAAAAAAGACAAAAGACAAGCTCGATTTGTCTGTTGCATAGCTTTGGCTTCACCTCAGGGTTATATAAAAACATTTTATGGGTATATTCAGGGCATTATAGGAACTGAGCCAAAAGGGAGCAGGGGGTTCGGTTACGACCCGATATTTTATCCTGAAAGTTATAAAAGGACATTTGCAGAAATGAGTAACGATGAAAAAGATGCTATCAGCCACAGGGGACGGGCATCGATGGAGCTAAAAAAGTATCTTGAAACAAAAATGAAAGATTAAAAATTTAGACTTAAGCAAGTTTAGCAATTTAAATTTTAATGATAAGTAAATCTTATCTTTTTATTAAAAATATGAATTTGACTTAAAACCATATGAATATTATATTTATTTGACTCGCATTTTGCTTTTATTTTAAGAAATAAGCTCTACCGTATAATTTTATAATTTTTAGATTTATTTATTGGAAAAACGCATTAGTATTTAATTTTCCAGTTTTTTTAGTTTAAAAGCGGTAATCTCAGAAATAGGCAGAAAAAATTTGATACGGGGGTAGAATTATGAGACTTGTATTGCTTGGTGCACCAGGAGGGGGTAAGGGAACGCAGGCGAAAAAACTGATTGAAAAGTACGGGATTCCGCAGATTTCTACAGGAGATATCCTGAGGGCATCAGTTGCAGCCGGCACACCTTTGGGGAAAGAGGCTAAGTCTTATATGGACAAGGGTGAGCTTGTTCCTGATAGTGTTGTAATAGGGCTTGTAAAGGAAAGGGTTGCCCAGGATGACTGCAAGAAGGGCTACATACTTGATGGCTTTCCGAGGAATATTGCACAAGCAGAGGTTTTAGATAAGGTGCTTGCTGAAATGGGTTCCCCACTCAGCACAGCCTTACTCATTGATGTGGACAAAGATGTTCTAATGAAAAGATTAACAGGAAGGAGGACGTGTAAAAACTGCCAGCAGATGTATAATGTATATTTTTCAGCACCTAAAAAAGATGGTGTGTGTGACAAATGTGGAGGCGAGCTTTTTCAGAGGGACGATGACAAAGAAGAGACCATCAAGAAGAGGCTTGATGTCTATGATGCCCAAACAGCACCCCTCATGGATTATTACAAGAAAAAAGGGATACTGAAATCCGTAAAGGGGACAGGCAGTATAGATGAGATATTCAACCAAGTTTGTAATATCGTAGAAGGTAAATAGGCGGAAGCTAATAACTAATTAAAGGAGGATACTATGGAGAACATTGGTCACGGTGGCAAAGAAATCGTTGAACGAGTGATTCCAAAGGATGCAGCAATTAAGAGAGTTGAGGAATTAAAAGCAGCAAAGGTAAAAACTCTGGATGTCCGTTTGCAGATGGCTACAGAAATACTTGATCTTGCATACGGCTTTTTCTCACCGCTTGAAGGGTTTATGACAAAGGCTGACGTTGAGTCTGTCTGTAACAATATGCTACTTGCAGATGGAAAAACCGTTTGGAGCATCCCGATCGTATTTGACATTTCTGAAGAAGATCTTCAAAAATCAGGCATCAAACAGTATGATGAGGTTCTTCTTACCTATACCGGTAATCCTTTTGCCATTTTTGATATCACGGATATTTTCACATTGGATAAAAAAGAAGTGGCAATGAAGGTTTATGGAACTACTGAAGATAAACATCCTGGAGTCAAGAGAACATATCAATATCAGGATAAATTCCTCGGTGGAAAGATCACCCTCCTCAACCCCCCAAAGATAAACGAGCCTTTCACAAAGTACTGGCTTACCCCAAAACAGATGAGGGAAAGATTCAAGGAAAAAGGATGGGAGATGATCATCAACCATCAGACAAGAAACGTTCCGCATACCGGTCATGAATGGCTGATGAAAGGTGCATACTTAGGAGCTTATGGTTCTATGATGGTAGATAAACCGCGCGGGGGAGTTCTGGTAAATGCGATGATCGGCTCAAAAAGACCCGGCGATTATATTGATGAAGCAATAATCCTCTGCCAGGATGCTCAGGGGAAACACGGATATTTCAGGGAAGATATATTTTTAACCACATGCACCCTCTGGGATATGCGTTATGCCGGACCGAAAGAAGCAATATTCCATGCATGCCTGAGGACCAACCTCGGCTGCACCCACCACATGTTCGGAAGAGACCATGCCGGTGTTGGAACCTATTATGATCCATATGATGCACATAGGATCTTCGAGAGACTGCCCAAAGGGTCTCTCAATATCACACCTATTTTCAATCTCGACTGGTGGTTCTGCCCTGTTTGTGATGAAGTTACTTATATGGGTCTTTGTGGCCATAAGGATAAAAAGGCATCATTCAGCGGCACCTTAATCAGAAGCATCATCCAGGATGGAGTAAAACCGCCCCGCCGTATCTTCAGGCCAGAGGTTTTTGATATGATTATGGAGTGTGCTGAAAAGTACGGCTTTGGCAATGCGTTTGTTACAGAGGATTACCTCAAGAGGAGAAACCCGGTATTTACCATTGAACCCTTAAAATAAAAACTTGAAATAAAATAAAGGAGGAAAAATATGGCTGAAGAGACTTATCCAATTAACTTATGGATCAACGAAGAACGGCTCGAAAAACTTCAGACAGCCGGTCTTGCAGGTATGTGTAAAGAAGTGCTGGCAGGGTTAAAGGTTCTTGCTGTTCCCAACACAGCAGAACAGAGAGACAAGATTCTCAAAATATTCCCTATGGCAAAATTTGATACTGCTACTACAAAAAGTATTGAGTTACTCCCAAAGGCAGTAAAAGATAAGATATTTGACCTTGTTGTAGCGAATAAGTCTTTAAATGTTATAGATGAGTTCATTAAATCTGTGGAGAAATAACAAAGGAAAGGAGGTGGAAAAAACATTTAGGCACAAACTATTATTAACTTTGTTTAAATAATAAAAGGAGGTGTTGATATGCCGAGTTGGGTTATTTTAGAAAAGTGTGACGGTTGTAAAGGGCAGGATAAAACCGCATGCATGTATATATGCCCGAACGACCTGATGGTTCTGGACAAAGAGAAGATGAAGGCTTTCAATCAGGAGCCTGATCTGTGCTGGGAGTGCTATAGTTGTGTCAAGATCTGCCCTCAGCAGGCTATTGATGTAAGGGGTTATGCTGACTTTGTGCCTATGGGCGCAAGTGCCGTTGCTCTCAGAGGAACAGAAGACATTATGTGGACAATCGGTTTCAGAGACGGTACTATTAAGCGATTTAAATTCCCTATCAGGACTACACCAGAGGGGAAGGCAGTGCCTCATGCCGGGATGAATACGGCTGAGAGTGATCTCAAGAAGCCCGGACTTTCAACAGAACCAGATTCACTGGGGTTTGAGCTACCAACAATTAAGAAATAAAAAGGAGGTGAAAAAATGGCACAGTTTGAAACTGTTGAAGTTAGTACTGATTTATTGATTTGTGGCGGTGGTATGGCTGCCTGTGGTGCGGCTGTTGAGGCGGCATACTGGGCAAAAAAACAGGGTTTGAAAGTCACCATGGTTGACAAGGCTACACCTGATAGAAGTGGTGCCGTGGCAATGGGCCTTTCAGCAATCAATACATACATGGGAGTTGTGGAAGGAGAAAATACACCAGAGGGTTTTGTTAAATATGTCCGCGGTGACCTCATGGGTATTACAAGGGAAGACCTGGTTTATGATATTGGACGGCATGTTGACGGTACAGTTAATCTCTTCGAGAAATGGGGTCTGCCATTCTGGAGGGATCATGAGACAGGCAAAAGAGTAAGGGGCGGCAAGTGGCAGATCATGATCAACGGCGAATCATACAAGGTTATCGTTGCCGAGGCTGCAAAGAATGCGTTAGCTGAAATGGGTGATAAAGGAGAAGTTATTGACAGAGTATTCATCTTAGAGCCTCTCTTAGACGGAGACAGGATTGCTGGAGCTGTCGGATTCAGCGTAAGAGAAAACAAAATCTATGTTTTCAAGGCAAAGGCTGTCATGGCAGCAATGGGTGGTGCAGTTGGTGTATTTAGACCCCGTTCAGTAGGTGAGGGTCTTGGAAGGTCATGGTATCCGCCATTTTCTTCAGGGTCAAGCGCATACTTCACAATAAAGGCAGGCGCTGAGATGACCTGCCAGGAAGTAAGGTTCATCCCTGTGAGATTTAAGGATGGCTATGGACCTGTTGGTGCATGGTTCCTGTTCTTCAAAGCCAAGGCAAAGAATGCCCTCGGTGAAGATTATATGGTTACCAATGCAGCAGAGCTCGAGAAATGGGGTCCGTATGGAAAGGTAAAGCCTGTTCCTGCCAACCTCAGAAACTGGCTCGGAATGCTCGATGTAAATGCAGGTAAAGGTCCAATCTACATGCATACACCAGAGGCAATGGCTGCTTTTGGCGATGCCATCCCTGATGAAAAGGCAAGGAAGAAGAGGATGAAAGAACTCGAGGCAGAGGCATGGGAGGACTATCTTGACATGACTGTTTCACAGGCATTGCTCTGGGCTGGTGAGAACATAAGGCCTGAAGATAGGCCGTCTGAGATAGCAGGCGCAGAGCCTTACTTTATAGGTTCACACTCAGGTGCATCAGGTGCATGGTGCAGTGGTCCCGAAGACCTTGCTCCGAAGGAATACTTCTGGGGTTACAACCGTATGACAACGGTAAAGGGTCTCTTTGCTGCTGGTGATGCATGCGGTGCATCAAGCCACAAGTTCTCATCGGGCTCACATACAGAAGGAAGGATTGCTGCGAAAGCTGCTGTCGCATTTATCGTTGATAATCCTTCTGAGCCAAAGATTGACAAGGCACAGCTGGATGCTATCATAGAGAGAATCAATAGACCTATGAAGCTCTTTGAGGAAAACCATGCGAAATCGAGCGATCCGAATATCAATCCAGCATTCATGAAGCCGAGGCAGTACATGCACAGGATTCAGAAGATCATGGACGAGTATGCAGGCGGGTACTCATGCGCATATACCACCAGTGCAAAGCTTATGGAAAAGGGACTTGAAAAACTCGCGATGCTTAAAGAGGACTCTGAAAAGCTTGCTGCAGAGAATCTCCATGAGCTTATGAGATGTTTTGAGAATATACACAGGACAGCTCAGGCAGAGGTTCATATCAGAACTATGCTCTTCCGCGAGGAGACAAGATGGCCAGGCTACTATTTCAGGTCTGATATTCCTACAATAAAAGACCCTGAGTGGAGGGTTTTCGTGAACATCGCAATGGACCCGAAGACTGGTGAATACTCCCTAAAGAAGATTCCCGTTATAGAGTTAGTTAAATAAGGAAACCTGCCGATAAACTCCAGACACCCTTTGCGGTGTCTGGAGTTTTTTTTGATTGAATTGAGCGGAGGGATCTGTTGTCAGATATTCGCGATTTTATAACAGGCCGGATGTTTCTTGATTCAGATGATGAAAGAATCAGACAGAAAATTGAACGGCTCCTCGTCCAGGAGAAGGGGTATTCAAAAAAGGATATTGAGGTTGATACGGAATTCGAGATTGTTGTTGGCAAAGAAATACATAAATCAAAGGTAGACCTGGTTGTGAGTGCCGGAGAAAAAAGGTTCATGATTATTAAATGTGCTCGTGGTTCATTGGTATCGAGGGAGAGAGAGGTTATATCCTGTGCAAGGATCCTTGATTTTTATCAGATTCCGTTTGCTGTGGTGACCAACGGAGAAGACGCAGAGGTTCTTGATACGATATCTGGCGAAGTAATTGGCAATGGTTTAGATACAATACCTTCAAAGGCGAATGCCTTAGAAGCAATAAAACAAATTGAGTTTAAAAAACTCTTAGAAGAAAAGACTGAAAAAGAAAAGCGAATCTTTCTCGCATTCGATACGATCAAATGTCCTTCAAAATGTGATTAATCCGGGGAGTGCGTGTCTTTCTATTTTTTCTTCGCCTCTAATATTTCAGCCCTTATTTTAAGAGCATTTCTATCAATGAGACCAAACTTCAACCATTTGAATCCAAGCTTGAGCAATTCAACATCATCTTTTTTTATCTTCTCAATGATCTCTTGTTCAACATCAAAAATTTTTAAGAACTTACTTTCAAAAACAAACTCCTTGAACCTATCAATATCATAACAAACCATGTGAAACATCTTTTGTATATCTTCATTGAGTATTTCTTCTTTGGTGAGATTTTCGTCTAAAGTTATCTCTTTAAAAAGTGCATCCACCTCATTATAGTTGTTGAGACCCTGGTCTTCTTTCCACTCTTCAACTGTCCACTCTTTATCCTCATCAAAACCCAGGCAGAAAGGCCATTTCATTATTGAATAGAATTCCTTTCCTAACCGGTCGGTATCCTTTGAGCTCTGAGGTTGTAAAGGATAACTCCGGCATGACCATGGCCGGTCTTGATATATACTGCATCCTTCTTGCGTGACAAAAGGACAGCTTTTGTTTTCGTCATCTCTCATCTTTAGCACAATAGCTGGGAATCCTCCATCTTCTTTAATTAGAGTAGTTGTGTATTTTGCTAAAAATTCTTCAGAAGGAATCTTCAGGGCATTTTTCATCCTGATGATATCGTATGGTGTAAGAAGCATGGTGGTATCCATGCAACATTTGTTAAAGCATGAGAGACCTTTATGACAGTAAAATTTGAATCTACTTTCCGGTTTTAATAAGGTTTGTGTTATATCTTTTTTCGACCCCTTTTCTTCATCTTCGGGAACTTCTTCTCCGATAGGAACAAAGAACATGCTATCCATAATTATTTTCCTCCTTAACCATTTAATCCGACATCGATCACCTTTCGAGAAGTCGTTGACTTTTCAAAAGATTCTACTCTATTATATTGCCCTTTAATGCTGTGTATGAACCCACCGGAATCGGGAATGATGTACCTGTGGCAGGGTCATATGCATGGCGGTAGGACCTCTTACGTCCATATTTTTTCAACATCCAATCCCAGCCCTTAACAAAATAAGGACAATCGTCATTGAAGCAAATGTAAAGAAACGAACCATCCCAACCACGGCTGTATTCCATAGTAGGGCCTTCTGATTGATAACATTTATTCATCTTTTTTCCGCAGTGCGGGCATTCAGGTATATTATTCTGCATTTTTAATTATTATTTTTATCCGGCATTAAAGTCAAGAATTTCCAGAATTATTTTATCGGATATTTTTTTATTGACAAATATAAGTAATTTTTGTATAAATAGCCACGTGAGGTCACAAACAATTCGGACTATAATTTATAAATTAATAATATAATAATTCTACGCGTACAGTTTTTAAATTTTAAATGCATTACTTAAGAGTCCAAAAGGAAGGCCACATAGACTGTTATTCCAGCTTGTCTAAAATCCTTCTTAAAGAAAGACGCTGGAGAGGCCAGCATGACAGAATATCTACGAATGTGACATTACTTATGGTCTCATTAGTAAGCATACAACCATTAATGGAGGAATAACATGCCAGCGGAAAAAACCGGAAAAATATTAGTTGTAGGTGGAGGGATGAGCGGGATAACTGCGGCTCTGGAGGCTGCAGAGGTTGGATATGAGGTTATCCTCATTGAAAAGAATCCATACCTCGGTGGAAGGGTAACCCAGCTGAACAAATACTTTCCAAAGTTATGCCCGCCCAATTGCGGACTGGAAATTAATTTCAGAAGAATTAAAAATAATCCTAGAATAAAATTTTACACGTTAGCAGGGTTAGAAAAGATTTCTGGTTCAGAGGGAGACTTTGATGTAACCATAAAGCTGAATCCCCGTTGTGTGAATGAAAATTGTACTGCCTGCGGCGCATGTCTTGAGGTATGTCCGGTTGAAAGACCAAATGATTTTAATTTTGGTATGGATAAGACAAAAGCCATTTATCTTCCTCAAGACTTTGCCTTTCCATTGCGATATGTTATTGACGATAAGTACTGCACGAAAGCAGAATGTGCTAAGTGTGTAGAGGTTTGTTCATATGAGGCTATTGACCTTAATATGCAGGCTCAGAGCCTTTCATTAAAGGTAGGCTCTATAGTTTGGGCTACGGGTTGGACCCCTTATGATGCCACGAAAATTGATGATCTTGGATTCGGGAAGTATCAAAATGTCATAATTAACATGATGATGGAGAGGCTTGCATCTCAGGGCGGCCCTACTAAAGGTAAAATCCTTCGCCCCTCTGACGGAAAAGAGCCCTCAAGGATAGCCTTTGTCCAGTGTGCTGGCTCCAGAGATGAAAATCACCTTCCATACTGCTCCTCTGTGTGCTGCCTTGCCTCTATAAAACAGGCTACCTACATACGGGAGCAATATCCTGATGCAGAGATACTTATATTTTATATAGATATTCGTACACCGGCGAGGGCTGAAAGGCTCTACCTCAGGGCACAGAAGGATGAAAAGATAAAGTTTATTAAAGGTAAGGTTGCCAAGATAGAGGAAGACCCTTCTACAAAGGACCTTACAGTTACAGCAGAGGATGCACTTACATTGCAAAAGATTCATGAAAAAGTAAACCTTGTTGTCCTTGCTGCTGGTATGGCTCCTAACACAAAGGAATGGAAGGCTCCTGCAGAGATATCTTGCGATACAGATGGGTTCATTTTATCAAATACCGGAGTTGCCGGGATGTATGCTGCTGGGTGTGCCTTAAAGCCTATAGATGTCTACTCATCTGTCCAGACTGCTACAGCGGCAGCTCTTAAGACTATTCAATCGTTGGTGAGGAGGTAAATCATGGAGAAAAAGATAGGAGTTTATATCTGCACAGATTGCGAGATAGGGAAGGCCCTCGATATAGAACAATTAATAAAGGTTGCCACCAAGATGAAGGCCCCTGTTGTCAAAACCCATCCATCCCTATGTCAGAAAGAAGGAGTCGATTTCATCAAAAATGACATGGCAGCAGAAGGGGTAAATGCAGTTGTGATTGCTGCCTGCTCACCACGTGTAAATTATGATGTCTTTGATCTCGGTATACCACTTGTGGAAAGGGTAAACCTGAGGGAAGGAGTTGTCTGGTCTCACCCGCCAAATGATGAAGAGACCCAGATGATGGCAGAAGACTACATAAGGATGGGAATTCTGAAGATGCAGAAGATGGAGGCTCCAGAATCCTATAAAGTGGAGGATATCTGCAAAGACTTACTGGTTGTTGGTGGTGGTCTTGCTGGAGTTGTTGCTGCCAATGAGACAGCTAAGGCAGGTTATGATGTCTACCTGGTAGAGAAGAACGATTCACTGGGGGGATGGATGACCAAACTTTATAAGCAGTCACCAACAAAACCCCCCTATACAGACCTTGAGGAGCCATTAATTAAAGACTTGATAAAAGAAATTCAACAAAATCCAAAGATAAAGATTTACACATCTTCATTAATTGAAAAGATAGATGGTTCCCCTGGTATGTATGATGTTACTATCAAACAAAATGGTAATGTCGAGACTTTTAAAGCTGGTGCTGTAGTTCTGGCTTCTGGCACCGTTCCTTATGATGCCACAAAGATTACCCATCTCGGTTTTGGAAATTATCCCAATGTAATAACCAACGTCATGATGGAGGAATTGGCCTCAAAAGGAGAAATTGTACGTCCCTCTGATGGTAAACCTGTAAAGAGTGTTGCATTCGTACTATGCGCTGGACAAAGGGATGAGAATTATCTGCCCTATTGTTCAGCAACCTGCTGCATGGAATCTCTGAAACAGGCAAAATATATAAGGAATCAGGATCCTGAAGCAAAGGTTTATATATTCTATAGAGACATGAGGACCCCCGGACATTATGAATATTTTTATAAGAGTATGCAGAATGATCCAGGGATATTTTTGACGAAAGGAGATGTTAAAGGCATCTCAGAGGATGGAAATAAAAATCTCATAGTTGATGCGGAAAATACCCTTATAGGTGAAAAAATCCAGGTGAATGCTGACCTTGTTGTCCTTGCAACAGGCATGGTACCTGTAACCGGGCTTGGTGAGGAAGTACTTCCGCCAGGGGTAAAACCAGGGGACGAGTTCATCCCCTACGTTATGATCGAAACAGATATACTAAACCTTGGGTACAGACAGGGAGGGGAGCTACCTTCCTTAGCTTATGGATACCCTGACTCTAACTTTATCTGTTTTCCATATGAAACTCGAAGAACAGGTGTTTATGCTGCTGGTCCTGTGAGAGCACCTATGGATATATCTTCTGTTATTGAAGATGCCACTGGGGCAGCTCTTAAGGCAATACAGTGTGTTGAATTAGCAGGCAGAGGGGAGGCAGTTCATCCAAGGGCTGGGGATATATCCTATGCAGACTTTTTTATGCAGAAATGTACCCAGTGCAAGAGATGCACAGAAGAATGTCCCTTCGGTGCTATTAATGAAGACGAAAAGGGAAATCCCATTTACAATCCGACCCGTTGCAGGCGTTGCGCAATATGTCTGGGTGCATGTCCTGAAAGGATTATTAGCTTTAAGAACTACTCTGTTGATATGATAGGTAATATGGTCAAAAATATAGAGATTCCTGAAGATGAAGAAAAGTTGAGGGCGATAGTCTTTGCATGTGAAAATGATGCATATCCTGCACTGGACATGGCCGGGCTACTCCGCCTTAATTATACTCCTTTCGTGAGGGTAGTTCCTTTGAGATGCATAGGCTCAATGAACCTGGTATGGGTAGCTGACGCCCTTTCAAAGGGCGTTGACGGTGTACTCCTTATAGGATGTCAATATGGCGAGGATTACCAGTGCCATTTTGCTACAGGAAGTCACCTTGCGAAAATCAGATTGTCAAAAGTTTCGGAAACACTTGGCAGACTCCAGCTCGAGCCCGAAAGGGTTCAGATGACACAGCTGTCCATTGCAGATTATTACAAAGTACCTCAAATATTAGACGAGTTTCTGGAGAAATTGAAGGAATTTGGTCCAAATCCATTTAAAGGGTTTTAGGAGGTAAAAGAATGGCAGAGCAAGTTATAAGTCCGGATTTAGGGTTTGTAAAGGATATTATTGCAGGAGGAGGGGAATCCCTGAAAAAGTGTTTCCAATGTGCTACATGTTCAGTTGTATGCAACTTAGCTCCTGATGATAAACCTTTTCCAAGAAAGGAAATGATATACGCACAATGGGGGTTAAAGGATAAACTTCTACCCAACCCTGATATATGGCTCTGTCATCAGTGTAGCGACTGTACTGTCTATTGCCCAAGGGGAGCAAAACCTGGAGAGGTTCTTAATGCGGTGAGAAAACTAGCTATTGAACATTATTCAGTTCCTAACTTTTTGGCGAAGGCTGTTGGTAAAAAACAACATCTTGCCTTTCTCTTTGCGATCCCTACGGTGCTCTTCCTTCTAATTCTTGCTTCACTTGGTCACCTGAATCCATTAAATGTACCCAGAAATGAAGCAGGACAGATTTCCTTTGCAAAATTCTTACCTTCTTTATACATTGACGGTGTTTTCGTACCGGTAGCTATTTTTGCTGTAGTTTGTTTTGCCATAGGTATTTCGAGATACTGGAAAGACATGAAACGATTAGCAGGTCCGGTCAATAAAGGTAATATCTGGAGCACAATTATTGCAACCATATGGGAAATACTTGAACATAAACGTTTTGAAAAATGTAATGTGACCAAAAATCGAAAGATAGCACATTTTTTAGTATTTTACAGTTTTATCGGACTTGCAATCACAACAGCATGGGCTGTCCTGTATCTTTACGGCCCCGGGATCATGAAACTTTTCGGTGCAGAACCATTTAGCTGGATGCTGGGTGAGTCACCGTATCCTTTAACAGATCCGTTAAAATGGCTTGCAAATGCAAGTGCCCTTGTTCTTCTTATCGGTATTTCACTGGTTATAAGAGATAGGTTAAAAAATAAAGAGAAGGTAGGTTCCGGCGGTTATTATGACTGGCTTTTCATAACCATAGTCTTTTTAGTAATGGCCACAGGCATTCTTGCTCAGCTTTTTAGATTGGCAGATATCGCGGTGCTTGCATATTTA
The DNA here is from genome assembly GCA_014859105.1 of Nitrospirota bacterium. GTDB lineage: Bacteria > Nitrospirota > Thermodesulfovibrionia > Thermodesulfovibrionales > SM23-35 > Kmv42. The sequence goes on from JACUUX010000037.1 coordinate 25,923, forward strand.
ATATATTTTACTCACCTTGTTGTTGTCTTTTTCCTTTTTGCGTATGCTCCGTTTTCAAAAATGGCACATATGGTATACAGGGCAACAGCGATGATTTTTGCAAAGCACATAGAAAGAGAATCCTAAAATTTGTTAAGTATCTTAAGTACCAAAAGGGGGTGAAATAGGCGGGGAAAAATTTAATTGTTTAATTCCTTTTAAAAACAGTTTTGATTTTTAAATTATTTGAAAGGAGGGGGATAGATGAGTCTAATCATTTTATTTGGTTTAATCTGTGGTGCTTTTGGAGTTGCCTACGCGCTCATAACCGCAGCATGGGTAGTCAAGCAGGATGCAGGTAGTGCCCGTATGCAGGAGATCTCAGGCGCGGTAAAAGAAGGAGCAACTGCGTTTCTTAATCGTGAATACAAGACAGTTGCAATTGTAGGTGTGGTACTTACTGCATTATTATTTTTCCTGGGTCCGTGGGTGGCAATTGGTTTTGTCATTGGAGCAATGGGTTCAGCCCTTGCCGGATATATAGGCATGATGGTTACCGTCAGGTCTAATGTCCGTACGGCACAGGCTGCATTCAAAGGACTCGGTGCAGCACTGAATGTTGCATTTAAAGGTGGTTCTGTTACCGGTATCATGGTTGTTGGATTAGGAATTATTGGAATTTCCGGCTACTACTTTATTGCAAAGTCCGCAGTAGGTGAAGATGCCTTCCATGCCCTTGTCGGCCTTGGATTCGGCTGCTCTCTCATGAGCGTCTTTGCCCGTATCGCAGGCGGTATTTACACAAAGGCCGCTGACGTTGGTGCAGACCTTGTCGGTAAGGTCGAGGCAGGAATTCCTGAGGATGACCCGAGGAACCCGGCAGTTATCGCAGACAACGTGGGTGATAATGTCGGTGACTGTGCAGGAATGGCAGCAGACCTTTATGAAACATACACAGTTACCCTGGTTGCTGCAATGCTCCTTGCAAAGACAGCTTTCGGAGCGGAAAGCCCTTGGGTTGAATTTCCGATTCTCATCGGTGGTATTTCAATCGTGGCTTCTGTCATAGGGACGTATTTTGTGCGCCTGGGCAAAAGCCAGTATATCATGGGAGCCCTCTATAAGGGATTGGCAGTATCTGGCATCCTGGCTGCAATAGCGTTCTATTTCGTAGCCGGATGGTTCCTGAAACTTGAGGGTGTTGAACCGGCTTTTACGCAGTTAGGGGTCTTTACAACAGCCCTGATCGGCCTTTTGTTAACCGGCCTTATCGTTATGATCACAGAATATTTCACATCTACCAGTTATTCTCCTGTTAAACATATAGCACAAGCAAGCCTTACAGGTCATGGAACAAATGTTATTGCAGGGCTTGCTGTCAGTATGAAGTCAACAGGTGCGCCTGTTCTCGTCATTTGTGGAGCGATCATTTGGGCGTTCTACATTGGCGCCGGGGGGTTTACAGGGCTTACTGCTGAGCAGTCGGTAGCAGGGCTTTTTGCAATCGGTCTTTCAGCGGTCTCGATGCTCTCCATGACCGGTATTGTCGTGGCCATTGATTCATATGGTCCGATTACTGACAATGCAGGAGGAATTGCAGAGATGGCAGAACTGCCAGATGAGATCCGTGGCATCACAGACCCGCTCGATGCTGTCGGTAACACGACAAAGGCAGTTACAAAGGGTTATGCTATCGGTTCCGCAGGTCTTGCCGCATTAGTTCTGTTTGCAGAGTATTCACGGTCTTTTGGGGAGGCGCTTTCATTTGAACTTTCAAACCCGCTGGTTCTGGTCGGACTCTTTATCGGTGGGTTGCTTCCGTATTATTTCGGATCTCTTCTCATGGAGGCAGTTGGTAAGGCTGCCGGTGGAGTTGTCGAAGAGGTCAGGAGGCAGTTCAGGGAAATCCCCGGTATCATGGAAGGAAAGGCGAAACCCGAATATGGAACCTGTGTTGACATTGTAACAAAGGGCGCAATCAAACAGATGATGCTACCTGCCCTTATCCCTGTTGGCGTACCGTTGATAGTTGGTCTCCTTTTAGGAAGGGAAGCGCTCGGAGGAGTCCTCATCGGCAGCATCGTCACAGGATTGTTCCAGGCTATTGCCATGACAAGCGGCGGAGGCGCATGGGACAATGCCAAGAAATCCTTTGAAGATGGCGTTACCGATTCCAAAGGTGTCGTACACAAGAAGGGGAGCGAGGGACATAAAGCCTCTGTAACAGGTGACACGGTTGGTGACCCGTACAAGGATACTGCAGGACCGGCTATCAACCCGATGATCAAGGTTATCAACATTGTTGCACTGCTGATTGTTCCTATAATCTAGTGTATTGTCGCATAAATAACTTGACATTTAAAATTTCCCTCTGTATAATT
>JACUUX010000038.1 GCA_014859105.1 Nitrospirota bacterium
AATTGATTTCAAAAGGCGAAAAAATAATAGTAGAGTCTGTTTCAGGATTGAAGGTTAAAGTAAAAAAATCAAGTTAATCGGGTTTCTTGGTTTTACTGAGTTTATACAGTTTATCAGGTCTTTTTAACTCAATCAACACGAGAAACTCAAGTAACCGTACAAACTTTTTAAAAGGAGGTAATTATGCCATATATACCACCATCTTTCATGGGTTTTCTCTTATTAATCTTTCTTATAGTTTATTTCCTTTCAAGTGCGATAAAAATCTTAAAAGAATATGAGCGTGGGGTTGTATTCAGGCTTGGGAGGATTATTCCTGTTAAGGGCCCGGGTCTGGTCATAATCTGGCCGATAATCGATAAACTTGTCAGGGTAAGCCTCCGTATCGTTACTATGGATGTCCCAGCCCAGGATATTATTACCAAGGACAATATTACAGTAAAAGTAAACGCTGTAATTTATTTCAGGGTAATGGGTCCGATTAAGGCCATAACAGAGGTAGAGGATTTTTACTTTGCGACCTCTCAGATTGCACAGACAACCTTAAGGAGTATTCTTGGCCAGAGTCAGCTCGATGACCTGCTTGCAAAGAGGGAAGAGGTAAACGCTGAACTTCAGAAGGTTATAGATTTTCAGACAGAACCATGGGGGATAAAGGTTACTGCAGTTGAGGTTAAGAATGTTGATCTGCCTGAAGAGATGCAGAGAGCGATAGCAAAACAGGCAGAAGCAGAACGTGAGAGAAGGGCAAAAGTCATCCATGCAGAAGGAGAATTTCAGGCTGCCCAGAGACTTACTGATGCCGCAACTATTATCGCAACCTCACCATCCGCACTTCAGCTCAGGTTCCTGCAGACATTAACTGAGATTGCTACAGAGAAAAATTCGACAATAATATTTCCTGTACCGATTGACCTTGTAAAGCCGTTCATGGAGAAATTTGGTAAAGAAGTGAAATAACATCCAGATTATTAAATAGACCTTTATATGAAAGGAGGTAGGCATCACATGTATCTCTAAACATCCCGGTTTTAAATTTTTGCATTATATTCGCAAGAAATTAAAAGAGGTGGCGTAGCGGAGGAGTAAGTTATGCAAAATATGAATAAAGATTCAAGAAAATATGAAAGAAGGCCTTTTTCTCAGATTATCAATTATTCCATCAGTACACTCGATTCCAAAGAACGAAAGTTGCTGAATTTAAAGGGAAATACCTTTGACATCAGTGAAACTGGAGTAGGTATCTATACAGACTATCCTCTGGAACCCGGCCATTTGCTCTGGTTCAATGAAGTGATAGCAGATAAAGCTGGTTTTGTAAAATGGTGTGCAAAGCTTGACGATGGTTATAGAGTTGGAGTTGAGTTAGAAGTAACACAAGTCAAACGCCTTAATGAAGCAACGGAAATATTCAATCAGAGACTTGAAGAAATAGAAAAAAGATGTCTCGATCCTGAGGAAAATCCGGAAGAACTTTTACAGGCAACAATTAAAGCTATCGATGAAGTATTGATTTACTGTAAAGAATTCGAGATGGCAGTGAAAGACAAAGAAATAATTCGTGACGCTCGTACACGCTTCAGAGAAAAAACCAACCCAATTTTGTCTAAAAGTTATTGTATAAACCGTGCGCGAACATGGCCTCAGGGATACCAGGGGGATTATAAAACACTGGAAACTGGCTATAAGAATAGCCCTCTATCTGAAGGCATAGGATATTATCTTGATTTGTATTTACTGAATGCAGATCTTGCTCATGCTGTAAGAAACAGGATAAAAAAGCTCGAAAACATACTAAAAGATGAACTACAAAAGAGACAACAACCTTCTGTCTTGAATATTGCATGCGGTTCGTGCCGTGAGGTTTCTACATTAGCGCATGATATTGAAAAATCAGGTGCTAAATTCACATGTATAGATTTGGACAATGATGCCCTTGCTTTTGCTGCAAGCCGTTTATCGTATACTAATATTTCACCTCTTACATCAAATCAGATTGTACTTCGTAAGTACAATGCACTCAGGATGTTCGACGATGAGTTAAATATGAATGAATTCGGAAATCAGGACATCATTTATAGTGTCGGGTTTTTTGACTATCTGCAATCTGATTTCCTTGCTAATCTTTTAAAGGCCCTTTACAGACTGCTTAAACCCGGAGGGGTATTAATAACTTCCTTTAAGGATGCAGAAAAATACAGGTATCATGACTACCATTGGATTGTTGACTGGGACGGGTTTTTGCAGCGTACCGAGGCAGATTTCTGGAGAATATTTGAAGATGCTAAAATTCCAATTTATTCAATAACCGAGACACGTGAAGATTCAGGGATAATTGTTTTCTACATAATATCTAAACAGTAGTAAGCTTCTGCTCAAGAGGCATCTTGCCGGGTCGATTTTAAACAGGTCAGGCAAGATGCCTGTCCTGTTTTTGTCAGGGTTGCGTCATGCTTCCGTGAAACCGCTCAATAACAAAAATGTTTTTTCGAGGAATCGGTTTTCTCAGTCATTCCGGCTTGTCTGGAATCTTTCTTAGAGACAACCCCCTTTTATCCCCTTTAATAAGGGGGAATCAGAAGGATTCCCGACGCACTTCGCTTGCGGGAATGACGGGTTAACGTATCAACCATTGGAACGGAGTTCGCTATGAATGCCGGACCAGCAATTCTCGATAAAAAAACTGTAAGATTCTTCAGTCGCTTCGCTCTTTCAGAATGACATTACGAAACCCCTTGTTGTCATTCTGACTCCCTCTCTCTATCATTCCGAACAAAGTGAGGAATCTTTCCTTTCCGTTCGGGATAAACTCCGCGAGGAATCTCAATGCCTCGCAAACTCACCGGGAATTGCTGATGCCAGACAGTAATTGTTGATTTAAAAATAGTTTTCTTATATTATTTAATAAATTAGAGTATTCTTTTAAAGTTTTTTATAAGGTTTGTAAATATAAATGAATAGAAATGTTGTAATTACAGGTATTGGGATTCTCTCTTCCATAGGAATCGGGAAAGAAAATTTCTGGGATGTACTATTCAAGGGTAAAACAGGTTTTAAAGAAATAACTCTGTTTGATACCTCTGCTTTGAATGTCCATATAGCAGGAGAAATTAGTGATTTTGACCCCGTTGCCTTTCTGGGCAAAAAAGGACTCCGTACACTTGACAGGAGCACAAGACTTATAAATTCTGCTGCTAAGCTTGCCATAGAAGATGCAAATCTGCAAATTACAGAAGAGAATGCTCATCTTACGGGTGTCTCTATCGGAACAACCTTTGGAAGTCTCCATAGTATCTCACAGTTCGACCGTGAAGGGCTCATCGAAGGCCCTAAATATGTAAACCCATCACATTTTCCGAATACAGTTATAAACTCTCCTGCAAGTCAGGTCTCAATACGTTTTACGATAAAGGGGTTCAATACGACTATATCTACAGGCTTCTGTGCAAGCCTTGATGCCGTTTCATATGCTGCTGATTTTATAAAATTAAACAGGGCGGATGTTGTTCTTGCAGGCGGTGTTGAAGAATTATGCGAAGAGACTTTCCTCGGATTTCACAACCTCGGATGTTTATCGGGATTTGATGGTTCAGAACCTCTTTGCTGTCCATTTGATGCAAGAAGGAACGGTGTAATCCTTTCTGAAGGAGCGGCTGTCCTAATTCTTGAAGATGAAGAACATGCATTAAGAAGAGGTGCAAGTATTATGGCAAAGATATCAGGTTATGGTAATTCTTTTGATCCATCACCCCCCTTTAATTCCCCCCTTGGTAAGGGGGGATACAGAGGGGTTGAGGAATTCATAGTTGATGGAAAAGGATTAAGAAATGCCATTACCCTCGCCTTACAGGATGCATCTCTCCATCCTGAAAATATAGATTATATTTCTGCATCTGCGAACTCAACAAAAGTACTTGACAGAATGGAAACAAATGTTATCAAAGAGGTTTTCGGAAATCATGCTTATAATATTCCGGTGAGTTCGATTAAATCGATGGTTGGTGAGTCTTTTTCTGCTTCAGGAGCATTGGCAATTGTGGCTGCAATAGGTGCGATGCAAAGAGGAATAGTTTTACCTACAGTTAATTACACTGAAAAAGACCCTGAATGCGACCTTGATTATGTTCCAAACACAGCAAGACAGAAACATATAAACAATGTGCTTATAATATCATCTGATCCATATGGCAATAATGCAGCTATAATATTAGGAAAGCACGATGCATGATCCAGGATGCAAGCAACTTGATTTTGAACAAATAAAAAAACTCATCCCTCAACGTTTTCCCTTCATCATGATTGATAAGGTTCTTGAAGTTGAACCGGGTAAACATGCAGTCTCAGTTAAAAATGTTTCAGGTAATGACATATTCTTTCTCGGTCATTTCCCTGATATCGCAATCATGCCCGGGGTTGCAATTATAGAAGCCATGGCACAGACTGCAATAATTATGTTTGCTGTCGGGCAAAAAGAAAATAATCCTTCCTCACCCCCCTTTAGCAAACCAATCTATTTTCTCGGATCAGTTAAAGCAAGGTTCTACCATCCGGTAGTCCCTGGAGACCAGTTAAAAATAAACGCGGTGAACGTAAAATCACTGCCAACCGGTGCTTATGTATCAGCAGAAGCATTTGTTAATGATAAAAAAGTTTCAGAAGCAGAACTTGTTTTTAGTGTCAAGGAGAAAGGTCAATTATTCCCTCCCCCTTGACGGAGAAGTACATATTAATCCCCTCCCCATTGACGGGGGAGGGTAAGGGTGGGGGTGACTAATAATTGAACAGGCTGCAAAATATAGCTAAAAATCTAATGAAGTTTTGACAAATAGTGAGGGGGGTAAGATAAATTTCTTTATTAATAATAAGAGTAATGGAGTAATATGCTCAACAATCATCGTGTAGTTATAACCGGTCTCGGTGTTATCTCTTCCATCGGTATAGGCTGGGAGGAATTCTGGGACAATCTTCTCAAAGGGAAATCAGGAATAAGTCCTGTGACATCTTTTGATACCACTAATCACATTACTCACAACGGCGGCGAAGTTAAAAACTTTAAGCCTGAAGAATTCATTCCAGAAGAAAAAATTAAATTACTTAACAGATCATCACAACTCGCCTTTGCAGCAGCAAAGCTTGCAATTGAGGATGCTTATTTGTCCCAAGAAAATTACCCCTCCCCCCTCCCCCTCCCTCAAGGGGAGGGGGCGAGGGGGAGGGTTGGCATCTGTATAGGAACAACTACAGGGTCGATACAGGCTATTGAGCATATTAATGATAGAATAATCAGTAATAAAGAAATAGGCAAAGAATTAATAAGTCAACTGCCACCTCATACTACTCCTTCAACGATAGCAAGAGAATTTGATTTAAATGGTCCTAATTTTATGTTTTCCACTGCCTGTGCAGCAGGCAATTATGCTATAGGTTATGGCTTTGATCTTATACGTTCTAAAAGGGCTGACGTTATTATTGCCGGAGGTTCAGACCCTTTCTCACGGATATCTTTCACAGGGTTCAATCAATTTTCTGTATCTGCTCCTGAAAAGTGTCAGCCTTTTGATAAAAACAGAAAAGGTATGATGGTAGCTGAAGGTGCTGGGATTCTTGTTCTTGAATTACTGGAAATTGCTATAAGAAGAAATGCACCTATATATGCTGAGATATCAGGTTATGGTCTAAGCTGTGATGCAGAGCATATGACGCAACCTTCTGTCGACGGTATTTCGGAATGTATGATAAAAGCAATGCGTGAAGCTAAAATCGAAACAGAAGATGTAGATTATATATGTGCGCATGGAACTGGAACAACTTCTAATGATAAAACGGAATGTGCTGCAATTAAAGAGGTCTTTGGACCACTATATAAAAAAATGCCTGTAAGCTCTATAAAATCAATGCTCGGACATCCAATGGGTGCTGCATCAGCACTTGAGGCAATTGCATGTGCACTTGCAGTAAAAAATGACATTATTCCTCCAACTATAAATTATGAGACACCCGACCCCGAATGTGATATAGATTGCGTTCCAAATAAATCAAGGCAACATCCTGTAAATATAGCTTTGAATAATTCTTATGCTTTTGGTGGGAATAATGCTTGTTTAGTGGTTAAAAAATTTATAGAATAAATTAACAAGGAGAATAACCTTGGAATGGCTGGAAATATTGAAAAAGAAGCATGTAAGAATATAATTATGAACAGCTTTAAGACATATAGCCTTACAACTGATGAAAAACAGGAAATAAAACATCTTATAAAGGCGGAATTAGAAAAACATAATGAAATTGCCTTTGCCTATATTTATGGTTCATTTATTGAACCCGAGATGCCTTTTTTCAGAGATATAGATATAGGTATTTACCTCATAGATTATAAAGACGCCGATTGTTTGAAATATGAAATTGAGTTATCCATTGAATTGGAAAAATGTCTCCAGTACAAATATCCAGTTGATTTAAGAGTTATAAATAAATCAGATATTTTATTTGTGCATAATGTTATTCAGGGTGAATTGCTTTTTATAAGAGATGAAGATTTATGGACTGATTTCGTAGTATATGTTTCTTTAAAATACAATGATATAGCCTCTGTATTTAATCACTACTTCAAGGAGGCTTATATAGAAAGATGAGTTTGGATAAGGTTAAGATAAAAGCAAGATTTGAGGATATACAAAAGGCTATTGATAGACTTTCTGAGTTTACAAAGATTGACAAAAATTCATTTCTTTCGAATGAGGATTTTATCCATATAGCCCGTTCCCATCTTCTTATTGCTTCGGAAGCATCTATTAACATCTGCTACCATATTGCAGCAAAAAGGCTAAAAAGGGCACCAGCCGAATACAGTTCGTGTTTTGAATTATTGCAAAGGCATAAGCTTATATCAGAGGAGTTAGCACTCCATCTTATCAAACTAATCGGGCTCAGAAACAGAATGGTCCATCGCTATGAAGAGATAGACTACGGTTTCATATATGACAATTTTAAAGAGATTATAGAAAACTTTAGAAAACTTATTAATGAAGTCTCAAGTTTGATAATTTGAATTTGAATATTTTGAACTTGTCCAAAAATGTCATTGACCCGAAAATACCCCTCACCCTCACCCTTACCCTCTCCCACAAGGGGAGAGGGTAAGGGTGAGGGTGAGGGGTGCAGGGGTGTGTACCCATCCCTTGATGGGAGGGGATAAAGGGGAGGGTGTTATATTTTCATGTTTCCTTGTGCCACTTGTGGCATGAGGGTTTGTTTAGGATTTAGATATTAGAATTCGGGATTTAAAAGATATGTATGATGCTGTAATCATAGGTACGGACATAAGCGGCCTTGTTTGTAGATGTTATCTGGCAAAGGCAGGAAAAATGGGACGTCATGAGCATTTAATACTTGTTAATTAACATCCAAAATGCTAAGTTATTTTTGAGGAAATCAAGAAGAAGGAGAAGAAAAATGGTCAGCAAAAAAACCTATAAAGAGCGGATAGTAATTGATCCTGAAATTCACTTTGGAAAGCCTTGTGTGGCTGGCACACGAATTCCAGTAGAAAATGTGCTTGAATTAGTTCAGGAAAACATTCCTTTTAGCGAAATTGTGGAAAAATATTATCCCGACCTTGAGATTGAAGATGTTAAAGCTTGTGTTAGATATGCAACAGATTTGGTTTGTTCGGAAGAAATTCATGTTGGAAAAACTTAATGCGTCTACTTACAGATCAGGACGTGTATAAAATAACAGTAGAACAGCTTAAAAAATGGGGCCATGATGCAATAACCGCTAAAGAGCTTGGTATGCAACAAGCAGCAGATAGAGATTTACTAAAGAAAACTATTGAAACAAATCGGTTGCTTATTACAAGGGATAAGGATTTTGGGGCACTTGTTTTCTTAGAAGAATCATTAAATACTGGAGTCATTCTTCTAAGAGTTACTCCAATAACTGTTGAAGATGTACATCGGGAACTTTATCGTCTCTTTCAGGAACATACCGAAGAGGAATTAAAACATTTATTCTGTGTTGTTGAGCCTCATCGGCATCGAATTCGCCGTTTATAGTATGGTAAAGCGTAATAAAATATGTATGACGCCATAATCATAGGTGCTGGCATAGGAGGCCTTGTATGCGGATGTTATCTCGCAAAGGCTGGCATGAAGGTGCTTATCTGCGAGCAGCATTATAAACCGGGAGGTTATTGCACATCCTTTACAAGACAGGGTTTTACTTTTGATGCTGCTCCTCACTGTTTTGGATCTTACAGAAAAGATGGAATGATGAGAAAAATCCTTCAAGACTTAGAAGTAGATAAAAAATTAAATATAATAAGACCCGACCCTTCAGATATTATAATGACACCTGATTATGAAGTCATCTTCTGGAATGATTTCGAAAGGACCACAGAGGGATTTCAAAGAATGTTTCCTGAAGATCGCACTAATATCAGGAATTTCTTCACCCTGTTAATGGATACCGATCCTAACTCCTTCTCTAGAATGAAGAACCGTACCTTCAAAGAATTATTAGATCAATATTTAACTAATGTAAAGTTGAAGTCGATCCTATCCTTTCCATTTCTGGGAATCGGAGGTTTGCCTTCGTCCATGATATCTGCCTTCATAGGAGCAAAACTCTTCTCCGAATTTTTATTTGACGGTGGGTATTATCCCGAAGGTGGCATGCAGGCGCTGCCTGATGCTTTAGCAGAGAGATTAAAAGAGTTCGGCGGTGAGTTGAGACTCTCCTGTCCTATCAAAAAAATACGAGTAAGAGAGAATAGAGTTACGGGCGTAATCTCAGAAAAAGACGGCTTCATGCCTTCAAGATATGTGATTTCGAACTGTGATGCCAGACAGACTTTTTTCAAACTCATAGGCGGGAGAAAGGTTGAGAGAGAGTTCTCTCAGAGATTAAAGAAGATGGTGCCCTCTATATCGAATTTCATTGTCTATATGGGCATAGACGGTCATTTTGAAACCCTGCCGAGACCAGGAACCACCCTTTCCTTTTTTAGATACTATGACATAGAGAAGGCATACCGGTCAGTACTAAAAGGCGACTTCGAAGGCTACGGCGGATATATGCTGCGAGCCTCCCGGGATACCCCGGTTATCATAGCAATCATTCCTGTACCATTTAAAAACAAAACCTATTGGAAGGATCACAAGCAAAGATTATCGGAATATCTAATAGAGAGAATAGAGAGAGATTTGATTCCGAATCTCACAGCCCATATCGTATATAAAGACGCATCCACTCCATCTACCTTAAACAGATATACTTTAAACTATAAAGGTGCCTCCTTTGGCTGGGCTGGTATACCTTCGCAATTAGCAGTCCCGGGCCTGAGAAAGTGCTCGTATACAGAGGGGCTCTATTTGACAGGACATTGGACTACACTTGGAGTAGGAATCTCTGGAGTGGCGTATGTTGGGTATGACACCGCGAAGATTCTTATAAGGAGAGAGGTAAATAGGCAAAACATCTCATTTTTGATAAAATAAAAACTAGTGGACAAAGATAAATATATACAGCAGGAGCTATTGGAAACAATCCGGTCGTTCACCGGTTTACTCTTTCTCATCGGTGCCCCAGCAATATTGTTGTTGAGTCTGCTCGATTATTTTGTGACACCCGAGAATTTTAGAACCTTCCTTGTTTATCGGTTGGTCGCTACCTTACTCTACGTGACATTATATTTCATATTCAAAAGAGTAAAAAAATATCCCCTCTTCTTCCTCATAATGGGCACCGTCATAGTTTCGTCTATGGTCGAGTTGATGATACTTTCTTTTGGGGGTCATCAGTCGACCTATTACGCGGGCATGATCATCGTGTTTATCTTCCTCTTCGGATTGCTCCCCTTCTCTCTCAGAATATCCTTACTTCTCGCTTCAATCATCTATGCTATTTATCTGATTCCTATCTTAGTCTTGGACCAGATCACGAACATGCGCGTCTTTATGAACAATAACATCTTTCTCTTTGCTACCCTCATGAGTGTACTTATCTGGAGACATATCAATTACAAGATTCACCTCAAAAAGCTTTCCCTCGAATATGACCTTTCCCAAGAACAGAAACAACTTAAAACTTACTCCACCCAGCTTGAAGAACTTGTCCAACAAAGAACAAAGGAGCTTGCCATCTCAGAAAAATGGCACAGGTCAATTTTTGACAATGCTACCGAAGGAATTATGGTGCTTGATAACAACGGTGCGATTGTTAACGTTAATAAAATGGCATGCGACCTACATGGCTTTACCGGAAATGCTTTAGCAGGTGTAAATATCGGGCTTCTTGAAGTAAAAGCAGACAAGGAAAAAATTAATGAGAGGTTATCGAGAATTTTAAATGGTGAAACGCTTACTTATGAAACAGAACATTATAGAAAAGACGGTGAGAAGGTTCTTTTAGAAATCAGCTCAAACCGTATAGATAGCGAAGGCCAGACATATATCCAATGCTTCTGCAGGGATATAACTGAAAAGAAGAAGATTCAGGAGCAGTTGATACATTCACAGAAAATGGAATCAGTCGGCGCACTCGCCGGAGGCATCGCTCATAACTTCAATAATATTTTGACCACGATTCTCGGATATTCAGAATTGTTGATTGAATACAGCAATCTTGATGACTCATCAAAACAGAAGGTAGAAAATATTGAGAGTTCTGCAAGAAAGGCAGGAGTAATGGTCTCGAAACTCCTGGGTTTTGCAAGGAGAGAAAAACATGAAATCCTTCCTTTAAACCTGCATCATGTAATCAATGATTCAGTTAAACTCTTTGAGGGTGTGCTTGACAAGAAGATAGGATTGAAGATAAATCTGTGCAGTAATAATCCAATTATCGAAGGAGATCCGAATCAGGTCGAGCAGGTTATTATGAACCTCATAGTTAATGCAAAGGATGCAATGCCTGACGGAGGCCTTATAACAATAAAAACTGACATAATCGAGATTGGAAAGGATAAAACCGATACGCCGGCTTACATAGAACAAGGAAAATATGTCGTATTAACCGTGTCTGACACAGGCTGTGGCATACCTAAAAATATAATCAATAAAGTATTTGATCCTTTCTTCACAACTAAAGAGAAAGGGAAAGGAACAGGCCTTGGACTTGCTATGGTTTACGGGATTGTCAAAGATCACAGAGGCTATATTTCTGTTCAAAGTGAGATAGACAAGGGCACAATTTTTGACATATACCTCCCTGTTTCAGAAAGAGTTGTTCACAGGGTTACAAAACCACAAATCTTTTCGATAGAAGGACATGAAAATATACTTGTAGTCGATGATGATAAAGACGTATTAAACTTTATTAAGGATATCCTTGAAACGCATGGATATACTGTTACGTCTGCAAATAACTCCCTGACAGCAATTGACATATTCAGGAATCTTTCCGGAAAAATTTCGCTTGTAATAACAGACGTACTTATGCCACTGATGGAAGGAGGAGAACTAATAAAACAATTGAAAGAAATAAAACCGGATATCAAGATAATCATCATTTCCGGCTACAGCGATGAAAAAATTACAAAAGACATGGTCGATGTGTTTATCAGGAAACCTTTTGAAAGTATTGAACTCCTGTCAGCGGTCAGACGGCTCCTCGATGCACAGGGCAGGAGATCACCACTTTATTAATACAGAAGACCATGTAAGACCGCCGCCGAATGCCTCAAAAAGAATATAATCTCCATTTTTTATCCTTCCGGATATTAAAGCTTCATCCAGGGCAATAGGAATGGAAGCAGCTGAAGTATTCCCATATTTATATAAGTTTACAATAAATTTTGACATGGGCAAACCCAACCTTTCGGCAGTTGCCTGTATTATTCTCAGATTCGCCTGATGCAGAACAAGAAGTGAAAGCTGTGAAGGCTTCAACCCCTGTTCCTCAAGTGTTCGTAATACAAGGTCTTCCAGTGTTCTTACCGCAACTTTAAAAGTTTCATTGCCTTTCATCTTAATGTAATGAAGTCTTTTTTCGACAGTTTCTGCGGCAGTGGGATTCCTGGAACCACCTCCCGGAATGTGTAAGAGATCCCACATCCTTCCATCAGAATTTATATGCACTGAGAGAATACCTCTGTCTTCGTCCGTCGGTTCAAGAATTGCAGCACCGGCCCCGTCACCAAAAAGAACACATGTTGTTCTGTCATGCCAGTCCGTAATCTTTGAAAGCACTTCTGTTCCGACAACCAGGATTCTTTTATACATTTCTGATTTAATAAAACTGTCTGCAATGCAGAAGCCGTATAGGAATCCTGAACATGCTGCATTTATATCGAACCCAACAGCATTTGAAGCGCCCAGTTTAGCCTGAAGAAAACATGCTGTTGAAGGGAAAGGCATGTCGCCGGACACCGTTGCAACAATAATCATGTCTATATCTTCCGGCCTTAATCCAGCTCTATCAAGAGCTACCTTTGATGCTTCATACGCAAGGTCTGATGCAGCCTGACTCTCATCAGCTATTCTTCTTTCCTTAATTCCCGTCCTTTCTGTAATCCATTCATCAGAGGTATCAAGCATCTTTTCAAGGTCTCGATTCGTAAGAATCTTATCGGGGAGATATGATCCGGTCGCGATTATTCTACTTCTTGGCAACTTTAATCCTTTCATGGTGTGATATGTCCTTTTCTATTGCAGATGAAATAATTTCATAGACCTTTTTCTTCGCAAAATCTGCCGCAACCCTTATGGCATTCCTGATTGCTTTTGCCGTTGATCGCCCATGACTTATTATACATGTCCCGTTAATCCCGAGAAGCGGTGCCCCTCCATATTCATCATAATCTGTTTTCTTTTTGAATTTCTTCAAAGCAGGTTTCATTAAAAGATACCCTATACGTCCTGCCGTTAGATTAGCAACCTCTCTCTTGAGCATTTTAATGAGAGCGTCAGCAAGCCCCTCGCTTGTCTTCAAAATAATATTACCTGTAAATCCATCACATACAATAACATCTGTATCACCTGTAAATATATCTTTACCATCGACGTTACCAATAAAATTTATGTCAGCTTCTTTAAGAAGTTTAAAGGTTTCCTTTGTAAGCTCGTTCCCCTTTGTATCCTCTTCTCCGGTGCTAATTAACGCAATCCTGGGCTCCGGCCTTCCGAGAATAAGCCTGCAATATGTACTGCCCATTAAAGCAAATTGAAGAAGGTTACGAGGGGTACAGTGAAGATTTGCACCTGCATCGATCAAAACAAAAGGTGACCTCAAAGTCGGCATTATTGCTGCTATAGCTGGCCTATCAACTAAATCTGCTGTGCCAAGCAGTAATAAAGCTGTAGCCATTACAACACCGGAGTGACCGGCACTTACAAAAGCATCCGCCTCACCGTTTTTTACAAGCTCCATTCCCCTTCTTATAGATGAATCTTTTTTCTTTCTTATTGCAAAAGAAGGAGATTCATCCATTCTGACAAACTGTGAGGCATGCTTTATTGATATACTCTTGGGAGGATATCTTTTATTGTCAAGGTCTCTTTTTAGAGTTTGCTCATCACCAACGAGGATAATCTGAGTATCCTCAAAATTGTTAACGGTTTCAACAGCGCCCTCGATATTAACAGCAGGGGCATAATCGCCTCCCATCGCATCAAGGGCTATTCTCATGCTTCTTTTTCAACTACAGACAGTACCTTACGGCCACGATATGCCCCGCAATTCGGACAGACTTTAAATGATATCTTTAATTCGTTACAATCAGGACATAAGCTGAGATTGGGTAGCTGTCCTTTCCAGTTGGCTCTTCTTTTATCTCTCCTTGACCTTGTATGTCTATGGGTTGGATTAGCCATTTTTTTCTCCTTTCAAACTAAGTAATATGCTTACAATAAACGCGGAATCCAGTCCTTGATTTCTCTGGATACCTGCTTCCGCAGGAATGACAGAATACGCACGCAAGTCTATTTATGGGACAGCACACTAGGTTAAAGCTTTTTTACATATTCCTATTATGCTTCCTTATCCAGCAATTTCTTCAGAACCTCAAGCCTTGGATCTGTATCATCCCTGATGCAATTACAGACGCTTTCGTTAAGATCTTCACCACATTTTACGCATATGCCTTTACACAAATCACTGCAAAGAGGCTTCATTGGTAAATTAAGTATTATCTGCTCATTTATCAGATTTAATAAATCAAGCTCTACACCCGAATAAAAATCCATATCGAGTTCTTCAAACTTGATTTCGTGCATCTCTTCGTCTTTGAGTTCTTCAACCGGGTGATATACAACATCAATAGGAATAGACATTATTTTACAGAAATCTTTAAGGCACCTGCTACACTGAAGCTTTATTTCGACTTCCAGATCACCCTTTATTATAATCTCAGCCCCTGCTTTTTCAATCTTTAATCGTGCTATTATAGGTGTTACAATGGCATCAGATTCGATTGACTCCTGTAATTCTAAGTCTAGCCCTTCTTTTGGTATATCAGGAATTAGTACTTTCATTATTTTTATTATTAAAAGTTTATAATATAAAATAAATTATAAAAATTGTTATGAAAAACTGTCAAGTTGATGTACTTCCTTGACAAAGAAGAAAATCCTATGATAAGAAATTTGAACTCAGAAAAATTTTAAAAAGGAGGGATAAATGGACCCTGATAATCTCAGATATCATAAAGAGCACACATGGGTAAAGGTTTCCGGTAAAAAAGCAATAGTCGGGATTACTGACTATGCTCAGATTGCACTCGGTGATATTGTTTATATTGATCTGCCTGATGTTGATATGGATTTAGAAGCTAACAACGAGTTCGGTGAGATAGAATCGACAAAAACCACTTCATCACTGATCGCTCCTATAAGCGGAAAAGTTATAGAAGTAAATGAAAACCTTTCAGAATCACCGGAGACAATAAATGAAGATCCATATGGTAAAGGATGGATAGCTGCTATCGAGATTGAAGACATGTCCGAAATTGATGATTTAATGGATGCTTCTGAGTATGCAAAATATGTTGAAGAAGAATCGAAATGAAATTAGCTGTACTCGGTGCAGGACCAGGCGGATATGTTGCGGCTATTAAGGCCGCTCAGTTAGGTGCACAAGTAACTGTAATCGAGGAAGAAGAAGTTGGTGGTACATGTCTTAACTGGGGCTGCATACCTACAAAATCCCTTATTGCATCCTCCGAGATACTAACCAAAACCCGCCATTTGGAAGATTTTGGAATAGATATCAAAGGTGAAATAATTCCAAATTTTTCAAAAATTATCGAAAGAAAAAATAAAATAGTTAATACCCAGGTAAAAGCTATCAAAAACCTGTTTAAAAGCTGGGGAATAACACTTAAGGAAGGTAGAGGTTCTCTTAGCTCTCCTGATGATATTACTGTCGTATCCAGGAATGGATCGAAGGAAAAAATTAATGCTTACAGAATAATCATAGCAACAGGGTCACGCCCTGCCCTGTTGCCAGAATTCCCTTTTGATGGGGATAGAATAATTTCAAGCGATGATGCTGTACATCTTAGAAATATACCAAAGAGTCTGGTTATTTTGGGAGCTGGAGCAGTCGGCTGCGAATTTGCCTTTATTTACAGAGCATTCGGATCAGAAATAACAATAATCGAATTGCTTCCCAGAGCGGTACCCGAAGAAGATATTGATATATCCAGAATTCTTGAAAAAGAACTCAAGAAAAAAAAGATAAAGCTGTACACAGGAGTTAAGGTGGAAAAAATGAGCATAAAAAATGATTGCGTACATACTCTTCTTTCAAATGGTGAAGAAATAGTAGCTGAGAAGGTACTTGTATCTGTCGGAAGAACCTTTAATAGTAATGATATTGGATTGGAGGAAGCAGGAATCGAAACAGGTGATAAAGGCGAGATTGTTGTCAATGATAAAATGGAAACAAATATCCCCGGCGTATATGCTGTCGGGGATGTTAAAGGGGGGTTGCTTCTTGCGCATGTTGCTTCAAGGGAAGGTATTATAGCTGCAAAAAATGCGGTGGATGGGAATGAGAGCATAGATTATAATGTTGTGCCCTCCACCATATTTACTTCACCTGAAATAGCTTCTGTAGGTCTTAAGGAATATCAGGCGCAGGAGAAAGGTATTAGTGTCAAAACCGGCCATTTTGAGTTCAGGGCACTGGGCAAAGCCCATGCCATCGGAGAAATAGAAGGCCTTATTAAAATAGTATCTGAATCCAAAACAGACAGAATATTAGGTGTACACATCATAGGCCCTCATGCATCTGATTTAATTCATGAAGCAGCGATTGCTATAAAAGCAGGTCTAAAAACCAGAGATATTTCCGAAACAATTCATGCCCACCCCACACTTTCCGAGGGCTTTAAAGAGGCAGCGGGAGACGTACATAATGAAGCCATCCATAAATTCAGAAGACGATTATAAATGAAGAAGAACGGGAACTGGGTTTCGGAATCAAAAAGAGAACATAAAAGAATCTATTCAGAACTTGATGCACTGCTCAGGTCGCTCGACAGGTTTTTTTATGCAGAAAATCTCCTCATATCCCATGAAGACCTTACAATAAAAAATTTTCATGATGAACTTATTGCAGTGAGGGATGTCATTTTCAGAATCCTCGGCTTACTCGAGGTTATTATCCCTGAGAGTAAAAAGAATGCATACTTGTTTCAGAAATTTACCGAAACAAAATTCCTAAATGATTATACAAGAGACCTTTTTAAAGAAGGTTTGTACAGACAGGATACTCCCGGGAAAAGTTTATATCTACTTTATGATGCCTTTATAAACCTTAAAGGTATTGTTACCGACCTTCTCAGGTCTAAAAAAATATCATATCTCGGCTATAAAAATATAGGTCAACTTATAAGCAAAGAGATAAGAGAAAACATTTATTTTAATCCCTTCAGAACGGATATCAATCCTGAATTTGACATAATCGAAAATCCTCAAATATCAGAAATTGTAAAATCGATATAAAGATAAGGAAATAAAAAGATATATTTCCGTGATATATATTTATCTCTTCAGGTTTTTAAGGTACTTAAGTCACATTGACATTACATCACAGCATTCTGTTGTCCTTAACTCAGCCTTATCAATTCTCATTATGCTCGGCTCAGAAATAAATATGTTCCATAATTATATGAAAAGGGCAAGTAAATCAATAAAAGAAGAAAAATTGAAAAACCTTCTGAAATTTATTTCTTATCAATTTTCTATGGAGATAAAGAGGGTGTATCTCCAGGAATTGAAAGATATAATGCGAAAAAAGGCCCCGCAGCATTTCAGAGGAAAAATAGAAAACAGCTATGGCATTATGAAAAATCTTATAGAGCAGAGCATAGTTCAACTCGTACAGTATTTTAACCCTGAAGTTCAGGGTAAAGATATTTTCGACAGCTTTACCACGAGGCTCCATCAATCATTAAAGTTACGGGAAGATATTTCTGTCCTCCGTATGTTCCTTACACTCCTTGAAGACAAAGCAAATTCACCAGAAGAAAGCACAAATGTTCTTAAATCCTTGAAAAATTTTATGCATTATTTTGAAAGTTTCACTTTTAAATTATTAAGATATGATGACTATGATGAATTTTCTGCCTTTTGTAATTATTTTAATTCAGTTAAAGAATCAGATATCCAGAAAATCCTTGAAAAAATTCATAATTTTAAGATATTTTTAGATACAACACTTCAACACATGGAAAACAGGGCTGAAATTGCAGACAAGCCCATAGATAGAGAAAGAACTGAAGAGCTTTTTAAAAAATATTTATAGTCTGGAGGTAGTATGGGAGAAATTATAGATATCATAGCAAGGGAAATTATTGATTCAAGAGGCAATCCGACAATAGAGGTAGAGGTATTTCTTGAAAGCGGTGCTGTGGGAATGGCTTCTGTTCCTTCTGGTGCTTCAACAGGCACGAGAGAGGCTATTGAACTGAGAGACGCCGATATCAGGTACCACGGCAGAGGTGTAAAGAATGCCGTTAAAAATGTATACGAGGAAATATCCCCTAACTTGATAGGCATTTATTCGGAAGACCAGATCCATATAGACAACCTCTTGATCAAACTCGACGGCACAGAAAATAAAAGCAGGCTCGGAGCTAATGCTATACTCGGCGTTTCGCTTGCTGTATGCAAGGCAACCGCCGATGAACTCGGCATGCCCCTTCACAGATATATAGGTGGATGTAATTCGAAAGTCCTTCCTCTACCTATGATGAACATACTCAACGGAGGAGTCCATGCCGATAATAATCTCGATATACAGGAGTTCATGATAGTGCCCGTCGGATTGAGTAATTTCTCTGATTCAATCAGGGCCGGGTCTGAGGTTTTTCATACACTGAAAGGCATACTCAAAAAAAACGGGCTTAACACATCCGTTGGAGATGAAGGAGGTTTTGCTCCAGACCTTTCAAGTCATGAAGATGCAATTTCTCTTATACTTCAGGCTATTGAAAAATCAGGGTACAGACCAGGTCAAGACATATGCCTTGCACTCGACGTAGCGGCTTCAGAATTTTACAAAGATGGGCTGTATAAATTTGAAGGCAAAGATGTTTCATCAGATGATATAATCTCCTATTATGAAAAGATGATATCTGAATATCCTTTAATATCGATAGAAGACGGCCTTTCAGAAAGTGACTGGGAAGGCTGGAAAATCTTAACCCAAAGACTTGGTAAAAAAATTCAGCTTGTTGGTGATGACATATTCGTCACAAACACAAAAATAATTAAAAAGGGCATACAAGATGGAATAGCGAACTCCGTACTTATTAAACTCAACCAGATCGGGACACTAACAGAAACTCTCGATGCCATTGATATTTCAAGAAAAGCTGGATACACCACCATAATTTCACACAGGTCCGGGGAAACCGAGGATACAACTATTGCAGACCTGGCAGTTGCATATGAAACCGGCTTTATAAAAACAGGCTCGCTTGCAAGGAGTGAACGCATAGCAAAATATAACAGGCTCCTGAGAATCGAGGAAGAGTTGGGAGAATATGCCCTGTACAAAGGGAAAGAAGCGTTTTATAATTTAAGATAATGGGTACATCATCGAATCTTTTAAGAAAACAGGTAATATCGGAGATTAGAAAAAGAAGGCTCGTGCTCTTTACTTTTATCCTTCTGAGTTTCATTTATGTTTCCATAAGCTTGATATTCGGAGACATGGGTTTCCTCAGGCACAGGGAGTTGCATAAAACAAAAATTAACCTTGAAAAACAGATAAAAGAGATTGAGAATGAAAATGAGCAGTTAAAAACACAGATTAACTCGCTAGAAGAAGATCCTTTTTATATGGAAAAACATGCGAGAGAGGATTTCGGATTAGCCAAGCCTGACGAATATATCTTCCTTTATGACAGATAGGCCTCTTTATATATCATTCCTCTGGCACATGCACCAGCCTTATTACAAAGATCCGTTTACAGGTGTTTACCGGTTACCATGGGTAAGACTTCATGGTACAAAAGATTACCTCGACATGGTTGAGATCCTTGCCGAATTTCCTGGGATAAAACAGACATTCAATTTTACCCCCTCTTTACTGGATCAGCTTTTAGATTATACAGAAAACAATGCAAAAGACCACTTTTTAGAGTTAACTCTTAAAAAGGCATCCGAACTTAATATCCAGGAGCGACAGTTGTTAATCGAGAATTTCTTTCTTGCAAACTGGAATAATATGATAAAACCGTTTCCAAGATACTATGAACTTCTCAAGAAGAGAGGATTACATCTCGTTCAAAGCGAGCTTATGAAAGTTGCAAAATATTTCAATGATAGCGATTTTCTTGATTTACAGGTACTCTTTAATCTCTGCTGGATAGACCCCTTGTTCAGAGAGAAGGACCCTTTCCTTTCAATGCTTGTTGATAAAGGCAGGGACTTTACAGAAGAGGAAAAAAATTTATTGATTTCAAAGCAACTTTCTATTATGAAACAAATAATCCCGCGGTATCGTGAAATAGCAGAAAAAGGTCAGATCGAACTTTCTGTTTCACCATATTATCACCCCATCCTTCCCTTACTTTGTGATACAAACATAGCGAAGGTCTCCATGCCTGATATTAAACTCCCTCAAAAAAGATTCTCATATCCTGAAGATGCAGAAACCCAGATCAAAATGGGTCTTGATTATTTTGAAAAGATATTCGGATATAGACCAGTTGGCATGTGGCCTTCGGAGGGATCTGTAAGTGAAGACGTCTTGAGAATTGTCTCAAAAGAAGGTATTAAATGGGTCGGCACTGATGAAGATGTCCTTTCTGTTTCATCAGGTGAACAAATCAGAGACTCCTCAAGAGATATTATCGAGCCATCTGTTTTATACAAACCTTATATTTTTGAAAATGTCTCGATTATTTTCCGGGATCATATTCTTTCTGATCTTATCGGGTTTGAATATTCAAATTGGGATGCTAAAAAGTCAGCCGAAGACCTTATAAACAGGCTTTTAAAAATCCGTGAAGTTATAGCGGAAGATATGCCTCATCTCGTATCCCTGATACTCGATGGAGAAAATGCATGGGAATACTATAAAAATGATGGGAATGACTTTATAAGGTATCTCTACGAAGGACTATCCAGAGAGAAAAGATTAAAGACTGTCACTGTTACAGAATATCTTACAGAATTTGATAAAGGGAAACCCTTAACAAGACTTCATCCGGGTTCCTGGATTAACTCAAATTTCAGTGTATGGATTGGACACGAAGAAGACAACACAGCCTGGGATTATCTGAAAGAGACAAGAGAAGAACTCGAATTATTCCAGAAAATGAGTCCGGAGAAAGACCTTTACGAAGCATGGAAGGCTATCTACATAGCAGAGGGAAGTGACTGGAACTGGTGGTACGGGGATGAACATACTACTGAAAACCAGAAGGACTTTGATGAACTTTTCAGATTAAACCTCATGAAAGTCTATAAAGAGACCGGAAAGGATGTCCCCCGTCATTTGCTTATCCCTGTGCTGAGAGAAGACAGAAGCGTTTCCCCTACAGTTACGATAAGAGGTTTTATAGAACCAGAAATCGATGGCGTTGTTACAAGCTACTACGAATGGTATCAGGGTGCATATATAGATATCAAGAAATTCGGCGGAAGTATGCATAAGGCAGAAAGTATTTTATCAGGTCTATATTATGGCTTTAATAAGGATGAACTCTTTCTGAGATTAGATCCTTTGATACCTTTCGGTGAAATAAAGAATGATATAATTTTTTGTATTAATCTAATAAAGCCTTCCCTGCTGAAGGTTATAATTTCTATAAGGCCATCTGTAAAAGCAGAACTTCTCATTAAGGATACTTCCGGGTGGAAAAAACTAAAGGATATTAATGATGTAGCTATTAAGGATATTTTTGAAATAGCGATGCCATTCAGAGATTTACAGGTTAAGGAAAAAGATGAAATATACCTGAATGTATCTATTATCAAAAATGGTGAAGAAATCGAGAAGTGCCCTTGCAGGGGATACGTCTCAATAACTGTACCCACACCCGATTTCGAGGCCATGATGTGGTATTGACCAAGACCCTTTTAATTCATAGCGAACTCTGTTCCAATAGTTGATTCATTAGGTTGTCATTCCCGCTTGTCGGGAATCCTTCTGTTAACAAAGAAAGATTCTGGACAAGCCAGAATGACAGAATTAAAAATCTTAAACAACTTTTAAGATCTTTGATGATTAATAGCATAGCGAAAGGTTGCGGCTATCTATAAACCTTACATAATTTGCTCCGAAAATGTCATTCCGAGCGAAGCGAGGAATCTTGTCTTTGAGATTGCTTCAGGCTAAAGCCCTCGCAATGACATTTTTATCTTCCTTTATGTCGTATATTCGGCATGAAGGTTTAGTTTAAATTAGATGAAAGCTTTAATCCAGCGAGTTTCGAATGCAAAAGTAGAAATACAAGATAAAATTTTCTCGGAGATCGGTAAGGGTATGCTCATATTTATCGGTGTTGAAAAAGGTGATACAGAAAAAGATCTTGAATATCTGGTGAAAAAAGCAGTAAACCTCAGGATATTCGAGGATTCCAATAAAAAAATGAATCTTCCGGTTCAGGAAATTAAAGGTGACATCCTTGTTGTATCTCAATTTACATTATCTGCTGATTGTAAAAAGGGAAACCGGCCCTCTTTTGATAATGCTGAAGAACCTTTAAGGGCTAAAGAGATGTATCTGAAATTCATTCAAAGATTGAAAGAAAACGGACTTGCGGTGGCCACAGGAGATTTTGCATCCTATATGCAGATTTATCTTGTTAATGACGGCCCTGTTACTATAATGCTGGATTCAAAAAAATAAACTTTTCTCTCATTTCTTCCAGAAGTGTGGCATAAATAGAATTAAGACTGTATAGATCTCAAGCCTTCCTGTGATCATACAGAATATAAGTATCCATTTCCCGATAAGTGGGATCGATGCATAATTCTCAGTAGGTCCCGCCACACCAAAAGCAGGCCCTACATTTGACATTGCAGATATAACGGTTGTCGACGATGTAATAATATCCATTCCTGTTGCTGCCATCCCGATTGTCGCAACAGCGCATATTCCGAGAAACAGAAAAATCAGCCCCCAGATGCTTCCCAGAATTTCTTTATCGAGAAATTTGTCGTCAAGTTTGACAGCAGTTACAGCCCGTGGGTGAATAAGCTGATAAATCTCTCTGTAACCCTGTTTTATCATTAGAAGAATCCTGACCTGTTTAATACCTCCGCCCGTCGAACCTATCATTCCTCCAAAAAACATTAATAATATCAGTATTACCTGTGCCAGGGGAACCCACTTTTCATAATCTGCAGTAACATATCCTGTTGTTGTCATAATTGATACTGTCTGAAAAAGAGAATATCTGAATGATTCAATAAGAGACGTGTATGAGGACATCCATAAATACACCGTTACAAGTAAGGTAGCAATTGTTGTTATAGCGAGATAAAACCTGAATTCGTTGCTTCTCCATAATTTCGAAAACTTTCCTTTGAAAACATAAAAATAAAGCGAATAATTTATCCCGGCAAGGAACATAAACAGGCTTGTTATGTATTCAATGGAATGGCTTTTAAAGTGTGCTATACTCTCATTTTTCGTTGAAAAGCCACCTGTTGCCATAGTAGTGAATGAATGGCAAACAGCATCATATACACTCATTCCTGCAGTATATAGAAGAATAGCATCTGTGGCAGTAAGAGTAACGTAGATAATCCATAATGCCTTGGCTGTATCAATAATTCTCGGCCTGAGTTTATCGACACTGATCTCCGGTACTTCTGCTTTGAAAAGCTGCATCCCCCCGGTTCCCAGGAGAGGAAGGATTGCCAGAGCAAAAACGATAATCCCCATGCCTCCAATCCATTGTGTCATGCTCCTCCAGAAAAGAACACCTTTCGGCACAGCCTCTATATTCGTCAAAACAGAAGCGCCTGTTGTTGTAAAACCGGACATTGACTCAAAATATGCATCTGTAAAAGAATTGAAAGTGCCGGTTAAAAGAAACAGGACAGATCCAAAAAAAGACATTATGACCCATGTTAAAGTCACAATAATGAAGGCTTCCCTGTGTCTGATATCCTCTCTTTTATGTCCTTTAGTGAAAAGATAAAGAACAGACCCGGAAATTGACGTTATACCAAATGAAGCAATAAGAGGTATAGTATCAGTCTGTCCATAAATAACAGAAACAGCAACAGGAAATATCATAAAAAAAGATATAAATATCAGGATAACGCCTATAAAATACAGGATTAATCTTGTGTTCATATTTAGTGTCTGTTTATAAATTGCTATTCAAATAGTCCGTCACTCCCCGACTTGATCGGGGAATCCGGTATTTTCAATAGGTTCTGGATTGTCCGTTCAAGCCGGACAATGACAGAAGACTACTTTATGGACAGACTGTATTTAAGGTATAAACATCACATGAGGAGTTTCTCTACTTCTTTGATCGATTCCCGAAGTGTAAAGATTATTAATTTATCACCTTCTATAACCCTGTCGGAACCCGAGGGGATTATTACTTCTTCTCCTCTGATAATAGCTCCTATTATTGATGCTTTTAAATGTGCCTGATCCAGTGTCTTTCCTATGAGTGGTGAAGTCTTGCCAATTCTCCCCTCGATAATCTCAGCTTTTGCTTCAGCTATAGCCGTTAAGGAAAGTATATCACCCCTCCTGACATATCTCAGGATTGTACTTGCAGTAATAAGCCTTGGACTGAGAACTGCCTGAAGGCCAAGGCTATGCGCTAGCATCATATAGTCAGTTTTATTTACTACAGCTATATTTTTCTTTGCACCCAATTTTTTTGCAAGCAGGGATACCATGATATTTAATTCATCACTGTTTGAAACAGCTATAAAAGCATCCATGTCTCCTATGTTTTCTTCCATGAGCATTTTTTGTTCCGTTCCGTCTGCATGAAGTACAAGAGAATTTTTCAGATTTTTGCTGAGGTACTTACACCTGTCGGCATCTTTCTCTATGATTTTCACATCCGCTCTCTGCTCTATTGAAGAAGCAACATAGTAACCGGTACGGCCTCCACCGAGCAGCATCACCTTCTTTGCGGGTTTTGTAGTCACCCCGATGAGGGCTAAAATATCCTGAACTTCCTTCTTCCTGACCGGTATATAGATGATATCCCCTGCTTTCAGGGAATCGGTTCCTGAAGGAATGATTGTTTTGTCATCTCTCAATATTAAAGCGATAAGTATCTTTCTATGGAGTGTCACACTGAGTTTTTGTAATGTCTTGCCTGATAACAGAGAGCCCTCGATTATCTTTAAACCTATTACTTTTACAAGTCCTCCTTCAAACTCTTCAATATCTGTTGCCAGAGGTACCTCTAACAACCTTATAACTGCTTTTGCAAGCTCAAGTTCTGGGTTAATGGCAGGGTCGATATCAAGATTCTCCCTGCTCAGGAGTTTTTCGTTATTAAAGTATTCAGGATTTCTTATGCGGGCAATCTTCCTGGGTATCCCAAACATTGCCTTTGCGAGCAGACAGGCTATCATATTGATTTCATCTTTATCGGTAACAGCCAGAAGGATATCTGCCCTGTCAGCTTCTGCTTCCCTGAGTGTGGATGGATCACCCCCCTCCCCTTCAACTACGGCTACGTCTATCTCTTCAACAATCCGCTTCAGTTTACTCCGATCCTTGTCTATCACTACTACGTCTATGGACTCGAGTGAAAGAAATTTTGCTATCTGGTATCCAACCTCACCAGCTCCTACTATTATTATACGCATGGCAAATTATATCATAACCGGGTTAAACATCAGCAATTCTTTGCGAAGAAGAGACAAGATTCCTCAGTCGTCCCGACAGTTGCCGGAACTCCTTCGGAATGACAAAATGAGCCTTCTTCATTGTCATTCCGAGCGAAGCGAGGAATCTTAAAGCTTTACAAATTAACCGAGAATTGCTGATTAATCATTTGATATCTTGTGAATTATGCAAGACAATAGTTAAAATTTTAAATATGCTATTAATCTTTAAATATCTTAAGGGTCGTTCAATATCTTCAATTCTGTCATTCTGGCTTGTCCAGAATCTTTCTTCGAACAACCCCCTAACCCCCTTTACTAAGGGGGATTCAGAAGGATTCCCGATCCGCCTTAGGCGGAGGAATGACGGCTTAACTTATCAAGCATTGGAACGGAGTTCGCTATGAATTCCCTCGAGCAAAAGATTATTGAAAAAATAAAAAAACAAGGCCCTATTACTTTTAAAACCTTTATGGAAATGGCACTTTATGAGCCGGAGCTTGGTTACTATGCATCAGAGAAGACAGGGATTGGTAAGACAGGAGATTTCTATACAAGCCAGCATGTCCATCCTGTGTTCGGTACAATGCTTGGAAAACAGCTTGAAGAGATGTGGAAAATTATGAAGAAACCCTCTGATTTCCTTATTATTGAACCCGGGGCAGGTGAAGGGTATATGTGCAAGGATATACTGGACTATCTGAAAAAGTGCGAACTGTCAAATTCTTTCATATATATCATAATAGAAAAGAATCCTTTTATGAAGGTCAAGCAAAAGTCATTGCTAAATGACTATGAAGACAAAGTGAGGTGGATATACTCATTGGAAGAACTCAGCGATATCACTGGATGTATCCTCTCAAATGAATTGCTTGATTCATTTCCTGTACACATGATAGAAATGGAGGATGAATTGAAGGAGATTTACGTAGGTTTAAATAATGGAAGCCTGACAGAAATAAAAGGAAATCCAAGCTCAGATGATTTGAAATATTACCTAAAAGAATTTTCCATAAGTCTATCCGGTGGATACAGGACAGAAATAAACCTGAGGATAAAAGAATGGCTTAAAACTGTCAGCAAAGTAATTTCAGAGGGATTTATTTTCACGATCGATTATGGCTATCCCGTCTGGGACTACTACAGCGAGGACAGAAACAGGGGAACACTTCTCTGCTATTATAAGCATCAGGTGAATGAGAATCCTTATAAAAATATAGGAGGGCAGGACATTACAGCCCATATCAATTTCACTTCTGTAAAAAAATGGGGCGAAGAATATGACTTTAAGACAATTGGTTTCTGTCAGCAGGGAATTTTTTTTGTTTCCCTCGGTATTGATGAAGTAATACAGGAAATATATGAAAATCACAGTGAGTATTTATTTGAGATCGCAAAGATAAAGAAATTAATTCTCCCGGGCACTATTGGAGAAACGCATAAGGTAATGATCCAGTATAAAGGCAGAAAAAATTTCGAACTGAGAGGATTTTCGATAAAAAATCAAAAAGATAAATTATAAATAGATATGGATAATCATTTTTCGATTAAGGTCTCTTCCTGGCTTTCTAAAATATCCTCTGCTATAAGATATTCAACATAGTCCTTTAAAATCTTTGACTTCTTATCTGTAATTCGTTTGAATTCTATTGCCATGCCAGGGGGAATCTTGAAAATATCACCAAACAGTCCTTTTGTGTATATAACAACACCTTTTAAATGGACTAATCTCCTTCCTTTTAAAGGAATGGTAACATCAACTTCAGCCCCGATGGGGAGCGGTTTTAGTCCCCTTATATAAATTCCTCCCTCAGAAAGTGTTTCTGCATAAAGTTCATGCCGTTCTTTCTTGTGAGTGACAATTACCTTTCTTATAAATGAAATTCTCAAGTGTTTCCTGTTTTTACCAATCAGGGAAAAAGTGGATTTCTGTAATACGGTATGCAGCTTTGATATGTTTATAGGTTTTGAAAGGCACGCCAGACATCCCATTTTTGTACATTCTTTTATTGTCTTAGTTGTTGAATCACTTAAAATCATTATGACCGGGATGTGAGATGTTTGTTTATCTTCTTTTAAACGCTTTAACACAGAAATTCCATCAATTATTGTAAGATAGGTATCAAGCATTACAATATCCGGGCCACAAAGCTTCATTAGCTTCAATACCTCTGCCCCGTTCTCGGCAGGAATAACCTTAAAACCCATTCTGGTTAAAAGAATACCTGTGTACATTAAAAATGCCTTGTTGTCGTCAGCTACAAGTATCCTTTTTTTCATTGTGTCCTTATATCCTAAAAGCACATCCGTAAGATATCTCTTTCTTCATAAGTATAGCCAATAATATTCAAAAAAGGCATGAAAAATATAAAATATTTTTAACAATTAAGAAAAAATACCTAACCCGGATTATTCATAAAATTATTGGCAAAACTTATGCTATTAATCATCAAAGATCTTAAAAGTTGTTTAAGTTTTTCAATTCTGTC
>JACUUX010000105.1 GCA_014859105.1 Nitrospirota bacterium
TGCAGCTGAAAATATTAACCGTTTCTTTTCTTGATTTTCGGAAAATTTATGACTATTTTCCATTGATAATATTTATTTACCTGAATTGAGATTTATTATCTCATAATGCCGCTGAGACAGGCGAGACGCCTGTCCTACGGGTTCGAAGGCTTACCTTTCATGCAGGACAGTCGTCCCGGCTGTCTTTGATTTGTCAAAAGAATCGCTCAAATTAGGTATTTATAAAGACTTTTTATTCCTTTAAATATGAGGAATAGTATGAAGAGTAATAGTAATTGTATGCACCATACTTCAGGTCACATTTTTTTACGCCATTTAATATAACCCCTAGTATTTTAGAATTGATACTTTTGAAGACATTTTTTGTTTCTATCAATGCTTTCTTCGGCGTTCCCCCTGCTCTCACAACTATAACTGTGCCATCAACAATTTTACTTAAATAAAGAGCATCGGGTAACCCCATTACCGGAGGTGCGTCAATGATAATAAAATCAAAGGATGATTGTAAAATATTAACTAAATCTTGCATCCTTAATGAACTCAATAGTTCAGAAGGATTAGGGGGAACAGGGCCCGATGTGATAATACCAAGACCCGCTACCGGTGTTGGTTTTATCAGTGCACTTTTATCGACTCCTTCAAATTCAATATTCCCTGAAAGAAAAGTTGAAAGACCGGTTGCATTATCTAATTTAAAAACGGAATGAAGTTTGGGTCTTCGTAAATCAGCATCAATTATTATTCCATTTCCTAAAGTCTCTAAAAGTGCCTTTGCAACATTAATACATATTGTTGTCTTACCGACTTTTTCCTCGGGACCCGTGACAAGTATAGTTTTCGGAGGTTTAGAAGAAGAGGACAATAAAACAAAGGCGCCTATAGAACGGAAAGCTTCTGCAATTGGATTTATCTTATCGTTATCTATAACCACAGGCATCTTTGAAGAACCAGATTCTTTTTCTAAAGTCATCTTTCGGGTCCGGGACATATTGAGATTTTTCAGACTTCCGGTATCTCCGCAAATGGGAATCATGCCAAGTGTTGGAAGATTAACCTTCTTTTCTATATCATCAGTGTCTTTAATGCTGTTGTCAAAGTATTCGGTCAAAAAAACCAGCCCTATGCCGCCGGCGAGCCCGAAAACAATTGATAAAAGGATATTAAAAGGTACATTGGGCTTGAATGGTGTTTTTGGAAGGGTAGCTTTATCGAGTATCTGAATATTTGTTGCCCTGCTGCTTGCAGAAACATCTACTTCATTAAGCCTTTGAAGTAAATTATTGTGTAATTGTTTATTAACTTCTACTTCCCTGCTCAACACCTCAAATTGAGCAATTGAATCTTGAAAAGAAAGAACCGTTCTTTTCTGCACATTGAATGCTTTGGTGAGATTTTCTTCTTTCTTCAGGGAAGCATTGTAATCAGATTCTATAGAATTTACAATTCTTGATGTCTCCTGCTCAATTCTGCCCTGAATTGAAGCTATCTGACTATTTAAACTTTTCATGTTCGGATAATCAGGGGTATATACTTTTGAAAGATTTGAGTATTCTGCTTCTAAAGACGACAGCTCTCTTTTAAGACCCTGTATTAAGGGATTATTTAAAATTACAGGATTATTCCCGCCTGATTCTTTCACCTCTCTGTAAAGGGCCTCTTTTTGCATTCTCTCAGTTGTTACACTATTCAGGGCAGCAGAAATATCCGAAAGTTTTTGTGTAAGCAGATTCTGCCTGTTTTTATCAAAAATTATTTCTTTTTGAGAGGCATATGCATTAAGTTTTTGTTCGGATTCTTCTACTTTTATCTTCATAATTTCTAATTGCTGTTCAAGGAAAATCTTAGCATCTTTACTCGCTTCTATTCTACTTTCTAAATCAAAGGTTATAAAAGTTTGTGCAATTGCATTAGCAACATTCGTGGATAGTTCAGGATTGTGTGAGATAAAACTTACCTTAACAAGCTGAGAATTTTTAACAGGATTAACCTCAATTCTTCCTATAAGGGAATTGATAAGATAATCCGGCGCTTCAATTTTATCGGATAGATTAACACTGCCTGCCTGACCTGTATCAACAGACCCTTTTTTTACAGGATTCTGAGCAGCTGGAGAAAAAAGCTTTATAAGGATACCTATTGTATTATTAAATATTGATCTTTTTATTTTCGATAGTTTGCTTTCAACCGGCAGAAATTCAGCATTTTTATCAAGGTTAAGATTTATAATTACCCTTTCTGCAAGATTCCTGCTCTTGAATATCTCGTATTGAGTTTGGTAATAATCTGCACCAGGCGTTGAAACCCCCAATCCTTTAAAAGAAAGGACATTCGGCATATCTTTATCAATCCTCACAACAGCAGTAGATTTATATAAAGGTATTGTCATGAGAGTTAAGATCATGGTAGTTATTACGACTGAAACCAAAAAAATTATAACAATCCATTTTCTTTTAAGAATAACATTGAGATAATCCCTCAGGTGAACTTCTTCCTGAGCCTTGTAATCAATATATTCAATGTGTGTAGAGAGGGGGAAGTCCCTCTCATACTTTTTTATATCATATTGATGTCTTGTTTGTTCCTGTCTTTCGTCGTTTGACAATTTATCACCTCTTTTAGAAACCGGGTGCACCCCTCACACCAAAAAATCCAAAGTTGAAATAACCTACCATCCCCTTTAAAAACCTTTTGAAACCACTCCTTGCGATAATTATTATATCTTTATCTTCAATTTCGATATCGGGACTCTTTCCATCTAATATAGAATCATAATCTATATCGATAACTTCTCTTTCCTGTTCACCAGTTTCCCTGAAAATCCTTATATTGGATTGTATTGCATCATAAGTCAGTCCCTTTGCCGTAGTTATAGCCTGTGTAATAGTCATTTTTCCTTTAAGTTTGAATAAACCGGGGCTGTTAACAGCACCGTCTACAAAAAATATTCCTGCCTCCGGAACATTTATTACATCTCCTGTAGACAGCGGCACATTCAAGTCAATCCTTCCCTTTATTAATAATGAATCAAGGTCTATGACTATTTGCTCGGTGTTTTGTTCATCCTGGTCTTCTTTTCCTGTACCACTCTTTTGTACTATACATATTTCCCCTGCGTCATTACTTAATCCTCCGGCCATAGAAAGCAAATCAAGGAGATATCTTTGACCCGTAACATAATAGACACCCGGATTTTTCACAGAACCTAAAACCGCAATCTGCTGACTTCTATACTCCCTTATAAACACACCTACAACCGGCTCCATGAGATATTTCTCCAGTTTTTCAGAAATTACTGATTCAAGTTCTAAAACAGTCAGACCAGCAACCTCTATTTTATCTATTAAGGGCAGCTTTATATGTCCCGTTGCAGTAACCCGCACTGTCGTGTTTAAATCTTTTACCTGAAAAACGTTGATTTCGAGCAGGTCATCCGGCCCTATCCTGTAATCAGAAACAGCAAATGCTTTTTTAAGTTCAACACCTTGAGAGAGTTTGACGTTTAATTTCTCTGCCTTTGTCTCGGAAGATGCATGCTGTAATATTACCGATTCAGGCCGGATTTCATTGCCTGCGCAGGACGTCAACAGGAGTAAAAGAAAGATTAATATAAAAATAATTCCGTAAAATAGCTCATTTTTTATTGTTTTAATTAACGTGGACATATCTTTTATATAACATTTTATTTTTTAATTTATGTGTACTCACAATGTAAGCTGCCATCTATAAAATAATAACATTTATTCTAATTTTTCTATAAAATATTGTAGCCTTTGATATTATGGATACTACATGTAATTATTTTTTTTGCTAA
Organism: Nitrospirota bacterium; assembly: GCA_014859105.1. GTDB lineage: Bacteria > Nitrospirota > Thermodesulfovibrionia > Thermodesulfovibrionales > SM23-35 > Kmv42. Next base: position 3,812 of record JACUUX010000105.1, read on the forward strand.
ATATTTGAATTTGTTGTAGTCAATAGGTTTTATCATGCAGTAGGAAGTAGTCAGGCCTTCCAGGAGATTTATAATATCTTTATTAATCTGGTCAGCCAATATAATTGTAGGTATATTTATCTTTCTTATTTCCTCAAGAAATAAATGACTGAATGGATAGCTCATTATTATCAATCCAATTTTATTATTTTTAGTTATAGATAGAGTCTTTGTATTCCCGTCAAATATTTCAGTAATTAGTCCATCCAATTCAAGAATTGCAGAACATATTCGAGAAAAGACTTTCTCATCGATTATTAATATTTTTTTCATAATCACCCCAATGAAAATGAAAGGCAGATTTATAAGTAATTTTTGAAGATTTTTATTATTTTTGAATTAAGAAATGGTGGTTTGATCTTTCTGCTGGCAATGCTCCGCCTTCTCGGTTACATCCGCAACCGGGAAGGACTGAAGAGAAACTAAGTAGAGTCTGTCTATAAAGTCGATATTTTAACACCCTCCCCAACCCCTCCTGTCGAGGGAGGGGCATATTTACTGCCCTCTCCCCTGGCGGGAGAGGGTTAGGGTGAGGGGGTATTATAGTTTATACACAGACATTAAATAGTGACCTACCCTGCAATAGTGTTGCAAGGTAATGAATCTGTCATTCCGGACTGATCCCCGACCTTTCTGGGACAGGAGCGGGAATGAGTTACGCTTAAACATTCTCAATACAATCTGCGTGAATCTTCACGCCTACGCTTCTACTCAGAAGCTCTACATTTACCAGGAACATATATTGTTCCTCTTTCTTAA
>JACUUX010000039.1 GCA_014859105.1 Nitrospirota bacterium
CTGTTGAATGTGTGACTTATCTAATAATTTATCAAATAATTGTCGGACAGCCTGCAAGCTGCGGGGTATAGAGTCTGTCATTCTGGCTTGTCCGCAATCCTTCTGAAGAAAGATTCCCGACAAGCGGGAATGACAGACAAAGATCTTATTTAGTGTCTGTCCATAAAGTCGTATTTTGTCATTGTCCGGCTTGACTCCCGTATCAAGTACGGGACAGGCTCCCAATCCAGTCCCGAAAACTTTCGGGATTGAAAATACTGGATTCCCCGCTCAAGTCGGGGAATGACGAACTATTTGAATAGCAATTTATGGACGGACACTATTTATAAAAGTTTACGGATAACGGACACGGATCACGGATTAACTCCGGGCAATATCTGCAATTATTTGCTCCGGAAATGTCATGCTGAACTCGTTTCAGCATCTATGAGACCCTGAAATAAATTCAGGGTGACATTTTCATGTTCCTTTGTGGGTCAAAGACCATGAACGTTCGGATTAACGTTTTCTAAACCTCTTCAATATCCAGACAACAACTAAAGGTATTAAAAAAATTATAGTATTTGCCACTTTTGTTTGATGATTATTTACCTTACAAATTGAACACCCCCCACCACCGCCCTTACCACTAGAAGATGTTCCCATTGTAGTTGCACCTGCTTCATTTGAATACCGAGAATCACCGGCGGCATTATATGCCTTTACACGGTAATAGTAGGTGGTATTCGCTGTAAGCCCTGTATCTGAGTAAAAAGTAACATTTTCACCTGTTGTTGCTATTTCTGTATATGTCCCCTCTACGCCTGTTTTCCGCTCTATTTTGAAACCAGCCTCATTAACAGAGCTATCTACCCATAAAAGATTTATCTGGCTGCTTGTTACTGCAGCTGCGATCAGATCTGACGGAGCAGGAGGTGCAATATTACTGACCGCATTTAATGCATTCAACCTTCCACCTGTTATAGTCATACCTGTATGTGAAGGGATTACATCGACACTTTTCAGGATAATATCCTTCACTTCTTCATATGAAAGGGATGGATTAACAGACAAAATCAATCCCGCAACTCCGGAAACATAGGACGCTGCCATAGATGTGCCGCTCCAATTGTATGAAGTATATGTATAATCACTTATATCTACATTTCTTCTTTTAAGTATCACATCGTCGATATAAACTCCATCATAACTGCTTGAAAAACTGGATTCCAATCCAAAGCCAAAATAGAAACTGTTAAGAAGATCTGAGACTTCTGTGATTGCATCCGTAGAAAATGTAATAAATTTTCCGGCTGTATACCCATCTGTCCAGTCCGCCCAATCCCAGTTTATTCCATCAGGTGAATAATTAATTTTTAGATAATCAAGGGCTAAAGGATTAACGTAACCCTTCCATTGGAATGAAAGTGTATAAAGGTTATTCCTGGCAGAGGTGAAAGGAGTCATGTACCCTGCCCATGAGTTTGTATTTGGAAGATAGTTTCCTCCCGGACTGTCTTCAAGGCTGTTTGTTCCGCCTACCCCTGTTTTTGCGGTCACAGCCCATGTAGAATTTATTCCGCCCCGATCCCACCCCAGTAACGGCAGGTCCCCGGATTTACCGTCGAAGTTCCCACTGTAAACTATAACAGGTGTGCCATAAACAAAAATGGGAATAGAGCTATAGATACTGACCCCGGGGGATGCAAGATGCACCGAGTTTTTCCCGTAGTTAGAAAAAAACGCTAGGTTATCTTTATAATCAGTTGCAGCAACTGAAATAATATTCGGCAGATCATAACCTGCAGGATATGACGGATAAATGTCATTGTTATTCGCATCATTTCCGGATGCTGCTACAAAAAGGATACCTTTGTTTCTGGCATAATCTATAGCATTATAAAGGGTTTTCGAATCCCCGTCTCCTGCCCAGCTTGCATTTATAACACGTGCCCCGTTGTCTGCAGCATATATTATTGCTTTAGCAGCACTGGCCGTATCACCGGTGCCGCTTACCCCTAAAAACCTTACAGGCATTATCTTAGCTGACCACATAACACCGGCAATACCCAGCCCGTTATCGCCTTTTGCGGCTATTGTCCCCGCCACATGGGTTCCGTGTGAGTTTAAATCTTCAGGATAACCATCATTATCTATGAAGTCCCATCCATAGACATCATCCACATATCCGTTTCTGTCATCATCAATGCCCGGATAACCGTTTTGTTCTAATGTGTTAACCCATATATTTCCGGCAAGGTCAGGATGATTATAGGCAACGCCGGAATCTATAACAGCTATGATCACGCTCTCTGAACCGGTTGTTACATCCCATGCCTCAATTGCATTTATATCAGCATTGATTAGCCCGCCTGTCTGCCCTGTATTATTGAGGCCCCATTGATTAATAAAACCGGGGTCATCCGGGATAACAGCCTTTTTAACAATATAATTTGGTTCTGCATACTCGACATCGGGGTCGGTCTCATAAAATTGAATAACTTCTTCAACACTTGTGTTCTCAGGGATCCTTATATGCTGGGCACCTGTAACGCCAATCTTTTTTATCGTGTTTATACTTAATGCCTTATGCATCGCATATATTTTATTTGCATCTGTACCTTCTTTAAATTTTACCAGGACTTCTCCCTGAACGTACCTTGCTTTTATGTCTTTTTTTATGTTTGGATCAGCTTTATCTAAAGTTGCGGCAGGAAAGACGGTATGCGCATTATCAGCAAAATATTGCTGACCATCCCCGCCGCATGACAGAAGACCAATGATAAAAAATATTGTGAATATATATCTCGACATAATCACAGTCTGCGATTTACAGAAATTACATAATATCCTGGAGAAACCTTATATCTTTCAAACTCATAGAGAAATAATGGATTTTCAATAAAAGATTTTCCGGGCATTAATTCCATCTTTATGTCCATGACAGCATCTTTTATAAAACCTTTTAATCTTGCATATATGTCTCTTCCTTCAAGTGTAAGAGAAATAATATTTATTATCTCGCCTTTTACCTCTATAGATCCCATTATAGTCTGAAAAAGATTCAGGGGTACCCTGAAGCCGGAGAAACTAAAAGGTTCAATTTTTGCATCTTTGGCGGCGAATTCAATATAACCGGTATTATCTTTGATACTAATGCTTCCTGAAACAGTTCCGGTCCCATCTACCCCGAAAAGCTTAAATAATTGGATGTCAGATATATTGGCCTGCACGAAATCAATTTCTGCCATGGTACTTTCTTTAGCAAGATTCATATGACCTGAAAATTTCCCGCCTCCGATTTCTCCGTCATAAGAACACCTTAATTGAAAAATAAGGAGATATAGCGGATTTATCCGGCTTTTAACGTTATTCAGAATTATTAATTCTTCGTCAGGGTTTTTCAGTATTAAATCATTAATGCTCAGATTATATAACATGCCCTTTTTCAGCCCCCTGACATCCAGACGGAATTTATAATCTGTCAGGGAATCCTCTACAATAGATTCTATAGTGGATGCCGGAAATGCTACCCAGAGACTCCAAAAAATAAATGGTATAGCGATAAGGACAATAAAGACTTTTTTCACTTAAAATTCCAATGTTCAATTTTCATCATTCTTTGTGAGTCTTGTCGGCATGTTTTTTTCACTTCGATTTCAAAAAAGAGAGGGTTAGAGAGATGTTCAAAAGTTCGGGATTTTCAAAAGATTTTTTTATTGCTGCCTTTTTTATTGTAAGAATCATCGGCGCATTTTCCATCCTGTAAAAGATATTCACCATTTCATTCATACTCACTTTCTCGATGTTAATATCAGCTTCTTCTTCGATTCCGTCCCTTATTTCTCTTCTTGCAGTTGATTTGACTGTCTTTACCTTATCTTTTAATCCGATGGACGGAAAAACTTCCTCGACAGCTTCAATAATACCCTGCACATTGGATAAATTCTTCTTGCCTTCTATCGCATCTATTTTCTGCTTTAGAGAGAGGAATTCATTCTTAAGAATCAACATTTCTTTCTGTTGTTCTTTGAGTGCCTCAATTTGCTTTTTACCGGTCGATATTTCCTTTATTGCAAAGATGTAAAAAAATATAGTGATTAAAATTCCTGATAGGATATAAAGAATTCTTTTATTCTTCAACAGTTTGCTCAAATCTTTTTCTCTCTTGCGGTTACTGTAAATAACAATTTTCCATGTACAGAAGCCTTTGAATCGGATATATTTACATCAGCAAAAAATTGTTCAAGTTTATTTTTTACCTGCTGTATATTGCCCAGAGATGATGCCTCACCCTTCATGGTCAGAATTCCTCTTTCGATTACTAATTCATTAAATACAACATCCTGCCTGTCAATTTGTGAAAGCTTGAGAAGCAGGTTGAGGGGATTGGCTCCGACAAAAGAAGCTTCCTTCTCTTTCAATACTTTCATATGTGATTTAAACTGATGGAGTTCGTTTATTATATTTTTCTCTTCGGGGAATACTTCTTTATATGTTCTTCGTATTTCATTTTTGATAAAGGCTATTTCATTTCTTGCAGAGTATATTTTTAATAACAAATCAGCTGACAGAACAAATACAAGCAATATAATAAGAACTGCTGTAACTTTCAGGGTTTTTTGTGTTTTTTCAATATCCCGGGTATAAGCAAATTCATCTTTTCTTAAGTTTATCGCTGGTTTCTTTATTTCCTCTGCAGCGAGTGCTATTCTATCGTCATCCTGTAACTCTATTGGTGAGAGAAGTTTTTCTATATTAAAATCTTTAAGGACACTTTTCAGTTCTAAAGATGTAATAATTGAAGGGTCGATATTATATGTCTTTAATTTTTCGAGAATCTCCCTGATAAATGCTTTTTCAACATACACAGCGAGAACCTGATATTTATTGTTTGATGAACCGATAATTATGTCATCAAAAACAATTTTGTCCGACCCTCCCAATATTATCCCGTCAAGTTCAAACGGAAGTACTTCCCTTATCCTGTCTTTATTGGAAAAAGGCAGCTCAATAACCCTGAAATTAAGAACGCTTAAAGGCAGGCTTACATAAGCAGTTTCTATGTTTTCATTTATTGTATCAAGTCGGTAATCATTTTTCCCGGATAAAGGATATCTTCTGGTATCCTTCAGGTCATATCTTCCCTGATTAATTTCAAAAAAGTATGTAATCAACTCTCCTTCTTTTATATCAATAAAAACAGACTTGCTCATTAATATTCCTTCCAGTATGTTATAAGTCCATGGGAACCTGACATATCAAAGACAGCTTCTATTATTCTTTTTATACCGCCGGATGAAGCTGTTGACCGTATATGGAAATCTTTACCTTTCACTGTAATCCGTCCCATGAGAGATTGTCCTATAATAGTCTCGAAACCTGCAACTCTAAGGACATGCTCCTGTTTCTCAAAAGGTGTAAAATTCCTGTAATCAATTATCCTCTGTGCAAGCTCCTCTGTAATCCCTTCAGCCATACATCGCAAAACCGGCTTCCCGGCGCCGTTAATATTGATAAGCCCGTTGCCGTAAACAGTTATGTACGGCACTAATTTATCATAGTTTTCCCTGGATATTCCATTTATCAGAAGAAGTTCATCTGTACTGGAAAGATATGAATTCCTAACATTAACCTCTGAATCAGGAATCCTGGCCTCTTTGTCAGGGTCGATCCAATCTGCCACTCTGTCCGCAATTTCTTCTTCAATTGAAAGCAAGTTAAGGAGCCTTTTAAATGAATCGAAAGCAGTCTCGTTCAAAAGCCCATTGGAAGAGATTATAGAATTAACATTAAACTTTGAATTTTCATCTTCTATCCTGACTGATATCATCCCTTGAAAATCTTCGAACGGATTCTCTACGGGAATTTCTACAACACCCGGATATGAGAAATTCTGCATATTTAACATATCTGATAAAGACCTGACTGAGACACTTACTCCCGAGTTTGCCATTACAGAAAGTCGCTGCGAATCCCTCCAGTTATACAGACTGTTAGTACTGGTATAGACCCCATAAGAAAATTCAACCACCATAGCGGTTATTAAAACCAGAGCAAGAAGGGTTACTACTAATGCTACACCTTTTTTATTCTGTAATAGTTCAACTCCCCCTCCCCCTAACCCCCTCCCGCCAGTGGAGGGGGAATATTTATGAGCAAATTCAATAATTCCCTTATTTTCCTTTCCCCGAATTAAAACCTTTGAGTCTGAATTAGAATGCATTAAATCGACCTCCCGATCTTCGGCCTTGATACATCAAAAAGTGTTATCAGCCTGTCTTTCATCTTAAAAGAAAGACTTATCCTTATCTCATCAGGTATGGTATTGTTTATTTCGGTATCCCATATCTTTACCCATTTATCATCGTACTTTGCTTCAACAGTAAAAGACTCCATGTCTTCAATAATGTCACACCCTTCAGTTTCTTCCTCTGAAAATCCCCCCAGCCCCCCTTTGACCCCTCTGTATCCCCCCTTACTAAGGGGGGAATTAAAGGCGGGTGAGGGGGGATTATTTTCATTAAAATAAGGGGACTCTGTCTTCTTAAAGAGAGTTAATTTCCCATCCTTATCCTCAACATAATAAGAGATCCTGGAAAGGCCAGGCCTTAATAGTGAGAAAGCCGTAAACGAAATCTGTGTTGCCTGTCTGCCGTGAATATCCCTGTCTTGTACCTTTAAAAATGTATTTTCATCATTGCTGTAATAAACCGAGTCCAGTTCACGTTTTAAAATATCAATAGCTCTTCTTGCCTCCTGAATTTTCAACATGGTTTCATCCATCCCCGTAACCGCTTTATGGGTTAGAAAAAATGTGCTGTAGATTGCCGCAAGGACTATTGACAGTATCGTAACGGAGACAAGGATTTCTATAAGGGTGAAGCCACCCCCCCTTAGCCCCCCCTTGGTAAGGGGGGGATGGGGGGGTATAGGGTTACTCCTATTTAAAAACAAACTCATTCAGTTTGACCTCTTCCATTCCTGATTTCACTACTACAAATATTTCTGTAATGCCAGGATAAGGTGAATCTTTGGCATGGGTCTCATATATATAGTTTTCATAAGGTTCTTCAAAGGCACCTTTCTTATTTTCGGGATTCTTTTCCATATCAAGCAATTTATGCTTTGCAAGGAGGGTTGCTATGGTTATGGTCTCGTGTCTTTCAACAAGACCCAGTTGATAGTTCAGGCTATATATAAGAGTTATGAGAAGCCCACCTACTATTGCAAGGGCAATGAGAACCTCAAGAAGGGTGAAACCACCCGCCCGCTCTGAGCGGGAATTTAAAATTAAAAATTTCAAATTTAAAATTTTTGACTTTCTTAATTTCGATTTTTTCATTTTGACTTTTGAATTATCTTTACTCTTCCACTGAGATGGTTCAGGGTTACCGTCATCTCTTTATCTCCTCTATTCAGATGTACGCTCAGGTTTTCCCTGATTCCGAGCGGTTCAAAGAAAAAAATAAGCTCTCCGCTTGAGATCATCCCTCGTGATTGAGTGGTTACCCCGGTTATATTGTCAAACCTCCTGGTCCTCTCTCCATCGGGCCCGTTAAGATAGACAATATCTTCATTGAAATTGAAGTTAATCAAAAAAGTCTCTTTCCTTGAAACAGCGCTGTCGTACATATATCTGAGTATTGATGCTATTTCTCTTGCCTCGGATTTCAGCTTATTTTCTCCGAAGCCTGAAAAAGAAGGCACTACTATGGCCATAACAATGGAAACGATGAACAGAACAACAATGAGCTCGAGAAGGGTAAAGCCTGACTTACATATCCCAGTTCTTGATATCCGCATTCTTGTCTTCTCCGTTTTCCCTGCCATCCGCACCGTAACTTATGATATCGAAATCACCATAAATGCCTGGTGATATGTAAATATAGGGATTACTCCATGGATCAAGCGGAATCCTCCTTTGTTCAAGGTATCCTCCTTCTCTGTAGTTCTGTGGTATCTGACCTGAGGTTGGTTTTTCCACGAGGGCTTCAAGCCCTTGCTCGGTGCCCGGATAAAAACCGTTGTCGAGTTTGAAAAGTTTCAGGGCTGTTTCAAAATTCTTAATCTGAACCTTTGCCTCTGCAATACGTGCGTCATCGGTCCTCCCTATTATTCTCGGCGCTACTATAGCGGCAAGAAGGCTGAGTATGAATACAACTACTATTATTTCTAGTAAAGTAAAACCTCTATTGTCCCTCATGTATTCCTCCTAATTTTGTCATTCTGGCTTGTCCGGAATCCTTCTTTCGCGATTTGAAGAAAGATGCCAATCAAGCCGGCATGACAACGTATGCGATTTCGGGTAAATGACATATACGTGGCATGACTTATGAACTTCATAATAACTGGAATCCTTGCCCCCTTGCATCCTTACCACTATTTTATCAACTGATTCAACTGGAATATCGGCAGAAGGACTGCAAGGACAATGAATCCTACAATAAGACCCATTAATAGAATCATCGAAGGCTCAAGAAGTGAAAGCGACTTCTGGACTCTTCTTGAAAATTCTTCTTCATATGAATGAGCAGCGTTTTTCAGTACCTCTATCAGTTTTCCGCTTCTTTCACCTGTTGAAATCAGTTGAAGCAGAAAAGGCGGAAAACCTTCCAGCGCCGCGGAAAGTCTTGCACCTTCTGCAACCTTTTTACCTGCTTCGATCACCCTCGCCTCAAGTTCTTTATTCCCGATAGATTTTGCAGAAAGCTCAAGTGACCTGAGTACGGGGAGTCCACCTTCGAGTAAGAAACCCAATGTCCTCGTAAATCGGCTAAAATAAAGGCTATGAAGAATATTCCCCGGTAGACGCAACAAGAATCCGTCAATAAATTCTCTTTTCTTTTCCCTGAGTTTTTTAAAACCGAACATGCCCGCTAACAGTACCCCGATGATAAGCCACCAGTAATGCTGGAAGATATTGCTGACCGCTATAAGAATCACGGTTATTAAAGGAAGTGCGCTCTGTGTGTCTTCAAATATCCTTGTTATCCTGGGGATTACAAAAGTGAACAAGAATGAGAGAACAATAAAACCAACACAGATCATAAAAGCCGGATAAATCATTGACATCCTTACCTTTGATCTGAGGTCGTCCTGGGTCTCTAAAAAATCTGACAAACGCCCCAGAACTTTATCAAGATTTCCGCTCACCTCACCAGCAGCAACCATGTTCACATAATATTCCGGGAAAATTTCCCCATATCCTTCAATCGCTTTTGAAAAGCTCGATCCACCTGCAACCTTCTCCTTGATGTCCACCAGCATATTCTTCCAGAATCTCTTATTTTCCTCCGAGATCGATTTCAAGGATTCCATTAATGTTACTCCTGATGAAAGAAGTGTTGAGAGCTGCTTTGTTAATGATGGTAGCCGGGAAACATCAGGCCGTTGGAATATTCCGGGTTTTTTCTTATAAACAGCTTCTTTTACGTTTTTTGGATAAAGTCCTGATTCTTTAAGCCTTAAAACCGCGTCCTTCGGACTGTTTGCCTCTATTGTTCCTGCTACTTCGGAGCCGTCAGTTCTGTATCCTTTATATCGAAATATCGGCATAGTCCTTCTGCGTCACTCTCAGGACTTCTTCAAGTGTTGTAATCCCGCTGATAACCTTTTCGATACCGTCCTGGCGCAGGGTTTTCATTCCTCTGGAGACAGCAGAATTTTTTATATTCTGAGAGTCCATTCTTTCTGTTATCATCGGTCTTATTTCGTTATCTATGACAAGTAGTTCAAATATCCCTGTCCTTCCAAGATAACCCTTACCTTTACACTTATCACAGCCTTTGCCCCTGTATAAGAGTAATGAGCCCCCCCCGCCCTTACCGTCCACCCTTGCAAGATATTTTCTCTCTACATCAGTAGGCTCATATGATACCTTGCAGTAAAGGCATATAGTCCTGACAAGTCTCTGTGCAAGAACAAGTGTAAGAGAGGATGCAACAAGAAATGGCTCTATACCCATGTCTATAAGTCTCACAAGTGCACCCGGGGCATCATTTGTATGAAGGGTACTCAATACCAGATGCCCTGTAAGGGATGCCTGCATTGCTATTTCAGCAGTCTCATGGTCTCTTATCTCGCCAACCATTATAACATCAGGGTCCTGCCTCAGTATTGACCTTAGGCCTGAAGCAAAAGTAAGTCCTATTCTCGGGTTTACCTGCATCTGGCCAATGCCCTTCAGCTGATATTCTATGGGGTCTTCAACAGTAATAATATTTTTCTCTTCGGTGTGAATCCTGTTAATCGCAGCATACAGGGTTGTGGTTTTCCCGCTTCCTGTAGGCCCTGTGACAAGTATAATCCCGTCAGGCCTTCTTAGATGTTCTTCCAATCTTATTTCATCATCTTTACTGAAGCCTACTTCCCATAATCCGAGTATCCCCTGCTTTCTATCGAGCAATCTGAGCACAGCCCTCTCACCATGATACGTAGGGATTATAGATACCCTGATGTCTATATCCCTTCCGCCGAGCAATAATCTTATTCTTCCATCCTGTGGCAGTCTCTTTTCTGCAATATCAAGATTGGACATTATCTTAATCCTGCTGATAAGGGCCTCCTGAATTATTTTGGGCGGGGTTAATACCTTATGCAGAATGCCGTCTATCCTTAATCTTACTTCGAGCTCCTTTTCATAAGGCTCGATATGAATGTCGCTTGCCCTTTCTTTCACTGCCTGCAAAAGAAGGGCATTAAGAAGTCTTATGATGGGGGCCTCTTCCGTCAGTTCGAGCAGGTCTTTTGGCGCCTCAAACTCTGTTGCAACAGATGAAAGGTCTTCCCCTGTTATAGTGTCCATTACGTCTTCCGCAGAACCCATCTGGCCGTAGAACCTGTTAATTGCATCAATGATTACCCCTGCTGTTGCCTTTAAAGGCCTTGGCTTCAGACCTAAAACCCTGGAGACCTCGGCAAGCGCCAGCAAACCCTTATCATCTGCAATAGCGCCTATCAGCTCAGAATCATTTTGCTTTATCGGAAATATCTGATTTGCCTTTACGAAACCGAGGGGGATGCTCTTTAAAATAGAAATTTCTACTTCTTCATCTTTTATAACTTCAATAATTTCCATATTTCATTTTGTACTCTGGATTTTCCTTATATAATTAGGCTCTGCATATTGCACCTCGGGCATTTCGGAAAACTCCTTTACGGCGTCCTCAACAGGTTGCCCTTTTCTGAGCCTTATATGATAAACATTTATATTCTCAACAAACTTTATCACTGAAGCGCCCTTTTCGGAGATTACTGTCAGTGCCCTATCATCTGTAATTCCATCTTTAAATTTAACGAGTAGCTCACCCTCTACATATTGCCCTTCCATCCTTGCAAACTCCTTATGCTTATGCTCTGTTATCTGTGCAAGCCTCTCTGCTTCTTTAACAATATGGGGTGTGAGGAATACGAGCAGGTTTGTCTTCTTCTTCTCGGCCTTTTTGTATTTGAAAAGCCACCCCAGTAAGGGGATATCCCCGAGGACAGGAACCTTCGATACACTTTCCTCATCCCTCTCCTGCATAAGTCCACCTATGACAACGGTCTGGCCATCTTTTACGGCAACAGAGGTCTTTGTTGAGCGTTTAGTGGTAGTCGGGCCAACATTTATCAAAACCTCTACAGGTTCCGGCCTTACAGAGGAAATCTCCTGATATATATCGAGCTTGACATAGTCTCCCTCCGTTATCTGGGGGACAATTCTCAGCGTTATGCCTACATCCTTTCTCTCTATGGTATGAAAGAGGACAGCCGGTCTTGTCGGGTCGGCCTCCCTTCTGGATATAAAGGGTACATTCTCACCAACTACTATTTCTGCCTCTTTATTGTCAGATGTCAGGATCTGCGGTGTAGAAAGGACATTCACTGCACCCCTCAATTCACTAAGGTTGAAGAGGGCTGCAAGGCCGGGTGTTGTAACATCGGTAGTCGCACCGGGGATAAAGTCCTTTGGTATCGTCAGGTAATTGCCAACGCCGCCCATGGTAAGTCCTGTCAGTCCTGTTATTATCGACTCAATCGTTGTTGGCTCCACCCTTCCAAAGCCACCTATGAAGATGGGCTCTCCATCCTTTGTAACCGTCCCGCGCCACTTCGCACCGAGTTCAAGGAGCTTATCAATGGAGACTTCTGTTATCATAGCTTCTACGAAAACCTGCCTGCTTCTTTTATCGAGCTGCCTTATAACGTGAAGAAGATTTTGATAATCGGCAGGTGAGGCAACTATCACAAGGGAATTCGTTGCCCTATCAGGTGTGATGGTTATGCCCCAGGCTGCCTCAAATGGTGCGGAAGGTGCAGTCCCTGCTGCTGGCTGTCCCCTTTGCTGCATCGCCTTAAGCAATCCATCTATGACATTTGCAAGCTCTGTCGCATCCGCATATTCGAGAAAATAGACATTGATCTTACTTGTTGCCTCAGGGAGCGGGATATCAAGAAGCGATATCATGCGATTAACGGTATCCCTCTCCTGCTTGCCGGCAAACAGAATTATTGCATTCAGTCTGGAGTCGGCAAAGACGTGGGCCTTTGTCTCTTCTATAGAAACCGTACCCACTGCCTCACCGGGCCGGGGTATGCGGGGGGCTGCCGGCTGGTATGCCCTGCTTAATGAAAGGGCTTCGCCGAGGATCTTCACAACGTCTTCGGCATTCGCATATTTTAGCAGAATAAGTTCCGGCTCCTCGGCTCCTGGTTTGTCTATAGTCTCAACGATTTTTAGAACCTTTTCAATATTCGTGGCAGAGTCAACAATCATAATCATATTGCCGGGTCCGTATGAAGATATATGTCCGTCTCTTGAGATAAGCGGCTGGAGAAAATTGAGTGCCTTTTCAGAAGATATCGACTTCAATTGTATCAGCTTTGTAATATATGCATCGCTCACTTGTGAGCCATTATCTTTTAAGAATTCAGTCAGGATTTCAGTGCCCGACTGCTTCGCCTGAGAAATCGGCACAATCTTATATATCTTCCCGGAGAGTATGATAGTAAAACCCTTTAGCTCTAAAACAGAGGTGAACAGACTGAATGCTTCATCTACTGAAAGTTTTGAAGGAGCTATAATAGTGACGTTACCCTTCACCTTATCATCGAATACGAAATTCTTTCCTGTAACCTCGCTGATGAATTTAACCACTGTGGATATATCAACATCCACGAAGTTGACAGCGACCTTTTTATCCTTACCCTGTCCCTTCTCTACCCCTGCATATACAGGCCCGGCAAGAAAGGATGAAGGATGAATTATGAAGGATGAAAGGAAAATAAAAAGAAGGATGAAGGATGAGGGATGAAGGATTATATAAGACTTTTTTCTATTCATCTCAATTGAGTTATATTACTTTATCTGATAAGTTATTGTCATCTTCGCTCCGTTCCTTATCAAATCAACCTGAACCCTGTCCAGCCCTTTAAGAGCCGTAAACGCCTGAAGAGCCATCTCGGGATTGGATATGTCGTACTCATTTATCCTTAAAAGAACATCTCCGTTCCTGAGGCCAAGACTGTTATAAATGCCTCCTGGTTTAACCTCGCTTAATATAAAACCTTCATCTTTTCCATTTACAGCATTTGGTCTGAGCCTTGCATCGGTCATCATTTGTGTTGGATTGGAGATCATCTGCTGAAGTCTATTCTGGTCGACTACATAAAGACTGCTTCCTACTTTTTTTGCAAATTCAGTGTGAGAAGTAGTACTACCAGAAGCCTGTTTCTTTACCTCCCTTATTTTAAGATCCTCAAATGGAATCTCTGTTATTTTTGCTCCCTGCTTGATAAGTGCCTTATCCTTTTTAACTGTCTGAAGAACACCGATTCCGAATACAGTATCTCCGACCTTGAATAATTCCTGAGCTCCTGAACTGTCAGTAAATATGGCACAGCTGAGTTCTTTAGGCCCCACAACCGTCCCGATCAATAAAATATCTGTCCGTTGAGCTTGAGAATTATTATTAGAAATAAGTGAAGAGGTTAATGACTTTATTTCTCCTCCAAAAAAGCCAAAAGGATTATTACTGAGAACAGATGCATAATTTTCAAGTTTCAATTTTGGGCGAATAATTCCGGTATTTTGCTGATAGGGCTTATTCCTTTTCATACTGCTTTCTTTTTCGAAGTGTAAAGAGATGATATCCCGCACAAGAAGAAGGGTTGCAAGGATTAGAACTACACCTATCAGAATATTCAGATAAAAGATGTTTCTATTTTTTTGAAAGATTGATCTCATTAAAAATCCATCAATAAAATTTAGTCTATTGGAAATTTTTAAAGCCTGTCAAGTTGAATAATCCTCCGGGAAACATGGATAATCATGCCAAAATGTAGTGGAACAGGCGCCTTGCCTGTCCCAAGGTTTATCGGCGTGACAATCGAGACATCGCGACTTGAAGGTTGCAGCTAAACCTCTTTACATATTGCTTTTACTTATCTTCTCCGCCTCATTATAACTGTAAATATCAAAGGAATAATCATCAAGACCGCCAGATTAGCCATTGCAGATGGAGTGTTCTGGTTTGTACCAATGGAACATCCGCCACCGTTCTTTTCTCTTGCAGGAGTTGTTACAGTTGCCTCTGCTGAGTTAAACGATTCACCTATATTGTTGAATGCCCTTACCCTGTAAGTATAGGTATTATTCCCTGCTACTGTATTATCTGTATAGGATGAGTAACCTGAAGGTACAAGTGTTAATAATATCCACGACTCTCCTGCGGTCATTCTCTCTATTACATATCCGTCCTCACCCGTTGCATTGTCTGACCATGAAAGGGCCACGCGTGTCGGAGATGTTGCTGAAGCAGTAAGATTTGTTGGTGCTAAAAGCGAGGAGACTGCACTGTATGCATTGATCCTTCCACCTGTTCTTATCCATCCATTCAATGTATCAAGTACATCAACATATCTCAATATAGTTTCACGAATCTGATGGTGATTGAACCACGCATTATGATAGCCATTATAATAACTCATTAACAGCCCTGCAAGCCCTGCGACATGAGGAGCAGCCGTCGATGTTCCTATGCTGAAGTCTTTATCCCTGTATAGACCCTGAGGGATTGTGCTTAAAACGTACACACCCGGCGCTGCAACATCCACTGATATCTCACCATAGTTGCTGAACGGTACCCTACTGTCGTCCTGGTCGGTAGCAGCAACAGATATGATATTGGGCAGATCATAGCTTGCCGGATAAAATGGGCTAAGATCGTTATTATTTCCGTTATTGCCGGCTGCAGCTACAAAAAGAACCCCATGTGCATTTGCTGTTGCGATGGCAACATACGCGGAATAAGAAAAATTGGGACCGCCTAAACTTGCATTAATTATTTTTGCTCCGTTTGCAACAGCATATTGAATGCCAGAGGTTATTTCTGCATCGGTTCCGGCTCCGTTAGAGTCAAGCACCTTAACAGGCATGAGTCTCACATTCCACATCACACCGGCTATACCATTGCCGTTGTTCCCCACTGCCCCTATAATTCCGGCGACATGCGTTCCATGTCCGTTGTCATCCATCGGGGCTTTATTATTGTTTGCAAAGTTCCATCCGATGCAGTCATCTATATACCCGTTTTCGTCATTATCAATCCCGTCAATGCAGCTTGTCTCTCCCGGATTCGTCCATATATTTCCGGCAAGGTCATTATGGTTATAATCGATTCCGGTATCAAGGACAGCTATAATGATATTGCTGCTGCCTGTAGTTATAGTCCATGCCTCGGGAGCATCTATATCTGCATCGGGTGTGCCATAGGCATATGTTCCTGTATTGTGCAGTGCCCATTGATTTCTGAAAAAAGTATCATTCGGTATCACAGCTGCAACACGCCTTATATAATTCGGCTCTGCATACTCTACATCCGGATCTGACATATAATGAAGTATTCCTTCCTCGACAGACATGCCTTCCGGCAATTTAACATGTTCGAGGTTGGGAACAATATCAAATCCCTTGATTACAGCAGATCCGATATGCTGATGGGTCATGGCTGATGCTTTTACAACACCGGGTTTAAATCTCACAAGCAATTCGCCTTCTTTGTAATTTCCCTTTTCCATCTGAGAGATAATGGACTGTGCGGTGACTTTTATGCTGCTTGTGCTTATTTCTTTTGAAGTATCTGAAGAGATGTTTGCAGTTTGTTCACTCCCGCATGAGATCAGAAAAATTGTCAAAAAAAGATATAAAAGTTTTTTCATTTTATACTCCTTATTATTTATCCTTAAAATATATCTTCATCATCTATTCAGAACCCTTCTTAAAATGTTTTCACATGGGCGGGCTCTCACCCGCCCCCTTCTTACATCTTTTATAAAACCTCAGCCTTTTAGTTAAATAGGTTGCTCTATAGTTATTGTTGCCGTAACTAATGGGCTCACGCCAGAATCTGTAACGGTTAGCGTTACAGTAGTATTAGCTGCAACTATATTCCCTGCTGGTATAGTAGCTGTAAATGTACCTCCACTCGTTGGAACCGTCCATGTCCCACCTTCTGTTCCATTTCTTATTCCGTCATTTGCCGTCCCACCTCCCGCACCATTGTCATTGAATACGAGATTTGGGTTGCTTGATACAATAGAATAGGGTGGTACACCACCTGTCACCTGAAATAACAGGGTCTGTGCAGTCGCACTTTCAGTTATAGCTACGTTGGTTGGATTTATAGCAAGCGATGTTACAGGCGCTTTTATCGTTACAATAACCGAGCCAGACCTTCCACCAACACTGGCTGTTATGGTTGCCGTAGTGGTTGAAGTAACTTCAGGTGCGGTGAATGTAGCTTCTGCTATCCCGTTTGTGGTCTGGCTAAATGCATCAATGCCACCAATATTAGTAGAAAAATTCACTGTCGTTCCATCCGGTGCCGGCGTTCCCGCAGTAGTCGTTACATATGCTATGATTTTAGATGTGCCTCCTGAATCCACAGCGTTTGGATTTGCTGAAACAGAGATACTGCTTATTGTTACAGGCTGTAAGAATAAAGTAACTATATTAAAGGCACCGTTATCTGCCACGGCGTATATGTTCAGAGTTGTCGGTATAGGCATGAGTGTTGAAGGGACAACCATGACAGGAACAGATGTCTGACCAGATGTATTGGTTATGCCTGTGTTACCTGCAGGGAAAATAACATCACATGTGTCACTCCCGTCGCTGCATTTGGCATCAGGGTCAGAGCCAACTTTATACGGCCTGTCTGCGCCAAAGATTACCTGACTTCCACTGATATAAAATGCTGCATTGTAAACTGTTGCTGTAACAGTCACTGTATTATCATCCTGATTTTCAAAAAGTCTATATGGGTCCCCGATACCGGATACATCTAAATCAAGATACGGAATGAGTTGCGATGTACTGTAAAATGCGAAAAATACCGTCTTCCGGTCCCTTACGATGGCAACACCTGTGTTGACTTCTGCCTGAATTGTGGAAAAACCTACTGAAGTAGACTTCAGTGTAACCGTTGCTATACCGTTGACATCTGTTACTGCGGAAGTATCACTTAAAACACCAACCGGAGAAAGGCTGGTAAAAAGCACAGGTTTATTGGAAATTGCCGCCCCGTTTCCATCAAGAACCTTTGCATGCAATATAATATCTGTAGGTATCTGTGCAATATAATGAGAGGGCATTAACTGAACGACTGATACAACCCCCGGATTTTCTCCTTTTGGAGAATCTAAAGAGCCGGCCCCTTCCCCGCCGCAACTAAAGTTTCCGAAGGATAAAGCCAGAAATGCCAAAATTATGATGATTTTTTTCATTTTATCCTCCACAATTAATTACAGTAATCAAACCAGCCAATCTGGAAATCGGTCTGTGTCTTGAACTTGAATCTTGTTCCAAAGTCATTTTGCCCCTCAAATGTGTATATGGCTGTGTAGTTATTTATATAGGCCGGCCCGTAGCCATATTGACCGGACAAAACGTCCTCTTTATATCTGTCCTTTCTCAAAAGGTCAACAAGTATAACGGTATCCTCCACAGTGGCAACACCTGTTCCTGTTGGTGGAGTAATTAATATGTTTTTGTGTCTTGTATCAGACAGGATCGGCGGCGCTCCGATGGAATCTAATGATCGCCTGTATTCGACCGTATATTTCTCTATATGGAGGTTACCGGGCTGAAATGTTGTATCCGGGTTTATGAGTCTTGCATTTATTATCACTGTTGCATTATGGTCTGTGAAGTCCTCAGGGTCGACGTTTGCAGGGTATGCAGGAATTATTATTGCATCTATCATAACACCTGTGTCCTCTGCCCCCTCGCTCCCGGGTGAACCCGGACCGTTACCACATCCCCAAAAAAAGACAGCAAACAGTAAACAGTAGACAGCAAACAGTAAAATATATTTACTTTTCATTTTTCCTCCTGCCAGTATTTAAAAATCATAAATCCTAATATCGAATTACTAAACAAATTCAAATTCTCAAATATAGAAATGAAAACTTTATTGCCTCCTTGAGTGATTTGGACTTTGTCCATTTGGTATTGTTTAGAGTTTAGTATTTCGCATTTAGAATTTTTTTTCCTCATGGTTTCTCCACAATCCGGGGAGTAATGAATATCAGGAGTTCATTGGTTATTGTTTTTTTCAAATCACTTTTAAAAAGCCAGCCAAGGATCGGAATCTTCATTAAGCCCGGCACGCCGCTGCTTGATTCATCTTCCTGTATCTTGTACATTCCCCCGATGACTACCGTCTCCCCGTCTTTAATAATTACATTGGTGTTTGCTTCCTTTTTATCCGTACCCGGCACACCTTCTACAGAAGGAACGGTGGCGTCGAGTTCTTCTTTTTTAATCTCAACAGACATGCCTATGGACTTGTCAGGTGTTATATGCGGAGTAACAAGCAATTCAAGGGTTACGTCCTTAAACTCTGTAGATATAGTTCCTTCAGGGGTCAGTTTCCTGACAGGTATACTTTTACCCTGCAGTATCTTTGCTTTTCCTTTATCCACAGTAAGGATTTTTGGATTGGAAATAACCTTGCCTTTCCCTGTTGTTTCAAGCGCGGAAAGCTGGAGATCGAGTCCTATTGTCCTTGCAGGATTCAGTATGCCAAATGTTATCCCGGAGCCAGAGAGAGGTCCGGCACTCTTTGAAGGGAAATCAACAATATAGTTGCCACCCGTAAACGGTCCCGTTAAAAGATTCGGGACTCCGGATAAACCTCCCACGGACATCAGCGTGTCTGTTGAATGAATGTTTATGCCCCATTGGATGCCTAATTCCCTTGTAGATGCTGTATTAACTTCAACAATTCTCGCCTCTATCAAAACCTGTGGAGTAGGCCTGTCAAGAGTTGAGAGGAGATTTTCAACCTCCGTAAAAACTGATGGTATATCTTTTACAATCATTGTGCTTGTTCGCTTGTCCAGATTTATGTTTCCTCTCGGCGATAGGATCTTTGCATTCTTGATTGCAGCCTCAACAGAAGAAACATCAGCATAGCTTATGGGGAATATCATGGTTTCAAGCGGTTCGGCTTTTATTCCTGCTTCTTCTGCCTTTGCCTTTTCCTCGCTTTCTTTGACAAAAACAGTGTGCGGGGCAATTCTTATAATATTACCTTCTACAGACCTCCCCAGGCTGAATGTCTTAAGGATGGTATCAAGCGCCTGATTCCAGGGCACGTCTCTGAATTTCATTGTTGCCTTGCCTTTAACATCAGGATGTACGAATAAATTGCATCCGCTTATATCGGCAAAAAGTCTGAATACAGGAACTATATCCTGATCCTGAAAATCAAAATTGATGTTTTCTCTGCCATGGAGATATGCCTGACATCTATCATTTAAACTAATCTCTTTTTCTTCAAAATCTTCGATCTCCTGTTCAACCTCCATCTCCTCCTCTGAAAGCCTGGCTAAGGCCAGAGACGGAATCTCTTTTCTCTTAAAAGATACAATTATTGAATCACCTGCTGCATCGACGTCAAACATTGCCTCTTCTTTAATATCAAGGACGAGCCTTATTTTATCATCGTGTTTTCCTGAACGTATTCCTTTAACAGGTGAAATTACCGTTGAAGGAATAGTTGCATTCATAACCACATCCTGTATGTCAATTACAATGCGATTATCCAGTGGAAAGATATTGGGGACCATTGAGCCATTACCTTTAATTAAAACCTTCACAGCGTCCGGGGAACTCTCGAATGCTATGTTGGAGACCTCTGTAGCTTTTGGCATCGGGCTTTCGGATATAAGCTTTCTCTTCTCGGGGAAAGTAAGTTCCGGTTTAGTCTCTTCATTCATTGAAACCTGTACAATAGGTGAAGGTTCTTTTTCAGTAGTATTTTCTTCGAGCTTAACTGTTAATACATTATTTTTATATTCCTGCTGGATTGAGGATGGAGTCTGTAATAAAACCTCGAGTCTTGCAATAATAGACGGGGATTCAATCTGTGAAGGGACTATTTCTGTTAGGCCCGCTTTATTGGAAACAATCCTTTTATTGTAATTTCCGATGGTTACATCAGGCATGTCAATGACTATTTTATAAAGGTCTCCCGGTTTATATATTGTATATATGAATGGTTTATCAGCGGTTACAGTAAATGCATTGTCCTGAATATCAATACCGGTTATAACCGTTGGCTCCTGTATTGTTAAAGCATCAGCATTGCTGCTTTTCGTTGTTGCACAACCCCAGAAAGCAATAAGCAATAAGCATACAACACAGAGCAAAGAACACGTCAAACGGTTGCGGTAACGAAGCCCGTTTCGTCTATCGGTTAAGTCGTTCGGCTCTTTTACGTAACCGTTACACGTTACCGAAACAGGCATCGTAACCGTATCTTGCTCTTTGCATTCTATTTTTTGTCTCATTCTTCTTCCCCCTTATGGAGTTTCAAAAGTGAATCCCTGGGCTTTAAATCCCCCTTGAAATCCTTAATATATTCTCTAACCACTACGCTGCTTCTGTTTATCTTTGTAATTTTGCCGCCCTGCAGCCCGAGTGTCATGCCTTCTGTTATGGTATATGCCTTGCCATTGGGCAGCATTATAAGGGCATAATGTTTATCTGCGTCCCAGGCTATTGCCACCAATTTTATTTCGTCAACATCGTAACTTTCAAAAGGGCTTGCGCCCTTTTTCTTTATAGGTCTCTCTTTTGTTATTGCTACAAGAGACAGAAAAGGGTCCCGCCTTCCCTTTAGGTCATATTTATATTCTTCCTCATAAATTGCCCTGGTCTCTTCAAGCCCTTTTACTTCTGCTGCTTTTTCAATTTTCTCGGCTTTAGGTTTCTTCACTGCAGGCTGTTCTTTTTTACAGCTTACATTAGGCAACAGTAATAACATAAAAATCAAAAAGCAGATTGTTTTTTTCATCTTCTTTTCCCCGGCTTATCTTCTGTTGTTTTACCTATCTCCTCCTCCGGAACCGATGAAAAGGTCGTGGCAGTAAATGCTATCTTAAGCATTGCGTTGCCTCTCTCCGGTTTTGGATCTCCGAGTTTTATATCAGAAATATTTACAACCCGGCTAAGTTTCGTAAGGCTGCTGAAAAAATAACCAAGGCTGTGATAGCTTCCTGCAAGCTCGACTTTTACAGGAATTTCATAAACTATGCCGCTGGGATGTGTCTTTCTTTGTTCAGGCTTCCAGAGCGAAACCTTAAGTCCTGACCTTATACAGAGGTCGGAAACCTGTTTCAATAAATCCGAGACTTCTTTTTCTTCCGGCAATTGTTGTTTTAACTCCTCAAGCCTTCTTCTGAGCCTTTCATTTTCCATGGTCAATTCAGAAAGTTTTGCAGCTTTTGCCTGATTTTTTGCTATTTCGTTTTCCTGCGATGATATCTTTTCATCGAGTGCCTTTATCTCTTTACTATCCGGTAAAATTAATAAAACGGTAACGAGAACCGCGATAATTATTGCAGGTAAAATAGATATTATTACCTTTATATAGGAAGGCAAATTCTTAAAGTTAATATTAATTTTAAGAGCCATTCTAAACCTTTATTTTAAAAGTCAATTTAAACATATAAAGCGGCATTTTTTCTATCTCGGTGCTTTTAGATTCAAGCAAATAAACTTCTGTGAACAAAGTTGAACTTTTAATGTTATCCACAAATGAAACTATTTCTGTATTGGTAAATCCATAACCGCTTACATCCACCTTTTCCAGACCTGATACAGAAAGTGTCTGCATCCATATCCCGTTAGGCATTTGAGAGCTTATTTCGTCAAGGATTTTAACCGGTATACTCTTGTTCTTACTGAGTGTTTCAATTATCCCGCTTCTCTCCTTAAAAATCTTGTTGCGTTTTTCATAATCATCGACAGTTTTTACCTTCTCTCTTAGTTCGGCTATTTTCTTTTCGTTTGCTGCAAATTGAGACTTCCTGTCAGATAAACGGGAATTGAAAAAGAATACAAGAAAGGCCATTATCACACCTATGATAACAGTGACCGCAATTGTCAGAATTAAAAAAGAAGGGAGAGGTTTTGCTTTCTTTCTCCTTTTTACCGGTAAAAGATTTACTTTTATCATCTGTCCCCGGGCCTCCTGAGAGCTAATCCTGCGGCTACAGCCGCCATGGGGGCCATTTCTTCTATGTAAGCTGAATCGAATTTTTTTGGTATCTTGATGTTTCTGAAGGGCTGCATGACTTTAGTTTCTACCCCGATTTTTTCAGTGAAGAGTTTAGGAAAATCTTTAATAAGTGCACAGCCGCCACCGAGTACAACTTCATCGATATCTTCATGGAAGTATTCAAAAGAACGGTTAATCTCTCCGATTATTTCCTCTGATGCCAGATCCATCACAGAAACGGCATCCTGTGGAGAGACATTCTCAACGGGTTCGGCTCTTTTTAGCCGTTCAGCTAATTCATATGTAAGATTGAACTCCCTCTGCAGGACTTCAGTATGCAAGTTACTTCCAACAGCGCTGTCTCTTGTAAAGACCGAGACGCCACCTCTGAGAATGTTCATATTTATTGTGCTTGCCCCTATATTAACGAGAGCAATATTCTTGCCTGACTCTATCTCATAATTGACTTCGTAGATATTTTCTAAGGCAAATGAATTGACATCAACTATTATGCAATTAAAACCCGCCTCTTTCACTACAGTAATATATTCATTGATTATGTCCTTCTTAACAGCAACAAGGATAGCATCCATCTGCCCCGGTTCCTCTTTAGGTCCAAGGATCTGAAAATCGATATTTACGTCTTCTATATCAAAGGGGATATACTGCTCTGCTTCAAATTTTATAGATTCTGAAAGCTCCTCTTCAGACATATCCGGAAGTGCTACTCTTTTGATTATTACCGAAGAATGGCCGGCTATGCTAATAACGACATCCTTTGTTTTAATATTAACTTTTCTTGTCAATTCTTTCAGAGAGTCTACGAGGCGAAGAGAATCAATGATGGAACCGTCAACGATAAGCTCTGGTGGGAGTGGTAATATATCAAATAACTCGAGTTCATACCCACCTTTTATATCTTTAAGTTGTACGGCCTTAAGATAACCTGAGCCAATATCTAAACCAATACAACTTTTTTTACCAAAAAGCATAGCTTATGAATACCAAAAAAAAATGATATTGTCAAGTATTTTTTTTATTTATAATAAGATTCGCTATAAACCATGAGAAATTAGTTTAAGTTTGTGATTCAAATCACAAAATAGAAATATATTGGTTCATTCATAAAAAAGTTGAAAACCAAATGACAGAGAACCTTATGCATTCCCCGTTTAGAGGCTGTGTCGCGATCACCCTGAACTGTAAATTTGTCATTCTGAACGCAGTGAAGAATCTAATAGAAACAATATGTTATAAGACCAAGATTCTTCGGCTTGGGCCTCAGAATGACATCGCGACACAGCCTCTAAACCGGGGAATGACGAAAAACAAGTACGTAATAGTGTCATTGACCCGAAAATATTCCTCTATTGAGTGATTCTTTTGACAAATCAAGGACAGCCGGGACGGCTGTCCTACTTGAAAAAAGGTGCAATCTTCAAACCTGCAGGACAGGCGGGACGCCTGTCGCGGAGGCATTATTAGATAATAAATCGCTCAAATTTTTTAATTTCAATAAATTGTCTTTAGAAGCCGCTGGATTTTAAGCGTTTTACCCTCCACCTTTCCTATTGCAAATAAAATATTTTCCGGATTTTTAAGTCTAACATACTGATTTATGTACAATTTATCAAATCCCCCCTTACCCCCCTTTGTTAAAGGGGGGATGGGGGGATTATTTTCACCATCCTTTGTGTCACTATTCTTTATGAATGCTTTAATTGGAGCCATTATCGGCACACCGTTTTTAGCCCTATAAAATGAATCCTCATCAAGGATTATTTCATTAAGATGGGATAGTGCAGAATCTATTGAGTGATACGCTTCTTTTTTAGTATTAATTTCTTCTATAGTTGTTGAGTCTTCAACCCTGAATTTACCAATCCTCGTCCGCTCTAAAGAAAACATATGAGCTCCAACGCCAAGAACATTTCCGATATCGTCACAGAAGGTTCGAATATAGGTTCCCTTTGAACAGTTTACTTTAAGGTCGAGATAAGGAGGAGTCAAGTTTAAAAGCTCAATACTGTATATATGGACCAGCCTCTCAGTCCTTTGTATATCTTCACCCTTTCTTGCCAGTTTATACAATGGCTTTCCTCTGACTTTAATCGCTGAGTACATAGGTGGTATCTGTTTAATGTGGCCTTTAAATCCTTTCAGAACTCTTTGTATATCTTTTTCTTTTAAATAATGTAAATTCTTTTTCTCGACAATTCTGCCAGCCGAATCATATGTATCTGTTCTCTCGCCGAGTTTTATACGTGTAACGTATTCCTTATTAAGGTCGGATAAAAATCCCGTTATTTTTGTCGCTTCATTCAAACAAACAAGGAGAACTCCTGTTGCTATAGGGTCAAGGGTACCGGCATGTCCTGCTTTTCTCGCAGAAAAAATCTTTTTAACTTTTATTACCGCCTGCTGTGAAGTAATATCTCTGGGCTTATTGAGGTTTATGACAATATTCATAAAGAGTGAAGGAATGGCGCGCCCAGGAGGATTCGAACCCCCGACCTGCGGATTCGTAGTCCGACGCTCTATCCAGCTGAGCTATGGGCGCGTGTTTTATCCTTTCCTTAAGCCTTCTTTAAGAAAGATGCTATACTTTTGATGCTCAAAAGGATGTATTAAGGGCACCTTTTCAAACAACCATCCCCAGTTTTTCCCCGGAGCAGGAAATATCTGTTTTTCGCCTTCATAAACCCTTATTGCCAGTGCAGGGTTATTGGGATTGTTAGATGCTGATGTGAGATTTAAACCTTCCATCCTGAAATCAGGAAGAAAATCTCCGACATGAATCTTTAGGTTAGAATTCGGGATTTTAAAGTCACTATTGAATTTAACCGTGTATTCCTGTTTTGTCTTTGCAATCTTATCTTCAACAACTATCCTTGCTGCATTCCACGTATTCTTAACAGAATCAGGAACAATCACCTGGGTTTTCCCTATCGGCATCATGGTGCCAGGCCCTGCAAATTGCTCTCCCGTTCCCATTTGCTCCGGCATCATCTGAGCTGATGGCGCCCGCTCTGAAGGAATAGGTCCTGTTTGAATGGGTCCAGGCATAACAGGTCCGGGAGTTTGTGGCGCAGGTGGCTGGGGCTCTTTCTTCTTGCACGCAGTGAATGGAAGTACGACCGCCAAACATAATATTAAAACCAACACCTTTTCTTTCATCTGAATCCTCCTTTATCGCATTCACGTATTGCCAAAAGTTATTTTCCCTCTCCCCTTGTGGGAGAGGGTTAGGGTGAGGGGTGAGAAGAGCAGCCCTAAGCCATTCATCCCGTATCTTATCGCTTGAATTATCTGCATGCTGCCCTCCATCTACCTCTATAACCACTTTATTTTCAAAGTTTACGAAATCTACTATATACTTGCCCAACTGCTGTTGACGACGAAATTTAACCCCCTCTACTTGCCTATTCCTGAGATATCTCCATAAATACCGTTCCGTATCCGTAGAGTTTTTTCTAAGTCTTCTGGCTATATCTATCAGACTTTTCACCCCCACCCTCGCCCTCCCCCCTCAAGCAGGCTGTCCGACAATTATTTGATAAATTATTAGATAAGTCACACATTCAA
>JACUUX010000106.1 GCA_014859105.1 Nitrospirota bacterium
AGGTCACATCCTGAAGATCAGACGAGGCAGATGCGGCATCAGTCACTGCCTTCTGTACCTTGACATCCATTATGGCAACCTTCTGCCTTATAGGCATCCTGAAATGTAGTCCTTCATTCAACACCGTATCTTGAACAGCGCCAAAATTTAGAACAACACCTCTTTCACCTGCACCAACCTGAACCCATGGTCTAAAAAACAGGAAAACCGCCAAGATTGCTACAATAATTAGTACTAACCTCAAAGGGCCTTTCTTCATTGCAGACTGCATTGCTGCCTTCGTTGCCTCCTTTGCCCTATAGACATCTTGCTCATCCATATGCTTTCTCCTTCGTGATCATTTGAGATGTGTTAACACTATAAAAAAACAAGCTTACCAAATGTTCATCCTTTGGAAGCCCTGCCATTTTTCTGTCTAAAGACATCACCGTTATATCTCTTTACATAGAAGAGGTTGTCTTTATCAGGAAATTATTTAGCTATAAAAAAAAGCCACTATCCGAATTTTTTTCGAATAGCGGCCCGACTATTCTGCTATTTTTAACCTCCAGAAATATACAAATATTTCTGGACCTCTACGATTTTTACCTATATATATAAAAAGTGTCTATTCAATGTCAAGGTCAAGATTTTTTCTTACTGTTAAGACATCACTAAACGCTGAAATTGAGCAGACCATGACAAGGGAAGGAATACTTTAACTTATTGATTTCACTATGAAATATTGAAGTATATGATGAAAATAAAAAATCACTCTTTCAGGAAGTCATCGAGAAATAGGACAGATACTCTTGTGTGATAGTTATTTTTGAAAATCTTCATTTATTTGAGTGCACAGAGGACGCGGAGTATCAGGTGAGATCTGCCCCCGAATAAATATAGCAGTTATTAGTTTTTTCATGATCCTTGATAAATGCCCTCAATTTTCTCCTTATTCTCTCTGCAATCCAGTGAACCTATGCAGACTCCGGCAACGTACTGACACATAAAGAGGTGTTATATTGCAAGACTTGGCCCATAAGAGCTTTTACAAGACCTGAAGGCTTGAAATGACTCCATCCCCTTTCCGTGATAGAATTCAAGAATGAGGTTATTGAACTAGATTGGAGGTGTGACATGTCAGAGATAAAATGGGAAAGAGAATTTAACGCTGCGTTAGCGAGAGCGAAGAAAGAACGCAAGCCGGTTTACCATGATTTCTGGTTCGACGGATGAGCGGGCTGTGCAGCAATGAATGCGGGTCCGTATTCAGATGAGAAGGTTCAGGAGTTCATCGAGCGGGAGTATGTTCCACTGAAGAGCCAGTGCTTCTGGAAGGAACGAACGGAACTTATGAAACAGTTTGACATCGCCTGGACGCCTACATTTCTTATTCAGGACTCAGGCGCCAAGGTGCACAGAAAGATGGTTGGGTACATTCCTTCGGACGACCTCCTCGCGCAGCTGAAATTAGGCAAAGGCATGGTCTTTCTTGAAATGGAACGTAATGACGAGGCTGCAAAATGGTTCGGGAAGGTAATTGAAGAACATCCCAATTCCGGAGCGGCCCCTGAAGCGATATTCTTCCTCGGTGTTGCTGAATACAAGAACAGGCATGAGGCGGGCGCTCTTAGGCGCGCATACGATTCACTTATTGAAAGATACCCTCAGAGCGAGTGGGCGCGCCGGGCTCAGCCATACTCTACAATACCGAAATAAATGGCTGATGCTTTAACTTAGAAGGTGCCCTGTGTTTGCGTGCGTCTAGTACTTTTGGTTCGCAGGGCCAGCACGGCGGGGACGATGAGGAGTTCAACCCATATTTCTCATTGATTGCAAATGTCTGGGACTATCAGTAGAAGGTGAAGAGAAGATTCAGGATTGATACTTTACTGCTTCTCGAACTGAGCTATGAGGACACCTATCAGGCAAACTTTCATTGTAAGTTCAATCTTCTTAAGAGAATAAAAAAACTTTTTTTTACATCATCAATATGAATCGGTAGGCTTATGTGAAAGTATTGAATCGTACCTTCAGCCTAACAGTCGTCCCTTCGTATCCTTTTGCCTGACGAAGACTTTTCATCGCATTGTACGGATAGGTTGCCATAGAGGTATCCGTCCGGATAGAATTTTATCATGACTGCACAACCATTCCTGATTCCTGCTATCCTGATTCTTACAGCCTCGATCCCTCTTGCCATCGGAATTGTTCCAAGAAATCGTGTCTATGGCATAAGAACATGCAAAACACTGTCTGATGATTCCGTTTGGTATCCTGCCAACAGATTCGGCGGATGGGCACTAATAATATCATGCCTCTTTTACCTCTTGTTGTCGGCGCTGATGCCGTACAACAAGAATCAGCAGGATAATTTTTCAATATGGATAATCCATTTCACAGGCTTCCTGCTTCCTCTCGTTTCCGGGATTATAATTACCCTTTTGTACGTTAGAAAGTTATAGAGAAATCAAATGAATGAAAGACCTGAATGGCTAAAAAGAGAAAACCGAGATTGGGAGAAAATATATTCGGAATATCATTTGACCGAAATCCCCTGGCATTCTGACAAGCCTGACCAAGAATTAATTGATTTAATCGAAAATAAAGAGATAAAGCCACGCTTTGTATTGGATGTGGGGTGCGGATCTGGGACTGATGCTATATATCTTGCTTTGATAGGATGCGAGGTAACCGCGATTGATATATCGCGTGAGGCAATCAGGATTGCACGAGAAAGAGCTGAGAAGGCAAAAGTGAGAGTCAATTTCATAGCGGATGATTTTACAGAGTTCGATTTTATAGACCAAAGGTTTGACTTCATCAATGATAGAGGGTGTTTCCACCACATAAATCCCCGGGATAGAGAGAAGTTTGCTGTGAAAATTAACGATCTACTAAAAAATAATGGATTTTATTTTCTGCGCTGCTGGAGCGATAAAGAGGCGGAAACTGAGCGGGGTCCTTACAGATTATCGAAGGATGAAATAAGAAATACATTCTCAAAATTCTTCAAGGTAGGAACGATAGAAGATTTCAGATTTGGCGGAAGAGGTGCAAGGGGTTACGCCTGTCTGATGAGGAAGGAATAGAGAATCCGCAAGAAATATCTCTGGGCCTAATTGATGCAGAAAGGTAGGGACCTGGCGAAAAGACAGCAATCAATGTTTGTCCCAGTATTCAATAGGGTCGCCGAGAACTCCACACTGAGGGCTATCAGGTGGACACTACAATGTTCTTCTACATATAATCAGCATGGTGGGATGTCACTCAAGAAAATATAATCATCCTATTTTGGTCTAAAGTGGTGCAGCCAGATAACTGTCCTCAGGGCAAGAAAACCTAACTCATTTTTAGAGGGCGCAAAACGATGGCTACGCCTAGGTAAATGTAAAAAATAACACTACTTAAGCAATGCATTAAATAATTCATCAACTCTTTCGGGATCTTCTCCAGCATCTACAAGTTCTTCAGTAATCTCATTAGACAACTCAGAAAAGATACTAGCTTTGCCGCTGAGACTAACATTATAATCTTCGATGTCTAAATAACCTAAATTGATTAGATGCAACAATTCCTCGTGAATATAATCTTCCGTGCATTCTAACTCCACCAAGAGATCTGACATTTCAACGCTTGAAGAAAAAGCATCTATATGCTTTATAACCGCCCTTAGAATAGACCATTCAAATCCACTAATTGTCGCCTTTATTTTTTTGCTTTGTTCTATCTTCTTAGCGAAATTATCTTTAAGATATTCAATGTCTATTATCTCTGTTTCATCTCTCTCAACGCCTTCTTCAGTAATTTGTGATGAAAAGTACGATTCAGACTCTTCCATATAATTATCTTGAATATATTCGGCAAGACGATCACCATCCCAGTAATCAATTCTTCTGTCTTTTCCCGAGCGGCGAGCTTTATCAATAACTCTGCGCGCATGTTCATTTATATCACCCGTAACTACCACAATAAACCTTGAAATATAATGAAGTGAGCGGTCACTAATGTCGTATATTTCCTTGTCGAAAGCCTCTTCCGCCTGATTTTTAACATCTTTGACCGAGCCTTTTGCGCCCGTCGCACTGTATACCAGTGAGCCTTTCTTGCATTGGATACCAACGTAACTTTTCAAGTTTTCTGGTTGAGTTAGCTCATAATATTCTATATCTATCCCCTGCTCTTCGTCGCCACCTGTATACTTCACACCTTTCAATCCCATCTTTCTTAAGAGGGGTACAATAATATCCTTAGCCATTGTATGCTCATGAAGGCTCTCAAGCAATTCTACGATTTTTTCTTTCTGCAGCATAAGTTCATGCTATCCTTGACAATCGAATTGATATGGTAATTTACTATAATATTGAAATTTTTGAAAGATCTATTCGAAAAAGATGACGATGAACCATACAGGAACCCGTAAGGGCACTTCCCATATTATTTTTTTCCTCTTTGGCTTACAGCTAAAAAGTGTCAGCGAGTCAATGTTTCGACCGCAAATTAACATCCTTCGCGAGATATCCGCAGTGTGGAGTAGCAGGTGCTATACGTAACAAAATTAATTGATTCTTAGAGCGCTTAAGGGTCATGA
>JACUUX010000107.1 GCA_014859105.1 Nitrospirota bacterium
TTTATGTGCTTTCAGAGGCATGGGAAGGCTTTTCAAATGAAGACTTCCTGAAGCTATGACATCCTCCGACCACTAAACAGCTACTGCAGTTATAGTGGCGGTTTCCTTAACGGAACGACCCTGACCTGAATAAAGCACATAGTCAGTATTGGCTGACAGAGTCAGCAACCGACTAAGGCTAATTAACGAGGCCAGAGTTTGCTGATGCCTTGCTGCCAGCATGGAGCTTATGTCTATACTGGCAACCTTACCGTTTCCAGTAAGGCTTTTTGAACCTGTAATTTCTCTAATCCAGTATCTTGCAGCTATATTATAAGAGGCATTAAGGTCTGCATCATAGCTCTTACCTGTCATGAATACTGCGCACTGTTTGTTGCCTACTCTCATAACCTCACCAGAACCATCGTATGCATATTTAGATGTCCCTACTGCCCATACTCTGCTAAAACGTATGCCTTCTGCATTGGCCTTATAGTGTGTGTATTCCTGTATCCTGCCCTGCATCCAATAGTGGAGTTTCTTCCTCAGCCTTCTGGCAACTTTAAAATTCTTCGGGACTTTTAGTTTACCGAGATACTCAAACACAACAGCTTAAACTCCATGTTCTTTAGCAATTTTAACAATCCTGTTTGAGCACTGGTGGGCAATCTCATTAGCAAGGTTTCGGACAATACGCCAGTAGGAATTTGCAAACCTCTGTCCTTTAAGAATCAACCATGTCTGTTTAGACTTCTTTGCTATACTCCCTAATAGTATATCCAGACGGTCTTTTTCTCCCTCATAGGTCAGAAATTCCCTATGGGTGACAGTTCCGTCTGAATACACTACCGAACATACAGCAGTATGGTTTAACCCCAAATCTACTGCAAGTACTGGTTTGTTAAAAGTTTTATTATTTAGTTCTACTTTTTTCTCAAAAGGTACGTGTAAATACCACCTCTTGCCCTTCTTTACCAGCATGGGATTCTGTCTGACCCAACCTTCCGACTCGGAAAACCTTTTAATGTTAATTGGCTCAAAAGGCAGTATGAACCATATCCAGTCAGAACCATTGTAAAGTTTGAGGGCTACCTTTCCGTTGTTTAGCCATTTGGACATTCCATCTTTATAAAATACAGGGAATGAGTTGCACCTTGGATTGAATACCGGCGGATTACATCTTGGTCGTTTATCAACAGCAATTCTTCCCTTATTTTTAGCTTCCCACTTACTGTATCTACTCATATGACTGGATACGTTTCCAAGTGCCTCCGCTATAACCATCCGCCTGAAATATGATGGAAATTTGTAAAACTTTTTATCAAAGTCCCGATAAACAGCTTTATTCCTTGAGGTTGAATGGATAAGCCGTTCCATGCAGTTAATCCTGTATTTACCCGCAGGTAGTTGCTCAATATTGACCCATTCCCTATAAACTATCTGATTTATATACTCAAGCACCTGTCTGTATATATCTAAGGTGAAGTCTAAATATCTGGTATAGTTCCTGAGTTTCTGTATTGCTGTTTTCGTAGCTATCATGCTATTATTGTAATTAGTTATGAAAGACAAATCAAGCTTGAAATCTCTATATCACTGTGTTTATAAACTAACTTATCACTTAGTTCTGATGACAAAATATCGCAGGAATGTTATTACCCCTGACATGCTTAATGACCTAAAAGATGTATTTACAAAAGTATGCAAATTGTGGGACTGCGAACTTATAGAGTTTAACGGTGAAAATGACCATGTGCATCTGCTGTTAGAAGCACATCCTAACTTGAAACTGTCAGATTTTGTGAATAACCTCAAGACTGTTTCCTCACGCCTTATCAGAAAGATGTACAAAAGTCATATAAATAAATTTTACAGGAAGCCGGTTTTCTGGCATAGGTCTTATTGTATTGTCTCCACAGGTGGTGCTCCTTTAAAAGTTATAAAGAAATACATAGAACAACAAGATATCGCCTAACTCCACCCTAACTTATAGTTCAGGATGGAGAATGCGGCGATGTAGTAAGTTCAAAGGAAGAAAATAAAAGTGTAGCGGAAATTATGAGAGAGGCAATGCAAAACTACACCAAGCAGAAAAAGTTTAAAAAGAAAATCTCTTTTATCCGCATCGGCAGTAGCGGGAGGAAAGATATCGCTGAAAGGCATGAAGAACTGCTCTGGAAAAAGCTATAAAATAGAATCCGTTATCATTGATACAGGTATTATTTATGCACTTGCCGATACAAAAGATACCTGGCATAGGAAGGCCGTAAATCCCTTACCTTACTGCTGGCCGCTTTCTGGCATGATGAAGGACCCTTAAAATTTGAATGGTAGGAACAACAATACGATAAACCACTATGAAAGGAGTGCCCGATACAACAAGTTCTCTTGTTCCCGATACACGTCCTTGTCTACCCATGTTGGGATGTCCCAGCAGATACTCTACTGCCTCCTGCACTCTTTCAGCTATTCGCTTTGCTGCTTGTGGATTATCCAATGCAATAAAGTCTCCAGCTTCTCTAAGATCTTTAAGCGCAGGGCGTGTCCACTCAAGATGCACGCTTGTTCCACTGTTTTAGTTCAGTAAGAGCTTCCTCGTGGCTAACAACATCTCCTTTGTCTGCTGCCTCGATACCTTCTTTTATTGCCTGTATGTGCCATTCCTGGATTGTTAAAAATTCCTCAATCGCCTGGGATATCAGGGAAGACTTTGGCTGGTGAGTAGTCTTAGCTAAAGCATCAAGCCTTTTAGCTAAATCATTGCTTATTGTCAGGGTAACTCCCATATTCTCACACCTCCCTAAAAAACAATCGTTATTTATTATGTCCATTATACCACATATTGAACCTGAATCCCCCCATACGTAGGCGATCCCCTCTGTGTCAAAAACCTATCCAGCTTTTGACCGCTCGAAAGTTTTAATCCTTCTCAATTTAAGAAAAATCCGATGATATAATATTAATAAAAAGTAACAGGAGTTTTTATGCTAAAACGTTTTCTTGTTAAGATCCTTGTTTTATTAACCACATTGACATTTTTTGCCTGTGGAGGCGGTGGTGGAGGCGGCAGCAAATCGAACGGTTCTGGCGATACAGGTGGTGATACCGGCAGTGGCGATTTACCACGAATAGTTTACTTTACTGTAAAGAATCCGAGTCTGGAAGATCGTTTGATAACTGGTCCGCCAGGTGACGAAGCTACACGTTTTATCTTAGATTACAAAGTAGAAGGTTTAGATTGTACAGGTTACTGTTTAAAGTTAAGAGACTGGATTTACCCGTGTAAAGGCGGCGAAGGATTTATACATATCGATCCTTCTATTGGCCCAGGCCACTTAGCTCTTCCTTGCGATAACAGAACATGCGAGTATATTTTTCCGGATGAAACGTTCAAATTTAAATTTACTCTAATTGCCGCCGAGGGAATTACAGCGGATACATGGGTGGAGATATACCCTTATAGAACACATCTGTTGTGGCTTTATGGATATTTTTCAGACAGGGCGAAAAGAGGAACTTACGTAACAGCTACAAGATGGCCAGATGGGATTGTGAATGTTTGTGACAGGACAAATTACAACAGACTTCAGGATGTTCTTGGCGCATGGAATGATGCCATAGGCGGCGCAATAACTTTAGTTCCAGCACAAAGTTCTTGTCAGATAATCATCTGGCACGATTCGCATGAAATCAATCCTTTTGTGTTCTGGATAGACAAATATAAGTTTGACACTCTAATGGTGGGAATTCCCCCCGATATTGATCAAAAAGACAATGATGCTGTTTACAGAACCTATCTGCATGTAATGGGACATGCCCTTGGGTTTCAGCGGCACACAAAAAACGGCGGGGTAATGTCTGAACCGCCCGGATCTTCGGAGATAGGAGAGATGGAAAAAACCTTTATGCGATACCTTTACTCATTGAGCCCCGGCGAGAGTATCTATATAAGATCATGGGATATAGAAGATGGTAATTTGAGACTAATCGGCTACGATTAATCAATAACACGAATAGTAATACTGGGGATTGCCGCTGCATTTTGTAATAGTTTTTACCTTTTCATTACCTATGTAAATTAATCCTGGCAGTTGCGATTGTGCGGCGGCATATATAAGAGCAGTATTTCCGCTGACGTTTTCGGGTTCCAGCCTTATGTCATGGCCGGGCAAGGTAATCGACACCGTCACGGGCTGGTTGACGACAGATATCGAGCCCGAAGTTATGCTGCCGGGCTGTAAGTCAGGGTATGCACCCGTATAACAGGCATCTGTGATTATTATGCGATACTTTCTTTTTAAACAATTGCCCGAACTGTCTTCTTCTTCACAATCTTCTGTAATATATCTTCCCAATGTCCCTCCATAATAAGACACAGTTATATCGGGAAGACCATCAACATCTACCATAAAATCAGTATAAGCGCCTTTTCTCCATCCCACATCGCAGAACAGCACTCCTTTTGTTAAAGTGTATTTATCTATCAGGAAAGAGTAATTCCTTGATACAATAATCCCTGCCTCG
>JACUUX010000108.1 GCA_014859105.1 Nitrospirota bacterium
GCAGAAGCCGGGCAGGTTTTCGGGATATGATCTGCAATATTTATTAAAATGTATCAGTCAGATAATACATAATCCGATATAATGTATTAGTCAACTAAGGCAAAATATATAACTATGTATTATCAAAGTAATACGTATGCAAGACATGCTTGAAGAGATAATTATAGAATTCCATAAAGAAAAACTTCCTGAGTTATTCAGAAGGGAATTAATTATTCCGGTTGATACGGATAAAGTAATTACAATCATCGGTTTGAGAAGGGTCGGTAAAACTCATTACCTTTTCCAGACTATCCGGGATTTTATCGATAAGGGACTGGAGAAAAAGGGGATATTTTATATAAATTTTGAAGATGAAAGATTAAGCAATATATCTGTTAACGATTTATCAGGAATTGTCGAGTTATATTATAAATTAAATCCTGATGCAAAGATGCTTTATCTCTTCTTTGATGAAATACAGGTAGTGGACAAATGGGAGCTTTTTATTCGAAGATTAACCGAAAAGAAAAATGTACGGATCTTCTTAACCGGTTCATCCTCAAAATTATTATCCAGGGAAATTGCTACGAGTCTGAGAGGCAGAACAATCTCATTTTACCTTTTCCCCCTCTCTTTTACTGAGTTTCTGAGAATAAAAGATTTCAAACTTGAATATCCCCTGATAGAATCAGAAAGGGGGAGATTACAGGGATATCTGGAAGATTTCATTGAATATGGTGGTTTTCCTGAATTGTTAGAGCATGACAGAATGATACGCAACAGAATCTTGAAAGAATATCTGGATCTTATAATCTACAGGGATCTTATAGAACGATACAGTATTGAAAAGATACCTGCTCTGAAATTTTTAATACAATCTCTCATACGAAACTTTGCAAGGGAACTGTCAGTTCTTAAATTATATAATTACCTCAAATCTGCAAACATTTCCCTTGGTAAGAGTAAGGCATATGAGTATTTTTCATATCTTGAAGATATCAATTTTATTTTTGTTATAAAAAAATATGGAAAAGGGTTCAGGGAAGTGGAAGGAAGTATACCAAAAGTCTACCTGACAGACTTAGGGTTTGTAACACTTTATGGAATGGAAGATAAGGGAAGACGAATTGAGAATTTAGTTGCAATAGAACTATTTAGAAAAAAACACTACACTAACCCTTTGCTTGAAATATATTTCTGGAAAGATTATTCGGGATTGGAAGTGGATTTTGCAATAAAGGAAGGGCTTAAAATAAAACAGTTAATACAGGTATGCTATGATATCGATGATATTACTACCCGTGAGCGGGAGTTAAAAGCACTTGTAAAAGCATCAAAACAAATGGAATGTGATAATCTTCTTGTAATTACATGGGATTATGAAGACAAGGAACAATTCAGAGGTAAGAAGATAGAGTTTATTCCACTCTGGAGGTGGTTATTAACTCCGGATGTGGTTTAGCAACAACAACTTATTTTAAAGCATAGCCACTGGTATGTTCTGCCGGGTGACCCTGCAAGAACGCCCGGTTGCAAACAGGGAGGCGCTGCGAACATCCCCTCCGGCATCTCCCCCGTTCCAATTCATAAATTTAAACCGCACGGCAGGGTAATGGCAAAAATACCGGAAACAGGTTTTGCAAACTGAGGGAAAAAGGGGTTGCAAAGCCAATACTCCTGCTCATGCGGCATACGCGGGAATTGTATCAGTCTGAGCGTAGCGTATCTTCACGCCCGGGTACTGGTACTCGTCCTTAAAAAAAGGAGATGAATAAAACCATGAACAATACAGACGATGTGGCCAGTATTCAAGCCACTTTAAAAAATGCAGGCGCAGAAGTTACGCCGGAACAGATTGAGAACAAACTGAAATCTCTTGCTCAGTTCAAAGTCACTGGCGCAGAAGCGAAACGCAATGCCACCAGAAGCCTGGCAAAAGCTGCAGGTCTCGATGTAAAAACACTGTTTGCAGGCGGTGAAACAGTTCCTGTAACCGTCGGGGAAATCCAGCCAGGTATGCGTGTTGAACTCAGGGCAAAAGTTGTCCAGCTCTGGGATTCAACCTCAGATAAAATCGCACAAACTGGTCTGGTTGGCGACTCAACAGGTGTTATCAAGTTCACCATCTGGGAAAATGCTGAAAAAGAAGTACTTGAAGAAGGAGCTTCCTACAGGATAACAGGAGCAAGTATCTCAAGCTACAACGACAGGTGCCAGTTAAACATCAACAAGAACACCACAATAACACAGCTTGAAGAAGACATTGAGGTAAAAGCCCAGGAAGAGGAATTCACTGGCGCCATAGTCAGTATCCAGAACGGTTCAGGATTAATCAAGCGCTGTCCTGAATGCAACCGGCAGGTGAAGAAGGGAATATGCAGTGAACACGGGAAAGTTGAAGGGATATATGACCTGCGGATAAAAGCAGTCATAGATAACGGCATTGAAGTCAGGGAACTCATCCTCGATGCAGAACAAACCTGCGCACTTACTGGCATCAGCCTTGACAAAGCAAAAGAGATGGCAACAGAGGCTATGGATGCTTCAGTTGTAGAAGCTGAAATCACAGATAAGATCATTGGCAGGTTCTATACTGCCACCGGCTCACTCATGTCCAGGTACATGCTGGTAAAAGCCATGGATCCTGCAGGCCCGGCAGCTGCAATAGATAAAGCAGCGATAGCTGCTGAACTGGAGGCGATTTAAATGGCAGATTACAAGCGTGAACCAGCGCTCAGGCTGTTTGCAACAGAGATTGCAATGACAACAGAAGAACTCGAACGGCCTTTAAACGAACCATTCGCCCCTGCATATGCCGTATCTCCGACAGGAGCAAAAATCAACAGAGTGCTGCATATAGGTACCCTCATAGAAATCGAAGATGCGGATAACGACTTTGTCCGCGGCAGGGTTGTTGACCCCACAGGTGCTGTTCACATCAGGGCAGGAACCTACCAGCCTGAAATAGCAGCAACAATGAGGCAACTTGCAAATAAGCTCCCTATGTTTGTAGCAGTTACAGGAAAGCTAAACATCTACAAACCCGAAGACGGGCAGGTCTATGTCAGCGTCCGCCCTGAATCAATAACGCAGGTAACTGAAACCGAGCGGGAATTGTGGATGGAAGAAACAACCAGGCAGACACTTGCAAGGATTAAAACCCTTGTAACATCTCCGGATAAACTTCCACCAGAAATAAAGGACGTGATTGATGGCTGTTACCGTCCTGCCCTTAACGACCTAAAAGACATCGTGAGAGTTGCAGCAGGGCTGAATGGGACGGCTTCTCCTGACAGTACGCCAGATAGTGCTGGAAAAAAGGAAGCAAGCAAACCCGAACAAGCTCCTGCACAGCAAAAAGACACGGCGCCCGAGGATAAAACCCCTGAGGGGCCGCCAGCTGATACTGCTGGTACTACTGATATTACTGGCAACATCACGGAAGATGCAATCGCCGCTGCCAGTAATCTGCTCGGTGAGCTGTGCAACAGTTCGGGAAACGGCACCGTAGGTGCAAATCAATTCCTCGACAGGATAAAAGAAGAAAAAATAGCACCCGCAGAAAAAAGCCATGCCGTTCTCAAGGCAATATTTGACAGGGGACTGGCATACGAACCACAGATAGGCAGGTTAAAAA
Organism: Nitrospirota bacterium; assembly: GCA_014859105.1. GTDB lineage: Bacteria > Nitrospirota > Thermodesulfovibrionia > Thermodesulfovibrionales > SM23-35 > Kmv42. The sequence goes on from JACUUX010000108.1 coordinate 3,620, forward strand.
CAGTGGTCTGATCACTGCTTTTCTTTTTTTGGTCGTGATACAATGACAGAAAACATGGACAGAGATGTTATCTACAAATATTCCAGGGAACAGGCAATCAGAGACGGCGTACTGGTGGACGTGACAGAAACTGCGAAAGAAGCGGGTATAAAATACCCGACCGCAGTCACCGAAGCGCTGTGGAACTACATCGAACCAACAGAAAAACTCGAAAGAATGGGGCAATCCATACAGGGGAGGCTGTGGGATGTCCTGTACTTGTTTGCCATAGCTACGCGCTGTGTCTCAAAAGGATGCGCCGAACTGCACTACGATGTCGATTTCCTGATGGAAAACAGCGTGTTGTTCGAAACGCACGAGGTTAAACTCAAAGCCGTATGCGGTCCGGGTGATAATCATGAACCGGTAATCACTCTGATGCTGGAAGACGAAGATTGAGTTGCAAAACATCTCTCTCACCTTCAGGCGCTTCAAAATAGCAGGGCATATCATACGTGATGTCCTGCACTTTTTTAAATGGTTGCATATAGGAATGCCTGTGGGTGATGGGTTTCCCGCTAATTTAAATGAAGTCTTGGTGGGTGAACTGTCGCAGTAGCGGCGGTCCAGAGGTAATTCATGTATAAAAAATTAAGTGAAGTAGACCGCTTGCTGGGGCAACTACTGCTCCACGATGCAAGTAAGAATAGAAACGTAGAACCCGAACCGGCATTCAAGTATAAAGATATCCGCAGGGTAACGCTCCCAAACGGTATCAAAGCTGTCAGACTGCCAAACGGTAGAATCTATAACATCATAAACCCGTTGTTTTAATTATAAACTTACTTCATTTTTCGTA
>JACUUX010000040.1 GCA_014859105.1 Nitrospirota bacterium
AATTCGCGTTAAAGTCGCATATAATTTTTACAAAATCTTCCTTGTTTTTTCAACTATTGACAAGCATTTATTTTTACATTCTATCCATCGAAGAAAAAACTACATTTAATATCGAGCTGTAAAGTGGCGTAATAAGAAACGCAACACTGGCAACAGTCAATGCAACCGCCAGCGGCTCTATTACCTTCGACATATTCTTCTGTATTTCCTCAAACCGGAGTGATTCCTTCCGAGCCACATTTCTAACCGCAGCCTCGAAATTGCCTGACGTAATACCCGTTATCACCGACATTTTGGTTACCACATCGTATTTTCCGTCCTCATAGAGTGTCTCAAAAAACTGCTCTATTCCTGTTTCCTGGATTGTTTCTATATCGTCCTGATACTTTTCGAAACCCTTCACATTTGTTGCGTAATGTAAAGCATCCACCAATGAAATGCCCGCATCTGTCAGTATGCTGAGTATCGTAAAAAACATGGCAGATGCCCTTATTTTCACTGGTCAGTGAATGAAAAACAAAAGCTAACAAGGCTTAATAATACATATTGACAACTCCATATTTAAGTTGTACAATTAATCATGGAAATTGTTTCGGATGCAAGCGTATTTTTATCAATTGCACTTGACGAGAATGATCGTGGATGGATTATTGAAAATACGGCCGGATGTAACATAATTTCTCCGGAAGTCTTGCCCTACGAGATTGGCAATGCTTTAATCGCTGTGAGAAGAAAAGGGCGACTCAACGATCGGGAAATCCTTCGGGCATTTGATATCTCACAGAAAATACCTGTTAGACTAGTGCCGGTGAAGATATTTGATGCTATGAAAATTGCCGTTCGGTTCAATATATATGCATATGATGCTTATTATGTGCAGTGTTGTATTGAAAACAAATTGCCGCTCATTAGCCTTGATACCCGCATGTGTGATGTGGCAAAAAATCTAGGAATAAAGGTGGTGGAATAATTTATGAAGATATATACGTATTCTAAAGCACGGCAAAAGCTGGCGGATATTCTTGAAGAGTCGAAGAAAGAAGAAGTGGTAATTCGTCGCCGTAAGGGTGATCTGTTTTCTATTGTACCTAAACCTCAGCGTATACGGTCTCCGTTTGATGTTCCGGGCTTAAGCAAAAAGATTACCCGAAAGGAAATATTAGAAGCATTACGCGAATCCAGAGAACAGGCATAACAATTCACTCGTGCGGACAGGCGATTGCCTGCGACACAGTTCCGGCGTTAAACAATTCCTCTGTGAATCATTATCAATTTTCGTTTTTTGTAGCTTTTGCGTACTTGTGGCTGAAGTCCGCGTTTTTCGTTCACTTCAGAGGGCGTTTTTTAGATAAAGTATTTGACAAATTTTCAGTGTCCTTCCGGGTGCGGATAGGTGGGCCTGATGTGCTCTTTGCAAAAAATTCCACGGTGTGATGCAGATAAAAAAATCACATCTTATCCATCGAAGAAAAAACTACATTTAGTATCGAGCTGTAAAGCGGCGTAATAAGAAACGCAACCGTGGCAACGGTCAATGCAACCGCCAGCGGCTCTATTACCTTCGACATATTCTTCTGTATTTCCTCAAACCGGAGTGATTCCTTCCGAGCCACATTTCTAACCGCAGCCTCGAAATTGCCTGACGTAATACCCGTTATCACCGACATTTTGGTTACCACATCGTATTTTCCGTCCTCATAGAGTGTCTCAAAAAACTGCTCTATTCCTGTTTCCTGGATTGTTTCTATATCGTCCTGATACTTTTCGAAACCCTTCACATTTGTTGCGTAATGTAAAGCATCCACCAATGAAATGCCCGCATCTGTCAGTATACTGAGTATCGTAAAGAACATGGCAGATGCCCTTATTTTTAATGTCTTTGCTATGCCCGGCATGTGCATTAAGATCTTATAGACCATGCCTGTTTTGAATGAAACAAAAATCAGCCCGATCACCAGAAGATTTATTACAATTGCAACTGGAATATGGTGTGAAAGATATATATATACAGAAAGGAACACGCCCTTTTCTTCCACAGCCGCCATGATACCCCTTTCGAGCCGGGGGACAACTACTATAAGAATGATGTAAAAAACTATGTGTGCTACAAAAAGAAGAACAGAAGGATATACGATAGCCGACTTAGCGGATCTCTTGAAGTTCATCTCCATATTCAACCATCTCAGCGATTCCTTAAGGCCCTTGACCAGATTTTCGGAAGCGGATGATTTCAGAATAACTTCCACCTCTTCGCTGAAAATATCCTCTTCCATTATGGCGTTTATAAAATCAACGCCGCTTACGTAGCTTTCCAGTATGTTTTCTGCATGTGCGCCCACAGCATCGCTATTTGCCAGAACTTCCAGAGACTTCTTGATCGAAAATCCGCTTTCCAGCATCTCCGCCAGGGTCTCAAGAAACAGTATCTGGTTTTTAAGTGGCAGCTTTTTTCTGAATATCAACTGATGACCTCGAAAACCTGGAGTATATCTATATGCCCGTGTCTTGCTTTCTTTTCTATTGAATTTACAAATGGGACGGTTACCAGGTTTTTCAGTTTTTCAGGATTTGCATTATCGGATATGATAATGTCTCTTATCAGGTCGTCAACAATCATCAGTTCTTCTATTACCGTTCTGCCTGTATATCCCCGGATACAGTTATTGCAGCCTTGAGGATTAGCAGTATATATCGTCTGGCCAATCAGGGCATCAAAAGGAGTTGTTTTTGAAAAATAGTATTTTTCTATGTCTTCTTTAAGAAGCTCTTTTTGATTCCTGCAGTCAGTGCAGAGCTTTTTAACAAGCCTCTGTCCGACAATAAGAATAAGTGACGAGGCAAGGGAAAACCTGTCAACCGCTATCCTTCCCGTGGTGAGTCTTAAAGGAACCGTGGCAGTGGTGTTTGCGTGCAGTGTGCTGAATACAAGGTGCCCTGTGTTTGCAAGCTCTACAGCCGTATCCGCTGTCTCCTTGTCCCTTATTTCTCCGATAAGACACACATCCGGGTCATGCCTTAAGAAAGCCCTGGCGCCTGTCTGAAAATCGTATCCTGTGAGAGTATCGTTTTCTTCCCACAGGTGAACCTGTGACTGATTTACCCCGTATACCTTATATTCAACAGGGTCTTCTATGGTAAGGACGTTTTTTCTCTCCCTGTCTGTTGATTTCAAACATACAGAAAGCGTTCTCGATTTACCGCTTCCGGTAGGGCCTGCAATGATTATCAGTCCATAGGTTTTTCTAAGATATGTCTCAAGTATTTTTCTTGCTTCAGGAAGAAAGCCCAGTGTCTCAAATGTGTCAACTGTCGTGTTTCTTTTAAGCAGTCTTATTGAAGTCTTGTAGCCGTAGTGTGTAGGCAGAAAAGCCACTCTCAGGTCTACCCCTCTGTAATTCAGCCTCCCGTCCTGTGGCAGTTTTGTCTCATCGAACTTTACGTTACTCGTTTCGTTGCAGAGCATTACAATGTATTTTGTTAAAAGCGTTCCTTCATGTGCGCTCAGCTCTTTGAATCTTCTCTTCTCGCCGTCTATCCTGAAATGAATTGCGCTTGTTTTGTCTTCATGGTCAATATGGATATCTGTGGCATTCAGCTGTATGGCACTTTCTATGATCTCGTTATACAGTCTCTGGATCGTACCGCTTGAGTCATCCTGACCTGCTATCTGCCTTTTTTTCTGATTCTGGAAGGCATCCCTGGGGATGACTGTCACATCGGAGTTATTTTCCACATAAAAGGGAAACCATGAGTACCTGCCCCTGTCTGTTACGATTAAAACCTTATCCGCACTGACGGGGCTGCCGTCTATTATTGGCGAATAGGTAAAGCCGTATTTTTCAGAAATGTGCCGGGCGAATTCTTCATAGGTGAGCTTTTCTCTTTTTACTGCCTCATCTATTACAAGAACACCCGTTTTTCTGGCGCTGTTTATTATATTTTCAGCATCCACACCTGAAAGCAGAACTCTGATTATGTCGTTAATCTCAATAAGAGCGGTTTCCTGCATGGTAAATCTTCCTGTCTACTGAGGAGTGTATAACGTGACTTCGTATGCAGATGGTTTTAACTTGAAAACATTGCCGAAGACGTCTTTTAAAAATATATCATTGCCACTGAGAATTTTATCCACATAAAGCCCTTCAGAAACATGGGAACCGGCCTCGTAGACATTGCCGTCATCTAAAACCACGGCCTTTCTTGAGCTGTCTATCATTACCCCTATGTAGCCTGGAATTCTGACCTTTCTGGCAGGCGCAGCCTCTTTTTCTTTTTTTGGAGACTCTAATGCCGGAAGACTGCTCTGAAGGTCTTTACCGGAAGTCTGTTTTTTCTGAAATGCATCAAGAGGCGGCAGAGTCATCCTGCTGCTGATACCCTGCGTTTCTTTTTTGCCTTTCTGCTGCGCCTCCCTGATTCTGGCCTTTATTTCTTCAAGCTCAAGCTCTTTTATCAGTACCGACTTTTCTTCTGCATGTTTTCCGTCATATGAAAATTCGAACGGGTTATAGACGTTTGCCTTTCCTGCAACGGTCTGATAACCGTCTGCTGTAGTCTGTAGTCGAGCCGATGTCTCATCGCTTTCCGTATGCTGAGCAGTACTTTCAGGCACTGATACCGCGCCTGTTGTGTCTTCTTTGGCTCTAATGTCTTTCGATGCTACTGTACTTTCACCAGGGTAGCCCTTAGCAACACTCTTTGCATCGGGTCTGCTTAACTGGACATCCTTTCCTTCGCCTTTAAGGAGCGTATAAACAACTCCGCCCAGTGAAAAACCAACCACTACTACAACTACGGGCACCAGGACAAATAACAGCTTTCTCTTCTTATCTGTCAAGGCTGCTATGACGCCCCGGATATTAATATTGCGAATATTTGGAAGCTTCAATGGCAAAACCTCCTTCCTTACTGTATTTAATCTCTTTTACCGCCACACACTGGCTAAGAGACGTTTTTAAAATTCTGCATATCTCATCATAGTTAACGCTCCTTGCCTCCAGAACAGCCTCTCTGTACTGATAGGGCATGTCCTGGCGAATCTTTTCGACTTTGTAGCCCACTACCTTGAAAGCATCCGATATCTCCTTCGGACATCTGCCGACTTCGGGCACGTATCTGCCGAGATTCAATGAACCGTTCATGGAAAGCTCCGATATGCCATATGTTTTTCTGTATATGTCGCCTTCTTGATTATATGAAGGCTTGTAAACCAACGATTCAACGGTTACGTTATCTTTGTTTATGGCAAATACTCTTTCCGCAGCATCGAGCTCCATGGAAAGAAACTGCTTTATCCTGTTCAGGGATGCATTAAGCTGATCCTTGAGAAAAGCATTGTAGGCTTCTTCGTATGTTTCTGTTTTTTTGTGAACTCTCACAGGCTTTTTCGAGTTCACCAGTTCCTTGTAAGCAACGGTTACCATAAAAAATGCAATTACTGCCATGACGACAATTGCAGCAAGCTGGGCAGGCGGGACTGAAACCTTTGATAATTTCTTGACAAGTCTGTCATCGATTATCGAGTAAGTGATCTCCCTGTCCGGTATCCTGATGCCGGCGTTGCTGTAGAAAATAAAACTTCCTGCGGTAATGTATATGTCTTTTAATTTACTCACGTATTTTTCTACGGAGATGCCCTTATCTATGTAATTTTCGAATATTCTCTGGTGATACACACAGGTGACAATGTTATCGTCTTCTTTCAGGCTGATTACCAGAGGCTTTGTTTTATCCGTGGCAAACCAGATTACAGAAGCAAGATATTTAAGGCTGAGGGCTTTTGTCATGATATACCTCTTGCCGGTCTTTTTGCAGAATTTATATCTCCTGTCACGCCTGCTTTTGACTATAACATCGGATGCGATCTGCAAGGGTATGCCCGAGCCAAAGCTTTCTTCTCCGGCTATAACCTTCATTCAGTAATCAACCCGGCTGACATGAGCTCAGCTATATCTTCATACAGGCAAAAGATATTTACCTTGGGCTTAATCAGCCCGTCAATACAACAGGTATACAACCTTTTCAGCATTTTGAGCCTTCCTTTTTCCTCGGGCAGAAGGTCCTCGCTCATCCATGCAATTTCAAGCGCATCTCTGAAGGATTTAGAGCCGGTTTTCTTATACAGCCACATGAACATCTCCTCGCATGAGTCGTGCTTTATCTCTATCCTGCTGTTGAAGAGCTGTATTACGTATACAACTATATTGTCCAGGTTTTTGCCGCCGTTTTCACTGTATATAAATGTCATATTCCTACCCGCTTTTAATCGTTGCCAGAATATCGTAGTACCTATGCTGGTTAAGAAGAACTTCAGATGCAAGGCCCTTTAGGTATAGGGACCTGATGCTTTCACTGAAGCTGACAAGGCCGGTTTTTTTCTGCTCATAAGGGGTATCAATGAAAAACTTTCTGATTTCGGAAAACTTCATTTCGGAGATCATCTTCCTTACAACCGGATTGTTTGAAACAGGCAGATATTCAAAGGCATAGAAAAATCTCGTCTCCGGCAACTGTCCCTCAGAGTCTTTAGAATCCGAAATAAAGAGCCGCAGATTCAGAGCACCTATTAAATTCGAGGCTATGATGTTCTTTGTGATTTCTATGTCTCCGATTTCATAAATAAGTCTTTCTATGGCTGATACAGAATCGGGAACATGATAGGAAGTGACGACAACATGTCCTGTTTCGCATATGGAAAGACATGCCTGTGCCTCTTCTTTTGACCTTATCTCCCCCATAAAAATTATCTCGGGATTGCTCCTGAGCACATGATACATCGCGTCCTGTACGGTATGTACATGGGTTCCCACCTCAACCTGAAAGAATGCGCTGCAGCTGTTAAGATAGACGTATTCGATAGGGTTTTCGATGGTAACAATCTTACAGTGCCTCGATTGATTTATCTTTTCCAGCATCGAGGCTATTGTTGTTGTCTTACCGCTGCCTGTTGGTCCTGTCACAATAAAAAGTCCGCCGCGTGCATTAAGGAACATATCTGTTATGCTCTCGGGAATGCCCAGCAGTTCGATGTCGGGGATGGTATAGGGAAGTTTTCTGATAGAAAGGGAAATGCCATGTTTAGTCAGATAGGCAAGTACCCTGTAATGGCCCGTGTCTTTAACAGAGAACGAAAACCCACAGGGAAGTACGTCGTTTATATCTATCTTTATCTCCCTTTTGATTTTCTCGGGTAAAATCAGGTCTAAAATTTCTTTCAGTTCCGGATTCGTAAACTTGACCTTATTCTCTGCGAGCCTCAATTTTTTAATCAGACCAAACCTCACTATATCCTGAGATACAATCTCTATGTCTGTTGTAAGGCCGGTGTTTGCCTCTTCCAGAATGGAAAGAAATTTCTTTTGCGCATTGCCTGTAAAACCGGATTTGTTTAACATGCTTTTTCCTACCTTTAAGATATTAATTCAGTTGTATGGTTATTTCCTTTTTCAGTTTTATATCCTCGCCGCCCACCTCATATCCCTTAGCTTCAACCACTGCTTTCAGCCTCATGCCGGATGTCCTGTAATAGGCAAGGACATTTTCGTTGAGATTAAGTGCCCTGCTAAAACAGATGCTGACCTGTCCTGTTTTGTAATCGACAGTTGATAACTTCCCACTGCAGACATCCCCTTTTAAAAGCCCCCCGCCTGAGTCGTTAACCATGAGCCCGCCTGTTGTAATAATCGTGAGTGAATATTCGCTTTCAGGTGGTGCTATGGGTGGATATCCGAGGTTAAAAATATAATCCGATGTGGTTCCCTCTCCTGTGCCGATTACCTCTCCTCCGGTTACATTCCCGCTGTTTACCTGAAATGCTGCAACCACGTCTTCATGGCCATTATTTTCAGATGAAGCACTGTTAATAACAAGGTCGCCGATTGCACCTGTACTATGATTTACGGTACCGGAACACGGATACTGAAACGTACCGCTTTTTTCCGAACAGACCAGGTCTCCCCATTCAAGGTTTACTGAACTCTGTCTTACAGGAACAGGAGTTAGATATATGCCTGTAGCGTTGCATAAAGAAGCATAGGCCGTTATTGTTCCTGACTGTGGAACCGGAGTAATGCTTATCTGAACCGTTTTATCATCGTAATCCACCGTACCGCTTACACCGCTTGAACTCACAATGCTTCCCTGCCCATCGTCTTTTCCTATGACTGCACCATCGAAAGTGATGATGACGGTTCCTTTTACTATAGAAAGAGAGGAATCCGAAGAAAACATTGCCATTGGGAAAGCTATTGTATTTCCTGAGACTGTACCGGTTGTATTGTCTATCCTGTAATCTACCGTCAGAATGTCGCCCGAATGAAGGCGCCCGGAGAGGTTCAAAACGAGATAGCCTGTTGTGTAGTTTATTAGCCCTGTAATTGAAATGTTATAAATGTAATCAACACTGATTACGGCACCGCTTGCAGGTGCAGTGGTAAAGCTCAGCGATATCCAGCCTGAACCATAGTCTACCGTACCGCTGACTTCTGAGCCGATTATACTACCGCTGCCATTGTCCACTGCTACCTGGCCTGATGCAACCCTTACCACAAGTGTTCCGGGGGATATACCTCCGTAAACCCTTGCGTAGAAATCCGTTTGAGAACCGCTGCCCGTGCCTATCTGTTCGTCTTGAACAACACCGCTTTTTGAGCCGACTATCTGCTGATTCGATGTATCGGAGGCGACCTGTTCATCGTTTATTTTTACGACAACGCTACCCTGCTCCACAGGAGGCTCCAAATATGCACTGAATGAAGTCTTTGTTCCATCATAGTATCCGAAAGAGTACGTTTTGGGAACATTCTCGCCTATCTGCCCGATGAGTACCGAAGCTCCGGCGGCTATTTTTGCGGTGTGATCATCGTGAACTACTGGATGCTGGTTTAAAACAGGATTGTATATGTCACTTCTTAATGCAGATACGGGCAGGGACAGTTTGTCCGTTCCTGTAAGCACCGTAATTGTTTCGCTCTTCGTCTCACCCGCCTTAATGCTTATACCGGAGGCAACTGTTCTGGAGGGTATTGCAGGGCAGGAGCTACAGTCCTGTCTTTCATAACTTATATGATAGCCGTTTATGACAACGGGCAATGCTTTAAGATTTTGATTATATGCGGAGTAATCGAAGGTGACATCTACTGTTTCATCTGACGCAGAAGATAACGGGTCAGAAAGGTCTGCCGAGATCGTGCCTTTAGAGACTCCCATGGTGAGAAGTCCCGTTTTTTCTGATGAGGAACCGTTATCACCACCGCAGGCTATGAGAGAAAATAAAGCCGAAATGAAAATCAAATATAGTAATTTTTTCATATATATAAAACCTCCTATAAAGCTCCTACCGGAGTTATGATTACCAGATACTCCTCTTTTTCCTGAGCTTTTTTGTCATAACCGAAGATCCAGCCTATCACTGGTATCTTCGATACAAGGGGTATCGATCTGGATTCCTTATCCTCGGAATCTATCTTGAATCCGCTTACTATCAGGCTTTCCCCTAAATAAGCCTTTGACTGAAACCTTACAAAGTCCTTGGTTATCGAGGGCCTTTCAACATTGTACTCTGCTACCTGAAACTGCTTGAATTCCTTGACTGCCGAAACATCAATAACACCATTGATGTTTATTTCATCCCTGCTTTTCGTGAAGTCGAAGATTATTTTCAAGCCGACTTCCTGTGAAGAAAAAGAAGGAGTGGTTATGGTGCTGACCGTCGATTGCGATGTCTGTACGTCTGAAACATATGGTATGTTGGTTACGTGCTTTAAGATAACCGTCTCGCCGCCTTTTGCGACAACATCCCAGTTGTGAACTACCGAGATGTCTCCGTAGGATGACATTGCATTGACGATAAAGTCCCAGTTCTGCTTGCCTCCGGCAAGAGCAAGCACGGGATTGGTAACATTGCCGGCACTCGATACCGAAAGCGTGATGTTTTTTGTTAGCGCATTGCTCAGCACGTGATTCCAGTCAATACCGTACTCATGGCCTCTTTTCAGTGTTACCTTTACGAGTTTAACCTGAAACTTTACCTGCTCGACAGCGTTCAGTTCGCTCGTAATAAACCTTTCCACAGCCTCCACGTTTTCCATGTAGTCTTTTACCATTACGAACCCACCTGCATAGGAAACGGAAAGCGTTCCGCTTTTGGACAGCAGTTTCTTTGCCTCCTCGAAAACGAGCTTGTAGTAATTGAAATCCCTGGTCATAACGTAATCCTCTGTTGACCGTGATGAGGCACTACCGGTATAAACCCCCGGTGTTCCGATTGTTGAGCCGGTAGTGCTGCCCGAGGGGTCAATAGCAGCCGAGACATTAAGCGATGAAACACTGTATGTAAAAGGCAGCCTGATCTTTTTTGTGATCATGCAGTCAACCACGTATTTGTACATCTGGTGGTCAATATAACAGGCAGGAAAGATACTCTTCAGAGCATCCTTTATATCGTATCCCTTCCAGTTGACCGTAACGTTTTTGATGCTTTCGGGGATGTTTCTCATCTCAAGCACTATGCCCTGATCTGAAAGAGTGTTGACAAATATGTCAAGCGGCATTCTGTTAAACTTCCACTGTATCTCGGGTTCCGATGGTCTTTCGATGGCGTTGAGGATTATGTCTTTCTTTTCCTGCTCTTTTGCTTTTGATTCTTCAATGAGCTGCTTTTCCTTTTGAAGAGATTCTGCAAGAATTTCTTGTTCGGTTCTGGTTTTTGATTCTTCTGCATACAATGGCAAGCAGAGAAACAAAAAAGAAAACATTACCGTAAATATAGTTTTTATGTTCATCAAATCCTCCCTTTTACACATATTGAGCGCACCAGAAGGCCGTCACCTGTTACAAATGCATTCGATTCCGTAACCTTTACTGACACAGTTCTTCCGCTTGCGCTGTAAAGCACCGAAACAAAATCATATGAGCATACAAAAATATACGAGTGTTTTCCTATGTTGACCATCTGGTCATTTGATACTATGTATACGGAACTTGTTGTTTGTTCGTTAATTAAAGGTCCGGCTTTTTCGAGATTCACCACTGCAATATCATCAACGACCTTTACGTTTATGTTGTATACGATCACCAGCACGTCAGCCCCTTCGTTTGCAAGGAATACAGGGAGTATTCTGTCCGGTATGCCGTAGATTTTTTTCAGGTCTTTTATGTCAAAACCCGGTGTAGTAGTCGTATAAAGTCTTTCACCTTCTGACTTTGCTTCGGGTCTGCGAACATGCCTTTGCTGATTTTCTTCACCCTGCTCAATCGCATCAGGGTCATTGAGAACATACTCTCCGGGTTGAATTATCACGTATTCCCAATGTTCAGGTATGTAGACACCGCCCCTGATCATGGCAGTCACCTTCACCTTCTGCACTACTGGCTTTGTGTAAAGCCTGCTTTTAAATTCCCCTTTTGCTATTTCTGATTCAACCATAGACATTGTCGAACGGTTGATTGCTTTTTCTTCCATCTCCCATCTTGGTTCTGATTTCCAAAGAGGAGCACAGCCAAAAAAAAAGATTGCAATAAAGGTCAAGAAAATAATCTGTTTCATCTACCTTTTTCTCTGTCCGAATTTTCGCTGATATAATTAGAGAGAACATCTACAATAAAATCCTGAAGCGTAATATCTTTATCCAAAGCCATCTTTTTCAGGCTGATATGCAAGTCTTTAGGCAGCCTTAAAAGAAAAGTCTTATCCTTATGATAATCCATAATCTTAGTAAGCTTATTTATATTAGATATTAGAAGTTAGTGATGACGTCCTCCCCATGCCTAAAGGAGAGGACGTCAAGGTATTTAGTCGATGAAATGTTTTCTGCAATCAAACGCTGAGAATGGTAGAATATAATAATGAAAAAAACCCGTATATATGTGGATACCTCAGTAATTGGCGGATGTTGTGACCCTGAATTTCAGGAATGGTCGAAAGGGCTTCTTGCAGATTTTCAAACAGGAATTTTCTCATTATTACTTTCAGAACTGACCGATGCAGAAATTCAGGATGCACCAGATGAAGTTAAAAATATTTATGTAGATTTCAGAGAAAGTGCAAATGAGATTATAGAGCTAAGTTCCGAAGCTATAGAATTAGCTGATGTATACCTTAAACACAATATCTTAACACAGAATTTTCGTGATGATGCCCGTCATATTGCAATAGCTACAGTTGCAGGCGCAGATCTTTTGGTCAGTTGGAATTTCAAGCACATTGTCCATTTCGAAAAGATTCAGAAATTTAACGCCGTGAATATCCAGATGGGGTATAAACCAATCTTGATCTACTCGCCGAGGGAGGTGACAACATATGGCCGTTAAAGCCGTTGAAATGGTTCGTAAGATTAGGGATAAACATTTTGATGAGACAAGGGGACTCCCGGTAGAGGAACAAATCAAGTTCATTAAAAAGAAATCGGGAGAATTACAAAAAAGATTTAAAACAAGTCATCGCTCAACTGCAGACAACAGAGCATAAAGAACAAAAGCATAGACACATTGCTTCGCAACGATGTTTATGCCCAGCTATGGGAATTAATATTTTATCACCACTATAGCCTATCTGGGCATAAGCCAGTCTTAACTTGCTCTTTGGCCCTGTATACCAGGTAAAGCGGCCTTCCGGAAAATTCTTATCCTTTAGACCGAGGTCGGCCTTAAAGTCGACATCTGTGCCTATGTTATTTTCTGTGACCTTGGCCTCAGCCTTTAAATCAGTAATCCAGTAGATTCCCTCGAATTCGACCTTTGGTTCAGCATGGGCAAATGTTATACATGCCACCGTGCTTATTAGAAAAACCAGGCTTAATAAAACTTTTCCAAACATAATAAATCCTCCTTCGAATAGATTTTAATTAATTACCAGCAAGAAAAATTTTCTGTATCCTTTAAAAGGACATCAGAAATCTTACCGGCTATTTCTTTAATAGTGATTGCTCCGACCTTTGCAAGTTTTAACCCTGCAAACTCTTCAGTATAACCGTCTGCCTCGATAGAATATCTCTTTAGCTCATTTTTATCTTTATCTTTTATCGCAAGGCTTATTTTAATATACCCTTTGCCTTCTACCTTCCCTCCAAAAGCATTGCCAGTATCGCTAATGCCGGCAATGTCATCTATAACTACATCGATATGTACAATATTACCTATTTTCTCAGAACATGGATTGTCACTATTACCGTCTATGTTTTCCTGTGTTGTGCGTAAAATCCAGTTTGCTTTGCCCAGCTCATAAACGATTAATTTCGAGATAAGCTGTCTTTCGTATTCAGCATGCGGAATACGTGAGGACACATTAATTGCATAGGGTATTTCACTCTGTTTTGTCTTTACCTCTTTTACCCTGACCGAAGAACATGCAGAGATTAACGATGTAACGATTACTAAGATAATAAATAATCGCAATCTCATTTCTGCTGCCTCATCTTGCTGATAATTTTGTATGTATCCGCAACCTTAAGGGCATACTTCACCTGTTTGTCGTAGCTTACCGCATTGTATCTTCCCACGCCCCTCCATGAGCCGTTGTGCTTGTCGATATAATGCCTTAGTATCTTTGACCCGATACATATATTAATGAAGGGGTCGAAGAAATCAACAGGCTTCAGACCGTAGACAGGTCCCCATGTCATCCAGTTAATCTGCATGAGCCCTATATCAACGTTTGTTTTGTTGAAATGGTATATGATCTTCAAAGAGTCGCTAAGGCTTTTAGGGAAAAATCCGCCTACACCGTTTATATTAACTGCATAAGGGTTTCCCCTGCTTTCCACCCATATTACGGAAAGTATCAAATCCCCTGGAAGTCCCGAGCATTTTTCCCCGTGATCAAGAAGGTTCTGCCAGTCAAGTTGTAATGCAAAGGAATGAGAAGCAATAACAAGCGTAAATATAAGAATCAATAGTGCTATTCTAAACAGACTGATTTTCCGGTCCACGCTCGTAAAACCTCCTTTTCTGGTGTTTGTTGGCCTCCATTTCCTGACCCGCATCAGCAGGCACTCCGTATGGATACAGATTTGCAGCATATTTGACTGCTTCTGACAGCGACAGATTTTTTGTTGCCATGATTTCTTTCAGGAATGCCTTGTCTGGTTCGGACGTTGTCGCTATCCAGTAGCTTTCAGGGTCAAGGGTGATCCTTCCGACCGCAGTCCAGTTCTGTGCCACGATAAGGGCTTCCGTGTATTTGTTGGACTTTCTGATAGTTTTATACAGCTCAAGAGTGCCCTGATTCAGCTCAAGCTGTGCCGCATTTTTTATAACTACATCCCCTTCCTGATACAGAAGCACCTTGTTTGGACAGTTATCCTTCATATTAATTGCGCTTGCGATGACCATAAAGTCATCGAGCTGTTGTGTAACAAAAATCACAGAGCAGCCGTGTTTCCTGAATGTCTTTACAGCCTTACAAAGAAATTCCACTGCTACCTCGTTTTTAAACAGCGCCCATGCCTCATCTATAATCAGGTACTTTCTGCCGGGGATTTTCTTAACGTATTCGGTTACATAGTGGATGAGAAGAAACACTATCACCGCCTGAAGATCCTTGTAGACTTCCACATCACCGAGTTCGAATACCGTAAGCCTGTTACTCAGCTGCAGTGATGGCTTATCGCCTTCTATAAACCTTGCGTACTGGCCGCTTCCGTAGAAAGGAAAAAGCTTTCTTGCAACAGAAGTGCTGACAGGATCGTTGTATGATTTCAGTATCTCAACTACCCTGCCTATGCTTTTTTCTTCCTGAGCCGATACCTCAAGCACTGCCTCGGATATTACCGATACTTCCTCCCTTGTAATCTTTTCATGTCCGCCTGTAACCATTGTCGATAACAGATATGTAATGAAAGCCCTGTGGTCATCTGAAAAGTCGCCCATAAAAGGGGGAAGAATAAAATCTGTTTCACCTTCAAACTTCAGGTATTGCCCACCGTACAGATGAGACAGCTTGTTATACGATTCACCCTTGTCTATTACAACAACAACTGCGGGCTGCCTGAGAGCCTGGTTTATAAAATCGCAGGTAGCAACAGATTTACCTGCCCCTGTCGCTCCTGTGATAAGGCAGTGCGGTGCAGTGATCGCCGTTTTTTTGTCGAATAGGTCAAGCCATACGCTTTCTCCCCTTCTGTTGTACCAGCCTGTTGCAACGTCTGTTTTTTCCCCTCTGCCCGACCTGTAGATCGGCGCTACGTCTGCTATTATCGCTGAAGTTGCAGTTGTTGCCCTTTTAACGAATCTTTCCTCATCGGGAACTTGATGGTCATACCCGAAGGGAAGGCTTCTCATGAATATGACGTTTCCTATCAGGTCCTCCTGAAAGGCATTGCAGGCATTATTGACATTCAGAAAGCTGACTATCTGAGATGTCATAAAATCGGACTCCTCAACTGCATTCGGGATGCAGAGATGGTAGCTTGCTTTGATTATCTTTTCGCCGCTGTACATTTCAGTAAGAAGCCGCTTTGTTTCTTCGCTTGCAATCTCTTTGTCAATGGACGTATCTCCGAGGACGTTAAATCTGTGTAAAAATGCAAATGACCTTTTTACTGTAAGACTCCTCTTGATAGATTCCTGAGACGGCAGGTAAAAATTTATCGTAAAGACCATCATGGGAACATAATCAAAGAGACTCACACCGTTGATTTCAGAGAAGAGAATGTTAGGATAGGTATAAAACCCCTCTTTTTCGTCAGTCACCGCGGGATTATTCATAAAACTTATCGTACTGAACTTTACGTCGCCTTCCAGTTGCCATCCCCGGCCATCTGCTTCAGGAGAATTGTAAAGCATGAACTTTCTCATATCTCCTTCCGTATATTTAGGCGGATCTACATCAAGGTTTCTTTTTGGATTAAGGACCCTGTACATTATCTGTATTAATTTCTCCGCATCTATACGTTTATGGTTTATATTTCCTGCCTTGAGAGTAGTATTTACAACCATCTCTATGTCTTTGAGCTTCTTCAGTGTTTTCTGATAACTATCCCTGTCATATAATTTTTCTTTCATAAGCGGCTTTTGTTTAATGGTAAAGTAAGTTTTTATTGTCTTTGGATAAAACCGGATATTTCCTTCCTGCGCAAAACCGTTCTTTTTGCCTGCTTCGTGCCACTGTATTTTTCTTGTCATATATTCTTCGATATGTTTATTTCCAAGGTCGCCTTTAGTAAAAACAGATAGCTCCTCGTCTTCCAGTCCTCTCCAGCAGACTGTTATGATCTGCATGGGTGTTTCTTCGGGCAGGTTTTTCAGGAAGTTTGAAAAGGTCGAAGAGGCTTTTTTAACGTCCTCCTCGCTTAAGCCGTCAACGTTAATGCCATCGATCTCCCACATTAAGCCAAGCGAGCCATCCTGCAGAGAAAATACATCGTCCTCGTAAAAAACGGGATACAGGAGTTCTGATGCAAAAGGTTTGTCGTAAAGCTTTTCAAGGATACTGGTTAGCATTATTTAATCTCCGGGATAGAAGACACTGGCGGAAGTTCACCATGGGGAACAGGAATTTTCCGCTGGGTTTTATGCGTAGCATAATCCTCTTCGATATACCACCTTTCCGGCTTGAGTTTTATAAATATCCAGTGGCCTACGACAAGATCACCTGAAGGGGTTATGTGGTCGTATATCCAGATGCGAACTATCTCCGGCGGCTTTATTACAGGGACATAGGGAAGATCTGATCTATCAGCGCCCGGAAGTGTGGATATCTTTCCGGCCTGTGTTGACCCTTCGCCCATTGCACTACCTAGTATCTGTTCCGGTGTCCCCTGTTTATTTTTTTTCTCTACAGTTACACAGCTACTTAGAAGAACTGAGATTGTAAGGATCGTAATAATTATCCTTAACATTATATAAAGCATCTTTGCCTCCGACAATTCTTACTCCCGAAGTTATAAAAACATATCCTTTGGAGCCCGCAGGGACCTCTACCGCAGGTATCAGCCCCTGAAGCTGTGAGCCGAAAAACTGCTTTGCAGAAGATGCGAATTCCTGAGCCCCCCTGAAAAGTCCGTACTGGGCAGCAGAACCTATGATATTTGTCTCTATCGCAGTATCGAACCGGGATGCAACTGCGTCCTGCTCTTCCTGAGCTCTTGCAAGACCAGCGGAAAAGCCCGCCATGAAAGACGTTATTCCTACCGTGGAAAAAAACGCACCGGAGTGTCTTATCACCTTTCCTTTGAGGCCAAAGTTGCCGTCTGTATCTGTTACATAGCCCGACACATCTGCCTCAAAGGTTTCGCCATTGGGCCACACACAGGAGATCTTCACTACCTTAATATCTGCGGTCTTATACCCTGTGTTGCCTCTGGCCTTGCCTAAAAACAGGCACCCTTCCAGGGGAATCGATGACTTGTTTGGTCCAGTAAAAACCTTATCAATGACCGCTGATACAGGCATCTGCTCTCCGGTTTCAGGTGCGTATGTGCCCGAGGTTAATGTAAACGAGGCAAAAGAGCTGGCAGGCAGGTAAAGGTCATGTTGAGTTTCTGCCTTTTTTTCTTCTTTTATCGTTTCTGGTATCTCGATTTTTATTAATCTTGGCTTGGGCGGCTCTAATTGTTGAACCTCTACCTGCTGCATCCCGGGCGGCAACATCGAGATTTCTTCCTGCCCCGGCGGTGGAAGCTCTCTTTTAGTCCCCAGCGCTTTTTCAAGTGCTTCCAGAGATTTCTGCCTTTCCTTTGGCACCCCCCCGGGTTCTTCTCTTTTAGGTTCTTCCCTTGGTATTTCTTTTTGCTTTTTCAGTTCTTCCACGGTCTTTTTTAACCCTTCTATTTCTGATTTAAGCCTCTCTTCTGTGGTAATGGAGCCCTTGCCTATTACCTCTTCTTCAGGGGCTTCTTTTTTCGGAGCCATGAAAAGCCCGTAAAACACCGCTATTGCAACTACTGCGATGATCAGAAGTCTTTTGTGGCTTGCGAGATAATCCACAATTTTTTTAAAATCTACTGCCATATATTCTCCAGAACGAAATATCCCTTGCCGTTATGTACTGCACCGGCCAGAAGTCCTCTCATATATATAGTCTTTATGTCGAATCCGGGGCCAGCCATATCTGTTATGTAACCTTTCAGAAAGACCGCATCGTAAACGGTATGGGCAATAATTCTGACCGGCAACTCAATTATTACCTGATTTGTCGGGCTTATCGATACTCCGTCTAAGTCTTCACCGAGTATCATTGCTCTGATAAGCCCGGCAGGGGTAATTCCCGAGTGCTTGATTTTTTCTATCCTGTCAGTTATGTCCTGAACGGCTGAAATTATTCTTACCGACCTGTCTCTGGTATCGGGAATGTCAGGAATAAGACTCAGTATTTTTGATCTGCCGTCTTTCATTATTACGTAGATGTCACCGGCAAGATCTTCGACAAGAGGCTGGATAAAAAGAGTATCGACCGTATTTTCAAGCGAAATACTGTCATGAGGGAATCCTGTTACAATAGTGGCAATCTCCTCTCCCTCGAATCTTACCTCGGTCGGATTTAAGTATGCAGTTTTAACCACCACCGGACTGCCTGAATACAGCACGGTCTTTTCTGCGTACAGGTTAACCGGAAGAAGTAATATTATCGCCGCTAGCAATAACCTTGTAATCATATGAATTCACCTCCAGTCCAAAGGGGTTGGACGCCCTTGTTCTTGCCTTATGACAAGTAATGGAGTACAGAACCTTTTCTTTCTTTGTTTCCTGGCCGTAAACATAGGATATCCTCACTGCTTCAATGTCTACGGTTGCCGATTCTCCCGAGTTTTTTACTTTGTGCTTAAGTGGCGTAGTCTGAATGGAGATGTTCGATTTGTTTATCTCTGCAATTTCAGACTCAAGATTACTTTTCATGGCACTCTGCAGTTTTGGAGACATGAGCTGATATGCAGCCTTGTACTGCTCGAAAGCAGAGTGAGGATTTACATTGCCAAGAAAAGAGACGAAAGTCATGGCAAAGTAAGCTTTCATCTCATCGGGGACATATCCTACACGTGCCGTGCCAATTACGCTTGAAGGATTGATATAAACAATCTTCTGCTTTATAGAAAACAGGCCGAGGAAACCTATTACAAGGGTCTCAACACATATAATAATGGTCAGAACCTTTATCAGAAATCTGCTGTCCTCTCCGTATTGAACAAAAAATGACATATATAACCTAAAACCTGTATTTACCGAACGGGGGAAAAATTTTAAGTATTCCGATGGAGTACATTAAATGCAAAATGTACCCCCTGGTGTGGCGGTCTACTATTCTCTGCAAAAACCAGCCTATGATGACTGCTATAGCCATCGCAATTACCTGGTTGATTCCAAAGACAACTGCGATGCCGAGAACAACAAAGCATAATGCCCATGTCTCAGGGTCATAAAGGAACCTGAGGGGCCTGTCCACATACCGCGGCGACCATGCCATTGTTCGTCTTATCTGCTAAGACCCGAAAAGATATCCCAGAGAGAATCTCCCAGCCCGCCGTAAGCTCCAAGGAGAATCCCGAACAAGAGAGCTATAATTCCGAATGTACGATGTTTGCCGGACAGTATGCATACTACACCAACCAGTAGAGATGCAAAAAACAGCGCCTTGCCCCAGCCGGATTGTGAGAAGGCTTTAAGTGAATCGACTATTGTGTTGCCTGCAGTATCATCGATAGTTACCGAATAGGAAACGGCGGGAACTGCCATCAAGGACATTGCAAGTAATGTCAGAAATATAAATCTTCCCATATTTAACCTCCTATAAAAATATTAGAGTCATGTATGTATTCATCCATTGTCATTACCGATATGCCGTAACCTGTAAGCATCCCTGTAAGCTTGACGTTTACACCCTGTTTGCCTATAGCCTTTCCTTTTCTGTCAGTAATAACTATTGCTTTTTTATCTATGCTGTTGACTTTGACTGAACCATCATGATTGAGTGCAGACCTGAGCAGTTGTTCTGTGTCAGCATTGCGGTAAACGATTTCTATTTTTTCGCCATTCAGTTTGTTGCTTACTTCGGAAAGTACATCAGCATAATTTCCCACCCTGAAATTAGTACCGTCTCTATCTATCAGTACCTTGGCCATTACACCGGGTTCTCTTGCAACGGCCTTTACCTTGATTGTTTTCAGCTCGGGTATATATTGGTACAGGTAATTAACGAGAAAATCTATCTGCCTTCTTGAGACATAAAGCTGGAACCCTTCGAGGCATACCTGGTTTACGTTGTACAGTATTACTTCCCATTCCCTGCCGCTTATGTAGTCCTCTCCTTTGATCCTCTCATCCGAGGGCATGATTGCATCCACGCCGTTAATATTAAAAACCACTGCCTTTTCCTGCTTTTTAAGCCTCAGTATTTTTCTGTGAGGGTTAATGCTCATGCAGTATCCCGTTTTTTCTAAAATATATTTGGCGAGATTCCACATAAACCATTCCCGTCGCGGGATGTATATGGGTTCCTTACCTCCTTCCACGTATATGTTGTGCTGCCTTCCAAATTCATATAGCGGACCTTCAAAATTCTTTCTGAGGTCAATTGCCCTTTTCATCTGACTGCCGAGGTGGAATGTTTCACCCACAGCCTCGGCCTTGATTATCCGTGACCTCATTGGCCTGAAGATGCTGTAGATTTTCTCTCTTTCGTACCTGTCTATCTGATCCTCTATTACCCTTAAAAGGTGCCTCGGGACTGTGTATTTGAAAACCCAGCTTATATCTCTTTCGACAGGGTTTCCCGAAAGATCCAAAATTGCCATCTTTTCTTTGTCCAGCACAGCGTTGAGGCCCTTCTCTTCAAGGATCTCTTCCACTGCGTTTTTTATCGCTTCAACTACCTCCTCCTCCACGAGGTGGTAGTTTCTTTCTTTAATGAAATTTATAATCGCTTGTTTTATCCCCTGATATTCTTTTGTCATGAGGCGAGAGATTAAGGGCAGACGATATGGATTTTTAACCTGCTAAAGCAGTCTCTTTTTGTTCTGTTTTCTGTTTCTTGTAATTTTCAACAAATTGCCTGAGCTCCTCCAGTGTTTCTGTAAACTGGTTCTCAACATCTCTGCATTTATTTATCAAAGCAAGCGCTTCTTCTGTATCGATATCAACGCCAATATGGTTTTTGACCCAGCCCAGCAATCTGTCATACTCTCTTAACCTTACAAGTAGATATTTGGATTCAAGAGTGTTGGAACGCACAACGTAAGTGCCCGGCTGTGCCGCAAGTTCCTGTTTTCTTTTTACATATTCTTCGATACTTTCCTTTGCCAATAAATTCACCTCCCCGATCTTTATATTCTTTGTCTGCCCTCTGATGATATTAATATCTTCAAATGATACGAAAAGCCATCTACAATCTTTTTTATCCTGAAAATCCTGTCTGTTTCACTACTCTTCCGGCAGTCATGACGACGCTGGAGAAAATCTACGGACAGTATCTACTTGCAAGAATACTGAAATGCAGAATCGGAATGCTCAAAAGAATAAAGGAAAATAAAGGGATGCTTACGCTGGGACAGATGTCAAAGATTAATTTTCTGCTTAAAATCGAGGAGCTTATAGCTAAAGACAAGACCGCCAATGCTGGAAAGAATTCTAAAAAGTAAAAAACTCGCCCCTTTTAGTAAAACCGATAACTTCTCCGAGGTCTACAGCCGCCTGGCAGAGGATAAATTAAAAAAGATTAAAGACATACTTATCGAGGATACCGCTGACGAGCTTGCGGATAAAATATGCCAGAGGTTTTTAACACATGTCTGGTTTCTTCCGGCCTCAGAAGGACACCATCACGCCAAAGAGTTCGGTCTTTTCCTTCACTGCCTTGACACAGCATTAGAGGCGCTCAAAAGGTTTGACGATAAGATATATTTTGAGTACAGAGAAAACAGAGATGTTATCGATTCTTTCGAGACACGAAAAAGGAGACCATCAAGACAGTATGCTTTTTTCCTGTGCGGCCTGGTACATGACCTCGGCAAAGAGGCTGCTAGATACAAAGTGGTATCGTCTAACGGAGAGCTCTGGGATCCATGCAATGAAGAAGGTCTGTACGGGTTTGTACAGAGACACCCCGATACCGCCTTTTCGAGCATTCGGTATCAGAGCATGGATAACATTTACGGGCTGTACCAGAAGATAGCTCCCTTCTATGCAGCAAGGCTGATAAGCAGTGAAGACTATAAGTATGTGGGGCATGAAGACATTGGCGATATACTGAATGCTATCGGCTATAAACCGGCTGACAATAAATTCTATAAAGAAATAATAGATGCGGATATGCAGAGTGTGAAAAAAGACCTCATAGCTTCGGGAGAGATAAAAACGAAAGATGTTGTTGGAGATTTTATTACCACGCTCAGGGAGATGTTTACCGAGGGAAGAATTTCTATAAATTCTACAGGGGCTAAGGCATGGGTTTTTGAAGACCGTACGGCAGTTTCCATAGCGGTTTTGAATGACGTAAGGGCGCTGCTTCTGTCAAAGGACAGAAAGACGCCTGAGCTAAATATAATCTGGAGAAAGCTGATGGAAAGGCACTTGATAGAGCATGAGGGATGGAAGTGTGTTTATAATATGGAACTTGTGACAATGGGAAGGTCAATGTTTATAAAGGTTCTGAGGTTCAAAAATTCCGTAATATGGGATAAGGATAAAACCCCCGAGACCTGCAAACTTAATGTATCTTTTAATATCATTAGCAAATAAAGCCGAGATGGAAACAATAATATTTAACTTCCCCCCCCTTTTTTAGGGCGCCACAAGGTGCCCTAACTTTTTACCTCTGCACAAAGAAAATCTCTATGTGAAAGATATAATTTTAGGAACAGTTTTGCAAGGCTTAGATTTCTGTTATTGATTGCTTTCTCTATTTCATCGGAAGAATAAACTCCCTTATGGATTTCGTGGTGAGTTGTTCTACTCACGACTATGGCAGTGTCGATATCTCCATCGGTAAGTAGCGAATGGATTTCAAGTTCTGAGAGCTCAGTTCCTGTGAGCTCGTCATATTTAATGTAGCAAAAAAGCATTCTGGTTTTTTCGTTAGACTCGTCCGAAATATAAGATACAGGCACTTTCTGCGATTCTTTAACATGAATCGTCCGGCTTTGTGAGATACTATTATTCAGTGCGAGAGAGACAGATTCATTTATTGCAATGATAGTCCCTTCGAATTCTTTCTTTGTATCCTCATCAAGCTTGTCTTTTTCCCTGACTATCTGTTCTATTTTCTCGGATGTATTTTCTATCTGCCTCAGTATCCTCTGGACTTTCTCTTTTTTGACATCTTCGTTGTCTTCGTTAAAAAAACCCCTTGCCGAGTTCTTGACAAGCCAGTTCCATGTTATGTCATCATCCAGCTTCTTCTGTATCTCGAATACCTTTTCTATAGTTCCTACCGTGGACCAGACTTCGTATGCTTCGTATAATCTCTGTGGATATACTGTTTTGCCTCTCTTTTTTGTAAGTTCAGAGGCAAATTTCTCTACCGCACGGTCACCGTACCGGGCATTCTGTAATAACTGTGCCACTACAGAGCCGATTTCCAGATTCGCTCTAATTTTTTCGATTTCGGAGTTGTGAACTATTTGAAGTAGATTTGAACAGTGCTCAATAGCTTGACCCCACTCCATAAAAGCCTCTCCTTCTGTTATTTTTGTATCTCTTAGCCTCAACCCTTGCACGTTCATAGGGCATCAATGCCCAAATGTGGTATGTAGGCCACCCCGTTTTAGCGAACTTCTCTCTATCAGACAAGACTCTACCGTTTACGTCTCCACCCTTGAGCCACCTGAGAGATTTCCAGAAAAAAAGTCCGTGCTTTTCCGTTACTGTTTCGTAATCCAAATCTTTTAGCCCTATTTTCTTCAGGTTTTCCAGCATCTGCATTTCGATTTTTTCCTGAAGCGGGCCTGTTATTTTGCCTGACTTGTAGCATAGCCCTTTTGCCGAAAGATACCCCCTGATACCATCCAGAACGTAACCGGTACAGATCTCTATATGCTCGTTTTGATGGTAATCGAGCTTTGACAGCACATATTCGGCAGCTTTTACCGCTCCCTTGCGGTATGCTTCCTTGCTGAAGTTTTCTCCCTGGAACATCTCAACAGGTATCTCAGTGCATATAAACTTACTGGTTTCAGGACGATACCCTGCAATAATTACTCCTAAAAGCAGACTACCCCACCCTGCATCATCTATCTGAATCACAACTTCTCCTTTGAAATGAGATTAAGCTGCAGCTTTTTCTTCTACTTTCTCCAGAAGCTGATCAACGATAGAGTTGATCAGCTGCCTTTCTTTATCGATGGTCTTCCACATCTTGACAATTTTGTCATTTAAAACAAGAACAGTATCTTTGGTATATGTGCTGGTTGCAAAGAAATTGCTAACTTCACGTTCCACAAGCGCCAGCAGTTCTTTTACGTCATTACCCGCTTTATTAATGGCATCGAACATGAACTTTATTCTTTCGCTTCTGATATCGTCTTTTTGACCCTCTGTTTTCTGGTATGCCTCGTACAGTTCGTTTTTGAGATTTTGAATTTCAGCTTCCTTGTTAAAAACTTCTGTTCTGAGGTTCTTCATCTGATTTTTCATGCTTTCGATTACAAGAGAGAACTCTTCGTCTTTTTCTGCCTTGCTTTTTTCTTCGTACATTTTTTCTGTCAGATGGATTATATTTTCGTTTAATCTGTTAATTTCATCCTGCAACTCCGTAACGGTTTTGTTGTATTTCAGTTCTTTTTCCTCAAATTCCAGCTTTTCCTGTGCCAGCTTCTCCAGTTTTTCTTTAATCTCATCGGGAAGCTCGAATGACTCACCTTTAGCGCTCCCACTGCGTATCTTAGCGTCTTTCAGACACTGGATTACATCTGCAATGTCTTTTTGCTCGTCTAAGCTCAGTTTTGCAAATACGTTAGTAATGCCGTCATAGTGACGGAAAACTCCTTGATTGCACATTTTCTGTAGATCGGGATGAAGCTTGCGTGATGTTTTATAACTTCTAATAGAGCGCTCACTGAGAATCTTTTTGATCAGTTTTTCCTCTTCATGTATCTTTTCGATACTCCATAGCCTTCTCTTAAAATTCTCGGATTTTGCTGCCCTAAGCACAGCGTCATCGTCAGGGAATTCTCTGATATAGGCAGGAACTGTTTGCCCAATTGTCTCGGCGGCCATGACCCTCATTTTCCCGGCTACCCGTAGATATTTCTTGTCGCTGCCATCGGGTGCAGGCATGACAAGAATTGGCTGAAGAAAGTCGTTTTCTTTTACATCCTCTACCAACTTATCGATCTCCTCTTTCTTGAACCCGAAAGCCCCTTTTTCTTCGAGATAGGCAATTAATGGATGCGCTCCTATCTCGGATGGATACAAAAAAGCAAAGTTTTCCATGTTTTCTCCTTTCTTTTTGTATTGATATTAAAATTCTCCGCTAAGCGATTAATCTGGCTCACTTGGCTCACTTTCATGCCGTGCCAACCGTGACAAATCGGCCAATTTC
>JACUUX010000109.1 GCA_014859105.1 Nitrospirota bacterium
CGAAAGGGAATTTCAATGGATAATCCCGGAAATATTGGTGAATTTATGATGAATTCTGGTGAGCCCGATGAGTACCTTTTGTTTAGGAAGTCCAGTTCTTCGGAACGGTTTATGAATTGTTGAATCACGATTAGTATAATGTAGATTCAACTATTTAAAATTTGGTGAACTTGTGTTAAGCGGGTGTGCGCACGAAGATGAGATGGGGGAGGAGCACGGGTTAAGTGAGAGGGTGTTCCCATGGGAAGCCTTAGGTATATTGTCCCAGAGACTTGCAGCAGTAAGTTTTATATAATATTGTTACTGCTAATATCGATTTACTTCTTTAATACACGCCATATAGCAAGAACTCCTATAATCCCAAAAAACATCTCAAATCCAGGCACTTTTGGACTTGCCTGCGTTGTTGGAGTAGGGAGTGATGTATCGGATTTTATGGGTGGTGTGGTTGCCAAAGTTGAGGTGGATTTGCCCAATATTGCAATCACTTCATCTCTGTCTGAAACTGGATGTTTCCCTAAATCTATATACAGCATCTTGAACCTCCCTTTTTCAGCATCCTCATCTTTAAGCATCAAAAGAGCTTTCTCACCTACGCTGAAGTTGACAGTGCCCATTGTTATATTTGTATCTCGCTCGATTCTTACAGTTATTTCTTCTTCATGCAAGGGATTTTTTAACCATTCATCTACTCTTATAACTACGTCAGTAAACCCGGAGCTTGGGTGCAACTCCTTTACAGTGCCTACGACGATCCTGTCAGAGAAATACACCTGATTGTACATCGAATGTGGGCCTAGCCTGGATATCCTTTCGGATTGGTTTAGCGGAGCAGGTGTTCCTCCGGCTTCGGCTGCCAATAGCTCAGAGGCTGCTATAAATTGAGCATGAATATGCCAAGCAAAAAATATACCGTGATTTTAATCATTTGGTTAGACATAATTCTCTCATTATATTAATAAAAATAAATAATGAAAGAGATATTTGCTTAACTTTTAATCGTTAAGTCAATAATATCTCTTCCGACAGTGCTGAATAGCGTATCGCTAGATACGATTACTCTAAGTTTATATTTCCCTTCTTCAGCAGTTTGGTCTATAGATAGGGTCAAGTTTGAAGATGTTTTCTGGTCAGGTTCTAAGATTATCGCCGCAGGATTAAACTCTGCTGTTATTCCTCCTGGCAGTTGTTCTGTTGGGAATTCCTGGATTCCAAGAGTGAGCGGTATATTCTCTGTAAGGTTTTTTGCTAAAATGGATACGGTTAATACTTTTGATTCTCCTTTAGCCATAGATAGTGCACTCGGTTCGACTGATATCACGACCCCGCCGATTTCTCTTACCTGCGATTTATTCTGTATGCCAAGAGGTGTGATAACTTCTCCTGGCTTCAACTGATATGTATCAACCATAACATAGCCTCCAACCGAAGCTGATAGCACGGCAATCACAAGTACTGCTTTAGATATTAGCATATTGTTTACTCACTTTATGGTACTCATGTATTAAGGTTTACTCTGGAAGAGGATATTATATCGACGCCCAATCCGCATCCTGTCTGGCGCTGCTCCTTTGTCCAGGATGGCGTTATTCCATACAGGTATAGATCTGTAAAGCTCGTATCTCCAGGGAACTGGCTGCAAGTATTTACATCATATCCTTCTAAAGCAACATAGCTGTATGTGTAGGTTGATGATGCTGTTGTTGATAGAGTCGTGGTTGTTGATTTTGTGACGTCTATAGCATTCACCACCCAGTTAGTCGGATACGATGGCGAAGGGCGATATATTCTTCCGTAAATGGTATCGCCCACATTAACGCTTAGGGGCGTACTATAAGCGCTTGAACTTGAAGTGACATACCACGATGCCAGTGTCCAGTAGTTACCGCCGAATGCGCCATTGTTTCCCCACTGCAGTACAGGTTGCAGTATGTCGGTGCCGCTACTGGGCTCAAGCCCGATGAATAGATATATCACGGAGCCTGTACTGGTTGGCGAGGAAGGAACAACCCAGTACCCCGAGTAATCGGTGATGCCGGCACCCTTGTAGTAGTAAGCATCCTCTATCCAGCCATTGTATGTTGGCAGCTTTATGGGTCTGCCTGTTGCGTTGCGAGATATATTGACCAGATCAATAAACTCGCCGCTTTTGACCTCATATACCTGCGATTTATTCATTATTGTGCCGAAAGGTGTTATTACCTGCCCGGGCTGCAGGTCGATGGGATTGATGACAATTTGTTTAACTCCATCTCCCTGCAACTGGTTTATGTCTATAACATCTGATTCTGTCTGCACAGCAAGTGCAAGACTATTGCCTGCGAAAAGCAGGATTATGGCGCATACCAAACCAGCTTTCATTATGTTTTTATTCGCTGCTTTATTCCATTTCATTTAGTCCACCTCTTTTTGATGGGATTTTCGTACCCTCAGCAGTAATATTATACAAAAACGAATAAATGCATCTAAAGCGTTCAAATCTTTTGAACGCTTTCGATAGGCTTATATAGTATAAAAAAACGATTTTTAGGGACTATAAGTGTTTACCGACACCTATTTTTGTAGAGTTGTTTTTTAAATACAATCTTTTATTTCACCGTTACTATCCACAATATCAACCGGCTTGCACCAATCCAAACCCATATATTCTATCTCTTCCAGCATCTCCCAGATCAATGGTATTATAAGTTAAAACGTTACGGATTTCCTGTGGAGCCAGAGATAAATTTTTACCCTTGACTAATGCAGCAGCGCCGCTGACGAACGGAGCAGCCATAGAAGTACCACTCTTGGTAGCATAACCGCCGTTTAACCATGCGGAATAAATATTCACGCCCGGCGCAGCCAGTTCTATTTTTGCGCCGTATGCGCCCCATAAAGCGCGATGTTGTTATAAATCAACAGCGTTGACGGCGATAACAGAATCGAATTTTGCTGGATACAAAACATCATCTTTACGAAAATATCTCATTACATTATAGGATGGTAGAATAAACACATTTTTAGGCATGCTCACCTGGATTTCCAGAGGCTGAAAGTTTGATTTCTCCGTAACGAAATTAATGAGAACCTAATTGCTTGGAATATCAGGAGGGATTGGAGGTGGATATTCCCAGAGAACAGTTTCAATATGTCCTTCATATGTTACAAAAACATTAATGATCCCAAAAAGTTTGCCATTATATATATTCACATTAATAAGGTATAATTCTTTCTCATTCAAGACTGCTACGCTAACATCATTTTCAGACACATTAAAAGTATGGTTTCCTATCCTTGCAATAACTCTTGAATCGTTTAAAGCGATTTCTATGGCCTCTTCTTTAGTGATATTAGTTTTGTTTACCTTTATTTTTTCATCTTGTGGGGCTTTCTCTTGTATACATCCGCTCATCAAAACCAAAAAAATAAGGAGGGTTGTTGAGAACCCAACCAGAATTCTTAATTTCATGGTATCCATGAATCTATCTTATATGCATTTGACCCTGAAGGTATGTATCTGCTGACCTGCACAGGCGACAAGCCATACGACTGAGTAGTTTCTGGCAAATAGCTATTCCACCACAGGGCAGTGTTTCCTCTATAAAGATAAGAATCCTTGAAATATGCAACTGAGACTGGTGTAAAACTGCTATCAGAAGCTGCGAAATACTCATGATTTTCATCGGGATTACCTGTGGCAAAAGGAACATGTCCTGTTCGTATTACAGTGCCATTCCATGCCATATAGTATGGATATCCCTGACCGTCATTGAAATTATGGACATAAATTTCAAAATTGTTGTCTATATTCGGATTTACAATGCCCCATGTTCTCCATTCTTGACCTGCTGGTTGTGTACTATCGTAGGTATATACGACATATTCATTCGGGTTCCAATAGAACCGGGCAACCCCAACTTCTATCCATTTTCCTGCTGCTCCAAGATGGCTTGTAAAATATTGATATTGTGTACCGCTACTTGAGACTTCCATTGGACCAGGGCGTATATAACCGTTTATGCCGCGATAATTCTCTTCATAGATAACCATTCTACCGTCTTTTTGAGCTACTGCTTGTGTACCAATAGTTTGAATCGTATTATTTTTCAGACCTTTCTTGATTTTTTGGAAATAGCCAACGACTCTTTTATTATCCTCATCTGTCCAACCTTCTTGATATTTAATTGAGATATTGAGAATTGTTTGTGCTATCTGTGCCTCCTTAAATCCTTTGTTCCTAAGTTCTTTTATGATGGGAGGAGTCCTATCATCCAATGTAGCCTTATCTACTCGGTCTGGTATTTTTTGTCCATTCAACTCTTGCGCACTCACAGCCGGTACAAAAGCAATTCCCACCAGCAGCATCGCCGCAAGCATCGCGCCCAATTGCATTCCTTTACTTTTCTTCATTTTTTTATTCCTCCTTTTGTAT
>JACUUX010000110.1 GCA_014859105.1 Nitrospirota bacterium
TTTGTTTTTTTCAAAGAAAAAACTTGAAAATAAGTATCTTACAACTAAAGGAGATATTATTATTCGGTTGACAACACCATACACTGCAATTTGCATAAATGAAAGCCAGGAAGGATTTGTCATACCTTCCAATTTTGCTATCATCAGATTAAAAGAACAAACATTCATCCCTGAGTTTGTTACGCTATTCCTGAATTCTGAAATTATTGAAAAAAAGTTCTCCAAATCGTCTATAAGCACAACAATACCATTGATTAAAACAAAGCATCTGAGGGAGACAGACATTCCTGAGAAGCCACTTGCATTACAAAAGAAGATTGTTGAACTTAATCAACTTCAGGTCAGGGAGAAAAAATTACTGTCTTTATTAATTAAAGAAAAAGATAAATTGGCGAAAATCAGTATAAATAAAATCATAACGGAGGAGTAAAAATGAACGAGAAAACATCAAAGACAATTATTTCAAATACACTGTGGAGAGCGTGTGATACATTTAGGGGAAAGATTGACTCATCAATCTACAAAGACTACGTTCTGGTTATGCTGTTCGTAAAGTATCTGTCTGATACCTATAAAGAACATCTGGAAAACTATACAGTGAAGTATGAAGGAGATACGGAGAGAATCCAGCGCGCTTTAGGCAGAGACAGGTTTGTATTGGATGAAATATCAACATTTGATTATATTTACAGTAAAAGAAACGACGCGAATGTCGGTGAAGTCATCAATAAGACATTGGAGCATATTGAAGAAGAAAACAAAATGAAACTGCGGGGTGTTTTCA
Organism: Nitrospirota bacterium; assembly: GCA_014859105.1. GTDB lineage: Bacteria > Nitrospirota > Thermodesulfovibrionia > Thermodesulfovibrionales > SM23-35 > Kmv42. The sequence continues at coordinate 785 of JACUUX010000110.1, forward strand.
GGAATATAGACTTCAACTCTGAGGCAATCCTTGGACAAACGAAAGATAGAAACAGCATGTTAAAGCACCTGCTTGAAGATTTCAAAGGGCTTGACCTGAGACCAACAAGTGTTGGAAGTGCAGATGTAATCGGCGATGCGTATGAATATATGATCTCCAAATTCGCATCTGATGCCGGTAAAAAAGGGGGTGAGTTTTTCACGCCATCTGAAGTTTCAGAATTAATTTCAAAGCTTGTAAAGCCAAAAGAGAATGACAGAATCTATGACCCTACATGTGGTTCAGGCTCGCTGTTGATTAGAACCGCAAAGAAAGTTCCAGGCGGAAAGGTTGCAGTTTACGGACAGGAGAGAAACGGACAGACTCATTCGCTTTGCAGGATGAACATGTTCTTGCATAAGTTTGATGATGCAACTATCGCGTGGGGAGATACGCTTTCAAATCCATTGTTTCTGGATGATGGGCACTTGATGAAGTTCCAGATTGTAGTTGCCAATCCGCCTTTTAGCCTTGATAAATGGGCTATGGGTTTTGCAGGAAGCGGAGATGAATCTGACTTTAAGATGGAAGCTTCACTTGATTCTTACAGAAGGTTTGAATGGGGTGTTCCTCCAAAATCAAAAGGTGATTATGCTTTTGTCCAGCACATGCTTTACTCTCTGGCAGAGGGGGGAAGGATGGGGATTGTCCTTCCCCATGGTGTGCTTTTCAGGGGTGCGACAGAAGGAGCAATCAGAAAGCAGATAATTGACATGAATCTGCTTGATGCTGTTATCGGGCTTCCAGCAAATTTATTTTTTGGTACAGGAATTCCTGCGTGTGTGCTTGTTTTTAAGAAAAACCGAAGCAGAAAGGATATTCTGTTTATTGATGCTTCAAATGACGGGCATTATGAAAAGGGAAAGAACCAGAACAACTTAAGAGAAGAGGACATCCAGAGAATTGTTGATGCTTATGATAAATATGAAAATATTGACAGGTTTGCGCATGTTGCCACGCTTGATGAAATCAGGGAAAATGAGTATAACCTGAACATTCCAAGATATGTGGATACATTTGAAGAGGAAGAGCCTGTTGATATGGATGCAGTCAAGGAAAATATCGCAAACATCAAACGAGAGCTTGCAGAGGTTGAAGCCAAGATGGAGAAACAACTTGATGAACTGGGGTTGTAGGTGGGGCTATGAAAAATAGCAAAAAAACATCGCAAGATGTTTCCATCGCATCGCCGGAATACCGGCAGTTCATTGAGCAACTGAAAGGCCGCGTATTATCCGCCCGCCTCTGTGCAGCACGTGCGGTCAATTGCGACCTGATACTGCTCTACTGGGACATTGGGCGTGGGATTGTGGAGAAACAACAGACACTGGGCTGGGGCGATGCTATCGTGGAAATGGTGGCCGCTGACTTGCGGCGCAGGTTCCCGGAAATGCGTGGTTTTTCTCCCTCAAATGTCTGGAGAATGCGTCAATTTGTTTTGCTTCATGCCCAGAAAGACTTTCTCGCGCAAGCTGCGCGAGAATTGAAGAATGGCATTGAAGAAAGTAAGCAGGAACATATTCTCGCGCAGGTTGCACGAGAATTGCTGTCTTCGATTCCGTGGTGGCATCATGTGGAACTGATGGCGAAGGTCAAAGAACCCGGCGCTTATTTCTATTACCTGCGCGCCACGGCCCAATTCGGCTGGAGCCGCAACGTCATGCTCAACCAGATCAAGGCCAAGGCTTACGAACGCGCCGTGATCGAGAAGAAGACGCACAATTTTCCACTCGCTCTGCCGGAGTATCTGGCCGAGCAGGCTGATGAAATGATGAAGAGTTCCTACAACCTGGAATTCCTCGGAATCCACAGGGAAGTAAAAGAACGGGAATTGGAGGATCGACTGATCTCACGTCTACAAGCGTTCCTCCTCGAACTTGGCTATGGTTTCTGCTTCGTGGGTCGCCAGTACCGGCTGACGCTGGTCCAGAAAGAATATTTCATCGATCTGCTCTTCTACCACCGTTTCCTAAAGGCGCTCGTGGCATTCGAATTGAAAGTCGGGCCGTTCGAGCCGGAATATGCGGGCAAGATGGATTTCTACTTGAACCTACTCAACGATACGCAACGCGGTGAAGGCGACCAGCCGTCTATCGGCATCATCCTCTGCGCTGAAAAGGACGACGTGGAAGTGGAATATGCCCTTCGCACCAAGAAGAATCCCATCGGTGTTGCAGTTTATCAACTCCAGTCGAAACTGCCAGCGGATATGAAGGGCAAACTGCCGACTGAGAAACAACTTGCTGATGTCGTGCGGGCTGTTCTTCCCGAAAGGAGCGCCCCATGACAAAATATTTCCATCTCTCCATCATCACCTCCTGCCACAAGTCGCTAATCCACGAATTCGTTACAGGTCAGCGGAGAGTGACGGAAATGAATGTGGAGCAGGTGCGCAAGGAGGGAAACGAAATGAGCAAAAAAAAGAAAATCACGTGGAATTGGCTGCGAAACCGTAACACCATAGAATTCCTGGGTATCCGGGAACAGCTCAAAAATTCCGATTTTAAACCCGTCGAATTCGACGGGATTAGAATGCAAGCAGGTCTGAACAGTTTCACTCTTGACAGAATGGATGAAGAAGAGGATTTTAAGAATCGGGGTGAAGTTTTAAATGAGTACAAATAAGAAGATCACCATTGAGGTTCAGGGTACTGCTATTGCAATCGTTTCCCAGAAGGATGAGGACTATATTTCTCTGACTGATATTGCCAAATATCGTAACAAGCAAGAACCTTTTGCGATTATCAATAATTGGATGCGGAGCCGGAGCACGATTGAATTCCTGGGTTTGTGGGAAAAATTAAGCAATCCTGATTTTAAACCTCTCGAATTCGAGAGGTTTAGAAGTGAAGCTGGAAATAATTATTTTGTGCTTTCGCCTCAAAGATGGATTGAATCCACCAATGCCATTGGGTTCATTTCGAAGTCAGGCAGATATGGAGGAACTTACGCTCATAAAGATATCGCATTTGAATTTGCATCATGGATGTCTTCTGAATTCAAGCTCTATTTAATCAAGGAATTCCAGCGCCTTAAAGAGGATGAAAACCGACGCCTTTCCCTCACGTGGAACCTCAATCGCACTATTTCCAGGCTTAACTACCGCATTCACACCGACGCGATTAAGGCACACCTCATTCCCTCTCTCGTCACCCCGGAACAGGCTGCTATCACCTATGCTAACGAAGCGGATCTCCTGAACGTGGCTCTATTCGGCCAAACTGCCAGGCAGTGGCGCGATGCCAACCCCGGGCTTGACGGCAATATGCGAGATTACGCCGGCATTGAGCAATTGCTGGTGCTGGCTAACATCGAGGGTATGAATGCCGAGTTCATCCGTATGGGCTTGACCCAGGGTGTTCGCCTGAAACGGCTCAATGAAATTGCGATCCGCCAGATGAAAACGCTTACAGCATCGAACACCAGGGCATTGGAGGATGGCAAATGAAAATCGGACAACTAAAACTGCAGTCTGTGGATAAAATATCTTCGGATAATCCGCAGATTCGCGCAGATAACAAAAATAGAACTAATTTATTAGTGCGATATGAATCTTTTTTCATTACTCCAGGTTG
>JACUUX010000111.1 GCA_014859105.1 Nitrospirota bacterium
TATCTATTTAAACGCTCCGCCAATCCCTTTAGCTATAGCTCCTCCACCAGCAATACCGCCCATGAAATTTAATGTAAACCTAATACCCTTCCATGTAAGTATTCCGGCTAAAAGCGGCCCCACAACACCTGTAAGGGCGAGCATAAAGAAGGCATCATTGAGTTCGCATTTTGTCCCCAAAACAAAATTAGTAAGGAAGCTGGATAACGGAGTGTTGCTAATATTTATATAAAAGTTATTTAATGCAAAAGCAGCGACAATATAATAAGCATTACCTAACATCCAGAAACCGGCAGCAGCTATAACGGTATCAAGTTTACGTAAAAAGATAAAATACAGCACTCCAAAGGCAATTCCCATAGCTGCAAAAGTCTTTAAAACTACCACTACATTGTAAATATAAAAGTCGAATATCCAGAGAAATGTTATACCCATGGCTCCTATTACAAGCCTTGGGACTATCATAATAAGAGAGCGCAGATCCATACCGCGGAAAAAATTTATGATTTTACCGATTGTAGATCCACCTTCGGCACCTTTTTTCCGTGCTGTTTCCACAGCATCGTCAAAAAGCGCCGATGATTCCACCAGGCTGGCATTGTCGAAAATGTCATTTGCTCTTGACGTATCTATCCCGTTGTTGTCGAGTTCTTTTTTGTAAGCCGAAAGGGTATTCAGATACGTTTTATATAAACCCTGCTGTATTTCTTCCTTATATTCTGCACAGGTTTCCCTTAAGATAACTTCTGGTTGAACAGTACTTATAGCTTTTTGAATAGTACCTAAGGGCAGAGGGTCGCTGTAATCAAGCCTGCCATCGCTGGGTTTTAACCTCTCCTTATCATTCTCCTCGGCATATTTATTTGCTGCCGGGTCATAGCAGTATTCTTTGAATTTTGCCAAGTCTCCCCTGTGTGTCTCATATGCTTCATTTTTGGCAAATGTTATTGCTGATAAGGCCCCTGCACCACCGCCCGCATACTTGGGTTCAAGCCCACCCATCGCTTGCGTTATCCTCTGGGTTAAATAGTCGGAAGTATCGATGAGCTTTACCAATAGAGACTTGCCGCCGAATACAGGAGCTACCAGCAACATCACTATAAAAAAGTAAGCTCCTAAATCAAAAAGGGCATTTCTTGTGTCACCATAACCAAACCTGATAATAATTAAAAAGAGGGTTACAAAAAAGCCTGCTTTAAGAAGAGAATCGGTAAGGGCATGGCTCGTCACAATCGAAAAATAATGATTAATGTTATTGAAGTTCACTTCATCTTCCATGGGAAGTGAAAAATCCTGTCCACCTAGAAATCCCGCCTCGATGCTTGACGGGATTATAAGTAAAATCACTATTGCAGCTATAAAACAGGCAGGGGATATTCTGACTCTAAAACACATCAATGTTGTTATTCCAGAACTTATCTTGATTTCAAGATGCTTCTCGGCATCAAGCTTTTTCTTTCTTCAGAGGAAAGCTCAGGTGTCATGTCGGGAATTTCGTACCCCATTAAACTTACCATCATCGGGCTGAGATATCTTTGCTGTAACTCAAGCTGTTTTGCCATCAAGTCATATTTTCTATCGAGTTTTTTGATATTCCTTTCGATTTCTTCTTTCCTTACCTCGTCTTTTACGCTGCCTTTTTCTAATTCGAGAAGGTCAACAAGTTCTGAGATTTTCTGAAGCAAAACGGTCATTGCTGCCACGGTAGCATAAGAGCTGTAAAAATTGTCACGTGTAACCGGATCAACATATTTTAGTTTGGCTATTATCTGTGGTGTCATCGGGAAACCAGGAGTCGATACGATCTTTAATTCCTGTTCACTTGGATAAGGTCCGCCGCTTACCACTGGCTCTGTTATATCTCTCAGCGCCTCGTAGTATCTCTGCGTAAATTCACTCACAATTTGCTGTTCGGCATCCTTTGGGAATCTTGACTTATAAATACCCGTGTTAACATCGAATACTACGGTTCCCAGGAACCCTTCTACAAGGCTGGCAGTCGCAGGGTCGTTGCTAACTTTCTTTGATATCGACTCTGCCAGATTGTATTTTTCTCTTAACTCGCCAACCCCTGGTATTTCCAGCTTTATGTCGCCTTTGGTACAACTGGAAATCGCTGTATCGAGGGTCTCGCCATTGTGTATTTTCTTCTGGATACATTTTCTTACTGCATCGCCTCTCAGGGCCGTGCCTGTATCCATAGCAAGACTTTCAATCTCATGGCACTGTACACTTCTTAAATTAGCGGCAAAATTGGCCATGTTTCTGAAGTGTTTGTAAAGGTCGCATAGCGTCTGGCTTGAGTAACATAGTAAAAGCAAAGGAGCGCCACTGACAATGGAGCTTGTAAGTCCTGATACATACTCGTCAAGGACTTCCTTGCTGAAAATAGCCTTAAGCTCTCCCGTTAGATCAAATTCGCCGCAGACTCCGCCCTTATCTGTGCCTACATGCAAATCAAGCACATCTCCGCCCCCTCGATGAAGAGGGGGCATGTTTACTCCGAAACCATAGCTTATTTCACTTCTTGCTTTTGTAAAATCGCTTTCCATGTACTGTTCAAAAAGATCGGCATGGGAGTTGGTTGTAAAGATAAAGGCTATCAATACGATTGCAGAAAAAATATTACGCAATTTTTGTTTCATAACAACCTCTATGATAATATTAGGTTTTGCTGTTAGAGTGTTTTGTGAGGTATTTTGGAGAGTTATCGCAATGTCTTATGAAGATTTAGTTCTTGGTGCAAAAGAAGCCTGAAAGGTTTGGATGTAAGTCTTTTCCTCCGTTGTTATCTGAAGGCCGCCATCAGGTCTTTTCATAAGCATTAAGAAAATCATCCCGTGAAATTCCTGCTTGTGTGCAAATTGTACGAAGTGTTGAAGCTTTTTTTTTAGATAGTTAGGCATAGTGAGTGGTGTCTTTGTTCCGTCTGGATTTATACGTTCCATTGAGATGTGTTCCTTTTCCCTGATTAATCGAAAACCCAACAATTCCATCGCCTTGACCACTCTTTGTTTTGGAGCATCAATAGGAAATTTTGGCATTATCCCTATACTATAGCTTCAGCTACAAATGCCTCAAGAATTGGAGGTTCAACCTCGAGGACTTCTTCCCCAAAAGTTTCGATATGAAAACGGATTGCGGATTTGACATCAGCAAGGGCTTCTTCGTATGTATCTCCTTGTCCAACTACAACACCTTTTAATCCTAAAGGGTAGGCCACATAACCGTCTGGATGCTTTTCTACAATAATTTTGTATTGTCTCATATCATAGCCTCCTCTCCTGAATAATAATACCATATTGATGGCGGCCTTCGATTCGAGTGCTTGAGAAGGGCGAAGCCTTTGAGTGTTAACCTCAAGCACTCTGTTAGCCGTTCGTTGCAGGCAATTTATTTTCTTCTAATTCTGATCTTTCCAGGTTCAACAATGATAAGATTTCCTTTAAAATCTGTCTCTGTAAGGTTATCAAAGGCTTTGATTATTTGATTGTTTAACTCAGAAGTGGATATTTCGTTAGGAAAATGGGCAATAACAATTCCTGAGTGACTGCCAACAGGAAAATGTAAAATATTCCCGAAACCCATGTCTCCTGTCAAAATTAAAGCACTCTCGCGTTGAGCAAATTTGAATACTTCCTCGTCGCTTTTTCCCCGTAGACCACAATCCCGCACATCTAAAACCTCATAACCTTTAGCTTTGAGAACCCTTGCTGTTGATCGAGGCAAATCTTCATCAATTACAAACTTGAGCATTCTAACCTACAGCCCTGACTTCCTCATTTGATAGGTGTTTTGCGGCATAATCCAGTGCTGCCAGTATATCTTCTTTGGTAAGGTCATATTCAGCCATAACTTCTTCGTAAGTCATCCCTCCAGCCAGTTTGCCTATAATTAAATCCACAGGGACACGAGTCCCTTTTATCACAGGCTTACCAAAGCGGACCTTTTCATCTATCGTAATTCTTGGAGCAATCTCCATAGTTCACCTCCTGAACCTTTGTGCGGGTTCTTTCTTTATAGCTTTCTCTTATAAATCCTTCTTTCTGAATTATACCCAAAACTCTCTGAAAGAAGTCTTTTTAGACCTTCTTCTGCCTCGTGGTTTAAATTCTCTCTTTGCCATGCGAAAGGAAGCTTTATGCTTTTTATTTCATTCCAAAAATTACTTATATCTTCAGGTGTTATTTCATCTTTCTTTAACAGCTGGGAGCATAATGTTTCAACATACCAAGCCAATCTCCTCTTACGTCTCGGAAAGTCAAAAAGATTTGCTACATAGAATTTTAACATTTTAATCCTTTTTTCTCTGCCTGTAATGAGCGGATAACTCGTTAACAGACGACGATGTCGCCTTTTTG
>JACUUX010000112.1 GCA_014859105.1 Nitrospirota bacterium
TCGGTATCGTTTATGTGGGAATAGACCCCCTAAAATCGGTATCGGATTGGTGGGACGTAACAAGGGATAACGAATTGAGATAAAAACTCACTCTTTCAGGAAAAAAAGGAGTAAACAAAGCTGATTTTCCAGGTTTTTTCTTGCGGCTATAAGTCTTTACTTTATTTGAAGAATATAGATTGACAATTATCGGAAGAAATATTTATGAGCCCTGAAAATACGGTCCAGTAATCGTTGAATCGTGTTGGGGTGAGCACGTTGTTTATTGAACCAGGAAGTCCATGGGAGAATGGCTATATAGACTATATAGAAATGGATTGACCAACCACTCTTTTTGCTTTTAAGATACCGGATAGAGATAGCTTGAAACTTTAAATCTCACAATAGCACCTTCGGGAATTTCCCTTATCTTTGTAATTTCTGATAACACACCAAGGTCTTCAAGAACAACCTTCAGGTCATCAAAGTAATCATGGAAGCCACAAGTACGGCAGAATGGCCCAGTGAAAGACACATCAAAGAAGTCCCGCTTATTAGAAAGAAGCTTTGCTATAACTTCTGGAGACCTATATTTGTTATATCTGGCAATTGCCTTCTTGATGGTATTTTTCAATTCTTCAGCACGCGAATTCTTCAATTCCTTGAAATAGCCGTCAAAGCCAGCAACACGCATAACATGTCAATCGATAGGTTAAATAATTGATAATATTTCTTCTTTATGAGTGATAAAAATTGCCTGCAGTCTCAAATGAACGAATTTTCACAGACAATCTTCTCCACAATCAATTATTATTCTTGTGCCGTAATATGATACCATTAAGGAACTGTGCATGCGATGACGTCTGTTTCTCTCTTCTATGTAGCCGCGGGTGCCAAGAAAAGTTATTTTCATATAAGAAAATACTTCTGAATCTTTCTCTTAGTACATAACGAAATCTATTCCAATGGTTGAGATATCTGGATTCCTATTATATCAATCGTCCGAATACACTGGAATCTGCTCTCATCCCCCCTTCACAGGCGTGGAGTTTTCAGCCAACAAAGGTAAAAGGTAAAGGTTAGATTTTTTCTGTAAGATACTTCTTGAACCATTCCGCTGCAAGACGAGCCACTGCCTCCAATGTTCCAGGCTCTTCAAAGAGATGAGTAGCGCCCGGTATTATCTTCAGTTGCTTCTCCGCCTTTATCATGTCGAATGCCTTTTTGTTAAGTTCTATAACTACATGGTCTTCGCCCCCTACAATAAGTAATGTAGGAACGATGACTTTTCCGAGGGCATCCCCTGCAAGATCCGGCCTCCCTCCTCTCGATACGATGGCCTTGATCTCTGCGGCGAAGTCTGCGGCAGCAACCAGAGCAACAGCGGTTCCGGTGCTGGCGCCGAAGTATCCTATCTTCAGCTTTGCGGTCTCAGACTGCCCCATGACCCAATGTGTAGCGGCCTTCAGACGACCGGTGATAAGGGGGATGTCGAAGCGGTTGTCATATATCTCATCCTCCTTTGCTGTCAAGAGATCAAAAAGTAGAGTGCCCATGCCTGCCTTTTGCAGAACCCCGGCAACAAACCTGTTTCTCGGACTCAGCCGGCTGCTGCCGCTGCCGTGAGCGAATATTACCAACGATAGTGCATCCTTTGGAATTGTAAGAATGCCTTCAAGCTTTACGGAATCAACTGGAATCTTTACCTGCTTTTCTTCAGTCATTTCATATCCCTCCTTCAAGGCTACTGATTCTTTTAGAATCTTTGCTACTTCCTCATCAGTGACCTGGGTAAAATCCCGATAATAGTTCCCTACGGCCATGAAATCTGATGGCGTGTATAGGCAGACGAACTCATCAACCATCGCCCTAAGCTCATTGGCAGTTTCGAGCGGGGATACAGGAACAGCTACAATGAGCTTCTCTATCTTTTCCTCTTTCAATGTGGCGATTGCAGCTTTCATTGTGGCCCCTGTGGCTATACCATCGTCGACAAGGATAATTGTCTTTCCCTCAACCTTTTCAAATTCAACCCGCCTGCCGCCCCTATACAATCTTATCCTGCGATCTATTTCCTTTTTCTGAGCGGATATTTCATCTTCGATGTACTTCTTCGTTACTCCTCCATCGGAGATAATGCGCTGATTGAGAACCACAGTACCCGTTTCAGAGACCGCGCCGATGGCAAGTTCCGGCTGTCCTGGAAACCCTATCTTCCTTACTATAAGGACATCAAGAGGAGCGCTAATAGTACGGGCAATTTCCAATCCTGTGACTGCCCCGCCCCGTGGTAATGCCAAAACAAGAACCCCCTTACAGCTCTTGTAATGTTTTAGCTTTTCAGCAAGCTGTAGCCCAGCATCCCTTCTGTCAGTAAACATATCAACCCCTAGTTGATAAAAAGACCTCTTAAAAATAATTCTATCACCATTTCTTGATATTGACAAATTCATGATGGAATCAGAAAGAGATGATTTTGCTTTCAAAGAGTGGTGACGATAAATAAGGGAGATAATCTGGCTGGAAATAGTAAAATTGAGATATGGAAAGAGAGGCATACTTATATAGAAATGTTGAGGAAAATAAGGTCGAATGCCTTACCTGTCAGAGGAGATGTGTTATCAGTATAGATAAGAGAGGCTGGTGTCATACGAGAGTAAATAAGGGAGGTAAGCTGTACAGTCTGATTTATGGTGAGGTATCATCACTTTCAATAAACCCCATAGAAAAGAAGCCGGTCTTCCATTTTTATCCTGGATCGAGGTGGCTTTCTCTCGGGAGCTTGGGATGCAACTTTAGATGCCCTGGCTGCCAGAACTGGGAAATATCGCATTGGAAGGAAGGGGCAATGCATTCAGAATATCTCTCTCCTGAGGAATCAATAAACAAGGCGAAAACAGCAGGATGTATCGGTATATCATGGACGTTCAATGAGCCAACCCTCTGGTTTGAATATACCCTTGATGGAGCAAAACTTGCTAAGGCCCAAGGACTTTATACGAATTATGTGACAAATGGTTTTATTACAGAAGAAGCCTTTGATATGATTGCACCATATCTTGATGTATACAGGGTTGATATAAAGGGGTGCTCTGAAAAGACTTATCTGGAGACTGGCCATATAGAAAAGTTTAAAGGGATTCTCGACATAACTGAAAAAGCAAAGGGATACGGGATGCATGTAGAGGCTGTTACAAATATTATTCCTGGATTTAATGATGATGAAAACGAACTCCGGGGCATTGCTTCTTGGATAAAATATACCCTCGGTCCTGATACTCCATGGCATGTGACAAGGTTTTATCCCCATTACGAATTAAGCCACTTATCACCAACATCAGTCTCTGTCCTTGAAAGGGCATGGCAAATCGGGAAAGAGGAAAGTCTATGGTATGTATACCTCGGCAATGTACCAGGTCACAGGTGGGAAAACACGTATTGCCATGTATGCGGGGAACTATTGATAGAAAGGTATGTTTTTGAAGTTATTAGAAATAGACTTAAGAATGGTAGATGTCCTAAATGTAATACCATGATTCCAGGAAAGTTTTCATAGCAGTTCATTGTAAAATATGTAACTATACATAACTAAGCATATGAAAAAAACTCGAGGGATATGATGGAATGGAATATTCTGGCCACTGCCAATAGGAGACAAGAAAGATATTTACTACGTCTTTTGAGCAGATATGGGGAGTTTAAGGGCTCTGGATATCGTGATGTAGTTATTGGTAGGGTAGAAGATGTGGATGCCTTTTTGGAAACTTTAGAAAAATTAAAACAGGAAAAGCCTGAGAAACTGAGATCACTCAGCCAGATCGTCCCAATAGAGAGGACATTTCTTTTTGAGCTTTCTGATTTTAAGAATAAATTAAGGGAGGCCATTTCCCCTTATATAGAACTTGTGGAGAATAGCAGATTTTATGTCCGTGTCGAAAGAAGAGGACATAAAGGTGAGATCTCAAGTCTTGAAGTCGAACAGGAAATAGACGCCTTTATCTTGGAGGCTCTCAAGACCACTGGAAAGCTAGCTCAAGTCAGTTTTAAAGGTCCTGAAAAGATTATTATTGTGGAGACTATTGAAAATCGCGCTGGAGTCGGCCTCATCACGAGAGAAATGAAAGAGAAATACTTCTTTATCAAGATAAAATGATCGGCAATATGCCTCTCATAAAATCAGGGAAGATACTTATCTATAGGCTTTATGATGTCACTTTTTACTTTCTTTTATGCTTAGCTGCCATAACCGCAAAGTCCGACGGAAGGAGTTTGGATAATTTATCAATCTATCACATATCAGTTAATCGATTAAGATCTTCAATTCATTGCGCCTGTTTGTATGTTTAAGTTTT
>JACUUX010000041.1 GCA_014859105.1 Nitrospirota bacterium
TTCTTGTTGCATATATAAATAATAAACCTTTTTCTGTGCAATAGCTTCGTTTTAAGAAATATTACTTATTCTACATCATCTTCTCCTGTCCCGAGTGTTTGTAATCAACGGGAGTGATTTGTATGGAATCAGCCGGAATATGACTTAGGGGATGTCCATAAATCCTTATATTTTCTATTGAGAAAAAAGTAATAATTGGCGGATTCAAAGCTCAAGCTTTTCGTGTTTACCAGACTGTCCATCTAACCTTCATCTTTTAACATAAAGAATGCCATCCTTTTCATAAACTTTAAAGCTATTCTTTATATTTCTGTGCTGCCTTAACTTTTCTGCATAATTCATAACTATTTCTTCATTCAAAGCATGTCCAGACAAACAATAGAGCTTATATCCGTCCTCCCAGGATATTGCTGCTCCATCTACATAATGCAGTTGTAACTCCTTGTTAAAATACACACGTAAAGGATTTGGGCACACAATGACGTTATCCTTATCGTAAATACTCAGAAAAATTCCACTGTTGAAGATAAAATTCCGATACTTATCGAAAGAACTATTGCTTGTTATTACCCCTATTTCTTGAAAAAATTCATAATAACTGCACCACTGAAAAGCAGCAATGCCGTCTCTGCTAAACTTTATAAGTTTGCCCTTCAAATTCCTCTTTAAATATCTTTCTATTAAGCATTTGCCTTCCACAACAAGACTTAACTGATCCCATACCCTTTCACGAACTTCTTTGTACACTAAATCAGACAGAAGTGTAGTTTCATTGAACTGCTTTTCTATAGTACATCTGATATGTCTGGCAAGGTCAGAAGATGTAATTTGATTTTTATGTTCTGTTATCTTTCTTATTGATGCAATAGATTGACATTGCAGGGGACTCTTTGCATATGAAATTTCAGGTTTTTTAAGACCGGCTATACTGTAGAGCCAACCGATAGAATCTTCTATGAGATCCCGGTTAAAGTCTTTTTTAGCATAGGCATTATTGAACCATATCTCCATGGTCTTCCATAGCAATTCTTCCTGTTTTTTTGATAAAAGCTCAATCATCTATTTCTCATTCTTTCATAAGAATTAAGTTATATCTATTTTTTACAATTATAAAAAAACGCCATCATATTTCTTCATCTACAATACCCTCGTTTTCATTCCACTCTTTAAAGAATCTCTCCAGAAACAGTTCCATAAAGGCATGCCTTTCTTCAGCCATCTTTCTTGCAGTTTTTGTGTTCATCAAATCCTTCAGGAGGAGAAGTTTTTCGTAAAAATGGTTTATTGTTGGCCCTTTACTGTTCTTGTATTCCTCGAATGATTCATGATGATGCGGTCTGATATAGGGATTGTAAATCTCCCTGCCCTTATGTCCTCCGTAAGTAAAAGCTCTCGCAATTCCAATTGCGCCTATGGCATCCAGCCGATCAGCATCCTGGACAACCATACCTTCTTTTGTCTTTATTTGAATTTTTACGCCTGCACCTTTAAAGGAAATCCCCTGGATGATCTCGCACACATGAGCAATAATTTTTTCATCGACACCCACTTTTTCAAGCCATTCTCTTGCCAGCTTAGGACCTGCTGTATCGTCTCCATGATGGAATTTCCAGTCTGCGATATCATGCAATAAAGCAGCGATCTGAACAAGAAACAAATCTGCCTTTTCTTCTTTCGCTATGTGGATGGCATTTTGCCAGACACGATAGACATGCCACCAATCGTGACCTGTGCCCTCCCATCCCAAATTTTCACGGACGTATGCTATCGTCTTCTCTATAATCAGATCCTGATTCATGCTCATTTTATATCTCCTTAATATGATTCATAATTATCATTGCTCAATGAATTATATCCGATCAAGCTCATCAATCTTCTTCCTTACTGTCTCCTTCAATATGTAGATATAAATTTACGTTAGCTACTTATAGAATGTATTCTTTAATTATTTACCATATCAGTGCCATTCATTTGACTGCTTCGTTCTTATATTGAAAAAACCATCCATTACACCTGTACTAAACTGATCTTTAAGTGAACTGTAATGCGACATATCGTGTATTTTTACTTCTGCATTTTCAGGCAATTTTGATATCATAGCATCAACCATGTTGTTAAATTGTCTTTTTGTCACTCCCTTTTCTGTGCTCTTATATTTTGTTTCTTCAGAGAGAATTTCCTCAGTATCAGGGTCAATAGAAGATAGTCGGATAATAAAGTGAATTCTCCCCTTGTTGCTTTCCTTTGAGATTATTTTCATCACGCCCTTCTGTGATATTTTGATGTTAATCAGCTTATATAATTTTTCTCCTGATTCCTCATTTATATAAAATTGGAATGGCATCTCTGTTGTCTCCTTATTAAATAAAATATTTTTCTAAAACGGCTTGAATGGCAGTTCTCTAAATACAATAGATACACACTCCGTCATGCATTCTTATTGCAAGATGTAAGCAATGTATCGTATGAAGAAGAACATAAGGCTTTTGGCAGTTGCTTTTCTGTTTGCTGCTCTTTTATAGTTCTTTATGCAGTCTTTAATACAGCGTCTTGGACCACTATACCTTCCTTGGTTTTCATCTTAGTCTTAACCCCAGCGCGGGCAAGCCCCCGGAACTCTGATAACGTGTTAGAAATGAGAAATAATTCAAATTGATTGTCTCTATCAATGTCAGATAAATCAATTTAACTTGATGTATCTGAGTCGTCAATCTGAGTTGTATACCCGTTTAATAACTCCAAAAAGTTCATATGATTTTTCAACATTTCAACCGTCGCTGTTTTATGTGGCTGTGACATTTTAAAATACGTTTTTAGGGCATTTATTGCTTCTTTATACATTCCCTTTTCATTAAGGGACAACGCCAGCCCACAATATGCATACGGAAATTCCGGATTCATTCGTATTACCTCTTTAAATTCCTTTATTGCTTCATCTGATTGTCCTTTTTGCTCATAGGCATCGGCAAGAAAGAAATGGGCTATGATATTCTCTGGATCTATTCTTACTATTTCATAAAGATATTTGATCAAGTCTTCAATTTTCCCCTGTGAAACAAGTGTCTTGCGCAGAAGCTTATAGGCACATTCATATTTGGGGTCTATCCCTATTGCTTCTTTTAATTCCTTTATAGCATGGTCTGTGCGCCCATATCTTATGAGCTCTTTTGCTAAATTGTAGTGTTCTTCTGCTTCTTTCATGACATACTACTTATTGATTTATTAGTTTTTATTGCTGTCAAAAAAGGAGGCCTAACGCTGCTTTTGAATTTAAACTATTTTTCAGAAAGAAGATTTTTAAGCATCCTCTCTTTCAATATAAGCAATAAAGGTATTTCTCAAAGAGTGTGCTTGTAAGAATAAAGCTGCCTCATCCTCAGTCTTGAAAATGAGTTCCTTTCCTGCCTCATCCTTAATCTCACAATATTTACCGTCTTTGATAATGAATATTTTGTACAATTACATCTCCGTTAAGAAGTTCTGTTAATCTGAGCTGACGATTATTTGAATCATCGTCATATCCTTCTTTATTCCCGCTCATGATGTTATTAATGTGCTCCTTAAATTTCCCTGAATTTCGGAATTTCTGTCAAAGTACCGTCTTCCTCTTCGATATAATCTTTCCCAAACTCATCCTTTACTTCTCTAATAAGCTGCAAACTAACAACGTCAAATTGGGCCTTTAAGTTAAGGCTGATTTCGAATGTATATGGCCCGCTTTTTTTCATACTTCCGACCACACATTCTTTATTTGAATCGTCATTAAGGAAGAGAAGATAGTCAGGATCATCCTGTTTATGTTTCATGGTCTTTACTGCTTGAAACCTAAAAATGTATTGTTCCATTGTTACCTTTTCTTTTGACTTTTTAAAAATTCTCATTGCAATCCTCCCATAATATATCAATAACTTTGTGTGACCGTCCTTTCTACCACAATAGTTGTTTCCACCACGGTTTGATCTCGGGTTGTGGAAAGAACTTTTCAATCATGGACATAATGTTCTTGAAGATACCAAAGCACTTTGAGCGATTTTTGTGTCCCTTTATCTCTCTATGCTGTGTTTACCATCTTCTACCCCTTGAGTAATAGTCAAAATAGTAATAGCTCTGTCTACTATTTATAAAAAAATCATAATTTCTTTTATGTATGTATATATTGAAATCAATGGGAGGATAATAGTCATAATAATATAGGCAGTACCTGTAACTGGGGATATATTGGCAGGAATAATCATAAGAGCTTACAGGGTAATATAGACTTCGATAGACGTTATATTGATAAGAACTATGCCGTCCACAACTATTCAACATAAAAATCAGTATTATAAAACTGAAACAAATAGCAATCCTATATTTCTTCGCTTTTATCTTATGTTTGTCCATTTTTGTTACCTTCCTCTTTTTAACATATGAAGAATCTATTGGATTTTATATAAAAGAGGTTTATTGGTAAGATTTAGCCTCATTTTTACGGCAGTTAAGGGCAATAAAAATTAGATAGACCACTTTTCTAAAAGAGAATCATCTCCATAATTAGTATCCATCTTGTTATCAAAATCATCCTCTACAGACTCTCTAAGTGAATATAAAGTCTCATAATTAATTCTCCATGAATTTATGTCTTCTTCCACTTTCTTAACAGGTGTAGTATATTTTCTATTGGAACTTTCAATTATCTTATCGATATGTTTATGATTTGATCGCTTCTCTGGCAGCAAGGTCTCGAAGACGAAAGGTCTGCTTGGAGTATTTTTCACCAGAATCCTCCCTGCGACATGGAAATCTGGAAGGTCCTGGAGGTCTTGTGCAAGCAGCTCTGGCTTCGTATATATCTCCATCTTTTGGGAATCAATCGCCCCGATCCTTAAGATAAGCGTTGTCCCAACATTCCCAAGGACTGCATCAAGAATGTTTTTGCTCCCGCTTCCAGTTGACAACTGTGACAGGTTCTGGTTTGCAAGGGTAAGATATATGCAAAATTTTCTTGCTTCTGAGAGAAGGTGGGCCACTGCATCTGTGGTAAAGTTCTGGAACTCATCCACATAGAGGAAAAATGGATATCTTTCCTCAGGCCTTTGGAGGATTCTTCCCATAGATGAACTGAAAACTTTCCCGATAATCAGCATACCCAAGAGCTGGGTGTCAAGCTCTCCCAATAAACCTTTGGAGAGATTAACCAGCAAGATTTTTCTCTCATCCATCGCCTTCCGAAAATCGATGGTACTCTTCAACTGCCCGATGATCGGCCGAAGGAGAGCATTTGTGGTGAACTGATTTAATTTGCTTGTAATGTAAGGCGCCATATTGTTCAGTGATGCCTCACCCCCTGCCTCCTCAGCCTGCTTTGTCCAAAAGTTCACGACAACGGAACTATTACATCTTGCCTTCAGAAAATTACGGTATTTTTTATCCTCAAACACCATAGGAATATCCATAAGAGTGGCTCCGATATCATTATCCATGCAAAGCAGGAGGGCATTGCGCATATATTGTTCGAATATAGGTCCACCGGTATTCCTAAGATCATATAAGCGGTCAAATACCTTGATCATCTCATTCGTTACAAAGTTCATCTGCACAGACTTGAAACGGCCTTGGCATTCGAGAAAGTTTATTCCCACAGCGTTTTCAAAATCGCTCGGATCGATCAAAATGACATCATTAAATCTATTTTTCGGGATTGTCTCAATGACCTGCTGGTAGAGATCCCCGTGGGGATCGACGACACATACACCATCACCGTTTTCGATATCTTGCCTTATCATGTTGTAGAGGAGTGTGCTCTTTCCGGTTCCCGTAGCCCCTATGATATAACAATGCCTGCTTCTGTCAGATCTTGAGAACCTTACGTCTTTTTCTGTTGTCCCGGTATTTACCGTGCCTATCAGGATACCCTCATTTGAGATATTCCATCCTGCCTTTCTGAATAACCTCTTAGTTCCGTGATCAAGTAGAGCTTTTACGCCCGGCAACAATGGCGGGAGTAAAGCAGCGCTATTGACACAATCCTGCAGATCAAAGATTTCCTGCTCTTCATGTTGCCGGTGGTGAGAATCCGCTTCATGAATGATTTTTTGCATCGTAAGAGTAACAGGCGAGTTATTAAAAATCTCTTTTCCTATAAGGCTTAGGAAAGCTTCCGGGATAGGTTTCTCCGATATTGCTATACAGTTGATACGAAAACCATACGGATTCTTAATCCACAGACTAAGGGAGTTCTGCAGAGCAGTCATAACCTTTTCATCCTCGATGCCGCCTTCAATATAATCATGATAGCTGATCTGCTTTTTCTCGCCGTTCCGAAGCCAATCTAAAGCAATGGATATCTTTCTGACTTCATCTTCCCTAAGCATCAAAGGAGATATGGATATCTTCACTGTAATTTCATACGGATTTCCTGCAGAGCCTCTGACGATTGCGTCGAATTGACGATTCTTCTTATTCTCAGACTCGGGAACAACAATAACACCAGTCTTTTTCTGTAAAAGCCTTCCCTGCATAAATCCGACAGGTGGCTGCTGGTTGGTTTGGATCGCAATGCCTGCAGGCCTTATTATCCCTACCCACACACCTGTATGCTCTTTTTCAGTCAGTCTTTCCGGCTCTATAACAGGCGCAAAACAATACTCATCCCCTTTTGTGCCTAAAGTCACACTGAGATTATGCCAGAGTCTTAATAATGTTCCAACGGCTTCCGCCGGAGTCTCTCCCTTTGAATAACCTGTAATCTCAAGGCCGACCTGCATTTTTCTTTGCTCATCTCTAACCGTCTTGTAGGTAAAATCAATCCTTTGATTTGATGAAATGCCCGACAACAAAACATTCTGGCTTGTATCGGTTTGATCGTTATCCTTCGCTTCAGACTTATCTGATGCCTGCCTGTCGCTCTCTTTCCGTGTCACTCCTGAAAGTTCCAGTTTAAAACAGGCCTCATATAAATCGCCCTCCTTCTCCTTCCTCAGGAGAACAAGCGGCTGCTCAGGGAGTTCCGGCTGGATAAGAGTCTCGTGGACATACGCTATATCATCCTGGCTATATTGTTCGTATTTCTTCATCTTGATCCTATTCAAGAATAATGAGTTTTAGAGGCAAGATATGACTACCTTACGTATCTGGTCCTCATAAATACTTCTGGCGGATCGGTCATCCAGCGTGGCTGTTTCTCTGTAAGTTGTGCAGGCTGCTGTTTATTGACTGACGGCGTCACTTCAGTGTTCACATTATTTACGCTATCTATCTCAGTCTCGTCAGGAGGCGTCACTGCTTCTCTTTCCCGTTCTTCGGTATTCTGTTCATTCCCGGCAGTATATTCTTCCCATCCAGTATATATAGGTATATCCGTTGCCGTTGTAGCTGGTTCCTGGATATTTCGTACTGATGGCGAGTGATTTACATAGTTGCTGTCACCGCCTGCAGAATTCATAGGGAAATTCTGCCCCGATATTAAAGTGCTGACTATTGCGAGAATCACTATGAACACCATAATACCGAATAAGAAAGGATGGGTCTCAACGAAATTTCTTCCGTAACTAATAGCTCTTGGCGCTTTTAAACTTGACCTGAATACGTCATTTCTATTTATCCGGGGGCGATTCTGTCTGGGTCGCGTGATATCTTCTATTATGCTGTCCAGCCGTGTCCGCTGATTATTACTCTGTGGTCTTCTCCTAGTCTCGGCCGTCTCGTTGAAGGGGGGATGGCTATAATCTACCTGCGGCATTCTATTCTCCCTCCTGATCTACTTTCATACTTTTCCTTGTCAAATCGTCTATCCGAATAATCCATGAATCACGAGCGGATATTCATTGTTCTGCTCAGCTTTTTTATCAAACACGTTTGAGCAACCGAATGGTACCGTTATCACGTCGTCCCCCTTCCCTTCTACCCCGTTGTGACCGCATATGAGACAGTCCGTCTTTTTCCCGAAATTAAAGGTCTGACTTGTCATGTTAAGGAGATCGTATTTCATGTATGTCTGTATCTCTGAAAAACCAGTGATGAATTTTATTATCACATCAACTGCATAACCTGCAACAATCGAGTTTATGGTCACCACAGATGTCGGAGTGATGTCAGTCCCTTTAACATATCCTGTCATTTTTTTGACTTCTCGGCTGAATTCAGATTCTATGTCGCGTGGAACAACTGCCTGACAGCAGAGGCAGGGGCCTCCGGGGACGTAACAGGCTATCTGCCCTCCCATAAATTTGACTGTTGAAGTATCAGTACTGAGGTTGATGCCGGAGCCTATATCAATAAGGGGCTTCAAATATCTTGCTGCCAGCCACTGAATATCGAATCGTGCCTGAAAGCTGTCTACTGCCGCTACGATAATGTCCGCTTCTGCTATTGCCTTTCTGGTCCGCCCTTCATCGCATGAAACTTTTTCAGGTATCGTATCGACTTCAGTGCCGGGCGACACGTCCTTGATCATCCTCGCCATGACATTCACCTTGTATTCACCTACATCGTGCAAAGTAGCTGACGGAAGGCGGTTAAGATTGCTCTTTTCGATCCAATCGTCATCTATGAGCGTGATTTTCTTCAGACCAAGCCCTCTTATATTCATCGCAACCATGCCTCCGACTCCACCTGCACCGCAGATAACCATGCTTGTTTCAGACAGCCTCTTCTGTCCCTCTTCGCCGAGCCATTTAATGTTTCTGTCAAGCATTTCGATATCGGGAATGGCGGTCTCCCTGGAGGCGATAGTCTCATAACTTCTGATTCTGCGAAATCCCTTTATCCCAATTGTTCTGATTTCTCCAAGTTTTTCTTTCATCGCTGACTTATAGTCATAGAACACACCTGAGAAGCCTTTCTCACTTCTTCCCATTACAAGTGTTCCGTAAAGAAACGTGCCGGTTTTGTCGTCTGAAGTAAGATAATCTCTCAGGCTTCTCACGGTTTCGGCAACACTTTTCCTGTCGGTATAACTGAACTCAGCATTATCAGCAAACGGATGACTGTGAACATGCATGAATCCCGGGATATCACTTGAAGAGAATGCCCTGAACGCTTTCATCTGGCTGACTATCTTCGGCACAACATGCATCCCGCTCTGTCTTGCATATTCAGAATCTTCAAGGTTGATTATCCTGTGGACGAATGCCTCTTTGACAGGATCCTCGCCTCTGGTTCCAAAAAGGATAAAAGAGACCCGTTCTTTGCTGTCCTCCCGCAGCAAATGCTCTCTCATGCATTTATAGTCATCCTCCCTGAATACCAGAGGGACAGAATTCATTGCGCCTGCATTCTGCCGAGAAGCCACTTTTCTTATAAGGTTAAAGAACATGGGTTTCATGTCGAAGGCTGCTTTAGTCGGGGTGGTGAAGATCACCCTATCCTCGGGTTCGAGTCGAACGACTTCATCAGGCTCCACAGCGATATCCTTATCTCCTCTTCTGATGACAGGTATAGCATCCCTGTCCATCCCCGCCTTTTCCTGAAGCTGGGTGCTGGTATATTCATCGTCAGGCATCTCAAACCAGTATCTGTCTTGCATTACCCTTGCCATTTGCCCCTCCCTTTATTGCTTTCTGTATTTTTCATATATTGCTTTCCAGTCCTTGTAGATGTTCCCGAGAAAAAGGCTTACCTTAAAGAGAAAATTCACAATGCTGCTTTCGGGATTCTGGTCATGGAGGCAGAGATATCCCCAGTTGTTCTTTTCAAACTGAGCTTTCATGTCCTCTTTCATGGATTGGTAGGGATACTTCTCGAAATAATGCAGGTGTTTCCCCAGTCTCTCATAGTTTTGGCCGTCTTTTGCAAGCACTTCAAGGTCCGGATCAATAAATATATCCCGGAACCGTCCGCCTGAACCGTAATTCGCAGGTACGAGTATGAGGATGTTTGTTTTAGAATGTCTGAAATTATCAGGCAGACCGATATTATTTATTCTCACCCATGACAAATCTGAAGCCCAGTAGACATTGTCTGCTCCATATTTCTTCTCTGTCATCTGTATGTCCTTTGCAAATCTGTTTCTATCTATTGGCATGGATTGCTCCTTATCTCCTAATAGGCAACATTTCTTCCATAAGAATAGACAATAATTTTTATGCTATAAGAATTGGTAGGATTCTCAGAATTGCAGAAGGCTTTTGATTTATCGTTCCTGTTCGAGTTCTTTCAGAAACTCGCGGTCATTGGTGAATTCCTGTGCCATACGCAGGTACTCTTCCTTTTTTCTTCTTCTATCATCTATGTCAATAGGGAAGGATTCATATGCCTTTATGATGTCCTCATCAGTAAGATGGTCATTGGGTCCGATAAAGGCATTCCGGAAGCCCCTCTTCACTATTTCCTCAATCTCGGCACCGGAGTATCCGTCTGTCCTGTCTGCTATTGAGTTAACCACTGCATCACTCATTCGAACGCCTTTGAGATGAATCCTCAGTATCTGTACCCTTGCTGCCCTATTGGGAAAAAGAAATGGAACCCAGTAGTCTATCCTGCCCACACGAAATGCCTCATCCAAGTCTTTTGGTCTGTTGGTGGTACCGACGATAATGGACTTCCTCTCCCTGTTGCCAAGCCATTCGAGGACCTGGTTGAAAACCCTTCTGGTTTCCTCAGATGCTCCATCAAATGCCTCTCCCCTTCTCTTACCGAATTTGTCAATCTCGTCGATGAAGACAATAGCCGGACTCATCTGCTCAATCAAGTTGATTGCCTTGCTGAAATTGTGACCGGATTCCCCCAGGAGAGACGAGTAAAGGTTTTCCGTCCTGAAGTTGATAAAAGGCATATGGACTTCACGCGCCAGAGCCTTCGCAAATATGGTCTTGCCGGTTCCGGGAGGTCCGAAGAGTATAATTCCTCTGGGAATCTGGCTATGCAGTCTACTTGCTCTTTCCGGGTCGTTAAGAGCCCTTATGACGGTGTTTCTAACAAACTTCTTTACTGCTTCGTACCCGCCTATCATCTTGAATCCATCGGGGTCCGGCTCAACTATCTCAAGAGTATCTGTCTGTTTGATTACATCGGACTTAAGTTCTTTAATCTTCTCAGTTGAAAACTCATGAGTTGTTGTATAACTCTCCAGAAGAATTGTCTCAATCTGATGTAAATTAAGACCAGCAGTGGCCTGTACAAGCTGATTAAGAGAGGTTGTGTCCACAGGTTGTCTTAACAGTTTTGTCCATTGATCGCCGATCATTCTGCCTCTCTCTTCATCAAGCCCAAGAGGCGGTTTAATTACGGCAACCCTCTCGGCTGTTGCGCTGTCCAGCACTTTTGACACATTTTTGCACATCAGGACAATAAGTGATTCTCTGAGTGTCAGATCACTGTTATATGCCCATTCTCTCAGGGCAAAAATCAGATCTTCGTCTCTGACCTGTTCACTATGTGCGTCCACATCATGGATAATGAGAATGGCTTTTCTTTTCTTCAGTGTCTCATCCATATATAACAGTGCATCCCTTATCATTAGGATTGTGTTCTGGACACCCTGGTCATAGCCGCCGGTAGCTCCACGCAGGACTTTTTCGATTTTTCCGTTCTCCCTATTCATTCTGCACAGGCCGGACCACCCGTTCAGGATATATATTTCTGTCTCTTTGTACTCAGGGCGCATCCGGAGATATGCCTTTAGTTGTGATAGCCTGAACGGATCTCCAGTCTCAAAACAAATGACATTGGAGTAGTTTGACATCCTCTTGACAGCACCTTCTCTTAACCAACAGAAGTTATACTGTGCCTGCGCCATTTTTCCTCCTATCCGCATGGTGATTTAAAATCTACAGAACACTGTAATCCATAATGTCTCATTTGATCTTCCAATTGCCCTGTGATGTCTTTCCCTCTTCTGAGGAAAAGTATCATCCGGTCGGAGAGCAAAATCATTTCGAGAAAGGCTTCCGGCGAGAGTTGCTCCTTCCTTACCTTCTGCTTCTGACGAGCTTTAATGCTTATACCCTCACCTTTGTTCCCTGCGGTATTTTCTCTGCACATTTATTTTGGGGTTCGTTCTGAAGTTTTGACTTCAGTCCCTTTATTTCTGCCTTCAACCCCAATTCTGCAAGCATCCTTCTCATCTCTTCTTCATCAAATTGACACGATGCGCCAATATAGCCGCTGAAGTCAACATGGAGGTCTCCATGCTCATTCACTGTCACTTCGATCTTCTGTTGCATCTATCTCACTCCTACTACGGTTACTACTCTCTGGCCTGAACTTGTTTTTCTGACCTTCGCATCGACATTGAATCCAAGTCTTTTCTGTGCTTTCATAACAGCGATAACATTGTAGTTCTGATTGATCTCATCACAGATGGCCTTGCCTTTGGTACCAGCATTGCCATATGCATCATATCTGAAGACAACTCTCCCGTCTCCTTCAATATCTGCTCCAACTCCCCGCGGGAAATCATTTGTTCTTACAGAGATGAGACAGCCGATAATCTTACCCTCGTTGTCGGTATAAGAGGTGTCGAGTTTCACTCCCCTTTCTTCAATTACTTTTTTCATGGCTAATCTTAAAATATCCATACAGGGACTCTCCTTTAAATTTCCTTGGAATGACATCATCTGTGTCTTAGGTACTACGATATCTGTTGAATAACTCGCTTCCAGGCTCATGTTATCTGACCTCCATATGTATTTGAACACACTCCAAATCAATGCTGTGAGAAGCGGATTCAACCGGCGTGGTAAAAATCACCCTGTCCTGAGGCTGAAGCCTGACAACCTCATCAGGCTCCACCGGGATGTCCTTGTCCCCTCTCCGGATAACCGGAACAGCATCCCTCTCCATCCGGCCTTTTTCCTGAAGCTGGGTTCCGGTATACTCTTCGTCCGGTATCTCAAACCTGTACCCGTCTTGATCAGTTATTATTGGCATATATTCCTCCCTTTAATATTTATAAGCAACTTTATTTCCATAACTTTCTTCCCATTTCTTTTCAGTCAAGCACGATCCTCGAGTTGAGAAATGCCTCATACGCACTTTCATTCCTGTTGATTTGCTCAGTAACCTTCGCTATCTTCTGCTCTAAATCTGTTCTCTCACGTTCCATAATCCGTAATTTTTCTGTATTAGCGGCAATCTTCTGTAACGGTTGTCCGGTCATCCTTTTTATACCTTCTATTTTAAATAGACATAGCTTTATAGCGTCCTCTGTCTCACTGCTCGTATCTCGCTTGTTTCTTTTCTTCAATATACTTGCAAGCTCTTTTTCTTGAGCGTCAATATCTTTATCTGCCATTTTCGAGTGATGATCTGTCCACTCTCTCTTGAGAATCGTATAGGTTCTGGTGTCTGTTTCACAAAGTTCACTAGTATATCGCTCTAACCTGTCTTGTTCCTGTATTGTTTCATCAAATTTGGATTTTAATGTCTCATTTTTCTTTTGTAGCCTCTCAATCCCTTTCCTATGTATTCTCATCTGTGTTTCAATGTCAAATTTTTCACTCTTCAAATCATATCTCACATCTAAGAATCTCTTCTTCTTTGTATATATCCATATGGCAAGGGTTAAAACCGCGATTACCAGGAAGATCAAGCCTGAAAGCGGAGCAATAAAGAATCCATGGATTCCACTATCATTGACGATCGCTGCAGCTAACAATATGGAAGCGCCTCCAATAATGCCAAGGGTTATCTTTGCATTCCTGCCAAGCTCGCACCTCTTCACCTGTGTATAGAATTGCTTGCCGAGGTAATAACAGAGAGCGATAGGAAGGACAACATATAAAATGACAAAGATGAGAGCCATTATGACAAAAACTGCAGCTGTGATACCTATAATAAATTTAGCCAGATCATCCATCTAATTCTCTACCTCCCTCTGTGACAAGATTTCTTTAATTCTTTCTTTTCTTTGCCTGCAACTTTCTTCGCTAAAAGTTCCGGAAACAATTCTCTTGATAATGCTTGAGGAAACAAGGCGTTCTATTGCATCGCTATTTAACTTTCCAAGCATCTGCGTAAATCTACCAGCCGTTTCTTACCGTCCTTATAGCTTCTTTAAGATCCTGGGGCGAGATGATCCCGCTAAATACCACCTCAGTACCAGAACTTGCAGCAGAACTTATCTCGATATCACCATAATTAAGGATGCGTTGTATTATTCCCTGCCTTACTTTAAATTCACGTGTATGTCGAATCTCGATCTCGTTGGTATTTCTTGCTATTAAACCTACCCTGCTTATAACTCTCCGTGATGTGACGATAAAAAGATAGCGGAATCTCATTATCACAACTATAACGCTAAGCATTACCGCAAGCGTTATGGAGCCCTCCGATAGCTCGTTATCCGAACAAAAAAAGAGCACAACGGTAATTACGAGGTACCATTTCCAATAGCTTCTCCATGCCGGCCTCAGTTCAAGACGCTGCTGTTCATCTTCGTATCTGTTGCCAGCTATTGAGGAGTATCTATCTGACATCGTAAATCTTCCCTGTTTGTCTTACGATCTTCGGATCTCTCTGATATACCTTTGCCGGTATGAATACATTAGTTCCTCTCGGATCTCTTGCTGACTTATAAAAAACACTTTTGCCTTTATGCGCAGCATTTTTCCCGATTTTCTTACCCAAATTAGGCCCGATTATTCCGTAACGGATATTGCCGCGAAGGTCTTTATCGCCGGAAATCGCTTTGATCCTTGATTTCCTCATATCTTTTACACTGATTGCGTTGTTTTTGAGCTTCTTCGTATCTCTGAAGACAACTAAAGCCTCCGCCTTCGGTTTCTCCCTAATTGCTGTTGCTTTCGATCTTGAAAGATAGGCACCCTTGCCAAATCGTGCCTTTGGTGACATTAATTTAACGCTGAAACCCCTAGCTGCAATTTTCCTTGCAATCGCTTTTTTTGTAGCATGAAACAGCGTTCCTGCCTCAACCATACAGGGCAACGCAACAAGACTGATTACTAAACCCGCTATAAGAATTTGTTTTCTCATCCTAACTCCTCCTTCTTCTAAAAAAAGCCCCAAGTAATCTAAAGGGCAGTGCGAACATTGCAAACATCACTTGGCCGACAAAGTGATCTGTTGCCCCTTTGCCGAAAAATGCATTAAGAACAACCCTTCCTATGCATACAATAAAACCGGCCGTGATAAGCAAGAGAAGCCAGAGAGAGAGGTGATCGAAGAGTGCGTAAACAAATGGGCACAAGAGGGCAAATAGAACTATAATGCCGACCAGATTGATTGCCCTCTGTCTGCTGATTATTCCGAAAATCAGGCCTAATCCTACAAAGATAAGTAGTACCGGCAGAAAGCCGTCAAGCAGGAAGGCTAATAAAAGGGTTCTCATATTATTTGCCGACCTTTCTCGTACAATTTGAAATCATTATTATTGCAAACCTTATTTTCAATTTAGGCAACATATTTTCCATATAGACTTCAATCATTGATCCCCATAAAACCCCTCCCGTAATTTCTCTCTTCCAGAATTGCGCCGCATGCCTTGAAATAACTCATCCAGAACCGCTGGATATTCTGGAAATGTCTTCTGTCATCCGCCCTTGCTCCCGCTACATATACTTTTACACCTTTAAGGTCCGGCAGACCTCTGCTACGCTCTTTTCCGATGATCTCCTCGATGCGTTTATCGGTTAATCTCTCTCTTGCAAAGTTGTACTCGGCAGACTCCTCTTTCATATCTGAGAAAATGACGAGAATATTTTCTTCTCTTTTAAAACGTTTGAAGACTCTCTCTGCTATTCGAAGTGAACTAAGAATGTCGGTAAACATTATCTTCCGCTTGGAAGTAAACAATATTTCTTCAGCTTTTATGACTTGTTCTTCCTTTTCCAGTCGAAAGTTTTTCTTATACATCAGGTAGTTATCCTTCCAAACTGAAAATTTCCGAAACTCCTTAATGATTGGGAATGTGGACCCCGAGATGCTATTATCTGAAATTATGTCAGCAATCAGAACATCTCCCGGCTGAATAAAGGACTCCTTCAAATCAGTTCTGACATCTCTTATGTCAACTATTTTCATAAAGGCTTCAAGATATTCTTGCCTGTTTGAGCTTCGGGCTGTGCTTTCGGACAGATCAAACAGCACAAAGACCGTCTTATTTTTCCCGGCTGATACATGGGCAGGAATCAGGGTCGCTGCAACCAGTATCAAAATTATGGTGAGACACTTATTGTTCAATGTCGTTACCTCGCTATCTTCTCGAAATCCATGGTTTCATCCTGTTCATGCACTGCGGTTCCATTTCCTTTAGTGGCATTAGCTGGTCTTATAATTTCGTCATCCCACCCCCATTCGAGCTTTTGAAGACCCTCTGGTATCTTGTAGACAGGCTCGGCATGGAAACTGACTGGCTCGCTGCCATCTTTTCTGTATCTAACATTAATCTTGCAGTAGTACCTGATATGATTATCCCAGCTTTTGATTACCTCCACTGCCTCATTCCGCATTTTCTCAAATCCATTCTTTCTGATAGAGATAACATCATGGAGTCTGTTTGTAGCCCTCTCCTGTTCTTTTTCAGCTTCTCCCAACTGTCTTTCAGCCATAGTGAATTGTTTTTTTGCTTCCCGATACTTTCTGAGTATTGTATGGAAGGTTCTAGGGTCTCTTGGGTGTGCAGTATATGATGTCCACATAGCTATAAGGAATACAGTCCCATTGATGAGGAAGAAGAGCATTGTCACTATTCTCACATCCATCTCTATCCCCAGTATCTGCTGGACACCGCCCTCAAAGAATTTCTCTCTCATGTATGATATTCCCGTAAGAAGACCGATAATCATCAAACCCATGACAATGAATTTAGTCGCAATAACCCTGTCATTCCTCAGCCCTTCTTTCAGTGCCTTACCTGTAATGTGAGCAGCCCAGGGGATACAAAAACAGATCAATGCTGACATGATCATGGTAAGCCATCTTGCCTCACCGAATAGTTCGAATACAAAAGAATTAATAGGAAATTCTGAAAGAGTAATAAATGTAAAAAACACGATATACCATTTTCTGCTTGGAGAAACGTGTTCGAGATAATCAAGTTCAGATTTAGCGCCTTCATAGGCAGTAGCAGCACCCTGATTACGGTCCTCTGCCTGTTTCAGAGCCTCGTCAGTTTTCTGGTTGTTGTCAAATGCCTTGTGGTACTCTGCATCGAGTTTCTCTTCACTTTGTTTCCAGTTTTTCCCGAGTCTCGCAAGCTGGTTTTCGCAGGCATCCATCAATTCCCTGACATACTGCGCAGGATGTCTGGCATCTTTTTCGGGATAATTTTTCCTGCCGTCGCTCCAGCCATTCCACCAGATCTTAAGCCTCGTATATCTTATTTTGCCAAGCATTTGTTGTCCTTATCTCCTCTAACTATCTTTTTCCAGTTCCTTTGCATACAGGGCATTTGCATTTACCATCACATATCTTGCATTTGGTTGATCCAACCATGAGTTTGTAGGATTCCGTAAATCCCTTTCCTTTGCAAGTGCTGCATATCCCTGTTCCGCTACATGCTCTGCAATCTGCCATTACTGTTTACCTCCCCGATATCCTTGCACCACAGGGGATACCTTTTCGTATGGTCTCTTCAAGAGGCAGTGGTCGCTCAATCCTTTGTCTCGCTTCCTTGAAATATATAAGCAACATATTTTCCATTTAAAACATTGCGCCAATTTTTTTTGCTCCATTACTGAACTTCCATTTCCAAGGCAAAAAACAAAACACTCTCATAACTCCATGTATATATTGGATAATTTATATGGCAAAGAGCGGTTGAACTGTTGAACTTATTTGTAAATTTTGTGATAAATAGGTGAGAATTATTTCAGAGCTAGAGAAAAACGGGGAAGGAATTCTGGACTGTTTCTAAATAAACCAAGGATTGTTAATAAACAAGAATTTATATTGATAACTTTGAATAGTTAAACTTTTTTAAACTATCGCTAATCTCCTCATAGGATTTTCCACAGAGCATTCCACCGGCAATAAATTCCTCTTGTGTTACGTCAGCCATACAAAAATCAGGCATGACAAAGTTATCTTTCTCTTCTGTTGTTTTAAATTCAAAATCAACCAGCACCAGCCCCTCCAAAGGACCTTGAAATACGTCGATTTCTGCCGTTCTCCCATTATAGGGATAGTAGTATCTTACTTTATGAATCTTCTTGCCGGCAATTATTGAGAGCGCATTGAATTCGTCTTCTGTTATCTTAATCGTCTGTTCCATTTGATGAGAAGCGTCATTGCCTTGCACCGGCTGTTTTTTGTTAATTTCATGCTTCCTGCCATTTTTTCTTATCCTTAATTTTGGATGCACACTGTCAGCAGGAATATAGATATCTACTACTTCACTACAATCGCAATTTCTCAGACCCTCAGGGATATATCTTGCCAGATAAGTTCTTTCAATCTCTATCATAAGGTTTTACTTTTATAGGTTTCTATCAGATTCTTAGTGAACTTGCCGAAGGGGAGTTTAGCAACATCGTCTAAACTGACCCACACAAACTTTTACCCCTCTTCGTTAAGCGTTACATCCTCAGATTTCGTCCTGCAAGCAAACTCCATAAAGATGAAGTGGCGCTTTTTCCAAAAGGCATCGTCATTGATACATTCATTGTAACAGATGAATTTAATGTCATATACGTCAAGCCCTGTCTCCTCTTTTATCTCCCTTCTTACAGCATCCTCAAGAGACTCACCTATCTCGACATGCCCTCCGGGTATCACATATCTGTCCTTCCATTTGTGTGATTGTCTCAGGAGAATCTCTCCGTTTTCGTTAAAAATAAGTGCTCCTACGGCCGGTTCAGGAAAAGATTTGTCTGATTTCAGTGGAGTCTTGTTCATCATTCTATCCCCTTTCTAATAGCTCAATTGGATTTGGGGTATCGATATCATTATTACAGAGTTCTTTTTCAACTTCAATTTCTCCATTATTCTTTTTGTTTTTCCCATTCTTCCTTTTCTCTTTTGCCCATCTGAAACTCTCAATTTTACATTTTCCTTCTTTCAGCATATCATCATATATCTTTTTATACGGATTTTCTATCTCTTCAGCCTCAGGATCAACCAGAGCACCTATCTCTGCAAAATGCGTTAAATCCCTTCCCATCTTTTTGCCTCTGCCGGTATGCATATCTAAAGCATAATCAGGAACTTCAGCCCTATAGCCATCCTCAATTTTCATCCCTACCGCAAAAAGCAAGTGCTCAGCGATCCGACTCTTCCGGGAACGGCACATAAGCAATACGGCGCTGGAAATAACCAAGAGCGCGGCATCAGTCCCAGCCTGACGAAACGAAAAATAATCCTCTCTCATCCGAGAAACATTAGCTGGGATGTCGCCAGGCACGAGAGGGGAGATATCTTCATATGCAATAATCAAAAGCCTCTTCCACAAATACTCCTCATACTTCGGACACATTTCAATAGCCCAAAACAGCGCATCTTCCTCTTTTCCCCTGCGAATGCTTTTCTGGAGGGCACTAACCACCTCATTCAGCGCATAGCCGTTCTTAGTTTTTAACAAATAATACAATTTTATCTCTCCAAAGTCCCAATAAATATCAAGCCCATCATGTTCTTATAAGCAACTTTATTTCTATTTAAAATTATCGCCAGTTAAAAATTCGGGGAAATAATATTAGAGCAATCCATTCTAAATGAGGATAGATGT
Organism: Nitrospirota bacterium; assembly: GCA_014859105.1. Taxonomy (GTDB): domain Bacteria; phylum Nitrospirota; class Thermodesulfovibrionia; order Thermodesulfovibrionales; family SM23-35; genus Kmv42. The sequence continues at coordinate 19,604 of JACUUX010000041.1, forward strand.
ATTGGGATCTTCAAGAGGCCAAAAAAACATCCTTAGGTCAATCACACAAAATCGACTCACAAAACTGCCCACTGCCTATATGCTTTTCATAATTCATCTGAGCTATCCTCGATGAAGTGTTTGCATAACAGTATACACATCCATTAACGCAAGTGTCGTATTGCCCTATATCTTTACTCGGGACACATCCACAGTTTTTTCTCTGCCCCAAGTCTTTCAGGTCTTTTGTTCTCTTTCCTTTGGAGTCTATAAAGGATAGCAAACCTTCCTTCGGAGTCACATACCCCAGGAAATGCATCAGTTCCTTATCGTGACTGAATTGCCGGATCATAAGTTCATCATCAATACACTTATTATGCTGCACTCCGAATTCAGATAAGTCAGTTGCCTCCGCACAGCTGGCTATATTGATATTCCACTCCTTATTGATTTCCTGGAGTCCTTTGACTATCTTTGTCATATCCTCAATGGCAAATTCTTTGCAATCCTCGAAACCAGCTGACATTAAATTATTACGGACTTTTTTATACAGGTTTATATCAATGAAACTGATCACCAACTTCTCAGTATGAGTGCGTATCTGCTGTCCAATTCCGTAAATCCTATCAAGGAGGACATCCACAGTTATGGAACTGCTAAGAATCAACGGGTCAAATCTCCATACAACTCTCCCCTTACCTATGGTATCGGACAGCCTCTTGAAAGTATCTATCCTCTGCTGTAACAGAGGGAGATTAGGTTCTAAATTTTCCTTTTCGTAATTGTTCAGGGTATAGGTGAAGTAATAATTGATTTCTCTCGTGTCGAGCTCATGCAGGTGCTTCATCATGGGTGCTGCATTCTTAGTCCAAAATACGATAGCTCGCATCTTTTCAAAGGAGACATATTGCGACTTCCCGTTGAATCGGTTAAGCCATTTGATATATCCTGTCCCCAGCCTGTGCATAATCCAATCGGCATAAAAAGCAGGTATATCGGTAGCTCTGCTTGCTGATATGATGACGGGGGCTATCCCCTCAACTGTGCCAGCGGGCGTGTTAATAGCTGTTTTTTGCCAACCTCTAAACATCTTGCCACCCTTCACAGGAATGTCCAATCCTTATATAATTATTCATTTTAATGTCAAAAGGCGTTGAGACCGGAATTATCTTCCCTCTATCTCTAACCTCAGTTCATCGAGAAAAGCTCTTAGGAACCATGTTCTCCTCTCAGCAATTTTCTTCCCGGTTTTTGTATGCATCCTGTCTTTAACCACTAAGAGCCGGCTATAGAAAAGATCGAGTCCATACTGCAGACTTTCAGGCTGTCTTCTCTCGCAAAATGGGTCTTCTTTATCATATAATAGACGCTTCATGCTCCCTGTAGATGAGAACGTTCTCATGATAGATATGGCACCTGTCGCTTCAAGTCCGTCTGCGTCCTGAAGTATCTTTGCCTCTAATGTATCAGGCACGATTCTTTTCGGGAAAGAGCATGTTTTAATCGCATAAACAACATCTTTAATCTTTGCTTTTGGATAAGTTTCAATGCCTTCCAGCAAGAGTCTTGTCTCTTCCGCGCTCTCATCGGAAGAATGTTTCGCCCGAGGGTCATTCTTGGGGTGGTTGATAAGATCATGAAAGAGTGCCGCCGGGATAATAATATCCAGATCTGCATTTTCTTCCTCAGCTATTCTTTCGGCATTTGCAAGCACCCGCAATGCATGTTCCAGGTCGTGGGATGGATCTTCATTTGATATTTTCTCTGATGCCAGTTTGAGAAGATGTTCTCTCAAAGCTTTGTTCATGCCTCCCCTCTTGGAGCAGGCGAGCTGGTATCCACTATATCTTTTTTCATGCAAAGATCCCTGTAAGGTTCAGTTACTATGCTTTCACTTTTTATATTAAGTTCTTGTGCACACTTTTTCAAAGCAGCAAGCGCATTCATTTCATTTTCATCTTGTATTTCCAATTCTGCAAACCATCTCACCCCTTCTATATAATCCAAAGCAATAATAACCTCATTGAGTTTATAAGTATCCCTTTCCTTAGCCACTTTAACAAATTCAATGCAACCAAGACCTTGCAGAAATTCCCTTGCCTGCTCCAGTTGCCCGTCAATCCTCAGGTTTATTTCTTTCTTCCAAAATGACTGGGCTTCTTTCATTTCTTCTGTGGTAGCCGGTTTATATGTAATCTCTGTATAGTCAGGCGTATATCTTATTCGCAGACACTCTTTAGTCTGCATAAAATCCCTTCCCTGTCGTGCATAATAATAGTCTATTTCTTTTTTGTGCCCTTCATGCTTCGCGGATAATTCATTTAGCCTGGATAGTAGTGCAGCCTTATCCTCCTCCGTAAGTTTGAACTTTAATTCAATTTCTTTTATCGGTGCCATTTAATTATGTACTTTTTGTTTTATGCTTTTAAGCTTTGGTTGATAAAAGCATAATTGATTATTCCCTTCTTACTGACCTTCCCAACGGACAATTTTCACAGTCAGGAGCGGTAGCATGGCAGTAAAGTACACCAATCTCATTGATGCGTGCGTGCAGAGTGTGGGCATCTTCCCATGTTTTGATATGATCTCCCAGCAAATCAACAATGGATCTTCTTGAAGCAAATTGCTTTTGTAACAAATAATGCCTGTAAAGTATACGCTTCAGATACTCGTCAACAATAATAGCAGGCTGCCGGAATAAATAAACCAGAAGGGTGTCGGCAGTTTCGTCACCCACACGTTCAAGCTTTAAAAGCTCTTTCCTTAAAATCTGTTGGGGCAGTCCAGATATTTTCATATTAAGTATTTGCCTTATGGAGTTAAGATGACATCTCAAGTTCTCAGCGGGCAGTTTAACCTGAGATATCTCACAGACCTTTTCAGGGGTTAAGCTCTCAACCTGGTCTATAGTCAAAACAACATCCCTTAAAGGCTGAAAAAACTCATTTTCACGATTATGATACCTCTCCAGACTCGCCATGGCGCCTATGATACCAGAAGGCAAATCCGCAATCTTATACTCAGAATATTTTCGAGTGTCAAAATAATTCCTGATCAGATTATATAAAGATTTCCCAGCCCTTCGAAAAGCTATTCCCTCATATGGATATTTTGAAATGTTAGATATTTGAAAGGTACTTTTTTCAAATGGCCTGCCAAAATAGTCATGAATAGCGTATGTAATCGCTGTCGCCCGTTCGATGGAAACCCTTTGATTCAGGAGAGTTTCAAAGCACATTATTGTCTCGGATTCATTTTCGAAGAAGTCAGATCCCTTCCTGCATGGTTTCATCTGCAGGAGATCATTGCAGAATATTGTAATAAAATCAGTCATCAGTAGTTTTAAATTATATAAAATACAGTTTATCTCGTCCCTCTTTTTCGGCTAATTCCGCAATTTTCTCTTCACATTCTATTATTAATGGAGTTATCTCATTGATCATTGAACGTATAGTCTTTTCATAAGAGGAAACTTTCCTTTTGAACAACTTCTTATAGTCTTCAAGGAACTTCGGCCATTTGTTAAGGAGAAAATCCACACTGCTGTCATTAAAGTTCACGACAGAATTCCTCACGTTTGCATAGATATCGGCGAGTTTGACCATAAATACTTCTTCATTAACCGTTCCGAGTGTCTCCATGTACTCATCTATGTCATCGTCCCCTTTCATATTGCTCAGCAACTGGATGTATCTGAGGACTTCATCCCCCCAACGGTTTGCTATTTCTTGCGGCGTGCAAGCTGTATCCTCAAGCAGATCATGACCCAAAGCGACATACTGAAGGGTTTTGATGCGATCTTCTTCGATCTCCTCTGTTTCCTGCAGACACTTTGTAAGATACTGGGCAACTTGCAAGGCATGCTCCCACATGAATAGGGGACCGGAGGGTTGCTTCAGATCCCCCTTATGCTTCTTTACAAAATCTAATGCTTCCTCGAAATTATCCATTCTCCCTCCTATATATCCTTGATGAAAATATCAGAGTACAAAATATAGCTTATTTTATTACAGTTCCTATAAATTGGTTGCCTTCCAAATAGGAGGCAAAATTCTCTAAGTTTTTCCCGTTCATTATGGCTACCTCTAATGCAAGTTCTTCTGCCTTCTTTGATGCTATGGGATCAAAGGGAGCATTCATACCTGGCTTCCAAGAATCTCCGGCCATTTTACGAAATTCCTGCCATGAAATCTTTTCTATCCGCTTTGCGTCTGCGAACTTATTTGGGTCTTTATCGTGTACAAAATCAATGTTTGACAGATTTACTATTTTATTACTCTTGAACCTATCAGCCAACAATACTGCATCGTAGTCAGTAGAACATCCAGGGCGCCAACCGGCTGCTATCAGGATAGGCTCTGTAAAATCCTTAAATCTTTCGATATCCTCAGGGTTTTTATTTATTCGCGGATGCGCATACTCTTTAAAGATTGTTCTAATGAAATGAGCATTCATCCTTGTTGCGTGGATACCAAGCCAGTCCTTATCTTCATCATCGATGGGAACTATCTTTGCAGCAGCTCCAATATATCGCCGTGCTGTTTTGCCCCCGCCAGTGATAAGAATAAAGCGTTTCTCTTCCTTGATATACTTCTATATAACTGCTTTGAATTTTGTCACAAATTCCCAGTCTATAGCATCGGGCACTATAAGGGATCCACCGAGTGAGACAATTGTTATATTCTTATTTTTCATTTTTCCTCCTTAAATTCGGGAAACCACAGTTTTATCTCATATTGTGCTTCTTCAAGGTTTCCCGATGCATGTATTAAATTATACACAGCTCTTTTTTCACGGCAAGCTTTATCAGGAGAATCGATCGCAAAAGTTCCTCTGATTGTTCCAGGTGCTGCAAATAGAGGGATGGTGTTGCCGGCAAGTTTTCTTACATTTGCAACCGCCTTGTTGCCCTCAAGAATTAAAACCACTACATCACTAGATGTCATGTATTCCATAAGCCAATTCCTGACAATTTTTCCTATCTTGACAGGATCTATCGTGCCTAATTCTTTTTGCGGATCAAGATTATACTCTCTATACCCTTCTAGTGTATTGTCGCATAAATAACTTGACATTTAAAATTTCCCTCTGTATAAT
>JACUUX010000113.1 GCA_014859105.1 Nitrospirota bacterium
TTTCCAGCAAGGGGATAAGAAAATGCGTTTATACTTTCCTATACGTTAAAAAAAGTTGGTTGCAACAAAAATTGATGGAAAAACGGGACAAAATCAATGGCAATTGAAGTACCAAAAAAATTAGATGATTAAAATATAAAACGATCTTTCAAACTCAGGTTGTTAGTGCCAAATCAATGCAGATAATACAGAATGCGCTGCAAAATGAGCCTTTGAAAGCTATCTGAGATGATATAAATAATAAGGCAATTAATGATAGAACCGAAAGTGATAGAAGAATATTTTCAGTGTATAAAGAACCTTGTAAATAACAAAGAGAAGAAAGCTTATCAGTCTAAACCTTATGGAGATAAACACACAGTCATTATACTCGGCGAAAAGCATGGTGATTCTATAGAAGAGTATTGTCAGGAAAAGTTGGTTAAAGACCTTGGACCAAAGTATCTTTTAGTTGAGAATATTACTAATGATGTTTTCAAGATGTGGGGAGAAAAATATGGCTGCAAAGTAGTATTATGCGATTTAGAATCTCATGAAAAAGAAAATAAAAGAAGAGAATTAGGCTTCAAGAACTTCGGTTTCAATGAGAGTGTTAGTGCAGAGTATGAGTCATTAAAACCGCAACTTAATGATGCAAGAGAGATAAAAATGGGAGAAGTTATAATTGATTATTCAAGAGAATCTTCCAAACCACTATTGGCAATAATAGGACATACGCATGCTATGGAGAAATCCAAAATTCATAGCACCTTGAAAGAAAAAGTTGGTTATATTACTATATGGCAAGATCAAGAATAAGCGATACAGCTTTATTTATCGAAGGGGAGGGCTTCAATGTGGGGCGGATGTATTGGTGCGCTGTAAGCCTTACCCACACGGCTTACCATTTCCTGCGAAAACAGCGCGTTCGCCAAAAATCCAAAAATATATCTAAGATAGAGGTATAAATATTCAAAAAAAGGAGAACCTCAATGAAAAAGAAATTCAATCAGGTATATCAATTCAAGATCACCCTCCAGGGCATCAAACCGCCCATCTGGCGGCGAATACAGGTTCCGGAGACCTGTACATTCCATGACCTGCATGTTGCTATCCAGGATGTCATGGGCTGGTCGGATTACCATCTCCATGAATTTGAAATTATGAATACTTCTACCGGTTTTAAGGTGAATATAGGGCTTCCAGAGGATGAATTCGGGAAAAAAGTCCTTGTTGGATGGAACCAGAAGATAGCCGACTATTTTTCCATGGAAAACCCGCGGGCGGATTATGTTTATGATTTCGGCGACAACTGGGAACACAGGATACAACTGGAAAAAATACTGCCGAGAGAAAAGAACGTTGATTATCCGGTATGCATCAAAGGAGAGAGAGCATGCCCGCCTGAGGATGTCGGCGGGATATGGGGATATGAAGAGTTTTTAGAGATAATCAAAAATCCAGGCCACGAAGAATACGAAGAGATGCTGGAATGGGCAGGCGGGGAATTCGACCCCGAACACTTCGACTGCGAAGAGGTAAGTTTTAATGACCCTGGAAAGCGTTTGAAAATGATGCTTAAATAGAACCACACTATTAAGGAGGCAGGCATGTTCAAATTCGCAAGAGAGCAAAAAGTAATTGAAATCGCAGATGTAAAGATTGGAGGGCAGGTTGGCGAGAACCCCACGGTTTTGATACCAACGATATTCTATGACGGGCATAAGATAGTGGATGCAAATAACAATAAATTCGACGAATCAAAAGCTGAAGAGTTAATAAGAGAAGTCGAAGAAGTGGGTGAGAAGCACAAACTTCCTTTCATGTTCCAGGTCGTTGGCTTAACGCCTGAACTCATGAAAAAAGGACTGGATTTCGTTGCAGACCGCACAAAAGCTCCGGTTATTATCGATTCAGCAGACAAGGAAGCAAGGCTTACCGGTCTTGAGCATGCCTCGAAGAACAGCTATGCCTCTCGAACAATGTATAATGCAATTAACATGATGATCGACAGCGAGGAAATAGCGGCACTCACAAAGTCAAAAATTGAGGGTGTGATAATCCTTGGTTTTAACATGCAGGATCCCGGCGTGAAAGCAAGGATCGCGCTTCTTGAAGACGGTGGAGGATTTACGGAAAAAGGACTTCTTGCGGTTGCGAAAGAATGCGGGTTTGATAAGATCCTCTACGACCCCGGAGTCCAGCCATTCGGTCAGGGGGCAGGTTCATCATTCCGCCTTCTTTCAGTAGTGAAAGCAAGATACGGCTTGCCAACAGGCGTTGGTGCCCATAATATTCCAAGCTCATGGGCATGGCTTCGCAAGAATGCGGAAAAAGAACAGCGCAGGATAGCGGATATTTCGGCAAATACCATAGGCATAACAGCCGGCGCTAATTCCCTGTTCATAGGCCCGATAGAGAACGCAAAATATGCCGCGCCTGCTGTGGCTATGACAGATATACTGATGGCAGATTCAATAAAGGATTTCGGGATAGCGCATTCTGAACTGCATCCATATCAACTGGCGTGAGACTTATGGTAAGCTTTGGCATTGAATTCCTGGCGAATGAACCTGCGGAAAAGCTTGCAGAACTCGTTGCTTTCTCAGAAGAGAACGGGCTGGAATACGCATGGATCACTGACCATTATAACAACAGGGACTCATTCTCGCTGCTGACATATATTGCAGCACGGACTAAAACCATAAAGCTCGGCACAGGGGTTACAAATCCTTATACAAGAACTGCTGTGCAGCTGGCATCAGCCATTGCTACCGTAAACGAGGTATCTGAAGGAAGGGCAGTTCTGGGCATAGGGCCGGGTGATAAAGTCACTTTTGATTCACTTGGTATAATATGGGATAAACCCCTTGAAACGATACGCGAGACCGTGGACGTCATAAGGCAGATGCAGACTGGAAAAAAGATGTCGTATGATGGGAAAATCCTGAAGATCAAGTCCGCAAAGTTAAATTTCGGCAAGGGATCGAATATCCCGCCTGTGTATATAGGCGCGCAGGGGCCGAATATGCTTAAACTTGCAGGAGAGATCGGGGATGGGGCGCTTGTAAATGCCTCGCATCCGGAAGATTTCAAGTTTGCAGTAAAGCTCTTAAAAGAAGGCAGAAGCGGCAGGGATTTCAGTACGTTCGATTTGGGTGCTTATACCAGTTTTTCGGTCGCATCAAAGAAAGAGGATGCACTGAAGGCGGCTAAACCAGTTACTGCTTTCATAGTTGCAGGTTCACCCGATGCTGTTCTGAAAAAGCACGGCATCTCTGATAATGATGTGCAAAAGCTCAGGGATGCTTTTAAGGTCAGCTTTGCAGATGCCGTCAAAGCAGTCACACCTGAAATGATGGATGCGTTCGCGATTTGCGGAACACCTGATGATTGTATCGAGAAGATCAATGGATTGATAAAAGTGGGTGTAACTCAGGTTGTTGCAGGCTCACCCATTGGTCCTGACAGGACAGCAGCGATAAAGCTCGTGGGTAAGGAAATAATACCTCATTTCAAATAAAGAAAGAACAGAGAAATTTAATATGGGCTACATGAATAAAATATTGAGAGTAAACCTCACAAAAAACGCCTTTACAGAAGAAAAGCTGGATGAAAAAACCGCCAGGAATTTCGTTGGCGGAAGGGGGGCTTGGCGCCAGGATAATCTCTGACGAGGTTGACCCGAAGACCGATGCGCTGGGTGAGAATAACAAGCTTGTGTTCCTTGCAGGCCCTCTCACAGGGACAAAAGCTCCAACATCGGGAAGGTTCTGTGCATCGTTCAAGTCCCCTCTGACCGAAACCATAGCCGACAGCCAGGCAGGAGGAGCATGGGGGCCGTGGCTTAAGAAAGCGGTTTTTCCGCCTGTTGGCGGGGGATGAAATTGGTTGAACAGCCTGGATTTGATAATGTAGAATACAATCCTGAGAGTTTCGTTGGACTGGTCTACAGGATACCGGAATGTCAGGCTACACTTATGATTTTCAGTAGCGGTAGGGTCAATATCATGGGTACGAAAAAACCAGGGGATGCTAGATTGGCTCTATATAAATAAAAAAAAATGATAAATATCCAATAAATCTGAAACAATAAACAGAAGCCTGATATTTTCTACGCATCCAGCAGTATTTACACGAATGGGTCTGGTTTCACTTACGTCATTACTGGATGAATCTGTCTCCTGTAAAGGGATACGCCAGACGAAAGCCGTGTACTGGAAATCGGTACGCACGGTTTGATGAG
>JACUUX010000114.1 GCA_014859105.1 Nitrospirota bacterium
TTAAAACGAAGCTATTGCACAGAAAAAGGTTTATTATTTATATATGCAACAAGAAAGTGTAGTCGACAGTCAAGGCTCAGACTTGGCGAGAGACTCAGAAATTTTTTTGAAAGAAACTGTGAGCGGTGCTTTAGACAATTATGAGATAAGGCCTTCGCAGATTGAGATGATGTACGCCTGCTCAAGGAATATTGAGAAATGCGGAACTCTTATGACAGAAGCCGGTACAGGCACGGGAAAGACATTTGCCTATCTTATTCCGATTATTCTTTCAGGCAAAAAAGCCATAGTGTCTACAAAAACGATTAATCTTCAGGAACAGCTTGTCTCAAAAGACCTGAAATTCCTCTCAGAATTAATAGATTTTTCTTATGCAATAGCAAAGGGCAGGGCGAACTACCTCTGCCTCAGACGCCTCAATGCGTTCAGGACTGAAGATCAGAAGGAAGCGGAAGAATACAGGAATATGGCGATTTGGGCGTCAGACACCGATATTGGGGATCTGGAAGATCTTGATATAAAGCGGGTTCATATATGGGACAAGATATGCTCTGATTCAGATGCTTGCAAGGGAATGAAATGCAGTTATTACAGGCAGTGCTTTTATTTCAGGGCAAGGCAGAGATGGGAAATGGCTCAGATAATTGTGGCCAATCATGCCTTAATCGGTATAAACAGTATGCTCATTGAAAAGTCAAAAATACTGCCTGAGGCAGAGGTCTTAATCATAGATGAAGCGCATGCACTGGACCGCGTCCTTTCAGAAGTCATCGGCAGTACCCTTTCAAATAAAGGATTCGAAAACATATTAAACAGGCTTCTGAAAATGGATGAACGCGGTCATTATAAAGGGCTCCTTTCCAAGTCGCCTCATCTGTCTACGGCTATTGAGTCTCTCAGATCAGAGATGGGGCTTCTGTGGACGATGTTAAGAAATGAATTCAAAGACAGGGATAAGTACCTTATCAAGGGAGTTTTCAAATTTTCAGATACATTAACTGGACTCTCGGAGGCAATTGAATCGCTCATCACAGCAATAAGTACATCAGTAACAGGGCTTTTTGAGGAAGATGAAGAGATTGAATTAGTCGCTGCAATGACCAAATTAAAAGCATTTTCCGAAGGAATCGAGGAGTTTGCACATGAATCGGATGGCTATGTGCGATGGATCGAAATCGGAAGGGAAAGGATTGCTCTCCGGATTGCGCCAATATATCCCAGAGATTTTGTACTTAACAACATTATGCCGCAGTATCAGTCAATGATACTCACTTCGGCGACACTTTCCGTCTCCGGAGATTTTGGTTTTATTTCGCATGTTCTTGGATTAAAAGAAGCTGATAAAGTCGCTCTTCCATCTCCATTTGATCTCAGGAATCAGGTTACTATTGAGATCAAAAGAGGAATAGACTTTAAAAAAGAGGGCGGAGTAGAGAATCTCTCTATGGTGGTAATTGAAGATGCATCCAAAAAAGACGGCGGAATGCTCGTGCTTTTCACGTCAAGGGAAGTAATGAATAAAACATGGGACCTTTGCCACGAGGAATTAAAGGGTATCGGTTTAAATCCCATGATTCAGGGGGAACTGCCAAATAGGACAATTCTTCAAACTATGAGGGAGAGTGAAAACAGTATTATTTTTGGCCTGGACTCTTTCTGGGAAGGAGTTGACGTCAAAGGGGATGCTCTTAAATGTCTTATAATCACAAAATTGCCTTTTGAGGTCCCGACCGAGCCCATAGTCATGGCAAGAACAGAGCTGATCGAAAGGGAAGGCGGCAACCCCTTTTATGAATACAGCCTTCCTCGGGCTGTGCTGAAATTCAAGCAGGGATTCGGAAGACTGATAAGATCAAAAACTGACAGAGGCAGGATTATTATCTGTGATGAGAGGATTGAGACAATGACTTATGGGCGCATGTTTAGGAAAATTCTATTCCAGTGAACCTCTCCCCTGCAAGTAGGGGAGAGGTTCAATAAAAAAAGAAAATACGCTTACGATGACTTTCTCAGATTCCTCTGGTATAATGCACTTGAGGTCTAATGGCCCATGAGTGAATTGTCCCGGCAGAGCATAGAAGAACTTGAGTTCGTTAATATAATAAGTAAAGTTGTTATCTCGGCTCCGGGCATCAACCAGATATGTGAAGGACTAGCCAGTGAGCTAAGCAAGAGAATGCCTGTTGAGTGGGCAAGTATTGTAATTATCAAAGGAGAAGATCTTTATTTCCAATCCCTGTCATCAAAGATAGAATCAGTCTGGAAAACGGGTGATGTTGTTCCTTTAAAAGGGACGGCTACACAGTATGTGGCAACCACCAAAAATATCCTCTATGAAGCAGACTTATTACGGCAAAGAAGATTCTGGACAGGTGAATATCATCTAAAACAGGGTATAAAATCCATCATCTACGCACCACTATTAGCTGAAGATGAGGTTTTTGGAGCGCTCGTAATTGCAAGTATCCAACCGGATGCTTATAGGGATTTGAGTTTACTCTTTCATGCCACCTGCCAAATAACAATGCCTATCAAGAATGCAATTCTCCTCGATGAAATTGAAAAAAGAAAGAGGCTTCTTGAGGCCATTAGCGATCTCACCAGGATTATTTTATCAGATGTTAGTCTCGATAATGTGTACCTATCCTTTAGCGATGAACTGAGAAAGCTGGTCTCATTTGACAGGCTGTCCATCGCTATGATAGAAGGAGAAAACATAAGATATTTTGCTGTCTCTGAGGAGATAAAGACAGAGAGAACCCCAGGTACCATTTATCCACTGGAGGATTCAAACACGGGCTGGGTATCAAAACATAAAAAGACCCTCATACAGGAAGATTTCGCCCGGCAAAGAATGTTTCCCATTGATGAGCTCAAACTCAAAGATGGTTTAAGATCATCCATTCATATTCCGTTATTTCATAAAGGAGAGGTCTTTGGAACCATCAATCTTTCAAGCCTTCAGCCTAAGACATATGGGGAGTGGGAAAAGGAGATACTGGAACATCTGGCAGGGCAGATAGCCGGTGCCATCATGAATGCGCATCTTTACAGGAAAGTCGAGGAAGAATCCCGCTATGACACCCTGACGGGAGTTTTCAACCGCCGCCACTTCAACGAGCGTCTGCATGAAGAGATAAAAAGGAGAAGCCGCCACGGCGGAGTCTTTTCATTAGCTCTATGCGATCTGGATTTCTTCAAACATTATAACGACAGCTATGGACATGTTGCGGGTGACGGGCTTTTGGGGGATATCGGAAAACTGCTAAAAGAATCGGTCAGGGCAGATGATTTAAACTTCAGATATGGAGGAGATGAATTCATCATTTTATTCCCGGATACAAAGCTTGAGGATGCCCTCCCTGTGGTTGAGCGTGCGCGAAAGAATATTGAAAAACAGATGAAAAAAAGAAATATCTCACTTACTGCCAGCTTTGGTCTGGCTTCATGGCCAACGGATGGAGCCAGAAGCAACGAGATACTGGATGCTGCTGATGCTGCTGCCTTTCTGGCCAAGCAAAGAGGTGGCAATCAATGCGTTTTCTCTAAAATATCAAAGTTGCCACAGGCAGAAGTTGAGGTTAAAGATGAAAAAACTATCGTTAATATTGTCTCCAGTTTGATCGGAGCCTTAGAAGCACGAGACATATACACACATGGCCACTCACGAGAGGTAAACAAGTATGTTCTGATAATGGGTGAGGCTATTGGTTTATCGAAAGATGAATCGATACATCTTAGCAGGGCTGCCCTGTTACATGATATCGGTAATCTGGAGGTTAGTAAGCTGGTGCTTAATAAAAAAGGAGAGTTGACTGAAGAAGAATGGAAACAGGTGAAGGAACATCCTCAAAAGGGAATTGAGATAATCGGTTATATTCCCGGCCTTCACAGATGCAAGCCTGCTATACTTCATCACCACGAGAGGTGGGATGGTACCGGCTACCCTTCAGGGCTTAAAGGCAAGGAAATACCACTGGAGGCGCGGATACTGGCAATTGCTGATGCCTTCTCCGCTATGGTCTCTGGCCGGCCTTACCGTCCTGCAATATCCTATCAAGAAGCCATCTCTGTGCTGAAAAAGCAAGCGGGGAAACACTTTGACCCTGAATTAGTGGAGGCATTTGTTGTTACAATTGAAAAATTGCTTCCCTCCCCGCATTAAAAAAGTAGCGCCTGAAGATTTGCAAAAATCAG
>JACUUX010000007.1 GCA_014859105.1 Nitrospirota bacterium
CAGATAATCTCTCATTCTTCAATGAATGGGGGGTAAGCATGAAAAATATACGAGCAGAGGGAAAGTGTCCTGTATGCGGGAGATTTAGAGTACCTAAATGCCCTCATGGGGTCTTTGCAAGGCAGTTTTTTGTTGACATGAAGTATCAGGGTATAAGGATTTTAAAGGGTACAGACCTTGATGGTAGAACTCTAAAAACCCTTGACGATGCAATAGCTCTAAGACAGAGGCTTATAACTGAGATTCAAAATAAAACCTTTAATCTTGCTAAGTGGACATCAAAGACAAAACCTGATTTCCTTTTTCAGAATCTATGCGAAAAGTGGTATCAGGAAAAGCTTAGAGAAGTCCAACAAAAGAAATTAAAACCATCTTACGTTGTAAAAATAAGGCAATATATTACTCACTATTACCATTATTTCAATAATCTCGATATACGAAGTATTTTTAATGTAAAGGATTTTGCTTTGTATTTGCCGGACAAATTGTCTCTCAAATACCAGAAGAACATTATAGATGCTCTTTCAAACTTTTTTCGCTGGTGCAAAAATAACAGGTATATATCTGAAATGCCTGTATTTCCTAAGATCAGCGTTCCGGAACATCAAATCAAGGTATTGTCTATAGAAACAAGACTAAAGATACTGGAAAATATTCCCGAAGAGCACAAGCCCATATTTACCTTTCTTTTTTATCAAGGTGCCAGGCCATCGGAAGTTAGATCACTGAAGTGGGACTGTATCGAAGGAGATACAGTAATATATAAACGTACATTTAGCAATGAAATATTAATAGAAACAACTAAAGAAAGTAACATCCGCTACAATTGGATATTCCCAGAAGTAATGAAAGTCTTGCCAAAAAGAACCTTCCCTTTAGACTTTATTTTCAGACACGGCAAAAAAATTAAAAGACATTATTCAAAAACGTTCCTCAATGACCTTTTTAAAAATGCATTAAGAGCCTATAATGAAGAAAATGGTCACAATTTGAATATCTGTCTTTATGAGGCAACAAAGCATAGTTTTGGTACTTCATGGCGTAACGAAGGGATGCCTCTTGAAGCGATCAAGGAATGGTTTGGGCATAAGTCAACTAAAACGACAGAGAGATATGCTAAGAGTGACGTGATTGAACTTTGGAAAATAAAGAGTGTCGGTAAAGTGTCGGTAAAGGGGCAAAATAACCCTTGACTATAGCCACTTGGCAGGGGTTCGAATCCCCTACCGTCCACCATTTTTTCATTTATTTATCAATAAGTTATGTTAAGGAATTTTACATAATAAGTGTCCCCAGACCGTCCCCAGAACTACTTAAGCTTTCCTCTTTGTTCCAAGTAACGTAGGATTAAAGTCTCAATCAACTCATTCCGGCTGTCGAAGTCTTTATCCTTCCTTACCGTCTCATCAAGGAGATTCAGGAGATCAGGATTAATCCTCATCGTAATAAGCTTAGACTTATTTTTAAACATCTTTCTTAATTGCTCTACTTTCATAAAATAACTTTCCAGTTTGTATATGCAATAAGTATATCAAAAAAGTCTTGACAAGTAAATTATTTTAGTATATCTTTAATGTATATACAATTGAAAATTTTAATTGTATATACTAATGAGAATGAAAAAGGAGAAAGGAAATGGAAAAGGAAAGACCCGTCATAAGAGCTGCATTGTACGCCCGCTGTTCTACCTCAGACAAAGGCCAGGATCCGGAGCTTCAGCTTGCGCCCCTTCGGGAATACTGCCAAAGGAGAGACCTTGCAATTTCAGGGGAATATATCGACAACGGTATCTCCGGTACTAAGGACCGCCGACCTGAACTTGATAGGCTTCTCGATGCAGCCAGAAAGAGGCAGGTTGACCTTATCCTGGTCTGGAAGCTGGATCGTTTCGGAAGGAGCCTGAAGCAACTCGTAACTGCCCTTGATGAGCTTTCAAATCTTGGAATAGGGTTTATATCTTATCAAGACAATATAGACCTTACTACACCACAGGGGAGGCTAATGTTTCACATTATCGGGGCTATGGCAGAGTTTGAGAGGGAACTGATACGTGAAAGAGTGAAGGCCGGCATTGAGAATGCCCGAAGGAAAGGTAAAAGGCTGGGCAGAAAGGCACTCGCTCCGATAGTCAGTGACAAGGTTATCGCATTAAGGCAGGATGGGTTCTCTTACCGGGACATTGCGCGGAAGCTCGAAGTCTCTCTTGGAAGCGTTCATAAAACCCTGTCAAATGCGGTTCCTGAAAGTGTTGCATTTGTTTAGGTTTTGGGTAGCTGTTTGGGGCGTTCGAAAAACAAGTCTTTTGTGGACAGAAAGGAGATTAAGATGAAAAAGGCAGAAATAAAGTATTACATAGTAGGAGAAAGAATCTCTCTGGATGATGGAATTATCGGAGTAAAGAAAGATTCTAAGGACTTTCTTGAGTTAATAGCTCAACGTCTCAGGCGCGAAGGCGAAGTCTCGATTATCCCGCTTGCAAAAACCAGACAAGAGCTCTTTAGCAGGATACATTCTAAAACATTCGAGATGGAGAATCTCGTTAAGGCTATTAGGGATTTGGCTACACTGCACGAGAAAGAAGAGGATCGGGAATATGATCCTTCGGTGTATGACAGTTTATGTACGATAATAAATAACCTCTCTGATGAAATTGCAACGCTGGCACACACAGCAGACACAAGTAAAGAAGAAGCCCGCTGCCTGAAACCATTAGATGAAAAATTATTATGATGCTGTGTTGCTTTAAGGAAGATAAAAACATCTTAGATCTCATAGAGCAGGTAATCGAGGAAGGCCGTAATCTGAATGTAAGCAGCAGGCTTATTGCCGAGACCATCATTCAGAGGCTTCTGGAAATGACAAAGAAACAGAAAGGAGATAAAAGATAACGTTAAGGGATATTAAAAGAGGTCGTTTATCCGTTGAACCCTAAAGCCCCTATTTCGCCTGAAACCGAAGAGACGATAGAACCCTTAGGCTTGCCTAAAATCGAACCGCCTGCGGTTGCTGAGAAGCCCACAGGGTATGTAAAGGAGTTACTCAGGGAAAGCCAAAGGTTTAGACTTTCTACAAAGGGTTATTGTATTCTTACAGAGCATGCAAGACCCCTATGATAAAATTGTCTGGCGTGGCGTTATACAAATCTGTGCTGCAATGGGTATGAGTTGGCCGGCTGCTAAGAAAGAACTCAAAATGCTTCGGTGTTTGCGTTATATCAGCAATCGGCCTGTGGTTTACGTTGAAGCTTACAAAAAGGCTCTGGCAAAGTTTTACGGTGGGATTGACGACAACTGAGATAAAGTAGAGCCTTGAGTGGGTACAATCCATAGGGCTTCCTACTGCGCCCAAGAAGATGTCACCCGAATAAGAAATTGAACTAATAAACAATAATTGGTACAATGAAACTACCATATGCAATCTCGATTGATTGTTCACGATAAGGTCAAGGAAGCCGATGGTAGTATTGTTGAGGTAAAGATCTGGAGCGTCCCGGTCTCTGAGGAGAAGAAACACGGTTTCAGATATTCACTGGCTTACATCAAGGCCGGAAAGTGCGTTGTATGTTACGACAATCATACAGGCAAAGGAGATCATCGGCATTATATAGGCCGAGAGGAGCCTTACAGGTTTACGACTATCGACAAGCTCCTTGAGGACTTTTACAATGATATAAGGAGGCTTAAAGGCTATGAAGGTTAAAAATGTAACCATAGGAATCAAGAGTGTCAAGGAAATGCTCGGCGAAGCAGGAGACGTGATGAAAAAGCTTGAACGGGGCGAAAAAGTACCTAAAAAAGGACCCGGTATTTACTTTGATACCCTTGATACAATGAGAAAGGCAATAACAGAGGAGCGTATACGAATCATCAAAGTGATACGACAACGGCATCCAGCATCCATCTATGAACTGGCAAAGATACTTGGCAGGAACATTAAGAATGTCTCAGACGATGTTCACTATCTTGCAGATCTCGGGTTAATTGAACTGCAGAAAGCTAAAACAGACGGACGTGAGAAGAAGATACCCCGGGTGAATTATGAGAAGATCCGCCTTGAGATAGCGGTTTAGTTAAGACGGTAATCAGGGGATAGTCTTCCGGAGGCGAAAGCGGTTTTCTCCTGAGTTTAAGGAAGCATGGAGAATGGAAAAAAAGAAGAAGAAGAAAAAGAGAAAGAGTATAAGTAAAAGTAAGGGAGTTACCTATCCAGAATATCCTGGCGAGCCCAGACTTAAACCCACAAAGATGCTGTTATACGGGGAAAAGGAGTCTTCAGTAGATGGTTTTGCTATCACAGGCAATTGGAATAAAACATCGATAAGGTTAACGATAGAAGCCTCACACGAAGATTGGAAAAAATTAAACGAGTACATTTCATTTAGACATTGTGAAATGTCACGACGTCGTGAAGAACTTATCTCAAAATATATTACTTCTACTTCAAACGAAGATTTAAAGATAAACGCTATCGTAGCAGCCATTTCAGAACTTAATCCGGAGACTAATTTCACCACAGAGGGCTTACCCAAAGTCGAAGCGATTGAGCAATATCTCGACTTACAGGTATCCATAAAAGAACGTGATCTTGCATGGCAGAGGTACAAAGAACGACAGGAAGTTCATACGTCAACTGGTTTGAAGTCGGGAGTTGATGTTAATCATACTGTCGAATCCCCCGAAGAACGTTTGAGAAGGCTAAAAGGGGAGACTGGTATTACACAGATAGCTCCATCTGGACCCACGGTGATCAAGGAAGTGGAAACAAGGACAGTGAGTGCCTCCAGTCAGCTTATTTCTGAGTTTCTGGCTTCTTTTGTAATCCCTGCTGTTGAGAACTCCCCGGAGAGACTCTCAGACCCCAGACTATGGACAGGGAGATATGGCACTGATTTAAGGCCGCTTCGGGGACAACATGTCAATCAATGGTTCATTGATGATTTAAAAATAGCAGCAGCTCTCTTACATGCCCTTTTTAAATTTTTATTCCGTAAGGACAATCAACAGTTTAAGGATTGTCAAGAACTTTTAAAATCGTTAACTATCCCTAAAAAATTCCCCCAAAATATTCGTCCGGCACTGGAAGGGAGTTCCCGAAAGCCTGACTCCATAGCTTATACGGCTCGTTGTCTTCATTTGGTATTTGGTCAATATTTGAAACGTTGTAAAATTAGACCGTTTCCTTCTGATTTAAAGAGATTTGCAACTACCTACATATATGCTGGGAATGCCTCTTTGAAAAACCCAGATGTTAAAATTTTGGATTTAGTTGATAATTTTCTTTCTGGCTCTCAGAGTTATCATGCACCACATATACCGAATAATTTCAATTTCCAGAAAAGATTGATTGATGCTGTGTGGCAATTATTTGTTCTTGACCTTATAGAGAACTTGGCTGAGGTTTATTTGAACATTCATTCGCGTCAAGTAATACCGACGGATATACCTGAAGACTGGCCATTTGAAGAATATCCCTATCCTCTTCACTCCTCACATAAAGCCGTTTTATACAAAGCCATAGAAGCAGCCTTCCCGCCTCGTCAGTAATTCTTTACTTCAAAATTTACCAACCGACGTCTTTTTTTTTTGATGACGTCAGTGGTTTACACAAAATATTCTTTTATAGTTTCATATTTTTAAATTTATTTTTTCGAACATCGAGAAGGAGATGCATATGCAAATTAAAAAGTTTCAGGATCCGTCTTTTCCAGCCGCATTCGATGCTCTCAAAAAAGATTACATAATAACTCCGCGGAATAACCCCGAGACGCAACTGGTCGAATTCGAAGTTCAGGGACAGAATATCGACGAAGCGATTCAGGCAATTTACGAAAACAAGCCTGTCGGCGTCCTTGATTTCATCCGCGCGCTGAAAAGTTACAGGAGTGCGATTTTTGCATTGAAGAGGCAGAGAAATGGCGTCACCGCAAGTTGAAAACGGCTATACAAAAATAGCAAACGAGATTCTTGAAGCACTTGCGAGAATACGAATACCGGGGGAGGCGGTGCAAGTACTTTTGATAATTATCAGGCTTACCTATGGCTTTCAAAAGAAGAAAGATAGCATCTCTCTTTCACAATTCTACTTAAAGACGGGAATCGCTAAATCTTCAATAATTCGGGCAATCAGGACATTAGAAAAGCTAAATCTCATTTACAAAAAAGTAAACGGAACAGTCACAGAGTATAGTATTAATAAGGATTTCGAGACTTGGAAGCCATTTACTAAAAAGTCAACGTTTACTTTTTCGTCAACAAACGTTTACAAAAAAGTAAAAAAACGTTTACTAAAAAGTAACCCACAAAAGAAAAAAGAAACTATTACAAAAGAAAACAGCGCCCCTGAGATTTTGAATCTTTCCAGTTTATTAGCTGATAAAATGCTTGCGAACAATCCTAAGCATAGATCACTTAATGGGGAAAAAGAGTCAACAATTCAAAAGTGGGCTGATGCAATCGAGAAGCTCCACAGAATAGACAAGCAAACTGTCGAGGATATCAAAACTGTAATTGAGTGGTCGCAAAAGGATCCTTTTTGGAAAGTGAATATCCTCTCAGGTGAAAAACTGCGAGAGAAGTGGGATGTGTTGTATCTGCAAGCTAAAGAAGCTAAAAAAAATCTAAGGGATTCTCACAGTGATCCGATCGACAAGCTCAAAAAAAAGATGGGGATAGCATGATCACAGAGTTATTTGAAAATTACACCTGCAAGACGTGCGGTAATCGCAATATTAAAAAGTTTGCAAGAATGAAATTATTGAATTTAAAAAATAGTGTCAGATATCGCTGCAAATGTCTTAAGTGCAATAACGAATTTATAAGAACTTATTCGAGAGGTGCGAAATTATAACTGAATATCTCACTCAGCATAATATCTTTTACAAAGTCCAGGCAGGACAAGTTACGATAAATTGTCCATTCTGTGGAGATAGCAAATATCACCTTTACATTGATCCTGAAAAGAAAGTCTTTTATTGTCATAAATGTAATGCAAAAGGCACCTGGTATCAGTTAGTGAAGCAGCTGCACCCTATTACCGGCATAGTTTCACCATTTGCACAGAATAACCCCGTCAGGCATCCAGCAGTTGACTATATCCAGCAATGCCATAAACAGCTTATGGGACCTTCAGGTACCCAGGCGATCGAGTATCTCGACGCCCGGAAATTCACCATCGAGGCTATTCAGTATTTCCAGTTGGGGCTTGAAAGCAAAAACAATAAAGATTGGCTCGTTATCCCTTACCTCAAAGACGGAAAGCCTGTGAATGTTAAATATCGTTCATTGCCACCTGCGGAGAAAGAATTCAGACGCTTAAAAGATGGGGAGACAATCCTGTTCAATCAAGACTGTCTTAAGGAGGCTAAAGACGAAGTCTTTATGGTCGAAGGCGAGATCGACTGTGTAGCTCTACATTCTCAGGGTTACAAAAACGTAGTTGCAACAACCATCGGAGCAGGTAGCTTTAAGCCTGAATGGATTGATTTACTCGACAAGTTTACTCGAATAAACGTTGTTTACGATTCTGACAATGCAGGACAGAAGGGAGCTAAAGAAGTTGCAAGACGCTTAGGATTCGAGAAATGCTTCAATGTCCTTTTGCCGGTGAAAGACGCAAACGATTTCTTCATCTCAGGCGCTGAAAAGGAAGATTTCGAGGAACTGGTCGGAAAGGCTGAGCAGTTTGACGTTGATAACATCATAGATTTCCAGAGAGCTATATTAAGTTTAAAAACATACTATCGAAATCGGAGAGATGATAGCGATTCTCTAAAACCACACTGGTCTTCAGTTGCAAGACTCACAGGCCCCTTTGAAGCCGGAGACTTAATAACTGTCTCGGCAGTACCAAAGACCGGCAAAACAACCTGGTGCTTAAACATTGTTCATGATTTTGTGAAGAAAGATATCCCTTGTCTCTTTTACTGTCTTGAGATGCGGCCTGAGAGACTGGCTAAGAAGATTATCCAGATTGAGTTATCAGTTTCAGAAGAAGACCTGACACCTGAGCTTATTGATGCTGGTTATTTAAGTTTACGCAATAAACCACTTTACTTCGGTTATAACTATCGCAAATGCAACCTTGATTTAGTAATAGAAACAATTAGGCAAGGTATAAGACGTTATGGATTCAAGTTTATTGTGTTTGATAATCTTCACTACCTTGCACGCTCAATAACTAATCAGGTCCAAGAAGTATCAATCATCTCGAAAACTTTCAAACTATTTGCTGAAGAAATGCAAATACCAATCATGTTAATAGCTCAGCCACGCAAGATCGCAGAAAATCAGATTATGGGAATGATGGATTTAAGAGATAGCTCCAGCATTGGTGCTGACAGCGATTCAGTGATCATCCTTTATCGCAAAAAAATGAAAAGCGAAGATGGAACCGCTGAATCTTCTTATCAGCCTCTGACTCTTGTCAGAGTGGATGCTTCGAGATATAGAGCAGGGGGTGAGACCCTACTCCACTACAAGGGTGAAAAGTCAACATTCACCGAATTAAATTCTAAAAAGGAGGATTAAGTAAATGATATGTCCAGCTTGTGGAAGTAATGAAGTAAGGCCCATTTACGGGGAAGCCGTAACAGGAACGCACGGAGTAAGACGGCAGTATCACTGTAAGGGGTGTGATTCCAAGTTTACAACGCTTGAGTTTTATGAGACCGGTGATAACGGAGCGGCGAGAATATTAACTCTTTTAGCCGGGATTAGGAAGCAGTATGACGCACTCGGTGAAATCATTAAAAGCATAGCATCGGGGCAGAAAACAGTCTAAGGGAGGTAACACGTAATGCCAACAAATAAGAATACCAGACTTTACACAGACGAGGATCTCGATAAATTCAAATCGCCAGAAGCATCGGCAGCTGATAGTTATCAGAGTTTTAAAAATCTTCTCGGAGGGCAGGCTGGTAAGCTGGTCGGTATTGATCTAACTAAACCAAGGGCTACTACAGAGCCTACAGGTGCCTTGACAGCGGGTGCGGAAAGAACTCTTCCAGCAATACAGCGATCAGATGTTTCATCGTTGGCCAGAGAAGGACACACATTTACGAATAAAGATCTCTTGGATTTATATGGACCTTCACGGGAAGAAACAGGGACATCTACCTTGCCCTCTCGTGCTGCGGAGAGCACTTTACCTGAACCACCTAAACCTTTCGAGTTTTCTCCTGGGACGAGAGGACTCCGCCAGGATATCATGAAAATGCTGCAACGCCCCGGGATTTATAAAAAAGAGTTGGAAAAGAGCCTACCCGCGCTTCAGCAAATGGAAGCGTCCGAGATTTCGGGTTATGGGATAAGTAGCCTTCCGGAGATTTATAAGACAAGGGCGACGATCGCAAACGCACTTGGATTAACAGAAGCAGAAGTTGAGAATGTTTTGTCGGAAACTGAAGAACGTAGGAAGAAATTAAAGACGCTCCCAGCCTCTTATGAAGAAGAACAGGCAGGGAAGGAACGTATCGAGATGTTGAAGCATCCCCCGAAGGATGTAACAGCCAGCATTCTCGATGCGGCCACTAAATTTGCAGGGCATTTCAAGGATCCCGTCACTGGTGAATTCGACCAGTCTGCATACGAGTCTGCACTTCCCGGATTAATCAATTCTCTGAGAAAGCATGGCCTGATAGAAACACCGGAAAAAAAGACAAAACGAAGCTCAGAGCCAGACATATTCTTACAGGAAGAGGCAGAAAGAGATGAAAAGCGGCGACAGCAGAGGTGGTCAGATCTCATACTTGAGCCTGGTCAGACAATTAGACGGAATCCGGGTGATAACAAGTTGTACATAGTTGATCTCTACGGAAACATTGTAAGGCCGTACGAGTAAAGCGTTAATGAAAGGAAAGAAATATGAATAATCCGAATAACCCCCTGCAGTGGGAGGATGTCACAGAGCAGATAAGACCGCGAAGAACACCTGATGTTTTAAAGGGGCCGGATGTTGCCAACGAGGCTTTAAAGCCTGAGACAACACCTTCAAATCCGCTGGAATGGGAGGACTTTACCCCGCAGATCATGAAATCAAGAGCTCCTGTTGTGTCCCCTGGTCCCACAGGCCAAGTTTCTTCCAATGCTTTAAGCTGGCCGGATGTTACTCAGGAGTTCCTTCCATCGAGATCACCTACTAAACAGCCAGAGCAGATATCCCCTGAATCCACATTACCTGTCAGGGAGACTCTCAAGAAAACAGGTGAGGCGGTTATGCGTCCCTTCAAAGCCCAGGCTGCAAAAGTTGGTGAGGCGTTTCACAGAGGCATGGCAGGGTTTACGAAAGGGTTAACGGATGTTGCCGATTATGTCGGCGAGAAGACTGGACTATATGAACTTGGTGAAAACGTAGGAATTCCGAGAAGCAGCGGGATTCTGCAGAAGGCCATTAAGACCTATTCCGAGAAATCTGAGCACTGGCACAAGCGATCTGAGGAGATCGGAACGAATGTCATTGATGAGTTGCTCGGCGAAGCAGTCGGCGGAGCCGTGCCAGGCGTTACCGAGTTTGCATTAAACGTTCCTTATGCAGCCTTGAGAGGGGCAGCCGAGGCGGAAAAACAAGGAAGGAGTGAAATCACCGGTGCATTGACTGAAGGTGCAAAGCGTGCCCTTCTCGGTCAAATATTCCATGCCGGTAATCTTATGAAGCAACCCTACTCAACTCTTGCAACCGGTACGGCTTTCGGAGCTCAGGCAGCGTCTGAAGGTGCAGGTCCAGAGGAAATAGCAAAAAGCGCAGGTACTGGACTTCTTTACGGCCTTCTCCACAGAGGAGGAAAATTAGGCCCGCGGGATGTCATTGAGGGCGTTAAAGAGACATTTCCCATGAGATATAGAGAGATCCTCGATAAAAAAGCTCATGAAGCAGCAACATCGCCGCTGAATATCCGGCCAGAGCCTACGGAAGCACAGAAAGAAGCCGGCAACTATAAGAAAGGTCATATCGCTATTCAGGGGCTTGATATCTCAATCGAGAATCCAAAAGGCTCAACACGTTCAGGTGTTACAGCCGAAGGCAGAAAATGGGAAACTGAGGTTAAATCCCATTACGGATATATCAGGGGAACGAAAGGCAAAGACAAGGATCACATTGATACCTTTATAGGTGAACATCCTGAAAGCAAAAACGTCTTTGTTGTAAACCAGATTGACCCAAAAACAGGCAAATTCGATGAGCATAAAGTGATGCTCGGATTCCAGACAGAGAATGATGCACGCATCGGATATCTCGAAAACTATGAGCCGGGATGGAAGGGGCTTGGAAGTATTACGCCAATGTCAGTAAAGGAATTTAAAGACTGGAGCAGGGAGGGAGAGAGAAAGGCCGAACCGGTAAAAACAGAAGCCACAATTACGGAGCCCGAGATTACCCGACCACCGAAATACAGAGCAGAAGTCACACCGACTGAGGGAGAAATCCCCCCTCACATAGAAAGGGCAGTTCAAGAACCAAGAAAAGTTCCTGTCGAGGTTGCCGTCCAGACTAAACAGCTTACGAAAGACACACTGAATGAAAGTTTTGCATCGGGAATTATAAATCCTGCACAGCCTATCAGGTTAACAACTGTTGATGAACTGAGAGACATCATAAAGCGTGGAGTCCTTCGGGAAGGCCGAGATTTTGAAGGAAGAGCCGGGATATCTGCTCAGCTCGCAGGTGGAAAAAAGCCCATCGTTGCCTATGGAGCAAATGACAGAATAAGCGCTGCTATTATTTTTCCTGAAGGTGCTGTAGAAGGAAGGGGAATGCAGCCGAATGAAGTTAAGATCAATCCTGCAATTTCACCTGAACAACTCCGATTCGTTATTGACGGATATAGAGAACTCCTTACCTTCGAGGATCTGAAACGGATTGTCGAAGGAAGAGAAAAGGTCACAGTACCGGAGTTTGCACCTGAAGAAGGATTCAGAAGACCTGTAGAACCGGAATTACCGGAAGGAGAACCCGTTAAAAGAAGCGACATCGTTAACTTCCTTCAGGAGAAGCTTGATGTTCCAATAAGAACCGGAAGGTTTACAGGTCAAGGTAGAGGAGTCCTCGGAATCTTCAAACCAAAAGAAGAAGTAGTCAGAACCAAGTTTGCAAATGACATTGAGACAATGGCCCATGAAGTCGGCCATGGTTTACAGAAATTCCTATTCCCGGAATCAGTAACCCGTAGAGGTTACACAGAAGAAATCTTCAGTGCTTTCAAAGACGAGCTCGAACCGATTGCAACAAAACCGAGACCCGGACAGCCGAAGACAACTGAAGGCTTTGCAGAGTTCATTCGTCTTTATGTCACCAATGAGAAGAAAGCCAGAGAGAAGGCCCCTCGGTTCTTCGAGCATTTCGAAAATATTCTGAATGAGAAATCACCTGAAGCAAGGGATATCCTTCTTGAGGCACGGAGTAACTTTAATCGTTGGGTCAAGCAGCCCTCGCTTGCACGAGTCCTGGGGCAGATATCGACAGGTGAACAGAGAAAGCGTCCTACAACCTTTAATGACCTTTACACTGCAACTGTTGATGACCTGCATCCCCTGAAGAAGATGGTCCAGGAAATGGCACGGGGTGAGGAACTGCCGATGAGTAAGGACCCGTACAAATTAGCAAGGCTTTATCGTGGATGGTGGGGGAAGGCCGATGCATTTTTAGAATACAGACCCTTTGACTACAACACATACGCATGGAAAGGAAAGCCCCTCAGAGAGATTCTCCCCCCTCTTAAAGATAACCTTGATGAATTCAGGGCCTATGTTATCTCAAAACGATCCATTGAGCTTCATGAAAGAGGCAAAGAGACCGGCATTCTTAAAAGAGATGCTAAGAAAATAGTTTCTGACTATGAGCAGAAATTCGGTAAGGCATTCGATGATTTAAAGGAGTATCAGGATCTTACACTGAAATATCTCAGAGATAGCAATGTTTTAAGCACGAGGGATTACCTGAAGATTAAACAGCTTAACAGAGACTATGTCCCCTTTTACAGGGTGATGGAGACCGAGAAGCGGGGCGGATTAGGAAAAGGTTTTCAAGCATATCAGCCTATCAAGGGCATAAAAGGTTCTTGGAGAGACATTGTAGACCCATTGGAATCCGTCATCAAGAATACATATCTTTTTATCAACGCCGCCGAAAGAAACGCAATAGGTAAAGCTCTGGTTGACCTTGCAGGTAGCAAACAGGGGCTTGGTAAGTATGTCGAGAAAATTCCTCTATCAAAGCAAAAGATCACGGTCAAAATTTCCGAGGTAATTGAAGATCCGTTCATGAAAGAACTTTTCAAGAATACCGGTCTTTCAGAACAGACAGCCTCTATTTTCAGACCTTCTGCATTTCAGCCGAAAGACAACGTTATCTCTGTCTGGAATAAAGGCAGGCGTGAGATCTATCGAGTTCACCCTGAGATTGCAAGGACCATGCAGGCAGTCGATAAAGAGCAGATGAACACCATCGTCAAGATTATGAGCTATCCTGCACGGTGGTTAAGAGCAGGTGCAACGCTGGCTCCTGAGTTTAGTGTAAGAAACCCGATAAGGGACAATTTCACAGCCTTTACATACAGCAAATATGGCTTTAAACCCGGAGTGGATTTCATAAAGGGATTATTCAATGTTACTAATAAGTCTGATCTTTACTGGCAGTGGACGAAGGCAGGCGGTCAACATGCGATGCTCGTATCCATGGATCGTGAGTATCTACGGAAAAACCTTGATGCTGTTATACGGGGAAAAGGACCCTTCAGTCCCGAAACCTACAAGAACATTATCAAGAACCCAATGGAAGCACTCAGGATACTTTCAGAGTTTGGAGAAAAAGGAACACGTGTAGGTGAGTTCTTAAGGGGCGTCAGAAAAGAGGGGTTAACAAAGGAAGGTTTACAGAAGGCAGCCTTTGCATCCAGAGAAGTAACACTTGATTTTGCAAGGATAGGAGCGAAGACTAAGGCCGTAAACTCCCTCATCGCTTTCTGGAATGCGAATGTCCAGGGCTTTGACAAGATGGTTAGGGCATTCAAAGAAAACCCTGTTACTTCTACATTCAGGGCAATGGCAGCAATAACCTTACCCTCGATAATCCTTACGGTTATAAATAGACGGGATGAACGCTGGAAGGAAATCCCTCAGTGGCAGAAAGACCTCTTCTGGATTATCATGACGGAGGATCATATCTGGAGAATCCCGAAGCCCTTTGAACTCGGAATTCTTTTTGGAACAGTCCCTGAGAGAATTACTGAATACATCCTGGATAACGACCCACGAGCTTTTAACGGAATCCTGAAAGCTATCGGTCAAGGGGCTTCACCGGGAGTCATACCTACGGTAGCAGTACCTCTTCTTGAGAACTGGGCAAATAAGAGCTTTTTCCTTGACAGGCCGATAGTGTCAAGAGGCAAGGAAAAACTTATGCCTGAGTATCAATATCAACCTTACACAACAGAAATCGGAAAGAGACTCGGCAGGATGATTGGCAGGATACCGGGTATAGGTGAGACTGCAGCAGCTTCACCTGCAAAGATAGAGAACCTTATCAGGGGATGGAGCGGGGGTCTTGGAATGCACATACTCAAGGCAGCCGATACTGGACTTAAGAAAGCGGGCGTATTGCCAGAGGAAGTGAAACCCTCTCGTACACTTTCTGATATTCCCTTCATAAAAGCCTTTGCTGTGAGACATCCCTCAGCCGGTGCTGAAAGCATCCAGAGGTTTTATGACAACTACGAGAAGGCTTCTCAAACTCTCTCAACCGCAAGGGAATTAATCAGAGAAGGCAAACGTGAAGAAGCCGGGGAACTGTTAAATCTCGGCAAGAAATACAAGCTCGATCAACATTACAAATCTCTCAGTAATGCCCATCAGTTGATAGATAAAGTTTATGCGAATCCTGAACTCACTTCGGAGGAGAAAAGGAAACTGATTGATGAAATATATCTGAGTATGATTCGGATCGCTCGACACGGAAATAAATTACTGGAGAGACATGAATAAAGACGGCGATCGTGAACTGCTCCTTGCAATGATCGGAATCTATAGGGATATGATTGCCGAGCTCATTGATGAAAAGCACCGTCTCATCAAGGAAAACTACTCTTTACGGAACTGGCTTGAGGATTACTGGAGGGAGTTTGCACTCATTGAATATGAAATCAAAGAAGCATCGGGAAGTAAGCAGCAAATTAACGCATAGGAGGAAAGAGTGACAGAAGTAGACAGAAGAACAATCTTAAAAATGCAGGCTCTTATACTGGAGCTTGAGAGAAGAATTGAAGCACTCGAAAAAGCCCTACCGCAAAGGGAGAGGCCATGCCAACTGATATCCAGAAATTAAAGTCAGAGAGGAGGTTTTATGAGGAAAACGGATGATAGCGTGATTTTGCAAATGCATGAGGAGGGGAAATCGTTAAGGGAAATAGCTGAAAAGTTTGGATGCTCCAAGACTGCTATATCGAAACGGCTCAAGAGGGTAAAGGGTAAACCACCTGTTGACCCTGAAAAGAAAGTCTCAACTGTGGCAGAAGACAATCAACAGAAACCTATTATTCAACAAGCTGTCTCAACCGGTAATTATCTCAGGAAAATCGGCACCCGAGAAATCTTTGCTTATTCAGACCGTCTTATGCAGAGGGGAGACATGGTCCCGTATGTTGGAGATATCCCCGTACCATCGGATTTTGAAGTTTCACAGTTTGAAATCACTTTCTTGAAATTCATAAGTGGTAAAGGAATGGTTAATGCTGAAGACTTCAAGAAGTTTACGGCCTCGTCAACCTCCGGGAGGAAAAATGCGAACTAAAGAGCAGGAATTCATCAAGGGACTCTCCGCCGGGCTATCGGTATCGGTGGCAATGAAGCAAGCGGGCTATAGTTCTCGAACTGATGCAAGGCGAATCATACTGATGAATCCCCGGATTTGTAGCACCGTTATAACCATGCTTCTTGAGGGAACGGATCAGCCAGATGAAACTGTTATTGAACTCTTTAAGGAGCGATTGATTGATATAGTGCAGGCAAAAATAACCGACTTCGTTTCCTTTGGCCCGGAAGGTGTCAAAATTAGGAAGAACTTCCCCAAGGAGAAAGCTTTCTGCATTGCTGAGCTCCAGATGAAAGATTCGGAAACTGTTACGTACATTCGTCTGCATGATGGACTTAAAGCCACAGAGCTTCTCCTCAGATATGCGAGGCTAACGTTATGAGTAAAAAAGCAAACGGGGAACTTACTAATAAACAGAAAGTGTTCGTCATTGAATACTGTCGTGATTTTAACGGATTGCAGGCTGCGATAAAAGCAGGGTATTCCCGGAAAACTGCTCGTGTTATTGCGCAGGAAAACTTGCTTAAACCTGCCATTCAAGAAAAAATTGCAGCAATTCTTCAAAAGCGTGAAGAGGAAGCAGAACTACAGGTTAAAGATCTTCAACGATACTGGAAGAACATAATGTTTACCAAAGTAACGGATGTTATTAGCTTCAATGAATCGGGAGTGAGCTTCAATAAGAACTCTGATGAGATTGACCCGGATGTTGCTCTATCTCTTGAATCTGTCGAAGTAATTGAAAGCTTTTCAGGAAACGACAAAAGTATTCTGCGCACGAAGGTGAAGATGAAAGATGCACTCAAGGCCAGCGAGAATTATGGCCGCACGATTGGTGCCTTCAGGGACAAGATAGATCACACTTTTGAGACACCTGAGGAGCGACTCAGAAGGCTCAAGGGTGAGAAATGAGGCCATATCTTAGTATGTCTGCGTTTGAGATTGCGCAACGTAGGGCATCTGAGGAAGCCGTTTTTAGAAGTTTCAATAGATTTTTCACAAAAATGAGCGGTAGGGAGGAATGATGAAAATTTGGAAATGTCAAGCTTGTGGCCATAAACACGAAATAAAAACCGAGGAGGCGAAAGCCGAGTCGGTCTTTATTAATTTGTTAGATGCAGCTATTGAACTTTTAATTGTTGCTAAAATGCGAGGGGATAATAAACTTCCAGCAAACCCAGCAAATGATATAAGGCTATGGACAGTGAGAATGCAAAATGCATGGGATGATCTTGATTATATAATTGTCTTTTTTTAAATGGCTTTTTAGAAGGAATTTGAGCGAGCCTTGCAAACGATAAATCAGAAAGAATTGACAAACCCTGAAGATATTTGTTACCTTTTCGATCAGCTTTTGCTGGTAGGCAATCCTATGCATGGTACCATCCGTACGAAAGAACTTTGTCCTGTCTGTAATGTGCCATTTAATCACATTCCCAAGTTAGGATTTATATGTTCAAAGCATAAAACCATGCCTACGAGATTCTTTGTAGATATTTCCTATAAAGGACAAAGGATAAAAATTTACTCCCATAAGTCAGGCAGAGTTCTTGACAGCTATCAGATTGCAGTAGAAACTTTAGAGCACATCCGGTATGAGATACGTAATCATCTCTTTGACCCTTCAAAGTATGTGAAAGCAGATCTAAAAAACTATCTCTTTGAAAATGCAATCATAAGGTGGTTGGAAATAAAAGATGCTGCAGGAATTGTTACAACTCATAAATATCGGCAATTCTCAAGGGACTTCTTTAGTTTCTTCAAAGGGAAAGATATCAGAGAAATCAGGACACTTCACATTCATGAATTTTATCATCAGCTACCGGACCATCTCTCAAACAAAACAAAGAAAAACATTATGGCATGTCTTCATAGTTTCTTCACCTGGCTAAGACAGCTTGAGTACATTGAAAAGATGCCTTCTTTCCCTGTAATCTCTGAGGATCAGCCTGAGTGGAAATGGATCGATGTGGACATCCAGGCTAAGATTTTACTTGCGATCCCTGAGAAAGATAGATATCTATATCTCTTCCTTGCCTTGCATGGCTGCCGACCTTCAGAGGCCAGGGGATTAAAGGTCAGGGATATAGACTTCAAACAGAAATCGATCACCATTAAGAGGACTTTTAGCGGTAAAAGCGGAAACATTCTCACAGAACATACAAAGACCAAAAGACTACGTGTTATTCCTATTAATCCCGAAATGACAGAAACGTTAAAAGACATCTGCAAAGATAAACTACCAGAAGCCTTTGTCTTTGTTAATCCAAGGACCGGAAAGCCTTATGCGAAATCAACTTTTCAGGAGATATGGCAGGATGCCTGTAAAAAAGCAGGGATTCAGGTAAAACCTTATGAGGGGCTAAGACATAGTTTTGCATCTCAGAGGGTATCCAGAGGAGTTGATATTTATCTTATTTCAAAGGTTCTTGGACACGCCGACATAAGGACAACCCAGCGTTATGCACATACCAATCTGGAAGCATTGAAGCAGGTTATGACTGTCCCCAGACCGTCCCCAGTCGAGAAATTGACTAAAAATAATCTTTAATTATCAATAAGTTATAAACTATCGGAAGTGGTTCGAATCCCCTACCGTCCACCATTTTTCCATTTATTTATCAATAAGTTACGCTGACGATTCCCTCTAAAAGTATGGCGCCAATAGTGCACCAGAACGCATTTTTTAACACTAAAATCTTTAGGAGAGTTTTAGGAATATTACTTAACCTCGACAATCCGTTCGTAGACTTTTCTGTGCCTTTGGATAAGAATAGCCTGTCTTGTCCCTTAAAGATTTATGCATAGGCTTCTTCGGCAATTGTAGTTAGAATACTTGTTGTCTTAGGTACGTAACGAAAGATTATTTTTAACCCATAGCCATCATAACAGTAACAAGTATCATTTGAAAAATCATGGTGAACATTTCCCATTCCATAGATTTCATTTATTAAAGGACGCAGTTTGAGTGAATTGAACTTAACAGCTTCTGATTTTGCAAAACATCCTTGAAAAAATATTTGAGCACGAAAATTTACGAGTCTTCCTTCATAGAAGATGACATCGAGAATGCCCCATCTTTTATCTGATTCTTTAAATTGAAATACCTTTTTTTCAGAACCCTCGGGCAAGGATGTAACCACAGCCATGGTTCCAGTCTGAGGGATATCTGTTATATCCGTCAGACAATCCCTACCAAATCGGTCAAAAATATCTAATCGAGAATGAAGCTCTCTGAAATCCCTGAGAAATTCAGATACAAGAGTCAAATATGGAATTTTACAGGCAGGTTCGTATTGCCGCATCTAATCTCCTTTTACTTATCTTGTATTATTCAATTTTTGGTTCTTTTTATGTCAAAGTCTTTTAAATATTATTCATATTAAAAGTGCGTTTTATATACCCAGAATAATCCTTCAGTATCGGTTCATATTTGGTGTTTAATAAAGGCGATGATATCATAAAATCGGCTGTCGAACGATTACAGGCAGTTGGAATATTGTATAAAACCGCAATCCTCAGCAAAGCCTTTACGTCAACATCATGCGGTTGCGGCTCCATTGGGTCCCACAGGAAAATTACCAAGTCTATGTTTCCCTCTGCTATCATTGCACCTAACTGTTGGTCTCCTCCTAAAGGGCCTGATTTTAATAAAGTTATCTCATAATGAATAGTGTCTTCATTTTTCATCTTTGCTTGGATAGTTTTTTTAATTAACTTTCCTGTAGTTCCTGTACAGATTAATTTATGTTTTATTAATAATTTATAGTTCCATTCAACCCATTCAACTAAATCTTTTTTGCGATTATCATGGGCTACTAACGCAATCATTTTGATTTCTTCCATATATACCTCTATCAAATAGTAAAAAAGAATTGAGTTTGGATTTATTAAGTCTAATCCAGGATTTCAAGGACAC
Source organism: Nitrospirota bacterium (assembly GCA_014859105.1). GTDB lineage: Bacteria > Nitrospirota > Thermodesulfovibrionia > Thermodesulfovibrionales > SM23-35 > Kmv42. The sequence goes on from JACUUX010000007.1 coordinate 19,718, forward strand.
AACGCTTTTTCAGAAGGCTTTTCATAAGATTTTCTTCGTTTTATTTCTCTAAAAAGATCTTCTTTTTGTATTTTATGCTTAAGGACTTTCATTGCTCCATCGACGTTATTTTCATTGACTTTAATCTCCGGAAACTATCTCCTGCCTCTCCCTGCACCCATACTACCGCCGTAGCCGCTCCTTCTATCATCAAAGCCACGCCGCTTTTGTTGTGGTCTCGCCTCGGCTACAGTTAGTGATTTCCCCATAAAATCTTTACCATTAAGGGTTGCAATCGCTTTTTTTGCATCTTCTTCATTTACCATCTCAATAAAACCAAATCCTTTAGACCGGTTTGTGAATTGATCCTGTATTATTTTTAATGATTCAATCTCACCATATTCTGAAAACAGTTCCCTTAAATCTTCTTCAGTAGCATTGTATGGAATATTTCCAACATACATTTTTCTCATTTTTAATCTCCTTTTTCGTTTGTAAAAACTATGATCTTTTCAATGTCCTTGGATACTTTGATACAGCCTATCATTACTCTCAAAGGGCAAGGGGCCCACTCCGCTGGAGGAGGCCCCTTGCCCAATTAATTAGAGTTTAAGCACATTAATCGCTTTGGGACCTTTCGGGCCTTGTTCTGTATCAAAGCTGACATTGTCACCTTCGGCAAGGCTTTTAAAGCCACTGCCCTGAATAGACGTATGGTGTACAAAAAAATCGCTGTTGTCTTCAGCAGTAATGAAGCCAAAACCTTTGCTGTCGTTGAACCACTTAACAGTTCCTTGTTTCATTTTGTTTACCTCCTTATCCTTAAATTAAAATCTCAGAAGGACTCAATAAAAAAGGCCACAAAGCTAAAAGTCTTTGTGACCTTCTGTGAACGCAAAAACTTCTAAAATCTTGTTAGTACAGTAGCATGTCCTTGCAGGTTAGTCAAGGTAAATTTCAGAGGTTCGGGCCCGATATTTCCCGTAGCTAAAAGACAAAAAATATTATGCATCACCTCCTTTTTTCTTAAGGTTTTTAGTTCTAAAGCTTTGACCGGTTATTTTGACAACGGTACAATGATGGGCGATTCTGTCAATAATGCTATTTGGTTATCCTTATTGTCTCCTCAGATGCCTTTTCAACTTTTTTATGAAAGAACCAATATAATTAATAATTTTTACTGTAAGGGTGTATTACTCACCATAACTGAGTTATAATCTATCAGTAATCAGTGAGATGAAACATTTTCCTTAAAAATAAGACTCAGGATGAAAAGTAAGACAAAAAAAGAACTTATACATGAATTAATGGAAATGAGACAGCGAATTGCGAAATTAGAAACATTATACATATCGCATGAGGAAATAGAGCAAAACTTAAAGAGGGAAAAAGCTGTTAATTCAGCCATTTCTGAACTGGCCAGCAAGCTTTTATCGCCGTCTTCAATTGAAGATATTTCTTCTCTTGTGCTGGAGAGTGTTAAGCATTTGACTGGCAGCAGGTTGGGATATGCCGGCTATATTGACCCGAAGACAGGTTATCTAATCTCTCCTACTTTGACCAGAGATATCTGGGAAGCTTGTGAGGTCAAGGATAAAAATATTATATTTAAGGAGTTCCGTGGTCTTTGGGGTTGGGTATTAAGGAATCGAAAACCTCTTTTTACTAACACGCTACAGGATGACCCTCGATCTTCAGGAACTCCGTCAGGCCATTTGAGAATCCATCGTTTTCTCTCAGTCCCTGCATTAATCGGTGAAAATCTTGTAGGGCAGGTGGCTTTGGCCAACTCGGACCGAGATTATAATGAGCGTGATCTTGAAATAGTTGAACGACTGGTATCACTTTTTGCAATTGCTATCCATCGCAAGCAATCAGAGGAAACATTGCACTTATTACGGAAGGCTGTTGAAACCATTCCTATTGGCCTTACCATCACTGATACAGAAGGAAAGATTGTATACTCAAATTCTGCGGATGCAAAGATTCACGGGTATGATGTGGAAGAATTAATGGGTAAAAATACGAGAATATTTGCCCCTCCTGAAAAGTGGAAACCTTCAAGCTTTGAAGAATTGCGAGGATTAAAAATCTGGGGGAGAGAAAGTCTGAATATAAAGAAAAAAGGTGAGGTTTTTCCTGTTTATTTAATATCAGTTCCTGTAACAGATGCTGATGGTAAACCTGCAGGTATTATCACAACCTGTGAGGATATCACCGATCGCAAGCTGGCAGAAGAAACACTTATTCAGCGTCAAAAAGCTTTACATTCAGTTTACAAAATGGCAACTACATTATGCAGATCATTTAAAGAAATTTGTAACGAAGTAGCTTTAAGCTTATCGAAACTTCTCAAGGCTTCCCATGGTATTGTTTTGCGTCTCGAGGATAATAAAATAAAGGTTATTTCTGGCATTTCTGATGGAAAACTCGATGCCGAAGAAATAACCTGTCCAGAGAAATTCTGGGATGTTCCTGCATATAATAAAACAGAAGTGTTTCAATTGAAAGGTTCCCTAAGAGATGTTTTTCAGGGTCATCCTTATACACAATATGACCTGAAAAGCCTGATAAGTATTCCGATCATAGATACATCTGGAGAAGCAGTTGGTGCACTGGTCATTATGGATCAAAAAGAGCGTGAATTTACAGAAGATGAGATTCACCTGATAAAAATCTTCGCCCGCTACATTGCTTTCGAGATCGAGAGAGAAGCAATGGAAATCAAACTTCTTAATGCACAGAAAATGGAGGTTATCGGCAAGCTGGCCGGAGGAGTTGCACATGAGGTGCGGAACCCTTTAAACGCCATAATGGTCTTTATGGAAACACTTATCAGGGATCTTGAGAGTAACGCTAAATATAAGCCCTTAATTTTTCATATACGCTCCGAAGTTAATCGTCTATCTGATCTGATGAAGGATTTATTGAATTTAGGGAGACCTGTTGAGAAATCGGATTTGCGCAGTGAATTGCTGAATGCAATATGTTTAGCATCTGTAGATTTATGGAAGCATTCAGAACCCGGTCGGTCATATACTGTGAAAGTGCTTCAGCCTCAGGACTATGATGATGTCTTTGTGATTGCTGACAGTCAGAGACTTCAACAAGTTTTCTATAACCTTCTTGATAACGCAGCCAGGCACAGCCCTGAAGGCAGTGAAATCCAGCTTGTAATCAAAAGACCTGAGGGAAACATATGCAGAGTACAGATTATAGACCGTGGCAAAGGGTTATCAGAAGCAATTCTGCCACGTGTTTTTGAACCTTTCTTTACAACAAGACGTGGTGGGACAGGATTGGGTTTGAGTATTGTAAAACATATTGTCGAGACCCATGGTGGTACTGTAGAAATATTTAATAATGAACCGCCCCCGGGATGTACATCGGAGGTCAGAGTACCCATTTCTAACAAGCAAGAGTTATGAAACCAAGCATTCTTTTAGTTGATGACGAATCTGCAATACTGTTTTTATTTTCTGATTATCTTTCAAAAGCAGGATATGATGTTAAAAAATCACTTTGCCTGAAAGAAGCAAAAGAGGCTATAAAATCACAACAGTTTAATGCTGTTATACTTGACCTGATATTGCCTGACGGCAATGGTATAGACTGGATTAAAGATTTACGAGAGGCATGTCCGGATATTGCCATTATCGTTATAACAGGTATTGGAGATGTGCCAATAGCGGTTGAAGCAATGCGCCGCGGTGCAGATAACTTTCTCACCAAGCCTGTAAACATGACAGACCTTGATATTTTTCTTCGAAAAAGCCTTGAATTGCAAAGACTGAGAAGAAAGGATTTAACAAGCCAGCGGTTACAGAAACAAACTCAGTTTTACTTTGGTGAAAGTACTATTATGAAAGAGGTTAAGGAACTTGCTTTAATGGCTGCTAAACATAACCTGCCTGTGCTAATTCAGGGTGAAACAGGTACAGGCAAGAACATGTTATCAAGATGGATTCATGAACACAGCTACCGCAGTTCAGCGCCCTTTGTGGAATTGAGCTGCTCCGGTCCGAGCGGTGACCTCCTTGCAAGTGAACTCTTCGGTCATGTAAAAGGTGCTTTTACATCTGCTATACAGGATAAAGAAGGACTCATTGAGGTTGCAAATGGAGGCACTCTTTTTCTTGACGAGATTGGTGATATGGATCCTTCTAATCAAGCGCAATTCCTGAAGGTTATTGAAGAGAAACAATACAGAAGGCTTGGCGAGGTAAAGGTACGCTGGAGCGATTTTCGACTTATTTGTGCGACAAACAGGGATCTCAAGGAAGAAACAAAGCTTGGCAGATTTCGACAGGACCTTTATTTCCGCATTAACATCTTCCCCATAGTTATTTCGCCACTTCGTGACAGACTTGATGATGTGAGGGGCCTTGTGCAGCATATACTTACAAATAGGGGATCGTATAACATTGAAATATCTCAGGAAGTGATAAATCTTCTCAAAAAATATCCCTGGCCTGGAAATGTGCGTGAATTGAAGAATATACTGGAGAGAGCAATTTTCCTTGCAGGCGGTGGAACTATAAGTGTTGAGCACTTTCGTGGCATAGAAGCTGCTGCTTCACCGGCAGAAACTTTACAGGTTGGAATCAGAGATCTGGAACAACTTGAAGAAGAACATATTAGGGATGTAATCAAACGCATGGGTGGCAATAAAAGAAAAGCTGCAACTGCATTAGGAATTTCTAAGTCGGCACTTTACCGTAAATTAAAAAAGTTTCAGAACCCAATCTAATACCACATACACCTCAAGCATTCCCATAAATCTCAGCATCGGGACAGTATTTGCGAAAATGGGAATCTTTCTGTTGAGATTCATAACAGGAAGCTGGTCTAAATATAGTCTGTTCACAAAGTCAATATTTAACACCCTCCCCTCACCCCTCCCGTCAAGGGAGGGGCATATTTACTACCCTCTCCCCTGGCGGGAGAGGGCAAGGGTGAGGGGGTTTATTAGTTTATAAACAGACACTAAATAAAGCTTTTTTATTATGGCATACCTTTTGCTCTCTGAAGATAAAACGATACGTTGAATTCAATGAAAATACTTATTGTAGACGATGAGCGAACATTTTTGCTGTGCTTAAAGGAGTTCCTTATGGAACCGGAATTGAATATTGATACAGCCGAAACCTTTGAAGAAGCAATGTTTTTAATAGGCAGAAATAATTACGACTATGTTATCTCAGACATCAGGCTATCTGGTGTATTAGGTGAAGAAGGATTCGATATCCTGACACATATAAAAGAATATAAGCCGCGTACGAAAGTAATTATTATAACGAGTTACGATAGCCCGGCAGTTATGCAAAAGGCTTATAGCCTCGGAGCAGACCTGTATTTCGAAAAGCCGGTATCCGCTAATGTCCTGCTGGAGGCATTGAAAAATGTATAAATATATCCTGCAGTCTATGGACAAAGAATCTGACATTTCAAGTTTTCAGCTTCCTTTTAGCATTTGGGCTAATAATTTAAAGAAACTCGGGGATGAGCTTCAATTAACAATTAAAGAGACAGAGGAGGAATTTCTATCTATCGGATCGAGCCTGAAGGATTTTTATAACAGGACCGAAAATATTTCAAAAATGTCCTCACATATAGCTCATCTGTTGTCAGGTGAAGAGATCTCCGGTTCTATTAATAGATTAAGGCAATTAGTAATCCGGATGAACGATCACATGGAACATTCAAGGAGCGAGACCGAATGGAGGATAGAAAAGCTGAGATATCTCAAGAATTCAATCATCAATATCAATTACATGCTCGAAGACATCGGAATGAGCATTAAGAGTTTAAAGGTGCTGGGTATGACTACTCGTATTCATGGCAATAATGAGCGGAATTTTACTGGCCTGGCTACAGATGTAAAAAAACTTGCCGCAGATATGACTTCGAAAACTTCGGCTATCCAGGACGGATTAAAATCTCTGAACAATAAAATCAGGGAAACACTATCAAAAGTACTTACTCTCAATGATATACAGCAAAACAGGGCTAAAGAAATTCTCGATAATACGATGTACAGCATTTCATCCCTTACAGAGAAACATGCCCTGTCTACAACTCTTGCGGAAGATATCTCAAGGCTTTCAGAGGAGACCTCCATGAGCATAGCAGAAGTTGTTAAATTCTTACAGTTTCATGACATTGTCTATCAGCAAATCAATCAAATAAAGGATAGTTTTTACTCTCTGCACGAAAAGCTTGAAATTGCCAGATGCGAGGAAAATTCTGATAACACTGCACCCATGAAACTTATATCTGAAACAGGTTTATTTTGTGATTTTCAGGCAGACCAGTTTTGCCAGTATAGAGATAAGATGATATCAGCAGTAAATAGCATAATCGTAAATCTGCGTACTATAAATCGTAATGTAGTAGATATTTCTCAAGAAACAAGGGAACTTGCTGGTGATACCGGAGAAAAAGAACAATCGTTTCTCTCGGAAACAAAAAAGGGCCTATCCATTATCACATCTGCAATTGCGACACTTGCTGAAAATGCTAACGTTAGCAATGAACTGTCTAAGGATACAAGCTCCATTGTACTTGATGAAATATCTTTATTTTTAGAAGACATAGTGTTGATACAGGATGAAATAGAGCTCATAGCCCTGAATGCTGCTGTCAAAGCCGCCAATATGGATAAAGGAGGAGAAATTCTGAATGTGATTTCAGAATCTATTCGTAAATTGACCATTGAAGTACGAAGTCAGACTGATTCAATTTCTCATGTCTTCAGGTCAATGACATCTGTTACCAAGGATCTGTCAGCCGGTATTGATTATGAGAAAGAAAGAGATGCACAGGTTTATGATATAGCAGCAGAGTTTGAGTTTTTAACAAATTCATTTAATCGTATCAATACAGACATAGCTTCACTTCTTACAACGATTGATAAGGAAGGCAGAAAACTTTCTGAAGACATAGATTTGACAATTAAAGGAATATATATCAACGACATAGTTTCAAAGGTATGTCATACAGCGATTGCAGAAATGAAAGAAATAGCTTTAGTTTCACATTCAATGGTAACCGCTAAGGATGGCATAGACAAAGAAAAAGTAACTCTGAGAATGATGAAAGATCAACTTCAGGGCATAGAAAGAAAATGTGTCTTAGGAAAAACCTATGCTGGTGCTTTCTCTGTAGAACAAGATAATGAGAGAGGAAGCCATTTTGGGGATAATGTCGAGCTATTTTAGAGATTCATAGATCATTGTATGGAGAATAAATGAATTTAAAGGTAGATGATTCAAAAAAAGAAGGGGTGCTAACGATAGGTGGGACACTTACCATTCAACGGTCGACTGCATTGAAGGAAATTCTGTTAAAGGCACTGGGGCAGGTTGACTGCGTAAAAATACATTTCGATCAGGCGATAGAGGTCGATCTTGCTTTTTTACAGCTATTCTGTGCAGCACATAAAACTTCCCTAAGAAAAAATAAAAAGCTGCAAATTGAAGAAAATCAAATAGATGTATTGAAAAAAGCATTCAAAGACATAGGGTTTCCACAATTTATGAAATGCAAAAACTCAGATGACAGTAACCACTGTGTGTGGTCATCAGGAGGAAGTCATGAATAAAAGGATTTTGACGGTCGACGATTCGGCAAGTATGAGACAGATGTTAAATTTCACATTAACATCGGCCGGATATGATGTGACTGAGGCGGTTGATGGCGTAGATGCTCTTGAGAAGCTGAACGGGGAGCCAGTGAATATGCTCATTGCTGACATTAACATGCCAAACATGGATGGTATCGAATTAATACGGAAGGTCAGGGCTAACGCTGTCTATAAGTTTGTTCCCATTATCATTCTGACAACAGAGTCACAGAGTACTTTGAAAGGGGAAGGAAAGGCAGCAGGAGCCACAGGATGGATTGTGAAACCATTTACTCCTTCTCAGCTTATAGCAGTAGTAAAAAAGGTTTTAGGATGACCGAAGATCTTAATAAAGGAAGAGATATATTCAAAGAAGAAGCTTATGAGCTCCTTGCCAAGCTTGAAAATTGTCTACTTGAACTGGAAATGGTACCGGATGATAAAGAAATGATAGAACGCGCGTTCCGGGCCATGCATACAATAAAAGGATCAAGTTCAATGTTCGGGTTTGACGCTATTGCAAATCTTACACATGAGGCCGAAACCGTATATGAAATGGTTCGCAAAGATAAGGTGAAGGTTACGAAGGAGCTCATTGATCTTACATTCCGGGTCATAGATCAGATTATGGCTGTCATCGGTAAACATGAATATGACGAATCAGCAGATGAGTCAAAGATAAACGATATAATTTTTTCTTTTAAACAATTACTTTCAAAAGAAGGTTTGGAAGTCTCTCATCCATCTTCTCTCCGTTCCAGAAGTCCGCAAGAAAGAGAACTTTCACGTTCTTCCCATTTTGCTGAACAAGATCTGGCTGAAGAGACAAAAAGTACCAAGAGAACCTACATGATATATTTCAGACCACATCATGATATTTTTCTCAAAGGCTTAAATCCCCTTCTTCTGCTCAGTGAACTCTGTCAGCTCGGCAGATGTACTATTATTACACACACGGATTTGATCCCCGATCTTGAAGATATTGATCCAGAGGCATGTTATACATACTGGGATGTTTTTTTGACTACTGCTGAAGATATCAATGCTATCAGGGACATATTCATATTTGTTGAGGATAACTGTGAGATTAAAATTAATGTCATTGACACAGGCAATAGCCTTGATAATGAAGAAGCCCACAAACACCTCTCAAATATAATTTTTGAAAAAGCAGAACTGACCGAAAAAGATGTTGAAGGATTAATTACCGGTTGGCGAAATACAGGTAAGCACAATGAGGTAAAAAATAATAGTACAGGGGATTCCTTGCAGGATAAATTGCAACAAGGTGGAGGAATGGTCAGAGGTCATCAGATGGAGGTTTCAAGTATTCGAGTTGCGGCAAATAAACTGGATAAACTTGTGAATTTGGTCGGGGAATTAGTGACTGTTCAAGCCCGCCTTAGTCAAGCTGTTATCACAAGGAATGACCCTGAAATGCTGCTGATTGCTGAAGAGATAGAACGGCTGACTGATGATCTGCGTGACAGTACGATGAATGTACGCCTGGTTCCCATAGGAACAATATTTAACCGTTTCAAGCGTCTCGTGAGAGACTTATCAAACGAGCTTGGTAAGGAGGTTGAATTTACAACTCGGGGAGGAGAAACGGAACTTGATAAGAATGTGATAGAAAAATTGAATGATCCATTAGTGCATATTATCCGTAACAGCATAGATCATGGTATTGAGCCACCTGCAAACAGGGAAGCATCTGGCAAGTCAAGAAGGGGGATGGTTCATCTTTCATCTGAGTATTCTGGTGCCAATGTATTGATAAAGATAAGGGATGACGGAGCAGGAATAGACCTTAAGGAAATACGTAAGGATGCAATTGAAAAGGGTCTTATAAGAGAGGATACATCGCTTACAGAGAGGGATATTCTTTCCATTATATTTTCACCGGGGTTCTCTACATCAGAAAAGGTTACGAAGGTATCAGGCCGTGGAGTTGGTCTTGACGTAGTCAAAAGATGCATAGATACCCTCAGGGGGACAGTAGATATAGACAGCAAGAAAGGGAGAGGTATGATTATTACTCTAAAGATACCTCTCACCCTTGCAATTATTGAGGGACTCCTTTTGAAGGTTGGTGATAACCAATACATCTTACCTCTTTCAGCTGTAGAAGAGTGTATAGAACTAACCCGTCAGGATGTTGCAGGTGCTCATGGCAGGCACATAGTAAACGTCAGGGGAAGAATAATTCCATATATCAGACTGAGGGATTTTTTAAACATAGATGGAACCATGCCTGATATTGAGCAGATAGTGATCACAGAGGTCAATGGAAAAAAGGTTGGCCTTGCTGTTGATCATGTGATCGGAGAACACCAGACAGTCATAAAGTCTCTGGGCAGAATTTACAGGGATGTAGATGTGTTGTCAGGCGCTACCATATTAGGCAATGGTAAGGTAGCCATCATTCTGAATATTCCGAAAATTGTTGAGTACACAGAGAGTAAAGAAATGACCATGGTTAGTGGTAGCGCGTAGGAGTATGTAAATGAAATTACGAAACATGAAAAAAGGCTTTCTCCTGGGAAAGTCAGTTATAGAGAGGACTTTGGGAAGGAGGATAGTCTGTTGATATTCCTGAATAATAGCAGGCTAATCAGAAAAAAATATGAACTTAAATCATATCTCTTGAAAGAGATTATGAAGTAAAGGAGGATAAAAATGTCTCTCAAAATTTTTAAAAATCGCTCGATAAAGGCAAAACTCTCTCTGTTAAGTTTTATAGTGGTGTTCATTTCTTATGCTCTTTTGACGATTTTTATCTCGACAACCACCACAAGCCACTTTAATGAAAACAGCATTAATCGCCTGGAGGCAGAAACAAGACTCGTCAAAGATATGATAACCATGTACGATGAGAGTGCAAAGACAGGAGCAGAAAAGGTGTTAGAGGTGTTTAAATCCCTCTTCGAAGAAGAAATCACCATTGACACTTCAAAGACGGTAACAGTCGGTGTTCATGAGACCCCTTTGATGAAATGTGGCGATACAGTATTAAACCTGAATTTTTCGAACGTAGACAAATTAACAAAAATGACCGTTAACTCAGTAGCCACAGTTTTTCTGAAAAAAGGCAATGATTTTATCAGGATAACGACTTCTTTAAAAAAAGAGGACGGAACAAGGGCGATTGGTACAGTACTGGATCATGAACATCCCGGTTACAAAAAGCTATTGAACGGTGAACCTTATATTGGAAAGGCGAGACTTTTTAGCAGAGACTATATGACGAAATACGAGCCTATTAAGGATAAAACCGGTACTGTTATCGGGACTCTGTTCATAGGGTTTGACATAACTGATAATATGAAGACTTTATCCGATATGATCAAGTCAGTAAAGATTGGTGAGACAGGATACGTCTTTGTGTTGGATGCAAAGGAAGGCGAGGATAAAGGAACTCTCATAGTTGACCCTTCAGAAGAAGGTAAGAACATACTGGACGCAAGGGATTTAGAAGGCAAGGAGTTTATCAAGGAAATGATAGACAAAAAAGAAGGTGTCATAGTCTATCCATGGATCAATAAAGAACGCGGTGAAACAGAAGCAAGGTATAAAACTGTTGCACATAGCTATTACAAGGACTGGGAATGGCTTATCGGAGCAGGGGGCTATAATGATGAAATTCTGAAAGGAAGTGTTATTGTAAAAAGACTTCTCATCATATCAGGTATTGTAGGGTCATTGGGTGTCAGTTTTCTCATATTCTTAGGCATCAACAAGATGCTGAACCCCTTGAATGTCGTCAACTCAAAGATAAATGAAATATCGGGCGGTGATCTCAGGGTAAACATAGACTATAACAAAAATGATGAGGTAGGAAATCTTTCTCACCACATGAATACTATGGTAGAAAAGCTCCGTGATGTAAATTCGAGAGTAAAAAAAGCATTTGAGAACGTCTATTCAAGCAGCCACCAGCTGAGTGCAAGTGCAGAGGAATTGTCACAAGGGGCATCTGAACAAGCATCTTCTGCAGAGGAGGTGTCATCATCTATTGAGCAGATGACAACCACGATTAAGAATAATGCTGATAATGCCCAGCAGACCGAAAAGATCGCGATTCAGTCATCGGAAAGCGCAAGGGAAAGCGGTCAAATTGTGACAGAAACCGTGTCTGCCATGAAAGAGATTGCTGAAAAGATTTCGATAATAAAGGAGATAGCACGTCAGACGAACCTCCTTGCCCTGAATGCAGCTATAGAGGCCGCACGGGCAGGAGAACATGGAAAAGGCTTTGCAGTTGTAGCTTCAGAGGTCAGGAAACTTGCTGAACGAAGCCAGGCTGCAGCTGCGGAAATCAATGAACTTTCCTCATCGAGTGTTAAAGTGGCTGAGAAGGCTGGTGAAATGATAACAAAGCTTGTACCGGATATTCAAAAGACCGCAGCACTTGTGCAGGAAATCAGTGCGGCCAGCATTGAGCAGAATGCAGGGGCATCACAGATGAGCAAGGCCATACAACAGCTCGACAAGATTACACAGCACACAGCCTCTGCTGCAGAAGAAATGACTTCAATGGCTGAAGGACTTTCGAATCAGGCAGAACAGGTTATGGATATATTACGCTTTTTCACTATTGACGGCGACAAAGATATGAAAACGGAACACAGAAAGCCTGCTGTATTGAAAACTCTTAAAACTACTACGACCCAAATGGATAAAGAGAAACCCGGGGTGACCTCGAAAGCTCCGGAAGTTACTGAAATGGGCGGAATTACACTGGACATGGGGGCAGAGAAAGGTGATAAGCTGGATACAGAGTTTGAGAAGTTTTTAGTCAAGTAAAGCCATTAAGGATACAAGATTGCAGGAGGAGAAAATGAATATAGAGACAATAACAGATACGAGGCAGTATCTTACCTTTAAGCTCGATAAGGAGTTGTATGCTGTGTATGTTGCACATGTGAGGGAAATACAGGAAGCATCCGCTATTACCAAAGTGCCAAGAACCCCTGAGTTTATGCGCGGAGTAATTAACGTACGCGGTAGTGTGGTTCCGGTAATAGACATGAGGCTAAAGTTAGGGATGCAGGCAGCGAAAGACACTATAGATACCTGTATTGTAATAATGGAAATAGGATTGGAAGATGAGGTTATTATAATTGGAGCAGTGGCTGATTCTGTTCAGGAGGTTTTCGAATTACCTCCTGAACGGATAGAACCCGCACCGAAAATAGGAACGTTATTGAATACAAAATTCATCAAGGGCATTGGAAAACATAATGAAAATTTCGTAATCATACTGGACATCGAAAAGATCCTCACAGCCGATGAGATTGCAATTGTAAGGGAAGGGAGCGAAGGAGTTAACGAAGAAAATGTCTTACACTGAGACAATATATTAGTTCAGGAAAATGGAACTTGCGAAATTGAAATCAATACATTTATCGGATAAGGATTTTAGCCGCTTACAATATTTAATCAAAAACCACTGCGGTATCAGGATGACTTCGAATAAAAAGACCATGATTCAGGCCAGGCTTCAGAAAAGGGGGCGTAATTTAGGAATAGACACCATTACTGAATATTGCGATTACCTGTTCAGCCATGAAGGTATGAAAAATGAATTAATTCACATGATCGATGCAATAACAACTAACAAAACAGATTTTTTCCGCGAATCTACTCATTTTGACATCTTAGTTAAGAATGTATTGCCTGATATAATTCAAGACAAAATATGGTCGGTTAATAAACCATTAAGAGTGTGGAGTGCAGGATGTTCGACGGGTGAGGAGCCCTATACCCTGGCCATGGTCTTGAGCGAATTTGCTGCAAATCAGAAAAATTTTCGATTTTCTATTCTTGCCACAGACATTTCAACGAAGGTACTCGATGAAGCGAAACTCGGCATTTACAACATTGATAGGATAGACCCGGTCCCTTTTGAAATGAAAGTTAAATATCTCCTTCGAAGCAGGGATAGGAGAAAGGGGCTTGTCCGTATAATCCCGGAACTAAGGAAATATGTAAAGTTTCAAAGATTGAACCTTCTGGAAGAAGACTACACGATCAGTGAACGAATGGATATTGTTTTTTTGAGAAATGTTCTCATTTACTTTGACAGATTGACTCATGAGAAGATATTGAATCGTCTTTCCCGGTATTTAAATTATGACGGCTATCTCTTTATTGGACATGCTGAAACACTCAATGGACTTGATGTGCCTTTTATTCAGGTAATGCCAACTATTTATAAAAAAAGCAGTATAAAATAACTATGGCCGTCGTCTCTATGCAGTTTTACCACAAACCTGTGCAAACACGAAACATATAAGGATTAAAAGCAGGTAATGAAAAAGAAAATTAGAGTACTTGTTGTTGATGATTCTGCTGTTGTCAGGCAAACGATGAAGGAAATCCTTTCTTCGGATTCCGAGATAGAGGTTGTGGCAACAGCCTCAGATCCATACAAAGCAGCAGAAAAAATGAGTAAGGAGATTCCCGATGTTATCATATTAGACATTGAGATGCCGCGTATGGATGGAATTACTTTTCTGGAAAAGATTATGAACCAGTATCCAATTCCTATAGTTATGTGTTCAGGTTTAACAAAAAATGGGTCTGAAACAGCTTTAAAGGCTCTCCAGAATGGAGCTGTTGAAATAATTCAAAAGCCACGGGTGGGGACAAAAGAATTTCTTGAGGAGTCAAAAATACGTTTAAGCGATGCCGTGAAAGCTGCGTCGAAAGCGCGACTTGAACGCTTTATCAGAAAACCTTTTGAAGTACCTCCTAAATTGGCCGCCGATGCTGTTGTCCATAAACCATTAAAAAGCAGAATGATACAAACAACAGAAAAGGTTGTAGTTTTGGGAGCATCAACTGGCGGGACAGAAGCAATTAGTGTCTTATTGGAGAATATGCCTTATGATTCACCAGGCATCGTTATAGTCCAGCATATGCCTGAATATTTCACCGCTTCTTTTGCAAAACGTCTTGACAGACTCTTCCGTATATCTGTTAAGGAAGCTGAAGATGGAGATACTGTCCTCAGGGGAAGTGCTTTGATTGCTCCAGGCAATTACCATATGCTCCTGAAAAGAAGCGGCACACGCTACTATGTAGAGATAAAGGATGGACCCCTTGTTAATCGTCATCGTCCTTCAGTAGATGTGCTTTTTCGATCAGCAGCACGTTATGCTGGAAAGAATGCAATTGGTATTATTATGACCGGTATGGGAGATGATGGAGCAAAAGGGATGAGAGACTTGAAAGATTCTGGTGCCAAAACAATTGCACAGGACGAACAGTCATGTGTAGTTTTCGGTATGCCTAAGGAGGCGATAAAATTAGGAGCGGTAGATGAGATTCTACCACTTGAAGTTATATCAGAGGAAATCATCAGGCTTTGTGAGAACAATAAGTAAAAATAGAAAGTTATGGAGGAACAATGGAGAGACAAAATGACAGTGAACTGTTTGATAACCTGAAGAGTATCCATGAAAAAGACAGATCCCTGAGGGAACAATTGAAAGAGCTGATGAAGACCCTTGAGGACGTCAATACAAAGCTTAGAGAATCAGAATCACTAAAAACAAATTTCCTTTCAAATATAAGAAACGAGATAAACAACCCGCTAACTTCTATTATAGGTCTGACAAAGCAAATTATTCATGGATTGCATTTTGATGCTGGTTTTATTCAGAAAACTGCAGAAATGATTTACTCCGAGGCTTTTGACCTTGATTTTCAGCTGCGCAATATATTCGTTGCCGCAGAGCTTGAAGCAGGTGAATATATACCGAGCATTTCGTATGTTGATGTTAAAGCACTTATTCAGAACACAATCAATTCTTTTAGGCACAAGGCGGATAAGAAAAGAATAAACATTTCCTATTCCTGCCAATCAATATATGAAACTGAAAAAGAGAATTTTTTCAAAATAGATTCTGAAAAACTCAAACTGATACTCTCGAATATTCTTTGTAATGCAATCGAGTTCAGTTCAGATGAAGGAAGGGTTGAGTTAAATGTGAAGAGAGATGGTAAGCATCTTGTTTTTTCTTTGAGAGATTACGGAATAGGATTTGACATGGAAGACCAGAATAAAATTTTTGAGAGGTTCAGACAACTTGATACAGGTATGAGGCGAAAACACGGAGGCCACGGACTTGGGTTGAGTATCATAAAGGATTTGATAGAAATACTTGGAGGGACAATTTCAGTTGTAAGCTCGAAGGGGAAAGGGAGTGTATTTACTATCTCAATTCCTGAGGTAGAAACCCCGGAAACGATAGATGTTTTTTCAGATGATGGAAATGTATTTGTTTTTTAAAAGATTATTTGCGAGGATGCCCGGCAAAAAGAGATATAAATGGATCTTGCCCGGAGAATAAGAAAACACTATCTGAATCAAGGAACGATGTATTTGACCGAGGAAGAATGTATCATAACAACTATTCTCGGATCGTGTATTTCTGTATGCCTGTGGGATCCTTCTTCTAAAATTGGTGGCATGAATCACTATTTGCTCCCTCTCTGGAATGGTAGTGGACTTCAAACGCCCCGGTATGGAAATATTGCTATTCCTAAGCTCATAAAAAAAATAACGGATCTTGGCTGTAAAAAAAGCAGCCTCAGGGCTAAGGTATTTGGTGGAGCTGATATGTTATTTAGTTCTAAGAACGGAGATATGAGTATCGGTACCCGCAATATCATACTAGCAGAAGACATGCTGGAAGCAGAGAACATACCCGTAATAAGCAATGACGTCGGCGGGAATTGCGGGAGAAAAATAGAGTTCAATACAAAAACGGGCGTGGTCATGCTAAGGCGGTTTAAAACAAAAGTAGGCATCTAACTGCATTTTCCGGGTTAATATCCTGATAGTTATCATTATAGTTCGTCTGGAATCTTTTTGAAAAAAAAGGAACTCGCACAATGGCATATCCGATTTAATCGGCATATCTGATATAATAATGAAAAGACAACGAAGGGATCTTCATTTCATGGAAAGGTTCGAGCAACACAGGACAATTTATATTACAAGCCAAGACATGATCAGGCTGGAGAATTTGATAGAAGCGGGAAGGGAAGGCAATCTCAAGGACAGAGAACATCTGGAAGAGTTGGAAAAGGAGTTGCTCCGGGCTTCCATTGTAGATTCTAAAGGTATTCCACCTGACGTGATCACCATGAATTCACAAGTGTTACTGAAGGACATGGATAATCACGAAGAAATGACGTATACTCTGGTTTTTCCTGTTGACGCGGATATTAAACAGAATAAGATCTCTGTTCTTGCGCCGATAGGGACGGCAATGCTCGGGTATAGAGTGGGTGATGTTATTGAATGGCCCGTCCCATCTGGTCTAAGGAGGCTGAAGGTGATCGCCATTGTCTATCAGCCCGAGGCCTCAGGCGATTATCATCTTTAAGTGAAGAATAGACCTGTTTCAGCGTTTCACAAATAGTATTGTATTATATGAACATAATAATAATTATTGCTGACCTGGGACATTTTAAAGCTTACAGGGTTTTAAAGGATCCCCTTAAACTGGAAAGCGACAAATTGGAATTGATAAGAGATTATGTTTCTATCGAGACACACTATAAATCAAAAGATAAGTTCAGGGACAAACCCGGAATATATAAACTCGGGGGAGGAAAAGGTTGGGTGTCATCCGGGTTCGGTGAATCTCAGGCTGAACTGGAAACTGAAAAGAAACTGATAAAACAAATAGCAGAAAGTATAGATGCAGTGGTAAGAGAAGAGGATTGCGAGAAGTGGTATTTTGCTGCTGGCGGACGCATAAACGGCAAGATAATTGAAAGCCTGGATCCTGTTGTGATAGCCAAACTGGAGAAAAACATTAAGTCGAACTTGACAAAGCTCGCAAAGTCCAAAATCTTACTTCGCTTTTCTGACATAGAATAAGGACTTGTATCTTCAGTCCAGGGTCAATAAAACTCTCTAAAATAAGTTTGTGAATTGATGTTGAAGAGTTGAAATAAATATCTAACTCGATGTTCTAACCATCATATAACATGTCGTATTTCCTATTTATGCCGCCATCCACGATATTGTTTATGATCACGGTAATGTCTATGGTCACGATAGTATCTATGATAAGGATAATCATGCTGATTCTTGTAGTACGAATAATGGAGCGAAAAAGAGAACGGGAAATACACGTAGGGAGACCAATAGTCATAGGGATAATATGAGTAATAAGGGTAATAATATGAATATGCTTGAGGATAGTAATAATCATAACTATCCAAGTACCGTCCCACGCTTTGTTTATTCCAATAGTCGTAGTAAGATGGCGGATAGCAACTGACAACCGTTGTTAGAAATAAAAACAACACCAATGTTCTTAACATCCTTTATTACTCCTCTTTTGACTTATCTTATTTTATTATAGCAGTCTTCATGAAATCTGCTCGACATTTTTAAAACTTATGAAGTAGAGCAGTGGAATCTCACGTCCATGCTGGTATATATTTCGGTTAGAAAGTTTTAAGTAGGTTTTTTTGCAGATTCTCTATTACGAATCGCTTGGGCAGTGTTTAGAAGTGAATGTTTCTTTTGGTATTTAAGAGGCTCTCAAGTTTTCCACTTATCATCCCGGTAGACATGACGTTGAGCTATTAACCCTGCAATTTGTGTTACAATTCAGCATAACAATCTGATATTTTCGTAGATTAGCAGAAACCGGATATCCACGCGTTGGTCGTATAACATTCCATTTTGGATGTTATACAGATCACAGCGTCCACCTCTTGCTAACAAAGAGACTTCTTATGATTGATAACTTTATCATTGTCATTTATTTAATCCTGATTCTGTATATAGGCTTCACCAGCCGTCGCTTAAGCGGCTTCAGGGAGTTCGCTGTATCTCATGGCCACTACGGCTGGCTTGTGATTTGCTGCACATTGTCGGCATCATTTATTGGCGGAGGTTTTTCCACAGGTAATGCGGCAAAAGTATTTTCCAATGGCATTGTTTATCCGCTTGCCCTGCTTGGATTCAGTCTGCAAATCATACTGGTGGCATTGTTTATAGCTCCGCGGATCAAGTCTTTCCCGGGCGCTGTATCGGTGGGAGATATCATAGAGCCTGCATATGGGAAAAAAGCACGTGTCATCACAGGTTTTTTTGCGATGCTGATTTGTGCAGGGATTCTTGGAGCACAGATTGGGGCTCTGGGAGCAATCTTTAATGTTTTTTTCGGTATGTCACCGATAGTTGGTATTTTGGTTGGGTGCGGTATCATATTCTTTTATTCCACTGTCGGGGGTATGACTGCTGTGGTCAAGACAGATGTCTTGCAGTTTATTCTGCTGATAATAGGCATACCCTTATTATTTGTGTTAGGCGTAAATCTGTGCGGAGGGTGGTCGGCGTTTTTATCAGCAATACCGGATAGTCACTTGCAAATTATCGGTGAGCGGATGCCGCTGTTGTCGTTCGCATCATTGTTTCTGGTATTTATGTTTGGTGAAACTTTGGTTCCTCCCTATGTGCAGCGTCTTCTGCTTGGGCGTGATGCCAGAGCCACCAGCAAAGGTAATTTCTGGAGCGGTGTGATATCGGCTCCGTTTTTCTTGATAAGCGGCGGTCTCGGTCTTATCGCCTTGCAATTGAATCCGGGTATCTCAAGTAATCTCGCCCTTCCAGGAGTTATCAAATGGGTATTGCCCATCGGACTGAGCGGACTTGTTATTTCTGGTGTCATTTCTATTGTTATGTCCTCCGCTGATTCGTTTCTCAACGCCTCATCGGTGGCTTTAGTGCAAGATATTCTTAAACCATTGCGTAATCAGCCTTTGACAGAACGACAAGCCTTAAACATCGCCCGTCTGACCAATTTAATCACCGGCAGTCTGGCGTTGCTCTTTGCGTTTATGATTCCTAATGTTCTGGATATCCTGATTGCCGCCTACGATTACTGGGCGCCTACGGTATTGGTTCCTCTTGTTGCGGTATTGCTTGGAAAGAAGGTTGTAAAGGCTTCTTTTTATGCCGCCGTGGTTGCCGGAACAGTGACAACATTATTGTGGGATAAAATATTAAGCAGGCCTTTCGGGTTTCAAGGATTTCTGATGGGAATCCTGCTCAGCTTTATAGCATTTATGTTGGTAAATGCCTTAAAAATGACCGACGAAGCGCCTGGAGCATAGGCTTTGACGAAGCTGTCTTTAAGGTCTTCATATCAAATCTGCATTTTTCGCCAGAGTTCTAAGCGCATCATCATACAAGGCCGTTCTGCGTTTTGCAATGTCTTCGCCGGGAAAAAGGGCATGGCCTGCCCTGACGTGCATCACTACAAGTCGCCACTCGGTACCATGAAGACCGACGGTGGTCCAGTGTGCATCCTTCTTGACCAGCTTCTCCGACCCCTCTTGCCTGAACTCATAGCTGCCGGCCCCGGTTTTTTCCTCGCCCGCCATAAGCCGCGGGAAATACTGGCGGTCCCGGAGGTTAAGGTCGGTCAAACCCTTTTCCACTGTATAAAACGCGCCGTCGGGCCGCACAAACCACACGGCGGCGGCTTCTATGCCGCTCCTGCCGAATTCGGCCAGCACCCCTCTCATATTTTTCCATTCTCCGCTCCGAGCCTCTTCCGTGACCGATATGATCTTAAGGCCGCGCAGAACGTTTTCGACATGCCCCTCTCCAAGCGCCGCAAAGGAATTCAGGAGAAGACGTAAATTAGCCATACTTATCTCGCCCTCGTCCTGAACAGGAGCCATTTCCCCCGACGCCATGGCAGATAGTGATAGCACTAATAAAGCCAATAAAATCATTCTTGATGTTTTCATGGCACGCCCCTTTCTTCTACTCATGATAATTTGACTATCATTCTGAAAATAAAGTCAAGCCCTGATATAATGATATAAATTTCACTCAAGGAGTAAATCAATTGAAGATAATTCTCATCTATCCTTACTGCCTCGACGAAAGGCTCCATGAGGAAGATGTACAGGTTGTTCCCATCGGTCTGTATTACATTGGCGCACTTTTAAAGGAAAATAAATATGATGTGGATATATTGAACTGGCACGACATCAATAGGACACCCCAAAGGATCGAGGAGACACTTAAAGAAAAAAATCCTGATGTGATCGGATTTTCCATTGTGCATGCAAACCGGTGGGGTGGAATAGATATCGCCAGAACTGCGAAACGGATTCTTCCTGAAGTAAAAATTGTGTTTGGCGGAATCGGGACTACTTTTCTGTGGAAGCATCTTCTGACACATTTCAAGGAAATAGATTTCGCTGTCCTGGGTGAAGGGGAATATAGCTTTCTCAAACTCATACAGTGCATCGAGAAAGCAAATTACGATGGAATCAGCGGGATCCTGGGAATCGCTTTCCGGAAGGGGAAAGAGATTGTAAAAACAGGCAATGCGGAAGTGATTCAGGACCTCGACCGATTGCCTATGCCTTCAAAGTATTTCGAATTTCAACATCTTGTCTCTTCCCGAGGCTGCCCCGCCAAGTGCACCTTCTGCGGGTCACCCCGGTTCTGGGGACATAAGGTTAGATTTCACTACCCGCAATACTTTGTAGAGCAATTGGAGCAACTATACAGGAAGGGCATCACCTTCTTCTATATCTCGGATGATACCTTCACCATGAAAAAAGACAGGGTAATACAGATATGTAGAAATATCATAGAAAAGGGCTTGAAAATAACCTGGTTTGCCATCTCACGTGTTAATTATGTGGATGAAGAGATGCTTTACTGGATGAAAAAGGCCGGCTGTAGTCAGATCAGCTATGGAGTGGAAAGCGGATCTGAGAAGATCAGGAACGTATTAAATAAAAAAATCAAAACTGAAGATATCAAAAGGGCTTTCGACCTGACCACAAGATACGGCATCCTTGCCCGCGCCTATTTCATCTATGGTTCACCTGGAGAAAACTGGGAAACCATTCAGGAGACCATTGATTTAATCCATGAGATCAAGCCCCTGAGTGTGATATTTTATATACTGGATATCTTTCCAGGTACCGCTTTATATGATGATTTTAAACGCAGGACAAAACTAAATGATGATGTCTGGTTAAAGAGAATAGAGGATATCATGTATTTTGAAACAGACCCGCATATTTCCGGGGATATAATTCTAAAATTCGGCCAAAAGCTTAGATCTGAATATTACAGATACCTTCCAGATTTTGCAGATTCTATAAAGCTTGCGGATAAAAAAGACCTCTATGAAAGCCATGCCGATTTTCTATCAAGACTTGCTATGACATTCAGCCTGGGAGACTATGCATCAATTGAGGCTATACCAGATAAAGAAAAAGTCGCTCAGAGACTCTACGAAAGATCATTATCATATTATCCGGACCATAGGGCTTATCTGGGGTTAGGTATTCTTATGCAGAAGCAGAAGAAATACGAGGAATCTATCCGGATACTCTCCGAGGGAATAAAACTATTTCCTGAAAGCGAATCATTAGCCATATGTCTGGGCATCAGTTGCATGAACCTTGGGAAATATGAAGAAGCGATGAAATGCTTTCTTAAGTTTCCGAATTCGACCGACGCACTTCGATACTCCGCCATTTGCTATCGCGCGCTGGGGGACTTCGAAAAAGAATCATCCATTCTTAAAAGACTTGGAAGCCAGTCAGAACTTAAAAAAGGTTAAATATTCTAATAGTGCTTCTTCAGTTCTATCAGAACCTGCTTGGCAACAGACTTGAGGGTTTCAAACACACCCTTGCCCGTAATTGCTACGGCTTCAAACCATTGGACCTCGAGATGATTGAGAAGCCTGTCCATCTCTTCGAGAGGCACGATATTAGAAAGGTCTCTTTTGTTATATTGTATTGTGAATGGAAGCCTTTCAAGCTCATAACCCTGTTCTGCGAGGTTTATCTTGAGGTCGTCGAAGCTCTCGATATTGGATTCCATCCTTTCAATCTGGCTATCAGCAACAAATACAACACCATCGACACCTTTAAGTATGAGTTTTCTGCTCGCTGCATAAAATACCTGTCCCGGGACTGTATAAAGATGAAATCTTATTCTGAACCCTTTTATGTCACCGAGTGCTAATGGAAGAAAGTCAAAAAAAAGCGTTCTCTCTGTTTCTGTTGCGAGGGATATGAGCTTTCCCTTTTGATTGGGATTTGTTCGTTTATAAATGTATTGAAGGTTTGTAGTCTTTCCACAAAGCCCTGGTCCGTAATAAACTATTTTACAATTTATCTCGCGTGAAGAGTAATTTATAAAGGACACTTAAAGTGCACCTACCTGAAGAGATTATCAATGTCTTCATCGGTGATCTCTGCGAAAATAGATTCCTCTAACTTTCCTTCGCCTCTTTCCTTTTCTACTTTCCGGGAGATATCGTCGAATATATTACTTAATGACTCGGTGGCCTTTTTTACGCGAAGGCGTACTAAACCAAGCGATGACCTGTGGTCGAAAATAACAACTAGGATAACCCGCTGTCCAATAAGTGATATATGAATATTGTCTTTTTCTCCTTCATGGAAGAGGATGGTGAATTCCCTTTCACCCAGAAGCCTTGCGATGCCTCCTGTTGCGGCTATATTACCTGCTGTAAGGGATGCAAGTGAAGTGGTATCTATATCCCGTGTTTCTCCAGCTGATGCTATGAGCTGACCATTTTTATCGACAAGGAAGACAACTTTGGCATTTGCCTGGCGACGTAGTTTCTGGAGTTCCTCTTCTATCTTCAGGAACTCCTCTTCATACATCACAAGGTCAGAACCAGTCATGGTGTTAAAACTATCATATTTTAAAGCTTAATATCAAGAGGCAAACAAAGCTTCCTCTTTTTGGAGCTTTTCCCATTCCCTGTCAATATCTTCCTGTGATTTCTTAATGATCCATTCATTCTCCGGTTTAAAGAGGTGTTTGAATCTTCCCTGTGGCCTGAGAAAATCTTCAACAGGCCTTTTCTGCTTTGGCCTGAAAGTGATCTTTGTAACCCCATTCTCTACTTCATAAAGAGGCCAGTGACAGGTTTCTACTGCAAGCCTGCTCAACATTATGGAATCATCGGTCCGGGACCTCCACCCCCTGTTACATGGTGATAGTATATTCATAAATTTCGGTCCTTTAATCTCTAATGCCTTTCTGACCTTCTTCATCAAATCCATCCAGTGGCTCGGAGATGCCTGCGCAACATAAGGGATATCGTGGGCTGCCATAATTCTCGTCAGGTTCTTTCTCTGTTCAGTTTTTCCCGGGACTGCACTTCCCGCAGGCCTGGTTGTCGTATCAGCACCGAAAGGGGTTGCACTTGAGCGTTGAATCCCGGTATTCATGTATGCGCCGTTGTCATAACAAATATAAAGCATGTCATGCCCTCGTTCCATTGCACCTGACAGACTCTGCAATCCTATATCATATGTTCCTCCGTCACCGCCGAATGCTATAAATTTGATCTCCCTGTCGATCTTCCCCTGCTTCTTTAAAGCCCTGTACATTGTCTCAACACCCGATATCGTGGCAGCAGCATTCTCAAAGGCACTATGTATCCATGGAATTTTCCATGCAGTATAATCGGATATACAGGTTGAAACCTCGAGACATCCTGTAGAGTTTGCAGCTATAACAGGATAATCCGATGCCATGAGAACCATTTTTACAACAGTCGGTGCACCACATCCGGCGCACATCCTGTGACCTGCTGATATCAGTACATCTTTTTTAGAAAGTTCTCTCAGCTTCAGTATCTTTGCCATTTTATTCCCTGACCCCTATGTATTCTTTGTAAGCTTTTACTTTTCCGGATCGTGTTATCTCGATAAGTTCATTAAGAACATGTTCTGCATGCTCGGGCAGGTAATCCCTGCCGCCGAGTCCGTATATTTTATTGATCAGTAACGGTTTTTTATCATAAGGATAAAGGCTTGTCGATATATCAAGGAACATCTGTCCGAAAGAACCACCAAATGCATCAGATCTGTCAAGTACGCATATAGCCTTTAAATATTTAAGTGCTTCTCCCATTTCTACATAAGGAAAAGGCCTGTATAATCTGGGTTTTAAAAGGCCTGCTTTTATTCCCCTGTCTCTGAATTCGTCGATCACATCTTTTGTCGTCCCTGCAGCAGAATTCAAAATTACTATTCCAATATCTGCATCATCAAGCCTGTATGTTTCAAAAAGCCCATATTTTCTACCTGAGAGTTTTTTAAACTCATCTGCTACATCCAGAACTATCTTTGATACTTTTGATGCAACTTCATCCTGTGCTTTTCTGTATTCCATATAATAGTCCGGGAGTATCAAAGGCCCGTAACTAAGAGGATGTTCGATATCAAGGAGGGGATTCACCTGTCTGAATTCACCAACAAAGTTCTGAACCTCTCCATCCTCAAGATATTCAATCCTGCTGATAGAATGGCCTATTATAAAACCGTCATAACATATCATTACAGGAAGCCTTATGTCCAGGTGTTCTGCAATCCGGAATGCCTGAATAGTATTATCATATGCCTCCTGTGCATTCTCGGACCAGATCTGTATCCAGCCTGAATCCCTTGCCCCCATTGCATCAGAGTGATCACAATGAATATTTAATGGGGCAGAGAGTGACCTGTTGACAACAGGCATCACTATCGGCAGTCTTAACCCCGATGCAATATATAATATCTCCCACATCAGGGCAAGCCCCTGAGATGAAGTTGCGGTTGCTACCCTGCCGCCGGCCGCAGATGCACCAACACAGGCACTCATTGCGCTGTGTTCACTCTCAACAAGAACGAGTTCTGTCTGAACCTGACCGTTAGATACAAAGCTTGAGAATCTCTGCATCAACTCTGTCTGAGGGGTTATGGGATATGCTGCACAGACATCGGGAGTTACCTGCCTCAAGGCATTGGCAACACCTTCGTTTCCTGTGGCAGCGACAATCTTTGGCATTATTTCTCCTCCTCAACCATAATAATCGCCTTGATTCCTTTCTTTCCGGGGCATTCAAGAGCACATATCCCGCAGCCTTTACAAAAATCATAGTCAAACTCTGCCCTCCTGCCATCCTTTACTTTTATTGCCATATCAGGACAGTACAGCCAGCATAACAGGCACTGTATGCAATGTTCCTTTTTCCAGACGGGTTTAAACGCCCTCCATGAGCCTGTCTTAAATTCTATAGCATTTCCAGCTTCAAGAATGACAGCACCAGGCGTGACCTCTTTCCATCCCTTCAGTTTCATCCTTCCTTTACCTCCTCATAACCCCGCTTTGCTGCCTCGAGATTCCCATCTATTATCTCCTGGGAAAACTTTTTACCAAAACTCTTTTTGATATCCTCGAGCAGATGTTCAAGACTAACAAGGTCGGTTACCCTGACTAATGCACCGAGTATTGGTAAATTTGGCACTGCCCTTTTGATACAATCCAAAGCTATCCTGGTCGCATCAACAGTGTAAACCTTTTGTCCCGGCCCTGCTTTGATTTTTTCCCTTATTTCCTTGGCGTCACTTGAAGTATTAACAACAAATATTGCATCCCCGGTAGCACCTTCAGACACATCAATACTGTCAAGCAGCGTGGAGTCAACCACACTGACAACTTTTGGCCGGAGCACAGGACAATGCATTCTTATTTCCTTCGAACTTATTCTATTATATGCTCTTAATGGCGCCCCTGCCCTTTCAGGGCCGTATTCGGGAAATGCCTGCACATATCTTCCCCCGCTCAAACAGGCATCGGCAAGCACCTTTGCAGCTGTAACAGCTCCCTGTCCTCCCCTTCCATGCCACCTTATTTCAACAATTTCAGCCATTTTATCTCCTACAAAGGAATTTAGCTACTAATTATAATCAATTATTATTTTATTTTTCAAGTTTTCTCTCACTTTTAATTGACTAATTTGCCTCACTTTTTATAGTTTATAAAATATGATACATAGCATGACCGGATTTGGTAGTGCAATAAGTAATGACTTCATGGTAGAAATACGCTCTTTAAATCACAGATTTATCGATATTGCGATAAAAATGCCACCTTATATGAGCAAACTTGAAATAGACTTAAGAAATATTGTTAAAAAAAGATTCCACAGGGGAAAATTCGATGTATCCATCTCTTTTATCAACCATAAAGTGCCACAATTAAAAATAAACAAGGCACTGGCAAAGAATATTTATTCAGCATTGCTTGACTTACAGAAAGAACTCTCCATTCCCGGCGATATAACTATAGAGACTCTGACAGTTTACAGAGAAATCCTGAACGAAGAAGAACCTCAATATAAAATAGAAGCTCTTTATGCCACTTTTAGTGAAGCCCTGTCAAATCTTGAAATAATGAGAATTCGGGAAGGGCAACTGCTTGCAGATGATATACGGAAAAGGGTAGAGTATCTAATAGAAATAAATGACAAAATAAAATTGCTTGTGCCACAGGAAGTTGTAAGGTGGAGAGAAAAATTCACCGGCAGGTTGAGGTTGATAATCGAGTCAGGAATTGTTGATAATAATAGAATAACCCAGGAAGCAGCGATAATGGCAGAAAAGCTCGATATATCTGAAGAAATCAGCAGAATAGAAAATCATTTGAAACAATTTATAGAAATTCTTGATAAAGATAACAGCATAGGAAAAAAACTCGATTTTCTCCTGCAGGAGATGTTCAGGGAGGTTAATACATTAGCCTATAAGTCAGGTGATAATAACATTTCAAATTTAGTTGTTGAGATGAAAACAGAAATAGAAAAGATTAGAGAACAGGTTCAAAATATTCAATGAAAGGAATAATTATGAAAAAAGGTGACCTTAGCCCTGTACTCGTTAATATTGGTTTTGGCAATGTTGTTGCTGCTTCAAAGGTTGTCGCAATTGTAACTCCGGGTTCTGCCCCCATGAAAAGACTTCGTGAAGAGGCAAAAAAAGCAGGCAGATTGATAGACGTTACTGAGGGTAGACGGACCCGCTCCATAATAGTGACAGACAGCAACCACATTATTCTCTCAGCAATACAGGCAGAAACAATCACACAGAGATTTTATGAGGGACGGGAAACCTTTGCAAGCGAAGAAGGCTAAAGGCAATCTCTTCATAATATCTGCACCATCAGGAGCCGGCAAAACAACTTTATGTAAGAAACTTGTCTGCACTCTGCCTGATCTAAAATTTTCGGTCTCTTATACAACGCGGCAACCACGCCCCGGAGAAATTAATAACAGAGACTATACGTTCATCAGTAGAGAAGCTTTCGCGTCGATGATAGAAAAAGAAGAGTTTATAGAATGGGCAGAGGTACATGAAGAACTCTATGGAACTTCGAGAAAGAGAGTTGAAGAACTTATGGAGTCAGGGAGTGATGTTATTCTGGATATCGACACCCAGGGTGCAATGCAAATAAAAAATAAATTTAAAAAAGGTACCTACGTTTTTATACTGCCACCCTCTCTGGATATATTGAGAAAAAGGCTCGAAAACAGGTTGACTGATCCTGAAGAGGAGATTGAAAAAAGGATTAAAAGGGCGATTTCTGAGATAAAAACCTATACAGAATATGGTTATGTTATAATTAATGACATTCTGGAGGAAGCATTCAAAGAACTTGCATCGATTGTAATATCGCAGAGGACGATAACTGAATTAATTAATCCACTCTGGATAGAAGATGAGTTTTTAAAAAGGAGGTGAGAAGATATGGATATTATTTCCTTACCTGTGGAATACGACCACAGTAAAATAGACGGGCGATTCAGGATAATTGCTATAGCATCTCAAAGGGCAAAGGAGCTTGCTGTAGGTGTACAACCGAAAGTGAAAACAAAATCAAAGAAGATAACCACTTTAGCCATTGAGGAAACTATAAATAATACTGTTGAATTCCTGACAGGTGAAGAAGCCAAAAAGGCAAAAGAAGAGGCGAAAAGATTTGATTACAGGAAACTTCTTGAGGAGAAGAAAAAGGAGATTAGCAGCGAAGATCTTACAGAGTTTGAAAAAGACCTGAAGGTGTATCTCCATGAAAGGGAGTCAAAGGACAAGAAAACTCTGGAGGGGCTGTTCGTTGAAAAACAAGAGGAAGGTTCTGAAAAAGGTACTGAAGAATAAATCTGTACTCCTCGGCGTTTCAGGCAGCGTAGCTTCTTACAAGGCTGTTGATTTAATCAGAAGACTTAGAGAAGAAGGTTTATCGGTTACAGTTGTGATGACCGAGGCCGCCGGAAATTTCATAACCCGCCTGTCTCTCGAAGTTGCATCTCAAAACAGGGTTTGTACAGACCTCTTCAGTAACCCCATGGCACACATCACACTACCTGCAAATGCGGATATTTTTATTGTAGCACCGGCTACAGCAAATATAATTGGCAAGTTTGCAAATGGCATTGCTGACGACATCTTGAGCACATGTTTCCTCTCATTTAAAGGTAAGGTGGCTATTGCACCTGCGATGAGCTGGAGAATCTATGAAAATCCCTTTTTTCAGGATAATCTGAAGGCACTTTTATCACGGGGAGTAGTTCAGATAGGGCCTGATAAAGGTTCACTTGCCTGTGGTGAAGAGGGAATGGGGAAAATGGCTGATATAGCCACCATAGTCGAAAGAATAAAGTCAATGCTCACAAAAAAAGACCTTCAGGATGAAAAGGTCCTCGTAACTGCAGGCCCTACAAGAGAGTTCATAGATCCTGTCAGGTTCATATCTAACAGATCGTCAGGCAAGATGGGTTATTCTTTAGCTCAAGCTGCTTTCAGAAGGGGAGCAGAGGTAACACTGATAAGTGGCCATTCCACATTAGACAGGCCAGATGGTGTAAAATTCATCTCTGTTGAAACATCAAATGATATGCTGGATGCCGTGAATAAAGAAATTGAATCGTCAACCGTATTCATAATGTCTGCTGCTGTTTCTGATTTTATGCCTTTGGAAATGTCTGAAGAAAAAATCGAAAAGTCAGGAGAACTTTTTCTAAGGCTGAAACAAACCCCTGATATCGTTTCAGAGGTCAGTAAAAAAAGAAAAAGGCCGTTTATTATCGGGTTCGCGGCAGAGACAGGGAAACACACGGAAAGAGCAAGAAGAAAATTGAAAGAAAAAAATATGGATATGATCGTATTTAATGATGTCACAGAGCCTGGTTCAGGATTTGATGCAGATACTAATAAAGTTATAATTATTGATGAGGAAAAAGAAACAGAGCTTCCTCTTTTGCCCAAGGATTCTGTCGCCGATGCAATTTTAGCCAGAATGATTGAAATCAGAGCTTGACTTTTTTTTTATTTTTGTTAAAAATTGGGGCATATCATGGCATTTGAAGATATCGAGAGACTAAAAGAAAAGATAACTAAAGATCCAAATTCCAAACTTTTCGTTCCGCTCGCCGAAGAATACAAGAAAGCGGGGATGTTTGATGAAGCCATCGATGTGCTTATCAAGGGGCTTGAAAGACAGCCCGGATATTTAAGTGCACGCGTTTCCCTCGGCAAGATATATACCGAAAGGGGCATGCTAAATGAGGCAAAAGATGAATTTGAAAAGGTCACCAGTTCCATACCTGACAATCTTTACGCTCATAAAAAGCTTGCTGAGATCTACAGTGATCTTGGCGAAAAAGATAAGGCCGTAAACGAGTTTAAAGCTGTATTGAAACTCAATCCCATGGATGAATGGGCAACGGCAAGCCTTGCAGAAATGGAAGAAACGAAGATTCATACAGAGGAGCAAACAGTAGAAAAAACAGAAGAGGATATTTTAGAAGAGGAAATCCCTGTAAAGGAAGGAATTGAGGAAGAAACAGAGGAATTAGCTGAGTTGCATCTCAGTGAAGAAAATATAGAGTTATTGGAGCCTGCCTCTGAAGAAGTTGAAGAATTAATAGAAGAACAAGAAAATATTTCCAACATAGTTATCGCTGATGAAGAATTAGAGTTTGAGGAAAGTTCCCCTGAACCAGATAAAGAAAAGGAGGCAGCGGAGACTTTATTCGATATTCCTGTTACTGAAGAAGATTTAAATTCTATGAAGGCTCCTGAAGAAGCAATAGAAGAAGTTCAAGAAACCTTATCAGAGGGGCATGCAGAAATAATAGAGGAAATATCAGAAGTAGAAGAAGAATTGTCATTCGAAGGTTTACAGGAAGAAACAGAACTTGTTGCAGAAGAGGAGGCCATCCCACCATTGAATCTCAGCGATGCAGACCCACATATACTTCAGGGCAATTATACAGAGGCTATGAACGTATACAGAAAATTACTTTCCTTAGAACCTGAAAATAAACAGGTACTCCAGCGTGTTGAAGAATTGAAGGCCCTTCTAAAGCTTCTCGGGAAAGATAAGGAAGATCTCATAGCAAGAATGGGAAATTTACTCGAAGGTATCAAGAGAAGGCGCGATGAGTTTTTTGGAAGTTCTTAAACAAACTGTTGATAAGGTTGACGGCGCTGTCTCGGCAATGATCATTGGCACAGACGGAATTTCTGTTCAGGAATATGCACCTGAAAAAATCGTTGACCTTACAGGGCTCAGTGCCGAGGCGTCTGCCATGATCAAGGACATCAGCTCGGCTGCTGATAATCTCGGCCTTGGCGAGGCTAAAGAGTTCTCGATTATAGCAGACAGTTGCGGCATCATAATGAGAAAGATAAATTCTGATTATTATCTCGCCCTCGTGATAAAACCTGATGGTAATTATGGCAAAGGGCGGTTTGTCCTTAAGACCGTAATCCCTAAGATAGAAGGCGAATTCTAAATAAGTGAAATCAGATACTCCTAAGGTATTAGTTATCCACGGGCCAAATCTGAACCTTCTTGGTAAAAGGGAGACTGATATTTACGGATGCAGGTCACTTGATGAAATAAATAAAGATATTATTTCTCTCGCTTCAGAACTTGGGTTGAATGTCAGTACAAAACAGCTTAACGGAGAAGGGGATATAGTAGAGCTTATACAGCAGGGCGATTATGAAGCTTTAATTATAAACCCTGCTGCTTATACTCATACAAGTATAGCAATAAGAGACGCCATTGCAGCTATCGGAAAACCTGCTGTCGAAGTCCATCTGTCAAACATTTACAGAAGGGAAGAATTCAGGAGAAAATCTTTTATTACAGAAGTTTCTGCCGGACAGATATGCGGCTTTGGTCCGGACAGTTATCTCCTGGCTCTCAGAGCTATAAAAAGCATCCTATAACGTTAATAAAAATCTAATGAATAAGTTTTAATGACCGGACATATCAGGCCCCCGGGGAATATTTACTCCAGACGACTTTCCATTACAAAAGAATCATTCAGAAAAAGAGGAGTTGAAGGTTTTCTTGTAACTGATATACATAATGTCCGCTACCTCAGTGGTTTTTCTGGCTCATCGGGGTTTTTATTTATTACGAGAAAAGAAAACATTTTTGCAACTGATTTCAGATACAAAGAACAATCAGAAAAAGAGGTTGAAGGATGGGAGATTCTCATAGAAAAAGGTGACGGGGTAAAACTTATAAAGAGTCTTTGTCAAAAAAACGATATAAAAAAACTTGGCATCGAGTCTTCTGTTTCATATATTTTTTTTAATAAATTATGTAAGACAGGTTTGTATGTTCATCCTTTTGAGGGACTCATAGAGAAGTTCAGGGAAACAAAGGATGTCAGCGAAATAACCGCTATAAAAGAGGCGATAAGGCGTGCGGAGAACGCTTTTATTGAAGTAAAGCCTTATATCAGAGCAGGAGCAAGAGAAATCTCGATAGCCCTGAGACTCGAAGAAAAATTAAAAAAGAAAAGGTGCAGACATATTCCGTTTGATATAATTGTAGCTTCAGGCACAAATTCAGCCATGCCTCATGCAAAGCCAACAGAGAAAAAATTGTCACCGGGTGACCTTGTGATAATAGACTGGGGAGGAGAAGCTGACGGCTATTTTTCGGATATGACGAGAACTCTTCTCATGAAAGGAGATAATCTTAATAAAAAGAAAGAAATCTATCAAATTGTACTTGAAGCCAACAAAAGTGCTATCTCAAAGATAAAACCGAAAACAAAATCTCCGGAAATAGATTCTTATGCGAGAGAGGTTATAAATAAAGCAGGATACGGCAATTTCTTTGGCCATGGAACAGGTCACGGTGTTGGCCTCCAGGTACACGAAGCACCCCGCATTACATGGAACAAGCGGGAAATAATAAGGGAAAATATGGTATTCACGATTGAGCCGGGTATCTATATACCCGGATTAGGAGGGGTAAGGATTGAGGATATCGTGGCAGTCAGGCAAGAAAAATGTGAGGTTTTAACCTCACTGCCAAAAAATTTGGAAGTAATTTAACAAATAATAATTCTCAAAATATATCGCCCTTATTGACTAACTGCAATCAATTAATTACTAAGGAGTTCATAAGTAAGGTCACGTTGTATGTCATTCCCGCTTGTCGGGAATCTTTCTTAAGAAGAAGGATTGCGGACAAGCCGCAATGACAGAAATTATAAAAAGGATGTGGTTATACTTATGGTCTTATTAGTAACTCGAATAATTTGGAAAAAATTGTAGAAAATGCTTAAAATATTAAATCTTTTAACGGGGGCAGTAATTTGATTTCAACAAGTGATTTTAGAAAAGGACTGAAGGTTGAATTTAAAGGAGAACCATGTGAAATAATTGATTTTCAACATGTGAAAATAGGAAGAGGCGGAGCTATTGTGAGAACAAAATTAAAGAACCTCAAAACAGGTGCCGTACTTGAGGAAACCTTCAGGGCAGGTGAAAAACTGGATTCTCCCGGCCTCGAAGAAAAGGCAATGCAATATTTATATGTTCAGGATGATATGTATTATTTTATGGATGTAGAGACTTTCGAACAGATACCCCTTGCTCCTTCACAACTCGGTGAAGTAATAAAATTTCTCAAAGAAAATATGACAGTAAATATCCTCTATCACAAAGATAAACCGATCATCATAGAGCTTCCAACATTTGTTGAATTAGCAGTTTCGAAAACAGATCCCGCAGGATTTAAGGGGGATACAGCATCCGGCGGCGGCAAACCCGCGACTCTCGAAACAGGAGCTATTGTTAAAGTCCCTTTTCATATAAATGAGGGAGATATTATCAAGATTGATACGAGGACATCGGAATACATAGAAAGGGTAAAATAATGGAACTCGAGGAATTAAAAGAGCTCATCGAACTTCTCAAGGAAACAGATGTCACTGAACTGCAAATTGAAAAAGATGGCACAAAGGTAAAAATCAAGAGGGAGAAGATATTATCTTCCATAGAAATACCTGTTCATAAACCTTCTGTTATTCAGGAGAAGGCTTCAGTAGAAACCGAGGATGAAACTCAGAGGCTTGTAACAATAACTTCTCCTATTGTCGGAACATTTTACAGGGCACCTTCACCGGAGGCAAATCCTTTTGTAGAAGTCGGAGCAACGGTAATCAAAGGCCAGGTTTTGTGCATTGTAGAGGCAATGAAGCTGATGAATGAGATTGAAAGTGATGTTGACGGTATCATTGTAAAAATACTTGTTGAAAACGGACAGCCGGTTGAATACGGTGAACCGTTATTTCTTATTGAGCCTGTATAAAAAGCTGCTATTAGATTATAAAAATATTGAAAGATCAGACCAGGGGGCAATAAAAAATGCAGGACATGAATATTCCGCCTATCGACAGGCGTGTAAGTCCCCTGTATCAAGATGGGATTGAGGGGTGTGTGAGAATATCATCTCTGAAGAAGGATTCCCGACAAGCGGGAATGACAAATAAGATAGGCGGGGTTTTCTAACCCTGTAACCCTGCATTAATGATTTTCAGGAGGATGTTTGTTTTAAACATATCGGGATGAAACTTTTCAAAAAGATTTTAATAGCCAACCGTGGCGAGATTGCGGTAAGGATCATCCGTGCCTGCAAAGAGCTCGGGATAAAAACTGTTGCAGTATATTCAGAGCCGGATAAAGAGTCTCTTCATGTCAGACTTGCGGACGAATCAGTCTGTATCGGCCCTGCCAGTGCAAGTCAGAGTTATCTGAATATACCTGCCATATTAAGTGCTGCTGAGATAACAGATTCTGATGCCATACATCCGGGCTACGGATTTCTCTCGGAGAACTATCATTTTGCCGAGGCGTGCATTACATCCGGTATAACATTCATCGGACCGACTCCTGAGAATATAAGACTCGGTGGAGACAAGGCTAAGGCGAGACAGACGATGAAAAGAAAAGGTGTTCCTGTAGTTTCTGGCAGTGACGGTCCTGTAGCAACAGAAGAAATCGCACTAAAGGTGTCAAAAAAGATAGGGTTTCCTATAGTACTGAAGGCATCTGCCGGAGGGGGAGGCCATGGAATGAAGATTGTAAAAGAAGAAAAAGAACTCGAGCAGGCATTCTACCTGGCACAGAGAGAAGCATTAACTGCATTCGGCAATAGCGAAATTTATATAGAGGAATACATACCTGAAATGAGACATATTGAAGTACAGATTATGTCTGACAATAAAGGAAATACTGTCCACCTCAATGAAAGGGATTGCTCAATACAGAGGAGACATCAAAAACTTATAGAGGAATCTCCTTCACCACTATCATCAACGGAAAAGTTCAAGAAAAGAATCGGGGAATTAGGTGTAAAGGCAGTACGTGCGATTAAATATAGAAATGTAGGGACGGTAGAATTCATAGTTGATACAAAAAGCAACATCTATTTCATAGAAATCAATACCCGCATCCAGGTAGAGCATCCCGTAACCGAGGCAGTTACAGGGATTGACATAATAAAGGAACAGATCAAACTTGCCGCTGGCTTGCCATTAGAATATAAACAGAGTCAGATAAGAGCGACAGGTCATGCCATTGAGTGCAGGATTAACGCTGAGGACCCGGAGAGGTTTATACCCTCTCCGGGAAAGATCACATTTCTCTCCCTCCCCGGAGGCCCGGGAGTCAGAGTTGACACTGCAATTTACAGCGGGTACGTTATTCCATCCCATTATGACTCATTAATAGCTAAAATAATCGCACATGGCAGAGACCGGACAGAGGCGATTATGAAGATGAGGCGTGCACTTGATGAATTCATAATTGAGGGCATAAATACAACAATCCCATTCCATAAGAGAGTGCTGAATAATCCAGATTTTATCAGTGGAAATTTTGACACCCATTTTATAGAGAAGATTAATACAAGCAGGCAGGAAATTAGCTGAAAATTATGTTCTTAAGCGGTTTGTGTTTTATTACCGATCGCAAGGCTTGTAATCTTTCATCTGAAGAAATGGTGCTCAGGGCGCTCAGAGCAGGTGTAAAATGGGTACAGTACAGGGAAAAAGAGAAATCCCGAAGGGAGATATACGAAGAATCAGTTAAAATTAAAAAGCTCACTGAAGAATTCAATGGTGTATTAATAGTTAACGATCACACCGATATTGCCTATGCAGTCGATGCAGAAGGGGTACATCTCGGAGAGGATGACCTGCCGGTTAAGGAAGCCCGTAAGATATTGGGAAAAGATAAAATCATCGGCCTTTCAACTCATAGCCTTGAGCAGGCAAAAGATGCTGAAAAAGAAGGAGCTGATTACATCGGTCTCGGACCTGTATTCCATACTTTGACAAAAGATGCCGGTTCACCGAGAGGGATTGATATACTTAAGGATGTAAAAAAACAAGTAAATATCCCGGTTGTTGCTATAGGAGGTATTAATTTTAGTAATATCAAATCAGTCCTTGAAACAGGAGTTGACGCAGTTGCAGTTGCTTCTGCGATATTGAATGGTGAAATAGAGAAAAACGTTAAGAATTTTTTGAAGATTATACGTTCCTATAATGAAATGACAGACAAATTATGGAAATAAAATTTCCATATGAAAAGATATTACTTCCAATCGATGGAAGCGAACATTCCAGGCGTGCGGTTAAGTTTGCAGGTTCTCTGGGAATATCGTCAGGAAGGCAGCTTTCGGGAATCACGCTGCTCAGGGTTATCACCGGACGCTATATGAAGAATTATTTGCCTTTTTTTGATTTCCGCGCAGAAATACTCAAACAGTCAGATACCTTCACTAATTACAAACAGAGACACATTGAAACGAATATACTGCCTTCATTGGACGAGTGCGAGCGGATTTTAAGGGATATAGGTTTCGAAGGACAGATCGACAAAGTCATGTTGGAAGGTGACCCCTCTCAGGAAATAATACGGATAGCTGATGAAGAAAACTTCTCAACGATCATAATGGCAAGAAGAGGGATCTCAGAATTTGCAGGGATAATCCTTGGAAGCGTAACAAATAAGGTTGTTCATTCTGCAATCGGGCAGACAGTTTATATTGTTGGCCAAAAAATTCCTGAAGGCAAAAGATGTCCTATCACAAAAGTTCTAATTCCTTTGGATGGCTCAAGTTACTCGATGAAGGGAGTAATACATGTCGCATCTCTCTTTCAAGAATTAAAGGATTTTATAGATAACATTACTTTATTGAAAGTTATTAACGTGGCAGTGTATCTGAAAAGGCTAAAAGAAGGAATTGACTCTGAAGAAGAGGCAGAGAAGATACTCAATGAAGCTAAAGAGATTCTCTTAAAGGTCAATATTCCGGAAAAGATAATTTCAACAAAAGTAAGGGTGGGCGATCCTTCTGAGGAAATTATTAGAGAGGCTGAAGAAAATGACTATAATCTTATTATCATAGGCCGTAAGGGACGCACTGCCCTGAAAGACCTCATCCTTGGAGGAGTAAGTACAACAGTTTTTCAGCGCTGCCAGGATACAACAATTACCCTTGTAAGCAGTGAATAATTGACTTGAAGCAGCATTTCCGATGTAATTTGTTTCCTTCCTTTGATGTATGATATATTTTCAGAGCGTTACTCTTTGAGGACCACATGAAAGACCCTGTGCAGCGCGACTACTGGAAAACAAAGATAGGCCTTGTACTTGCCATGTCCGGGAATGCCATTGGCCTCGGTAATTTTCTGCGTTTCCCGGGGAAGGCTGCAGCGAATGGAGGAGGGGCCTTCATGATTCCTTATTTTGTAGCCTTCATACTTATGGCAATTCCTCTTATGTGGCTTGAATGGACTCAGGGGCGTTTTGGAGGCATGAGAGGACACGGGACTACTCCCGGCATGTTTCAGGCAATGTGGAAAAATCCGGTTGCAAAATATCTCGGCATATTAGGCATTTTCATTCCAACGATAATCGTAGTCTATTATACCTACATAGGAAGCTGGACACTCGGGTACGGCATCTACAGTCTTTTTGACCAGCTTCCAAAAGTAGACCACTCTCTTCTTCATGCGGGAATGAACAGCCAGGAGGTTTCCGAAGCAATACTCGGCCCTTTTGATGAGTTCAGGAGCAGCTATACAGGCAAAACAGCTGGAGAGTTCCTGCGGGTGCAGGTTTTTACCTATATCATATTTATTTCTGTCTTAATGCTGAGCATATGGCTCGTCGCAAGAGGCATATCCAGGGGAATAGAGATACTTGCAAAAATTGCGATGCCCATGCTTTTTTCAATAGCAGTACTTCTTGTGATACGTGTTTTCACGCTGAGCCATCCAATCTCGGGAGATTACGGACCGATGGACGGACTTGCTTTCCTGTGGGAACCAAAATGGTTCATCGAGCGTGACGGAAAAGAGGTCTTTGTATTGTTGGATCCGCGGACATGGCTGGAAGCCGCAGGACAGGTATTCTTTACCTTAAGCCTTGGAATGGGCGCGATACAGTGCTATGCATCGTATATGTATAAAAATGATGACGTTGTTGTCACAGGAATGGCTACGACTTCCGCAAATGGTTTCGCTGAGGTCGTTTTGGGAGGTTCTCTTGCTATCCCTGCTGCAGCAGCATTTTTCGGTGTAACATCAGCACAGATAATCGCTTCACAGGGTTCTTTTTATCTCGGTTTTACTTCCATACCTGCTATATTTGGATTCTTACCAGCTGGAAATTTTTTAGGATTCCTCTGGTTTCTTTTACTCTTTTTGGCTGCTATGACTTCTATTGTAGCTATGGCTCAGCCAATGATGGCTTTTCTTGAAGATGAAATCAGGCTTACCCGCAGGCAAGCAGCAATTGTTCTGGGTATTTTCTGGTTTCTGAGCAGTCATATCTGTATATACCTTCGCGGTGGATGGCAGGTTATGGATTTCTGGGCCGGGACTTTCGGCCCGCCTCTTTTAGCATTTGTAGAGGTTATATTAATGATGTGGATATTTGGCAGTAATAAAACATGGGAAGAGATGCACCGTGGCGCAGTGATGAGGGTACCAAGGTTTTTTTATTATGTTGCTAAATATATAACACCTGTCTTTCTGGGCACAATTCTCGTTACATGGGTCTACCAGAATATTACCCTGCCTTACTTTAAAGGTTCTCTTCCCCAAACAGGAATAGAGGGTGTTGAGATGGGATGGGCAATATGGTTTACGCGTATATTTTTAATATCGGTATTTACAGGTATGTGTTTCATCATTTTCATAGTTTGGGGAAAGAGAGAGGCTCAGGAATGAACTGGCAAGGATGGGTTTTCATGTTAATAGTTTGGAGTTTTGCCAGTGGCCTTTTCTTCTATTCTTTCTACAGGGTTATTTTTGACGAAAAAGCACAGCGTCAGAAAACCTCTAAGAGAGACCGTAATTTAAAAAAACTTAATAGGTTCTGATGTCTTTTAGTGTTTTTTATGTGATAGGACTATGGATATTTTAAAGGCAGTTAAAGAGAGAAGAAGCATTCGCGATTTTAAAAAAAAAGATATACCGGGGGAACTTATTGATAAGCTTATTGAAGCTCTGATATGGGCACCAAGTGCCGGGAATCTTCAGGCGCGCAAGTTTTATTTCATAAATGATGAAACTACCAAAAAAAGGATTGCATCTGCTGCCCTGAATCAGAATTTTATCGCAGAAGCTCCGCTTGTAATAGTTGGCTGTACTGATAGCCGGATAGCATATAAGTATGGAGAAAGAGGAGTCTTTTTGTATTCAATACAGGATGTTGCTGCCAGCATAATGGGGATGATGCTTGTTGCACATGAAAACGGACTCGGCTCTGTCTGGGTAGGTGCATTCCACGAGGATGAAGTTTTTAAAATTCTGAGGCTACCGAATTATTTAAGACCAGTAGCAATTATCCCTGTCGGGTATCCATCAAAAATTCCTGACCCTCCTCCGAGGGTATCAAAAAAAGAAGCACTGGAGGTTACAGAATGAAGATAGCTGTTAATACAGGAGGGGGCGATGCCCCTGGCCTTAATGCAGTTATACGGGGTATCGTACTTGCTGCCCACCGCAAGGGTTGGGAAGTTTACGGCATTAAGTATGGTTACAGGGGACTCATTGATACAAAGCATATAGTCCGTCTTACACCTGAAACAGTCTGGGACATAACTAACATCGGGGGTACAATCCTCGGGTCTGCCATTAGAGGCAATCCCTTCAATTATATTGAAAAAAAATCCGACGGAACTTCTATAGAAACAGATATATCGGATTTTGTAGTTTCGAATTTTAAGGCCCTTGGTTTTGATGCCCTTATCGCAATCGGAGGCGACGGCAGTCTCACTATTGCCAATAAATTTTTCAAGAAAGGCATTCCTGTTATCGGTATTCCTAAAACTATAGACAATGACATAAGCTCCACAGATGTTACCTTCGGATTTGATACAGCAGTCAACACAGCGACTGAAGCCATAGATAAAATCCAGACTACCGCTAAATCTCATGACAGGGTTATGGTCGTCGAGGTTATGGGAAGATATGTTGGGTGGATATCGCTTTATTCTGGCATTTCCGGTTCAGCCGATGTAATCCTGATACCGGAGATACCTTTTGACCTTGAGAAGGTATGCAGGAAAATAAGACAATTGGCTCTAATCGGACAGGATTTCGCAATCGTTGTGGTTGCAGAAGGTGCAAGGCCCGTTGGCGGTGATGTAACATTTATTGAAAAGAGTCCGGGTGAACTAAGGCTTGGAGGCATCGGTAAAAAGGTAGCTGATGAAATCGAGGAAAGAACCGGCAAGGAGACGAGGGTTATCGTACTGGGTCATCTGCAGAGGGGTGGTGCACCAACAACCTTTGACAGACTGCTCAGTCTGAGATTCGGCACAGCTGCGGTAAGATTTGCCGAAGCAGGGAAATTCGGCACAATGGTTTCACTTGGTTCAACCGAAATTCACTCTGTGCCTATCGAAGATGCAATCGGTCAGATGAAATCAGTACCCGAAGATTCTGATATAATCCTGACAGCAAGGTCTCTCGGTATAAGCTTCGGGGATTAACCCAATTCACTATTATTTAAAAAGTACTATAAGTTCTTGTATTTTTCGCATCATGTCGTCAGGCAAAGGGCTTGAAAATTCGAGATACTCACCTGTTGCCGGATGAGTAAACCCTAACAATGCGGCATGAAGCATCTGCCTTGGAAATATTAGATTTTTCTTTCCTTTTAACTCAACTTTCTTTCCGTATGTCTTATCACCCAGTACAGGATGTCCTATGGATGCAAAATGCACCCTTATCTGATGGGTTCGCCCGGTTTCGAGTCTTACCTCAATAAGTGTAGCATCAACAAACCTCTTTAACACTTTCCATTTTGTAATTGCCTCTTTTCCTCTTTTTACACATGTTGACATTTTCTTCCTGTCTGATACCGAACGTCCTATCATCGATGTTATTTCGCCTTCATCTTTCCCCGGATAACCGTAGATCAAAGCAATATATTTTCTGTTTATGTTTCTCTGTCTGAATAGTTGAATCAGGTCGTAGTATGCTTTATCCTCAAGAGCTACAACCATAACTCCTGATGTATCTTTATCAAGCCTGTGCACAACTCCAGGCCTTAAGGGGGCTCCTGCTGTAGCGAGTTTCTTGCAATAATAAGTAAGGGCATTCATGAGCGTGCCCCTTGCATGACCGGCAGCAGGGTAAACAACCATTGACGGTGGTTTGTTCACAACAACCACATAATCATCCTTATATAAGATCTCTATCGGTATCGGCTCGGCTATAAGGCCTTCATTTTTTTTCTCAACTGTATTTACGCTAATTACATCTTCTTTTCTTATCTTATAACTCTGGCTGACACATTTACCATTAACGAGCACATCACCCTTCTCTATAAGTTTCTTAATCTGTGAACGTGTAATGCCACTTTTTTTTGCGAGGAATGTATCGAGCCGCTCACCGGTTTCTGATGACCGAACAGTTATTTTTTTGAAAGACATGGGAAAGCTTACCTGACAGGTTCACATCTTGTCCAATGCCTGCTTCAAATCTGCTATAAGGTCGTCTTCATCTTCAAGTCCCAGCGCTATGCGCACAAGGTTGTCTACCATACCGATTGAATGGCGGTAATCCTCAGGGTAGTCAAAGAACGACATTGTTGCCATCTGCGTCACCAGGCTCTCGCTGCCGCCAAGGCTAGGCGTAATAAGGAACAACTCCAGAGAATCAATGAATTTGCGTGTCTCCTTGTCACCGCCTTTGAGCAGAAATGTGATTACGCTGCCAAAGCCTCTCATCTGCTCAACCGCAATTCTGTGATCCGGGTGCGATTCCAGACCCGGATACCATATCTTCTCGATCTTGGGGTGCGACTCAAGCATTTTGGCAATTTTCAGACCGGCACAATTATGGTGAGCCATTCTCAACGCAAAGGTTTTCAGCCCGCGTTCGAGAAGGAAACAGGTGAATGGTCCGGGCGTGGCACCTATCATCCGCTGCACGCGGTTTAGTTCGTTCAGCAGCTCGTGTTTGCCAAGGGTAACACCAGCCAGCAGGTCATTGTGGCCCCCTAGATACTTGGTGGCAGAATGGATAACGATATCCACACCCATTTCAAGCGGCTTAATGTTATAAGGTGTAGCCAATGTTGCGTCTATAATGGCAATCACGCGATGCTTTTTGGCAACCTTTACTACTGCAGGGATGTCCAGTATTCGAAGGTAGGGATTGGTAGGAGATTCGGTAAAGATGATGTTAGTGTTGGGTTGTATCGCTTTTGCTATTGCGTCGGCAGTAGGGTCTACCAGCGAGACTTGCACCCCGAACTGGGCCAGCAGGTTTGTTGCAAAGTCGCGTGTCTGGCGGTAGCAGTCTTTAGTAAAGATAATGTGGCCGTTACGGCGCATGTATGCGAGCAATGTCAAAATCACCGCGCTCATGCCGGTTGAGAACAGCATTGCTCGCTCGGCTCCCTCGATTGCCGCCAGCTTGCGTTCGCATTCCTGCTGGGTCGGGTTGCCGTATCGGCCATACTCGTGTTCGCGCATGACACGGCCTTCACTCTTTGCCTTCATGAACTCCAGCAAATCCGCGGTGGAGTCGAAATAGTAATTAGATGTCTGGACTATCGGCGTGGAGACTGCATAATGGGCCTTGGGAGTGCGGCTCGTACCATGGATTGCGAGGGTAGCCGGATTCCAGTTCCTTGTGCTTGATGACTTTTTAGCCACCGGTTTTCTCCTCTTCTGCAAAGCTTGCTGAAGGACTTCCTTGACTGCGTCCACCCGGGGCGGCAGCTCTATGGGTTTATTAGCGAAGTGACAAGGAAAGTCCAGAGTCCCCTTATGATAGCAGACCTTGAAATCAGTAAACTTCAGGCCATGTGCCGTGGAGATGACCACAACACGCTCAGACTTGTCGATCTTGCCATCTTTAAGCAGTTTGATCAGCACCGCAAGCGCAACCCCGGTGTGGGGGCAGTTTAACATTCCTGTGATGTCACCTAAGGCCGCAGCGTCAGCCAGTTCCTGCTCAGTGGCCTGTTCGACGATGCCGTTGAACTGCTTTAGTGTGCGGATGGCCTTTTCGATGCTGACAGGGTTGCCGATCTGGATGGCACTCGCTAATGTCTTCCGGGCCTGAATCGGCTCAAAGGTCTCGAAGTTTTTTAGATATGAGAGATAAAGTGAGTTGGCTCTCTCGGCCTGCGCAACAACGATGCGTGGCAGCTTTGTAATAAGTCCGAGTTCTTGCATCATAAGCAGTCCGCTGCCCAGTGCAGAGACATTCCCCAAATTACCGCCAGGGATGATGATCACATCAGGCGCCTCCCAATCGAATTGCTGGACGATCTCGATGCCCACAGTTTTCTGTCCCTCGATGCGCAAAGAGTTCATTGAATTGGCAAGGTAGATTGTTTCGTCCTTGGTTATTTCCTGAACAACACTCATGCAGCCGTCGAAGTCGGTATCCAGCGACAATACCAGTGCACTGTTGGAGATAGGCTGGATGAGCTGCGCGATGGAGATTTTGTCCTTCGGCAGCAACACGACAGACTGGATACCTGCAGCAGCACAGTAAACCGCCAGCGCAGCCGATGTATCGCCAGTGGATGCGCAGGCAACCGCCTTGATTGGCACTCCCTGGCTTATCATCTGTTTGACCTGAGAAACGAGCACCGTCATGCCGAGGTCCTTAAATGAGCCGCTGTGGGAGTTACCGCAGAGTTTGATCCAGAGATTATCCAAGCCAAGCATCCCGCCAAACCGCTCGGCCCAGAAAAGGTTGGTGCCTCCCTCATAAAGCGAGACGATGTTGTCATTGTCAATCTGCGGCAGGACCCATTCCTTCTTACCCCACACACCTGATCCATAAGGCCACTCGGTAGACTTGTAGCGGTCATCAAACAGCTTCATCCACGCCCTGGCATCACGCTTTGCGAGGGCATTGATGTCGTGCTTCACCTCAAGCAACGAACCGCATTCTTTACAGCGGTAGATGATCGAGTCGAGCGGATAGCTCGCTCGACACTCATGGTTGATGCATTGAAACCAAGCTCGATATGACATAGACACCATTCTCAATTATTGGCTGGCAAAGATGGTAAATTCAAGAATATCATAATAATCTGCCAATGATCAATATAAAATTGCCGCTTTTCCTCGCACCTGTCTC
Source organism: Nitrospirota bacterium (assembly GCA_014859105.1). Classification (GTDB taxonomy): domain Bacteria; phylum Nitrospirota; class Thermodesulfovibrionia; order Thermodesulfovibrionales; family SM23-35; genus Kmv42. The sequence continues at coordinate 64,151 of JACUUX010000007.1, forward strand.
CATTCGTTTTCGCTCTGTAATGTCAGTTACCATTGCCAATGCACCAATATAATTGCCATTTTTGTCATAAAGCGGATTTTCGGACAGAAGAGCCCACAGGTAAGTTCCGTCTTTGCGGAGAAACTTTTCTTCACTTTCCTGAAGCGAATTCTCTACTCGCTTACGCTCGTTGATATTCCTGACGATCTCAATACATGAAACAATTCTCCCGCTAGCGTCTCTAATGGAAATAAACAACCTTCATGGCATGAGTTTTTGATGATTAACAAACAAAATCCACAATAAAAAAGGCGAGCTTTTTACTCGCCCTCCTCAACAAAGCATTTTTCGGATTAGTTTTGATTGTTCATTGTTAAATCAAAACATGTTTCTTCTTCAATAGGAATCTCACAACCCCGATATATAATGACATTTGAGGCTTCATGTTCAACGAGGTTGAGTTCATCGATCAGTTCTTCCGTCTCTTCTATCGTCATTCTTTTTTGCCTCCTTTCAATATTTTTTTCCGGTAACTTTATATATAGACTATCAAATGGGATAACCGAAAAAGATCCGCAGAAGTGCATAATTTTATATAGGTGAAATTGCCTATAAATGATGAGGTATTACTACAGATAAAAGACAAGAAAATATATCAAACTTTTTTACAAGTTAGATATAACCTTTTTGAATTGCGTATTTGATAAGTTCAGCAACATTTTTTAGATTCAGTTTATCCATAATCTTCGCTCTATGATGCTCCACAGTCCTGATGCTGATATTTAAAAGAGAAGCAACTTCTTTACTTGACTTTCCCTCAGCAACTAACTTAAGTATTTCCCTCTCGCGTGTCGTCAGCGGTTCAATTTCAGATGCTGGCTCATGTTCACCTCGATGGATTCTCGCCCAATCTTCTGTCAGATACTCTGAGAGTTTTGGTGATACATAGATCTTCCCTTGCTTGACTTTATCAATAGCTGAAAAAAGCTCTCCGTCTGCATCTTCTTTTAATAGGTATCCATGTGCACCCGAGGAAATCGCCTGGTGGAGATATTCAATATCACTATGCATAGTCAGTACGAGTATTTTTGTTTCTGGATGAATAGCCTTGATTTCTTGAATTGCTTCAATACCTCGAATGTTCGGCATGGAAATATCAAGAATAATCATATCAGGTTTGATTCGGTTCAGTGTTTTCAGGAGTTCCAATCCATCTGCGACCTCTCCAATAACTTTGAGTTCACTTGCCTCTGCAAGTATTCTCTTCAACCCCTCTCGAAAGAGAGCATGATCATCGGCAAGGAGAATTTTGTAAGATTGCATCACAAATCCTTCTTTTTGAATGGTATAGTGAACTTAATTTGAGTGCCTTGCCCTTCTTCGCTGCAAAGATTGAAAACTCCCCCGATCATCTGCACGCGCTCTGCCATACTTGCCAATCCCAAGCCTCTTTCAATAGTTATTTTCCTCAAAGCCTGCTTTACATTAAATCCCTTCCCATCATCTTCTATAGAAAAGGAAATTACCTTGCTGTGTTTTGCGATATGTATAGAAACATTCTTGGCTTGCGCATGTTCGCCTATATTTGTGAGTGCTTCCTGGATTATCCGGTATATATTAATCTGTGCATCTTGGGGGAAAAAATGATCGATATTTGTAATATTGCTTGTAATTTGGATCTTTTTATTGCTTGTTTTTAAATTGTTTATTAACCATCGAATAGCTGCTGTGAGACCGAGATCATCGAGAACGGTAGGACTTAAATCTCTGGAGAGCCTGCGAACATTTTCAATGACCTGGTTGATGAACTCCAGAATATCTTCACATTCCTTCCTGATAAGTGTCTGTTCATCTTGAAGATTTTTCTTGATAAAACTTAATTTGAACTTTATAAGAGATAGAGCCTGCCCTAATTCATCATGCAGTTCTCGTGAAATTCTTTTTCTCTCTATTTCTTGGGCAGCAATAATTTGTGAGGAAAGGTACCTGAGTTGTTTTTCTGCATTATCGAGCGATTCTCTGGTTCGTTTACAACCTTTAATATTCATCATGTTTTTATAATGCCATTCTGTGACGTAAGGTTATTGGTTGTAATCTACAACCTTTGGAGGAATATTTCAAATGAAGGTTATAAGCAGTAATCCGCAAAACACGGTATCATTATTTTTTTATAGTGTTCAAAAAATTGACAAACCTGTCAGTTCATCATATGCTTGAAATATATAAATAAAACAGCGGGTGCCCTGATAAAGACAACTCTTTAAAAGGCTATCAGGTTTTAAAAAATGGCTGAACTACCGAGGATAAACTCGAAGAATAGACTTTTCAGGTGAGATCATGATAATAGGATAGAAGCTATAAACATCAGAATGAAATAATCTATTGAAGATAACCTCTTTTTAAAAACAGGAGAGGTTGAAAGATGATGATCTGGAAGCAAATATCAGAAATTTTCAAAAAACCGGTAACATCTGAAAGGCACAAGGAAGGCAAAGAGCGTTTTCTCAAAAAATACCAATCCTTTCAGACACTCCTGTCAGAAAACAACGTTGTCCTTGAATTAATGGCAGACATAGAAGAAAAATTGTCGAGCAATTTCCCCGTTGACAGGCAGGAAATTCTCGGGCAAATCAATGAGATTGCAAAAAGTGTCAGAAAGATAATAGATCATCTTAATCAGATATCGAAAGATAAATATGCCGTCCTTAACGAAAGATTGAATGAGATTCACTCAAAAATAGAAAATTTTCTGACAAAAAAACATAAGATTCCCATAAGCAGCTATACCAAGCCCTTTGATGAAATTAACAAGGGAATGATTGATATGTTCGGCAATAAAAATGCAAACCTGGGAGAAATAAGAAATAGTCTTAAAATCCCCACACCTGAAGGTTTTGCAATCAGCACATTTGCCTTTAAAAAATTCATGGAGCATAACAGGCTTCTTGAAAAAATAGAGAAAACATTATCAGAATTGTGTGCGGAAGACATGGAGGTTTTAAATAACAAGAGCAGGAAGATTCAAGATGAGATTGCAGGGGCTCAAATACCAGAAGACCTGGAAGAAGAAATACTAAATGCCTATAGAAGACTCTGTAATAAATGTGGTTATGAGGTTAAAGTCTCCGTAAGAAGTAGTGCTGTTCATGAGGATGGGGAATTCAGTTTCGCGGGACAATACTCTACTTTCCTCAATGTACCATCAGACCAAATCCTCCTGAAATATAAGGAAGTTGTTGCAAGCCTGTATAACCCGATAGGGATTTTTTATTATAAGACAAAAGGGTTGTATGAACATGAAATGGCTATGGCTGTTTGCATTGTCCAAATGATTGATGCAAGGTGTGCAGGTGTGATGTATACCAGAGACCCGAATAACCCGGAGACTGATACCATGATTATTAGCAGTGTACGAGGCCTTGGGAAGCCAGTGGTTGAAGGGGCTGTAGCACCTGAGACATATATTATGTCAAGATCAATTTTCCAGATAATTCAAAAAAATATCCCGGCACAAAAAACAATGCTTGTTAGTAAACCAGATGCAGATGTGGAGGTAATATCCTTATCTGATAATACAATAGGAATCCCCTGCCTGATTGATGAACATATAAAAACCCTTGCCGAATATGCAATAGCAATCGAAAAACACTATGCATGTCCTCAGGATATTGAATGGGCAGTAGGCAAAGATAATATGCCTTATATATTACAGACAAGGCCTCTAAATATCTCGATAAAAGAAGAGATATCAAGATATATACCTGAAGTTATTAAAGGTTATAATATCCTGATTGATAAAGGCATTATTGCATGTAAAGGAATAGATTTTGGGAGGGCATATATTGTAAGGCAAGAAGAAGATCTGGAGAACTTCCCTGAAGGTGCTGTGCTTATAGCAAAGCATACCTCTGCGAAGTTTGTTACTGTCATGAAAAAGGCAAGTGCAATAGTAACCGATATCGGAGCTGCTACAGTTCATATGGCAACAGTTGCCCGTGAATTCCAGATTCCAACGATAGTTGATACCGAGGTTGCAACAGAGGTTATTCAAAATGGTCTGGAGATAACAGTAGATGCAATAAATTGCCTTGTTTATGAGGGGCGGGTCAAGGAGTTGTCTGAATTTTCAAGGAAAAAAGAAAGATATTTTAAAAGGATAAAACCCTTGAAAGATATCGACCCAATTATTCAATGGGTCATTCCGCTAAATTTAGTAAACCCTGATGATGAAAGGTTCAGGCCCGAGCTTTGTGAGACCTTCCACGATATAGCACGATTCGCCCATCAAAAGGCAATGCATGAGATGTTTAAAATATCCAAGGAATTACCGGAAGATGTCGAGGCAGTGAGACTTGTGGCAGGGATACCATTGGATATATATATCATCGACTTGGGAGAGGGCATAGAAGGTATGTCAGAAGAATTCAGACCTGATCATATCCGTTCAATACCGTTAAAAGCCTTTCTAAGAGGACTTACGTCGTTAACATGGCCGGAACCAAGACATGTTGACGTCAAAGGATTTCTGGGGATGATGGCACGTACTGCCTCCATACCAGAGTCTGAACTCGAACAAATGGGTGAGAAGAGTTTTACCTTCATATCACGGGAATACATGAACTTCTCCATCAGACTCGGTTACCATCTTTCTGTCGTAGAGGCATATACTGGAGAAAATATAAACGACAATTACATCAGGTTCCTGTTTAAGGGTGGTGGTGCGGATATGAAAAGGAGATTGAGAAGGGTCAGACTGGTAAGTGAGGTTCTGAAAAACTTTGATTTTCATGTGAAGACCACAGAAGATAGTCTCGAAGCCATTATCACAAAATATAAGAGGGCACACTTGGAGGACAGATTAGAGATCCTCGGCAGGTTGACAGTCTATACGAAACAAATGGATGCGGTCATGTACGATGATGCTACCACCGAATTGTATCTGGAGCAGTTTATCAATGAGCATGTAAAACTGTGAACAGGATGAAATTATCGGGTTATTAAACAAAAAGAAGGGTCTATTTCTTGTACTGCTGTAATGTTCAAAAGCTTGCTAATATTATATATATTCCAATTAGTAATGAATACGTTTTGAGGTTCACGATATAAGAAAGGAATATTGCGATTGAAGCCAATCTTTGAAATTCAACAGTAGTAGGTGTCATTGCAAAAAATGGAGAGTTCCCTTCGGGACGAAAGATGCATGCTGTAATATTAGCGACAAAAGAGGCACCGATCCCTCCTGTAACGGTGAAGATAAATTGTCTCATTGCCTTAATTGTAAATATTAATATATAAATTTATTTCCCATTTGATAAATAATCATGTATACTTTTGAAAAAAATATTTAAAGGAGGTTTTTATGACAAAGGCTGACCTGATTGAAAAAATGGCAAAAGAGGCAAAAATTGCTAAAGGAGCAGCGGAAAAGGCTCTTGATTCATTCATTGACGGGATCAAGAAAACCCTGAAAAAGGGCAACAAAGTTACGTTGATCGGGTTTGGCACTTTCTCAGTGGGCAAGCGGAAGGCACGGATAGGTAGGAACCCGAGAACAGGGGAAGCAATTAAGATTGCTGCCCGGAAAATTACAAAGTTCACAGCGGGGAAATCTTTGAAGGATATGATTAAGTAAAGTCCTGGTTTTATGGCAATAAAAGTGCCTCTTTCCAATAGATAGAGGCACTTTTATTTTTAACAAGTCAATGTTTCATTTACGGGTTTATTTATAAGAGTTAAAACTTTGCAAATGGGACACTGTCTGGGAACACACTGCTTCCTTCCTGAAGTTCGCATACTTAAAGCTTCAAAATAAACTTATTGGAATTACTTCAGAATAAATACTTTCTCAAACCCTTTGCTTTTCAGGCCTTTAAGTAATTCTTTATCCCCTGTCCATAACAGACCATCTAATTCAATTGCCAGTGCAACAAAAAGCAGATCTTTCTCATCTATATCATTACATAATACATATGCTTCTCTTAAGCTATCATCTGAATTTTTTATTAATTTATCTTTATGTTTGAATGGCTCTACTATTGAAAATTTACATGAGTAAGGTTTGAAATCTTCCGACGAAAACAATATTTCTCTAATTTTCTTGCTTTTCCCCAGCAAAACAGAAAACATTATGTTTGTGTCTACTATCAGCTTTTTCAAGCCTTAATCCTTCTTCATCTTTCCTATAAACCTATCTCTATTTTTCTTCCACCAATCCTTTTTGATTTTTTCAGATAATTCCATTATTTCCTTTTCTGTAAGCCTGCTTTTCTGGGTAATGTTTTCTATATTTAATCTTTCAATAAAACTCTGAACATATTGATTGGAAATCAATCGTTTAGGAAAGATTAATACAGCATCTTCATTTTCATATTTTATGCTTATCATAAATTAACTCCCTCCTTAATATTTTGTTAATATTATTCAAAATTATTATATCATCTTCTTTAACACTTCTGTAACTTTTGCTCATCATATAACAACTTATGACCTGACAATCTAGTGTTTTGTGAGGGAAGAAACTGGTGCATTTTTCATCTCACGATTATAGATTTATCTGCAAAAATTTTGGTAACTTTAATAAACCCATTGAAGACAAAAACTTCATTATCTTCTTAAATATTTTACCGCTAATACTATTATCCGCTGTATCAAGTCTTCCATTTTATCCTTAGATACATATCCGTTACTTCTTCCGATAATCTTTATCCCTTCATACATCTTCCGGCGTCTCTCTGTAGCCTTTTTATTTACTTCCTCCTTTGCTCCATATATGAATATCTTATAGCCCTTCTCTGCTGCAACCCTGCAAAGGTTATGCATCAGATCAACTCCCGGAACTCTCTTCGTTTTCATTCCGTACAGTATCCTGAGAGCAAGAACAGCACCGACACCGTCAGGGATAAGGAGTGAGAAATAGACCAATTCCTTTTGGGTAATAATCTTTCCTGATAAAAAGCAGGGGCCTGATATTACAAGGCAATCTCTTCAAGGTCTGGGTAAAGGCTATCCGGAGATATTTTTGATTAAAAGAAAAGGCTTTTAATAACCGGCTGTTTAGAGCATCATATGGATCATAACCCCGGAAATCCTCACGTTCGATGCAATCCGTCAGATTTTTCAGGCATAGAAGAATATCCATTAACCAAACAAAAAACTTCTATAGTTTATTTACAGAAAGTTCATAAAAACATTTCATCTAATGCTTGATAGGATTCCCGTAAGATATTTTGAGAGATCCAGAGAGACGATTGTGACAATCTTTTAATAGCCAACTTAGCTTCTTCATATCCTAAATGTCCAGTTGCAGCAGCCCAGAGCACTACACCCAAAGAACCATGGACTTCTATTCCCATCGTACTGGCAAATATTCTTGCTGAAGCATCATCTCTCAAAAACCAATCAGCTTTCAACTGTTTGGAGAGTATAATTGCTGCTGACTCGCCTATTGCAAGAAGTCCTGAATTACTTAAAACCTCGGCTTGATTTAAGTCCGCCTCTGACAAATTATGGATACTAATCCAGAAAGGTTTCTCATTGCTCCAGGAATTATCAATTTCGGAAAGCTCGGCATCCACCTGATGTGGTATGTATATTACCCCCATTTTTTCCAAAAGATTTAACAAATTTGCTTCTTTTAAGTGCAAAATAGGTCCAGTATCACAAACAACTGTCTTCATCCGGATGGAGCCTTTTTCAATTTCAATGCCCACTCAATATCCTGTTTCATGAATTTTTCTATTAATTCAAAGCGATGGCGCCGTATAAATTCCTGCAAAGCAACGCGGATGACCTCTGATTCATTGCTAAACCATCCACCTTTAACATAATTCTCTACTTCTATAGCAAGTTTTTCAGGGAGATTAACTTTAACTGTCTTCAAAATGTTTCACCTCCTTTACCTCTCTTGAATTTCCATTAGAATTCTTTCTCTCATTATAAACCTAACACAAGCTTAGATATATTATATAATTGTTAATATTTTTTTTGCCTTAATTGATTCAATAATCTTGAAAGTGGTGAGTGTTACGTAATAGATCTCTTCAAAACTTATTGGCGAAGGCTCGCCCTGTCTTATCGCATCGAGAAACGTCGAGAGCATCCTCTTCTGCCCTTTATCCTGGCTTATAAGGTTTTTTTTCAAGGATTTTGAATCGTGAATCTCGAGTTCTTTAAAATCTTTTAAAATACCTGTCGTCCCGGCACTGATAAGGGAATAGTGATTTCTTACCCTGCGATGCTTTTTGTAAATATATGATAGGCCCTGCCGTCCAGTAAAGGATATTTCCGCAAGGAATAATAAATTTTATGAAAAACTTCACTCAAATAAGGACGGATTTAATAATTTATTAGCAAGAACTTATCAAAACCCTTATCTTTTAATACTTTCTTAAGCTTTTCGTCACCAGTAAACAGATAAGCATCAATCTCAAGTGCTAAAGCAACAAATGGTGTGTCATTTTCGTCGATTTTTCTACACATAGTATTTGCTTTTTCATAATTTTCTACTGAAACCACACCCTCCTTAACAAAACTTACCCTTTTCAGCATCTTACCCAGAAATCCATATACTTCTTCTTCAGATTCTTTTTGCATTTTAATATTTTTTCTTTATGTTTGAAAATTTCAAGAAAAACAAAATTAGGAGAGTAAAATTCATACTTTTCGTCAAATAATAAATCTCTGTATTGAGAGTTCTCAGAAAGGAATGCAGAAAACAGGATATTGGTATCAACGACTACCTTCATTGTGACTATTTCAAAAATCTTTTTTTATTATCTCGCCACCATTTGCTTTTAATTTCTTCAGCTATTTTAAGAATATCTTTACTAAAATCTATTTTTTTTGCTTTCTCTTCTATATCAAGCCTGTCAATAAACTTTAAAAGTATATCCATATTTGATTTGGTTTTATCAAAGGTTACTACAATTTTATCTTTTGAAGACTTGACTGCTATTGTATTCATTTGTAACCTCCTGTAAATATTACCTATTGATAAGAGAATTATATCACAAAATATATATTCACTTAATTCATTTTTAAGTGCTTAGATTTTATGAATTTCAATAAATTAAGAGTAGACAACGTTTTCATATATAGTTTAAATGTGTTTCCCTTCAGGCTGTAGGGTTTATACAAATCTCATGCCTTCTTTATATAAAAACTTGCACGTCGTAAGTGCAATTATTCAAGGCAAAGGTCTTTCAGGATAGATATTTCTTTCTGATACTCTATCCTCTCTTCGACAAATACCTTGTTGTCTAAGCGAAACTTTGTTGTCTCCCGATAACCGTATCTGCAGACAATAAAGTTCTGACAAAAAGAAGATTCAAGTTGTTGATTTTTAACGAAGCCGATATTCACCCCAGAAGTTAAAGTTTTTACTTTTTCAAGCCAAAGACAACTAAGTCCCTACATTTGTGGACAATAAAGTTCTTACCTTTTTTTGAGCTCCGGGCTAAGTTATTTATTCTGCGAAGAATTTCGATAGGAGTCTGAGACATTTCGAAGGCATTTAGTTCTTAATCTAACAAACGCCCATCAAAGTGATCGATAAAAGCAGACTTCAGCCACAACAAAATGTTTCAGAAAAGAGACAGGTTGTAACAGATGCTCACAGTACTTGAAACTGGTCTTGCTCTCTTATGACCAAATAGTTCGTCCCGGAGTCTTGCGAATTCTTTCCGGTGTTCAGAATTCAATTACCTGCCGAGCGGGTCTTGGGGGCTATTTGTCCCTGTGTGAAATGCCGGAAGAAATTTTCATCTATAGCGAGTCAAAAAGAAGAGGATCCCAATTTTTATTGACGGGTGTGAATAACACATAGTAGTTAACGCATCGACAAATTCTGATTCCCGTTTATTACCGGATGGAAATCTTTAACCTTACTATTTGCATTAACTGGCAAATCTCATATTTTCTGTTACTACCAAGATATTGATTCATTCCTAAAGTCAACATGTTCAAAATTTGACATATCATTGCGGGATTCAAAGATATGGTTGCAATTTGCCACATCTTCGTATTAGTATAAGTCGTCTAATAAATCTTATCATTCAGTCATACCTGATCATTAACCTCCAGGCATCTCTGAAAAAATTTTCCATTTTATAGACCATGAGAACTATGCCAATAAAGACAAAACTTGAAAAACTTACAGTACTGCAGGTATCAACACTTAACCAGCCGATCAGGCCAGATCTAGGGTATGGCCCCATAGAAACAGTCATCTATAATATTGATAAAGGACTCCATTCTTTAGGTCACAGGTCGATCGTTGCCTGTTCAGGTGATTCCAGAGTCTCAGGGGAACATTACGTGACTGTTGCTCACAGCATCGGTGAGTATTGTAGCGATGACACCCCGAAACAGCGTAAAACCACGAATATGCACCTTTCAAGGGCATTGTGTAGGGCAAGGATGGGCGATATTGACGTCATACACATGCATGATGCAGATGCGGTCGAGTTCATGTATGACGTTGCATTCAGCATGCATGTACCAATTGTGATGACTCTTCACGTGCCCGCAAAAGAAAGCTCGTTGGAAGGAGCTTACCAGCGCTGGTGTAATCCTCTGTCATCTCCCCTGGTGTATTGCGCCTCGATAAGCGAATATCAGAAAAGGCAGTATAATAACCTGGTAAACACAGCACATGTTGTTTACCACGGAATTGAAGTTGAAAAATACCCTTTAAAAGAGGAGCCGGACAAAGGAAGCTATTTATTCACTATCGGCAGGATAACCCGTGACAAGGGACAGGATAAGGCCATAGAACTTGCAAAGAAGACAGGTTCTAAACTTATCATTGCAGGTTGTGTCCAGAATAAGATCGCAGACAGGGAGTTTTTTGCAGGCTTGAAGAATTCTATAGACCTGTTGGTTGAAGTCGGCAAATATTCAGTTGATAATGACTATTATGACAGGGTTATGAAGCCCTTATTGGACTGTGACAAACAGATTATCTACATCGGAGAAATCAGTAGCGAGCATAACAGGCAATGGTACCGGCATGCTCGAGCCACTTTATTCCCTATACAATGGGATGAGCCATTTGGACTTGTCCTGATCGAGTCAATGGCATGTGGCACGCCAGTTATTGCATTCAATAAAGGTGCAGTTCCGGAAATAATGGTGGACGGAAAAACAGGGTTCTTGGTGGATTGCATGAATGATATGATTGGGGCAGTTGACCATATCGACTCTATCGACCCTCGTGAATGCCGGAGACATGTACAGAATAATTTCTCTATAACAAATATGGCCTATAAATATTCAGCGTTGTATCAACAGACAGTCAACGATCATAAAATATCAGGTAGCTACAGCAGGGTGTCAACCAGCTATCTTTCGAAACCCCTCCACGATGCAAGGATAGCCATATAGGAAAACATGCCCAAAGACATTCCAGTAAGCAATGGCAATCTTCTTTTTAATTTTGATTCCGATTATCAGATCAGGGATGTATATTTCCCCTTTATAGGCCAGGAAAACCATTCAAAGGGTAACCCATTTAGGTTTGGAGTCTGGGTAGATGGACGATGCTCCTGGATGGGTCCAGAATGGAGAAAGGACTTAAGATATTATGATAACAGCCTCTTGACTAATGTCTTTTTGAAAAACGAGGCTTTGGGTTTGGAACTGTGCTGCTCTGATGTGGTCGATATATACTTGAACATATATATAAAAAAAATCGAGGTGACAAATCTGGAGGAGAAGGAGCGTCAAGTGAGACTCTTTTTCAGTCACGACTTCCATCTTTATGGCAATGATATAGGAGACACGGCTTATTTTGATCCACGAAGCCGTTCCATTATACACTACAAAGTCAATAGGTATTTTCTCATTGGTTGTTCTGCGGCCGAAAAGTATGGCGTGGATCACTACGCCTGCGGAGACAAGGAGGTTCCGGGAAGGGAAGGAACTTGGAAAGATGCTGAGGACGGCGAACTTAGCGGAAACCCAATTTCCTGGGGCTCTGCTGACTCTACAATCGGAATATGGTTGCAGTTGCCCCTCGGCGGGAAAGCAGAAGCTTTTTACTGGGTGGCAGCAGGCACGCTTTACCATGAGGTGGCTCAACTCAACCATGAAGTAATAGAGAAGACGCCGACAGAACTGATCAGAAGGACGTCGAATTACTGGGAAGCATGGGTCCAAAAAGAATCCAGATCCTTTGGAGATCTGCCCAAAACGGTCACTGACATTTTCAACCGAAGCCTCCTCATTTTGAGAACACAGATCGACAACCGGGGGGCGATCATTGCAGCGAATGACTCGGATATAGTCCGTTTTGGAAAAGATACATATTCTTACATGTGGGGCCGCGATGGGGCCTTCGTAGCCACTGCATTGGCAAAGGCCGGTTACACGCATGTGTGCATGAAATTTTTCGACTTTTGTGCCCGTGTTCTATCAGAGGAAGGATATCTTTACCAGCATTACAATCCTGATGGATCACTGGCCAGCAACTGGCATCCATGGTTAGTGGATGGAAAGGCAGTGCTCCCAATACAGGAGGACTCAACTGCTTTGATTCTCTGGGCACTCTGGATACACTTTGAGAGTTCGAAAGACATAGAATTTATCAGACCACTCTATGACAAGCTTATTAAAAAGTCTGCCGACTTTTTGGTAACCAACCGCGATCCCGAGACTAAACTGCCCATGCCCTGCTATGATCTCTGGGAAGAGCGTTTCGGAGTACACTCCTTTACTGTTGCAGCAGTAATTGCCGGTCTCAGGGCAGCAGCGAGTTTTGCAAGAGTCTTTCGAGATACTTCCCTGGCAGAGAAATATGACAAAGTGGCCGAACAAATGAAGGAAGGGCTTATCAAGCATTTGTACCACACTGGTCTGAAGAGGTATGCCCGCTCCGGTTATAGAAAAGATAAGGGCTATGAACTCGATGAAGTGATCGATGTCAGTCTTTTGGGACTCACGATTCTGGGAGCATTACCTCCCAGAGATTCACGTATGGTTGAAACAATGGAGGCAATACATAGAAAACTATGGCTCAAAACCCCTGTTGAAGGCTGTGCCCGATACCAGAATGATGTTTATCAACGGCCGAGCGACAGCCCGCCGGATATTCCGGGCAATCCATGGTTTATCTCAACGCTCTGGTTAGGAGAGTATTTTATAGACCGGGCCGAAAGTCTACAGGAACTTCGCGAGGCACTTCCTTACCTGGAATGGTGTGGAAGGAATGCTCTTCCTTCCGGTGTGCTTGCCGAACAGTTGCACCCTGTAGACAGTTCTCCTCTGTCTGTTTCACCGCTTACATGGAGCCATTCCGCTTTCGTATGGACGGTATTACAATACATCGAAAAATTCAATTCGTTAAAAAATAATAATGGTGTTTGAGACAACCATGCTCTAAGATTTAAGAAACACACTT